>DATIBC010000040.1:0-37573 GCA_035457725.1 Alphaproteobacteria bacterium | reverse complement strand
ATCGCCGAGGCCGAACGCTCGGCCGAGCACAAGAACCACGGTTACCAGCAGCACAACCCGAGCGGCGCCCTTGGCCGATATCAGATGACGGATGTCGCCTTGAAGGCCGCTGGCATGAAGACTCCGGATGGCCGATGGACGGGTAAGTACGGGATTCGATCTGACCAAGACTTCCTGGCCGATCCCGAGGCGCAGGAGCGGGCGCTCTCCGACTATCTCTCCGACAACGACCGGCAGCTCCTCCAGAACGGCTCGAAGAGCTTCATCGGCCGGTCGATTGCCGGCATGGAGGCAAACTTCATAATCACTGAAGCGGGCCTCGCAGGCGCAGCGCATCGCCATGGCGCGCCGACGGTCCGCCAGTATCTGGCGCACCAACAACGCACCGGCTGGCGATCGGATTTTTCGACACTCACAGAAGAACGGCGCAAGACCTTCAAGCAGGTCGAAACCCGTTTGCGAACGTTTCGCAACAAGCCGTATCGCGTGCAGCGATAATGACGTA
The DNA here is from genome assembly GCA_035457725.1 of Alphaproteobacteria bacterium. Lineage (GTDB taxonomy): Bacteria > Pseudomonadota > Alphaproteobacteria > CACIAM-22H2 > CACIAM-22H2 > DATFES01. Next base: position 37,068 of record DATIBC010000040.1, on the reverse strand, counting down.
TTCAAACGGGCAATCACGATCAATGAGGCGCCCGCATTCGGCGCGATTTCTGATCGCCCTATCGCTGCTCGCCGCGATGAGCGCGGCGAGCCGCGCCGAGCCGCTGATCGTTCCCTTGCGGCGCGGCGATGTCGGCACCGAGCGCGCGTTCCTGGAGGAACTGCTAGTTCAGGCCCGGAAGGATTGCCCGGGCCATGAACTTAACCTGGATCTTTTTCAGGTGGGACGGGTTGATCTCAACGACGACGACCAATACGAGCTGATCGTTTCGATCTTTGACTCCTGCTTCGGCGGAAGCTGCTATCACGCGACGCCTGTATATCAATTCCACAATGGCAAGTGGGTCCAAATCGACGACCTTAACGGCGCCAATGCTGATATCGACGCAATCGCCCATCTGCTGACCGACGAGCCCGACATGCCGTGGCCGCGGGAATACGTCATCGTTCTCGACGAGACTATCGGCGGCTGGCGAACCGTCCTTGCCGGCGAGGAAGCGTCGCGTTGGTCCAACCTTGGAATCGGCGAATTGGGCGGCGATTATAATCGGCCGGCGCGACCGGGATACGTGACGTACTGCATAACCGAACGATGCCGCGTCTGTCACGACGCGAGTCTCGATGGCCTTCAGCGCGAACTCCCCTACGATCATTCGGGCGAGCGATGACGCGCCGCCGCGCCTGGCGCACGTTGCTGTTCGCCGTGTCGCTCGTGGCGGCGGCCAACACGGACAGCCGCGCCGAGCCGCTGGTCGTTCCAATGCGACTCGGCGATGTCGGCACAGAGCGCGAACTCCTCGAGCAATTGCTCATCCAGGCGCGGCTCGACTGCCCTGGAGAGGACCTGACGTTCGAGAATTTTCTGGTCGGCCGCGCCGATCTCGACGATGACGGCATGTACGAGTTGATCGTTCGTTTTGCCCACATTTGCTTCGGCGGCACCTGCGGCGAGATGACTCCGATCTATCGGCGCGATCACGGCGAATGGGTCGAAATCGCCGATCTCGACGGCGTGAACCACGATATCGACAAGGTCGCCCATCTGCTCACCGACGAGCGCGCGGATCGCGGACCGGCGTGGGATTACGTCACCGTCCTCGACGAGAAGATCGGCGGCTGGCGGAGCATCGTCGGGGGCAATTACGCGCTGCGCTGGTCGAACCTGGGAATTGGCCAATACGGCGGCGATTACGACCGGCCGGCGGAGCCGGGGTACCACAGATTCTGCGCCAGCGACTATTGCCAAAACGTCTGTTTTGCCGAGGTCGCGGATGCGTTCCTTAGCGACCTCCCCTACGATCATTCGGGCGAGCGGTAATTCGTTGGCGTGAACCGCGACGTCGTCGCGTTGGCGTGGGGCCGCCGCGACTCGTATAGTCGGCATCGACAATGGCCGTCGTCGTTCCCTTCCCTCCTCCGCGTCGCGCGGCATTGCCCGAAGCGCCGACGCTGGTCGCCGGTGTGGCGCACGCTGTGTGGCTGTCGCCCGAAGGAGAGATCGCCGAACTCTCGCTTGCCGACGCCACCCAGCGGGCGCGCGAGACGCCGCCGCTTCTTGTTCACGCGCCGGCGAATGCGCGGCGTCTGCGGGCCGAGCGCTTCGCGGCCTACGATGTGCTCGAGCTGTTCGCCTTCGCGCGGCCGGCGAATTTCGTGCTGCCCACGCCGCGCGGACTCGCCGCGATACTTGGCCTCGCCGCTCCGACGACGCTCGCCGAGGAAGCGCTCGCCGTGCGCCGCGCGGCTGAACAGCTCATCGCTGAGCTCGCTGCGACGCCTCGCACCGGCGCTGGCGATCTCGTCGCGCTCGCCCGGACGATGGCGCGCGGCGGCTGGCGCTGGGGTCCAAGCGTGCTCGCGGCGCTCGGCGACGCACCGGACGCATTTCAGCAGGCGACCTCGCGCACGGCGCTCGAGGTGTGGCGCACGCTCGCCGAATGGTCCGAGCACGCCCCCGAGCCGCCAGCGGGGAACGCGCCCGTCGAGCCGGTCGAGGCGCGCGCGCGCCTGGCCCAATTGCTCGGCGAATCGTCCGAAGCGCGGCCGCAGCAAGCCGACTACGCTTCGGCGGCAAGCGCCGCCTTCTTGCCGCGCGAGGCCCCCGATACGCCGCGACTGATCCTGGCCGAGGCCGGCACCGGCGTCGGCAAGACGCTGGGATATCTCGCTCCGGCGACCGTATGGGCGGAGAAGAACCAGGGGCCGGTGTGGATTTCGACGTTCACGCGCAACCTGCAGCATCAGATCGACCGCGAGCTCGACCGCCTCTACGACGATTCCGATCTCAAGACGCGCCGCGTCGTCATCCGCAAGGGGCGCGAGAATTATCTTTGCCTGCTCAATTTCGAGGAGGCGGTGACGGCGACCGCGTCGCGGCCGCAGGACCTTCCGGCGCTAGGGCTGATGGCGCGCTGGGCCGCCGCGAGCCGCGATGGCGACATGGTGGGCGGCGACTTTCCGGCCTGGCTCGCCGACCTCGTCGGCCGCGCGCGCACGCGCGGACTCGCCGATCGCCGCGGCGAGTGCATCTACTCCGCCTGCCCGCACTATCATCGCTGCTTCATCGAAAAGAGCGTGCGCCGCGCCCGGCGCGCCCACATCGTCATCGCCAATCATGCCCTGGTCATGGTCCAGGCGGCGCTCGCCAATGGCGGCCTCGGCGGTCTCGAGGATTCGTACGCGCCGACGCGCTACGTCTTCGACGAAGGCCACCATGTGTTCGCCGCCGCCGACAGCGCATTTTCAGCCGCCCTCACCGGACAGGAGGCGTATGACCTGCGCCGCTGGGTGCTCGGCAACGAAGGCAGCGGCCGATCGCGCGCCCGCGGTTTGGCGGCGCGGGCCGGCGATCTCGCCGCGCCCGACGAACACGCCACGGCAGCGCTCGAGGCGGCGCAGCGCGCGGCGCGGGCGCTGCCGGGCGAATCGTGGCTGGCGCGCCTCGCCGGCAGCAAGCCGAGCGGCCCGACCGAGACCTTTCTCGCCCATGTCCGCCGCCAGGTGTATGCCCGGGCGCAAGACGTCGAAGAGGGATACTCGCTCGAAACCGAAGCTCGGCCGCCGGTCGATGGCCTGATCGACGCGGGCCAGCGTCTCGACGCGGCGCTGGCACGGCTCATCGAGCCGCTTTCCGAACTGACGCGGCGACTGCTCGAGCGGATCGACCGCGAGGCGGCAACTCTCGATACCGCGACGCGCACGCGTATCGAGGCCGTGGCGCGCGGCCTGCGCCGGCGCGCCGAATCGATGCTTCCCGGCTGGCGCGCCATGCTGCGCTCGCTGGCCCACGATACGCCGCCCGAATTGGTCGACTGGTTCGCCGTCGAACGTATCGATGGTCGCGACGCCGACGTCGGCATGCATCGGCACTGGGTCGATCCGACGGCGCCCTTCGCCGAGACCGTCGGCCGACCGGCGCACGGCCTTCTGATCACCTCGGCGACGCTGACCGACGGCATCGAGGCAGGCGACGCCGAGGCGGCGTGGCTGGCGGCGGAGGCGCGCACCGGCGCACGTCATCTGCCGCAACGCATGCGCGCGAGCGTGCCCTCGCCGTTCGACTACCCGCGCCAGACGCGCGTGATCGTCGTGCGCGACGTCAAGCGCGACGACACGGCGGCCATCGCCGGCGCATATCGCGAGTTGTTTCTCGCCGCGGGCGGCGGTGCGCTCGGGCTGTTCACCGCCATCAACCGGCTGCGGGCCGTCCACGCGCGCATTGCCTCGCCGCTCGAGGCGGCCGGGCTGCCGCTTTACGCCCAGCACGTCGACGGCCTCGACACCGGAACGCTCATCGACATCTTCCGCGCCGAGCTGGACGCCTGTCTGCTCGGCACCGACGCGGTGCGCGACGGCGTCGACGTACCGGGCCGCAGCCTGCGGCTCATCGTCTTCGACCGCGTGCCGTGGCCCAGACCGGATATCCTACACAAGGCGCGCAAGGCGGCGTTCGGCGGGGCGGCTTACGACGATGCGATCGCCCGGTTGCGTCTCAAGCAGGCATTCGGACGGCTGGTGCGGCGCGCCGACGACATTGGCGTGTTCGTCTTGCTCGACTCCCGGCTGCCCTCGCGGCTCGCGAGCGCGTTCCCGCCAGGTGTCGAAATCCAGCGCATTGGCCTCGCCGACGCGGTAGCGATGACGCGCGAGTTCCTGGCCGAAGCGCGGCGCCCCGCGTCTTGAGCCCGCCGAACGACGCGGCGGAACGTGGACGATCCGCGCGCTACGCCGCCAGCGCCGCCTTTTCGTAGTCGAAGGCCAGCGGGCGCGCTTTTCCCGCCATGAGCTCCTTGAGTCTTGTTTCGGCCAGCGGATAGCTGAACTGGGCGTTGCGCATGACGATGCGATGGCGAAGCTGATCCACCGACATGTCTTCGAGCAACGTCCATTCTCCTGGTGTCAGCCCCTCCGCATCGAGCCCGATGATGCCCTTTAGCATGTGGGCGAATTCGTCTTCGTAGACCTTGGCGCAAGCCTCGGCGATCAGCGCGTTGGCGCGCCCGTGCCGTCCGGTCGCCCTCTCCTTCAGTTTCATCCCCTCGGAGAACAGCGTGCAGTACCCACCCTCGGTGAACGACGTGGCGCGTTTGCCGAGCTTCTGGTTCGATTCGCGGTGCCTGAGGCGCAGCGTGGCGAGCGCCAGATCTTCGGGCCAGCCGATCTTGACCGCTCGCGGATTGATCTTCGGCTCGCCTGGAAGCGCCAATGCATCATGGGCGTCAGCGAAAGCGCAGTAATGCGCGAACTCCGCCCACAGCCCCTCGGCGATATCGAGCACGGCATGGCGGTCGATCTCGGTGTCGATTTTCGGGAATGCCGCGATCAGCTCCTCGGCCGGCCCGAGAAATATTCCCTTGTCGAGCGGCGCCAGACCCGATCCCCAGATTTCCTTCGAACACTGTAGCATCAGCCATCGGCGATCGGTTTCGCGCGTGCGTTTTTCGCACTCCCAGTATGTGGTGAACACCTCGGCCTCGCCCGCCCAATAAGGCGCGGCGGCTTCGATCAACCGCTCAAGATTGCTGCTGACGGCCATTGTCGCCTCCGCTCGATTCGAATCCCGACCGGTATCGTCGGCCGGCGCTCACAACGAGGCGCCGAGCCGCGGGCGCCGCGCCAGCCACGTTGCGGCGATGGCAGCGCCGAGGAGTGCGGCGCCGATCAGCGCCGCGGGCACGCCGGGAAAGATTAGCGCCACTGCCGCGCCGGCCAATAGACTTCGCGCGTGCCAGGCGAGCGCGCCGCGATACCACCCTTCGATCGCCGCGGCGAGCATGACCACCCCGATGGCCGCCGTTCCGAACCCCAGCGCGATCTTCCACAACGGGCCATCGAGCAGCAGCTCGGGCCCGTAGACGAACGAAAACGGGACGATAAACGCAGCGGCGCAGATGCGCACCGCCGAAAAGCCGATGTGCAGCGGGTTGGCATCGGCGATCGGCGCCGCGGCGTATGCAGCGACGGCGACCGGCGGAGTCATCGCCGAAAGCGCCGCAAAATAGATCAGGAACAGATTGCCCGCCATTCGATCGACTTCGAGCTGCGCCAGCAGTGGGCCGACAAGAACCGCGGTCAGGATATAGACATTGGGCGTCGGCATGCCCATGCCGAGGAACAACGACATGGCCGCGATCAAGATCAGCGAGGGCAGCATTTCGGCGCCGGCGACGAGATTCATCAGATGGGCGAATTTCTGCGCAAGCCCGGTCATCGATATGCCGCCGACGACCAGTCCCGCCGCAGCGCAGGCCGCCGTCACCGTGACCATCAGCATGGTCGCCTCGCTTAATGCGCGAAGGATCTTGACCGGCCCGACCCGCGTTTCCCGGCGCAGCGCCGCCACCGCGATCACCGCCAGCGACGCAACGGCGGCGACCATGTTGGGCGAATAGCCGAGCAGCAGGATGACGACCAGCGCGGCGAGCGGGACGATGAACAGGCCGCCCTGCTTCAAAGTGGGAATCAGCGGCGGAATCTGCTCGCGCGGCAGCGCGACCAAACCCATCTTGAGCGAGCGAAGATGCACTTGGGCGTAAACGCCGGTGTAATACAGGATCGCCGGAAGCACCGCGGCGATGGCGATGTCGCGATAAGGGATGCCGGTGTATTCGGCCATGATGAACGCCGCCGAGCCCATCACCGGCGGCATTATGCTGCCGCCCGACGACGCCGCGACCTCGACCGCGCCGGCGAGCGTGCCCGAATAGCCGAGGCGTTTCATCACCGGAATCGTCACCGAACCGGTGGTCACCACGTCGGCGGTCGGGCTGCCGGAAACCATGCCGTACATGCCCGAGGAAATCACCGCGATCTTCGCCGGGCCGCCGGGACTGCGCCCGGTGAGCGCCGCGGCGAGATCGAAGAAGAACCGCGCGCCGCCGGCGCGCTCGAGAATGGTGCCGAACAGCACGAACATGAAGGCGTAGGTCGCCGCGACGCGCACTGCGATGCCGAAAATGCCGTCGGTGGTGAACACCATCACGTCGAGAAAATGGTGGAAGTCGATATAACCATGGCCGAGCACGCCGCCGAGATGATGGCCAAACAGGTTGTAGGAAACGAAGACCAGCACCACCAGCGTCAGGCCGAGCCCGGTGGCGCGCCGCGTCGCCTCGAAGGCGAGAAGAAAAATCGCCGCGCCGAAAAAAACATCCAGCTCGGACAGCGGGTCGAGCAGCGTGATGCGCGTCGTGATTTCCTTGATGTGGATGAAGAAATAAACCCCGCTGGCAATGCTCAACGCCGACAGCGGCCAGTCGGTCCAATGCGGGCGCTCGGGATCGGCGCGCGGCGTCGCGCCGCAGATCAGAAACAGCAACCCCAACATGCCGCAGGCGAAGACGATGCTGTGCGCCAGCGGATCGATGATGGCGAAGAGCGCGGCGTAGATCACCCAAACGCCGATCGCCACGGCGAAGGGTGAAATCAGCCAGGCGACCGCGCCCTTCGGTCGCCGCCGCGCGCCGACCGTGAAAAAGATGTCGAGAATACGGTCGCCGAACGTCATGCGCGCGCGCGACGGCGGGAGAATCGCGCGCCGACCCTCCCGCCCGCATCCATGCCGTTTACTTCAGGAGCCCCGCCTCGCGGTAGTATTTCGCCGCTCCAAGATGGAATGGGATCACCGACGGAGTGGCGACGATCTTGGGCGTCAGCGCCTCCATCGCCTTGTTCTGGCCGCGGATCTTGTCGATATTGACGACGATGGCCTTGGCCAGGTTGTAGGCGGTCGCTTCGTCCATCGCCTCATTGACGACGATGACCGCACCGTGCGCCGTCGTCCGCACGTCCTTGGTCAGCCACGGATAGACGCCCGCCTTGACGGTGGTGACGAAACCGGCGCTTTGATCGGCGACTTTCTTGAGCACGTCTTCCGGCGTGTCGAGCCATACGACGTCGATCGAATTGGTGATCTGCAGGATCGACCGATCAGGCGCGAACAGGCCGTTGGCGATCATGTCGATGCGGCGGTCGAGGATCAGATTCGCTTGTTCGGCCGAAGCCGCATAGATGACTTGGCCGCCCCACTTCTCGATGTCCTGCGGCGTGACGCCCATGCTTTCGAAGAACAGCGCGCTGATCTTGCCGGTGGCGTTGCCGCGCCGGTTCATCGCCACCCGCACCGGAGGCTTCTTTTGCACCAGATCGGACATGCTGCGGATGCCATGCTTCTCGGCGAAATCCTTGGTCACCAGCATGTAATTGACCTGCGCGTCATAGAGGCGCGCCAACCCGCGAACGTTCTTGATCGGCTCCTTGTACGGCTCCTCGCCCTTGAGGCCGATGTCAACTTCGGTGTCGAGCGCAATTCCCATCGGCACCGCGTTTTTCGAGACCAGCGGCAGATTGGCGAGCCCGCCGCCGCCGGTCTGGTATGTGATCGTCGAGCCGGGATGGGCGGCCGACACAGCCTGATCGACCCCGACGCCGAGCGCCGACCACAGGCCACCGGCGCTGGCGCCGGCGAGCGTCATGCGATAGGGCGGTCCCGACTGAGCCAGCGCGGCGCCGGCCGCGCCAAGTCCGGCGATCAGCGCCGCGATGACGATCAACTTCTTCATGGCGATTCCTCCGTCGTGTCGGATGTCGAATGGCGTCGATCGAATGTTGCGCGTTCGGTCATACTTTGTATCGCTCCCGCGTCGAGGCGGCGAACAACTCCTCGATGCTCAACGGTCTCGGGGTGAGCCCCTGTTCGTGCGAGTAGCGGGTAATCGCGTCCAGCGTCGGCCGGTTGGCGTCGACGCCATATGGCCAGAAATCGTCGCCCATCAAGGCGCGAGTCTCCTCGGCCTCGGCGGCAACCCACGGCAACAGGTACTTGAGCGCGGCGACCTCGAACAACTCGGGCATCGCCAGCCCCTTGGCCTGCGCAAACGCCTTGAAGACGCTCGACGGCAGCCAGGGATTCTTTTGGACCAAGCTCTCGCGGATGCCGACCACATGCATGATCGGAAAGATGCGCGTTTTGGCCCAATACGCCTTTTCGACGGCGCGGAAATCGGCGAACAGCCGGCCCACGCCAGGAACCCGGCGAACGAAGCACGAAGGCGCGCGCGGCGCGATGAGGGCATCGATCTCTCCCGCCTCGAGCATCCCGCCCAGCGTCATGCCGTCCGCGATCGGCTTTACGCGCACGCCTTTCGGCAAGCTCAGTTCCACCTTCTCATGGCGGCCCGAATCCTCCACGCCCCCCGTGCGCCAATCGAGGTCGACGGGATCCAAGCCATACTCGTCCTTGAGCATGCCGCGCACCCACAGGGCGGCGGTCACCTGATATTCCGGCACGCCGACGACGCGTCCCTTGAGATCGGCCGGGGCGGCGATGCCGCGATCGGTGCGGACGTAGATCGCTGAATGCCGGAACGCGCGGCTGACGAAGGCCGGAATGGCGATGTAAGGGCACGCGCCGCGCGCGCGCAACATCATGTATGTGCTGAACGACAATTCTGTGACGTCGAATTCGTGATGCCGGAAGGCGCGGAAAAAAACCTCCTCCGGCGCCAGCGCAAGATAGGTCGCATCGCATCCTTCGACGGCAATGCGTCCATCCATCAGCGCGCGCGTGCGGTCGTAATCCCAGCACGCGATCGTCAGCGGCAGCTTGGCCAACGGCCCCTGTCTCCTCCCCATCCATGCCGTTTCTCGGCCTAGGGATTCGTGGCCTCGTGGCTTCGAGGCAGGCGGTAGTAAGCCATGAAATCGTCTCTAGTGTCGAGGCTTACGGGGAAATGTACCGTCTACGGAGGGAATGGATCGAAGGCAATCCACAGCGCCGACAGAGTCACCCCTGATACCACCGTCGATACGAGAATCACGGCCGATGCGCGTCCGACGAATATGCCGTGCTGCTGGGCGATGACGAACGCGAGCGCCTGTCGGCAGGGCGGAAAGAATCGTGAGCGCCGCAGTCCAGAACGCGTCGAGGTCGCAAATACCGGCCAGCCACCATGCGACAAGCGGATGAAGAACGAGCTTGACCAGCGTCAGCCAGCCGACCTCGATCGCTTTGCGTCCGCCAAGCGGCGCTGCCAGCGGGCGCGAGGCGAGAAACAGGCCGATGGCGAACAGCGCGCACGGACCGGCCGAGGCACCGATTAGATCGGCGAAACCTGCGATCGGCGTGGGCAGCAATACGCCCGCCTGACCCAGCATAGACCTGCGAACGGCGCGATCACCAACGGGTTGCGCGCCACGGCGCCGAGCGCGTCGCTCGCCGCGCGGCCAAAACCGCGGCCGGCGCTGCGGTCGACCTCGACGATGGCGATCGCGACACCGGTGACGACCGCGCCGTTGAGCACGCTTGCGATGATCGCGGGAAGCGTTCCCTTGTCGCCGAATGCGGTGATGAACAACGGGATTCCCATATAACCGGTGTTGGCGAACGTGGCGACAAAACCGCCAAGTCCCGCTGCGCCGAACCGCTCGGAGAACGCATAGCGGCCGATCGCCATCACCAATGACCAGACAATCGTCACGGCGCCTAGATAGGCGAGCGTGAAGGGCAGCACAGGACCGGCCGACAACCTGGCGCGGTTCATCGCGACGAAGAACAAGGCCGGCAGCGCAAACCAATAGACATAGCGATTGAGCGCCTCGGAGCTGTCTTGCCCCAAAATACGGAACCGGCCGGCAACGACACCGGCCAAGATCACCGCGAAGACGGGGAGGACGACGTCGAGGATCGCTCGCATACCAGGCCCGAGGTAATCGGGCTGCGGCGCCGGCCGGCCATTGCCATCGACTTCCGCGCTTGACGGCGGCACCCCCGCGCCTAAAGTCAGGCCGCGTCACCGACCTTTCGCAAGGATCAGCGATGAATTCTCGTCCCACCACGATCTCGCAACATGCCGCGCTGATCTACACGATGGTCTTGGCCTCCGCCGTGGATGGCCGGATGCCGGCGAATGAACTCGGTCTGATCGGGCGTCTGGTCCGACAGTTGCCGATCTTCGCCGATTTCGACATGGAGAAGCTCACCGAGACGGCGCAGGAATGCGCGGTGATCCTGCAAACGGCGAACGGCCTCGATCGCGTGTTGGCGCTGATCGCCGAGGCGCTGCCAGCGAACTTGCGCGAGACCGCCTATCTCGTCGCGTGCGAGATCGCCGCCGCCGACCGCCGACTTCCGTTCGAGGAGATGCGCTTGCTGCAAAAGCTGCGTCAAGCGCTCGAGCTTGACCGACTCATTGCCGGCGCGATTGAACGCGCCACCACGGTGCGTCTCGCCATCGCCTGACGGCCACGAAAAACCGCCGCCAAGCCGCGACGCCGCGAATTAAGCACAACTTAATCCGCGCGCTAGCTTGTCAAAGCGTAAGGATCGCGTCGTCGTCCCTCGACACGCTCAGGACGGGGTCGAAGTTTCAATTGCTTAGCGGCTTTCTGCATTGCCGCCTCGTGAGGCGCGATCATGGCCCGTCGCGGCCGTGGCGGAAGGGACGCGGAGGCGAACGCGAACGCCGATCAGCTGGCCGAGTGCTGCGGCGAACGCCCCACGCTGCGGCCCGAGCGGCGCAAAGAACGCGTCGATCGCCTCGCCAAGCACCGCCCGCGCCCGCGCCGCGACGCTTTCGCCCTCCGCAGTCAGCCTGACGTGACGCGCCCTCGCATCGTTGGCGACCGTGGCGCGCGCGACAAGCCGCCGCCGCTCGAGGATCCGCAGAATCTGTGAAGTCATCATTGCATCGGCGCGCACCAGGCGCGCCAGTTCGACCTGGATGGTGGCGCCGTTAGCGAGAGTGCGGTCGGCAAGCGCCGTCAGGAGCAACCCCTGGGCGTAGGTCAGCTTGAGCGGCGATAAGGCGGCATGCGCGGCGCGCTGCCAATCGTTGGCCGCCCGCCACAGCAGCGCTCCAGGATCGTCGGGCACCGTCAGACGATATGATAGTTATACATATAATATGCATACACTCTAAATGCTCAAAAAGAAAGGGCGGGCCCGGAGGCCCGCCCAAATTTTCGCTTTTGGCTGTATTTTTAATCGCTTAGAAGTCCATGTCACCCATGCCACCACCACCCGGAGGCATCGGCGGAGACTTCTTTTCGGGCTTCTCGGCCACCATGGCCTCGGTGGTGATAAGCAGCCCAGCAATCGAAGAAGCGTCCTGGAGGGCGGTGCGAACCACCTTGGTCGGATCGATGATTCCCGACTTCAGCATGTCGACATACTCGCCCGCTTGTGCGTCGAAGCCGAAGTTCGTGTTCTTACTCTCGAGCAGCTTGCCGATGACGATCGAGCCGTCGGTGCCGGCGTTCTCGGCGATCTGCCGCGCCGGGGTCGTCAACGCCTTGCGTACGATGTCGACGCCGACCCGTTGATCGTCATTGGCCGGCTTGACCTTGTCCAGCGCCTTGATGGCGTAGAGCAAAGCCACGCCCCCGCCGGCGACGACGCCCTCCTCGACCGCCGCCTTGGTCGCGTGCATCGCATCGTCGACGCGATCCTTGCGCTCCTTGACCTCGACTTCGGTGGCGCCGCCGACGCGGATGACCGCGACGCCGCCAGCCAGCTTCGCCAGCCGCTCCTGCAGCTTCTCGCGGTCGTAATCGGACGTCGTCTCCTCGATCTGGGCGCGGATCTGCGTGCAGCGGCCTTCGATGTCCGACTTCTTGCCGGCGCCATCGACGATGGTGGTGTTCTCCTTCTCGATCACCACCTTCTTCGCGCGGCCCAGCATGTCGAGCGTGACGTTCTCGAGCTTGATGCCGAGATCCTCGCTGATCACCTGGCCCGCAGTCAGCGTCGCGATGTCCTCGAGCATCGCCTTGCGGCGATCGCCGAAGCCCGGCGCCTTGACCGCCGCGACCTTGAGGCCGCCGCGCAGCTTGTTGACGACCAGGGTCGCCAGCGCCTCGCCCTCGACTTCCTCGGCGACGACCAGCAGCGGCTTGCCCGACTGCACGACCGCCTCGAGAACGGGAAGCAGCGGCTGGAGCCCCGACAGTTTCTTCTCGTGGATCAGGATGTAGGGATTCTCGAGCTCGCAAATCATCTTCTCGGCGTTGGTGATGAAATAGGGCGAGAGATAACCGCGGTCGAACTGCATGCCTTCGACCACGTCGAGCTCGGTCTCGAGGCTCTTCGCCTCCTCGACGGTGATCACGCCTTCCTTGCCGACTCGCTCCATCGCCTTGGCGATCATGTCGCCGATTTCGCGCTCGCCATTGGCCGAAATCGTGCCGACCTGGGCGATCTCTTCGCTCGTCGAGATCTTTTTCGACCGCTTCTTGATGTCCTCGACCACCGCCTCGACCGCCAGATCGACGCCGCGCTTGAGGTCCATCGGGTTCATCCCCGCCGCAACCGCCTTGGCGCCTTCGCGCACGATCGAGGCCGCCAGCACGGTCGCCGTGGTGGTGCCGTCGCCAGCGACGTCGGAAGTCTTGCTCGCCACCTCGCGCACCATTTGGGCGCCCATGTTCTCGAATTTGTCGGCGAGCTCGATTTCCTTCGCCACCGTCACGCCGTCCTTGGTGATGCGCGGCGCGCCGAACGACTTGTCGAGCACGACGTTGCGGCCCTTGGGACCCAGCGTCACGCGGACCGCGTCATTGAGAATCTCGACGCCGCGCAGCATCCGCGCGCGCGCGTCGCCGCCGAAACGTACTTCTTTCGCTGCCATGTTCCTCAACTCCTTCTGGATTTACCTTGCGGGCCTCAGGCGGCTTTCTTCTTGGCCGCGACGCCCTCGAGAATGCCGAGGATGTCAGACTCCTTCATGATCAGGAGTTCCTCGCCGTCGATCTTCACTTCGGTACCCGACCACTTGCCGAAAAGGATGCGGTCGCCGGCCTTGACGTCGAGGGCAACGATCTCGCCCTTCTCGTTCCGGGCACCCGGACCCACCGCGACCACCTCGCCTTGCATCGGCTTTTCCTTCGCCGTGTCGGGAATGATGATGCCGCCCGAGGTCTTGGGTTCTTCGTCCACGCGGCGAACCACCACGCGGTCATGCAACGGCCTGAATTTCATGAGAGATTCCCTCCTGTTGGGACGTTAGTTCGGGCTCGTGTTAGCACTCGCCTCAAATGAGTGCTGACGACATAGGGCCAAGCTAATTGCCTGTCAAGACATCTGGCTAGCGGGCGGCCGATTAATTTTTTGCCACATGATCGCGATTGGCAGCAGTCTCCCGATCATGCTGATAACTATTTGGTATTATTGATTTATTTACTGAATACCGGGACAATCCATGGAGCTTCGACGCGCCCGCGGCTGAAGCGCGCGAAGGATCGTGTCACTTCAAGGGACCATCGCATGGCCACCCTCGCGCTGCAGCTTCGCAACTACCGCCTGACGACTGCCGAGATCATCTACCGCATGCCGGACCATCCCGGTTTGCTGCAGAGCTTCATCTGGCAGGATTTGGACCTGGCGCCGGACTTCCCGGTGCTGCGCCGTTTCCTGGATTTCTGGCAACAGAATCTCGATGGAAAACTGCACACGGTGCGCGTGGCCAATTGCCAACTCATCCGCCCCGCGGAATTCCGCATGCCGGGCGCCGTCCTGGCGTTACAGTAGCCCGACCGGCTTGATCCGCCGCGCGGATTGACCGAAGTTTAGTCGGCGGCGTGGCGACGCGCCGCCATTGGCCGCGAGGGAGTCGGCGCGCGATGGCGGAACCGGCAGCCGCCGGCATGCCCGCGGGCAAGCTGGCGATCAAGAATATCGGGCTGGTGCTGACGGGCGATCTCGCGCGCCCGCGCATCGACGCCGACACGATCATCGCCGAGAACGGCCGCATCGCATTCGTCGGCCGTGCGCGCGACGCCGATCTCGCCGGAGTCGCGACGACTGTTGACGCCAACGGCGTGGCGCTGGCGCCCGGGTTGATCGATAGCCATGTGCACCCAGTGTTCGGCGACTGGACACCGCGGCAAAGCCAGCTTGGCTGGATCGATTCGTTCCTGAACGGCGGCGTGACCTGCATGATCTCGGCCGGCGAGGTGCACTTGCCCGGCCGGCCCAAGGACATCGTCGGGCTCAAAGCGCACGCCGTCACCGCGCAGCGCAGCTTCGAGGCGTTCCGGCCCGGCGGCGTCAAGGTTATGGCCGGCGCGCCGTTGATCGAGCGCGGCATGGTGGAGAGCGACTTCGCCGAATTGGCGCAGTCGGGCGTCAAGCTTCTAGGCGAGGTCGGACTCGGCTCGGTCAAGGCCGGCGATGAAGCCAGGAAAATGGTTGCCTGGGCGCGCAAATACGGAATCCAGTCGACGATACACACCGGCGGCCCGTCGGTGCCGGGCTCGGGATACATCGACAAGGAGGTGGTGCTCGAGGCCGACGCCGATGTCATCGGCCACATCAACGGCGGGCACACCGCGCTGCCGCTGGCGCAGATCACCTGTCTTTGCGAGCAATGCGAGCGGGCGATCGAGATCGTCCATAACGGCAACGAGCTCGCCGGACTTCACGCGTTGCGCATCGCCAGGGAATTGAAGCAGCTCGATCGCGTCATAATCGGTACCGATTCGCCGGCCGGCTCGGGGGTCCAGCCGCTCGGCGTGTTGCGCATGATCGCGCTGCTGTCGAGCCTCGGCGACACCCCGGCGGAGCAGGCTTTCTGTTTCGCCACCGGCAATACGGCAAGGATCCGCCGCCTGGATTGCGGCTTGATCGAGCTGGGCCGGGCGGCTGATTTCGTGCTGATGGACCGCGCCCAGCACAGCAGCGGCGTCGACGTTCTCGATTCGGTGCGCAAGGGAGACCTGCCGGGCATCGGCATGGTGATCATCGACGGCATCGTGCGCTGCGGCCGGTCGCGCAACACGCCCCCGGCCGAGCGGCTACCGGTGATCGTCCATTGACCGCCGACGGCCAGGTGGTGCGGGTCGCGGCGGTGCAATATGCGTTGCGCCCGATCGCGACGTTCGACGAGTTCGCGCAGCAATCGGCGGGACACGCCGCCGCCGCCGCCGAGTTCGGCGCCCGCGTGGCGGTGTTTCCGGAATATTTCACCGCGCAGCTCATGTCGATCCCGACCGATGGACGCGACTGCGGTACGGTGCGCGATCTCGCCGGATATGAAGATCGCTACCGCGCCCTATTCCGGGATTTGGCCGGCCGGCATGCGATGCACATCGTCGCCGGCACGCATGTTGTCGCCGACGGCAACCGGCTCTACAACGCCGCGCATCTGTTTCATCCCGACGGCCGGGTCGACGTACAGCGCAAGCTCCACCTGACGCCGACCGAGGTTGGGCCGTGGGGGATCTCGCCCGGCGAGCGGCTTGACCTCGTGTCGCTACCGTGGGGCAAGGCGGCGATTCTTACATGTTACGATGTCGAGTTTCCCGAGCTGGCGCGCCAGGCGCGCGCTCGCGGTGCAGCGATGATCTTCACCCCGGCCTGCACCGACGATCATCATGGTCATTATCGCGTTCGTTATACCGCGCACGCGCGCGCGATCGAAGATCAGCTCTTCGTCGTCGTCGCGCCCACGGTCGGCGGGTTGCCGAATGTCGAGCACCTGCGCTCGAACGTCGGCGAGGCGGCGATTCTGGCGCCATGCGACTACCCGTTCCCGCCGGGCGGCGTGTTGGCGCAGGGAGAGCGCAATCAAGACCAAGTGGTCGCGGCCGATCTCGATCTCGGCCAACTCGCGCGCGCGCAATCCGGCGGCTCGGTGCGCACTTGGCAGGATCGCCGCGGAGAGCTCTACCCGTTGATCGATTGAGGCGCATCGGCCTCGGCCCTGCAAATTGCGACAGGCGGATTTATCGAAGCGTCGGGAAAGGCAATCCGCCACCGCCGACGCGAAAGCCGGCTTATTCACCGCGTCGGGCCCGTCACCCGGGGCAGGTATATGCTTCGGCTTTCATCGAGCGAGGGCGAGGTGTACGCGGCCGGCGGCGCGCTGGCGGAGGGCGAATGCTCAATACCGCGTTGCCCGGCCCCCGTTTCCGGCGCTGCCTCGCGCAAGCGGGCGAAGGTTCCGCGCAGCCCGGCAGCCGAGACTTGTAGTTCGTCGTGCGGCCGGTCGTGCGATTCGAGCGGAACAAGCGCGAGCACGAGCGCGCTCGTCAGTCGTTCGACTTGATCGTCGGTGAGCAGCGCGCGATACCAGCACGTGCCTCGCTCGTTGCAGCGCACGAATGGCAGTAGCGCCGTTTGCCGGCCGTTGGCTTCGACCGATATCGCCCGGATTTCGGCGCCGATGGCGCCGGCGAGAAAGCGCGCCTCGAGCTCGAACCGGCCGACCGACGGGCTCCAGCCGAGATTGACCGCGAAGCGCCGCGACGACACCGTCTCGAAGTCGCCGGGGACGAACTGAACGAAGCAGACTCGCTCCTCGCAGCGGAGGGACCACGCGTCGTCGCGATCGGTGTGTTCCGGAGGATCGTCCGCCGCGGATTCGGAGGAACCAAACGTTGGCGGCCCCCAGGCATAGGCGCTCGGCGACGCGGATGGCGCGACGGCAGGGGCGACCGCCACCCGTGGCTGTAGCGCGAGCGAGGGTGGCGGATTCCGGCGATCGATGCCGTCGAGGTAGCGCGCCTCGTCGCGAGCGGGACTGTTCGCCGGCGACGCGGATTCGCCCCGCGCTGGGCTGCCGCCAAGCGCGAGAATCACGCTCGCCGCGCTCACCGCAAGCGCGAAAGATCCGCCGATCGTCGCCACGTCGTCTCCACGGCCGCCTAGGGAGGTATATCAATGCACGAAACAGTGTATGGTTGAACGACTCGGGCCGGCAAGTCGCCGGAGGGCGCTCACACCGAAAGATATTGCCCCCGGACCGCTTCGTCCCTGGCCAGCGCGTCCATCGAGCCATGATAGCGGATGCGGCCTTTTTCGATGATGTAGGCGCGATCGGCGACCAAGCCGGCGAAATGCAGGTTCTGTTCCGAGAGAACAACTGTGAGCCCGTCCGTCTTAAGCGCCGCGATCGTCGCCGCCATGTGCTCGACAATCACCGGCGCCAGCCCCTCCGACGGCTCGTCGAGCAGGATGGCGCGCGGATTGCCCATAAGCGTGCGCGCGATGGTCAACATCTGTTGCTCCCCGCCGCTCATCCGTCCGCCCGGACGGTCGCGCATTTCGGCGAGATTGGGAAAAATGTCGAACACGCGCTCCAGCGTCCACTCGGGCACGCCGGGCCGCGATTGCTGCCGGCCGACGGCAAGATTCTCCATCACCGTCAACTCGGCGAAGATGCGGCGGTCCTCGGGGACGTATCCCAGCCCCCGTCGCGCGATGACGTGCGACGGCAAGCCGGCGATGTCCTGGCCGTCGAATATCACGCGGCCCGTCGCCGGCGGTACCAGGCCCATGATCGCCTTGAGGGTCGTCGACTTTCCCGCGCCGTTGCGGCCCAACAGCACGACGACCTCGCCCTTGGCTACGTCGATCGACAGGTCGAAGAGGATATGGGCGCGGCCGTAATAGGCGTTGAGCGACGTGAGCGACAGCATCATGCCCCCGCGGCGCCGAACGCGACGCCGGAGCCGAGATAGACCTCCTTGACGCGCGGATCGGCGCGTACGTCGGCCGGCTTGCCCTCGGCGATCAAATGTCCGCGATTCAAGACGACGATGCGGTCGGCGTTGCGAAACACGACGTCCATGTCGTGCTCGGTGAACAGCACGGCGATGCGGCGCTCGCGAACGATCCGCGCCGTCAATTCCATCAGTCCGACGCGTTCGCGCGGCGCCATTCCCGCGGTCGGTTCGTCCATCAAAAGCAGGCGCGGCGCATGCGCCAGGGCGACCGCCAGCTCGACCCGCTTCAAGTCGCCATAAGCCAACACCCCGCAGGCGCGGGAGCCTTGGTCCTTCATCCCCACCTGGGCCAGCAGCGCGTCGGCGTCGTCAACGTGCTGGCGACCGGCGCGCGACCACGGATTCCATAATCGCCGGCGGTCCGAAAGCAATGCCATCTGCACGTTCTCGCGCACCGT
Organism: Alphaproteobacteria bacterium; assembly: GCA_035457725.1. Classification (GTDB taxonomy): domain Bacteria; phylum Pseudomonadota; class Alphaproteobacteria; order CACIAM-22H2; family CACIAM-22H2; genus DATFES01. The sequence goes on along the minus strand of DATIBC010000040.1, from coordinate 18,671 downwards.
CATCGACCCGAAAGTCTGGGTAATCTGGAACGTGCGGCCGACGCCCAGTCGCCAGATGCGCCGTGGCGGCAGGCCAATGATGTCCTGCCCGTCGAAGGCGACCCGTCCGGCGTCGGGGCGAAGCTGGCCGCCGACCATGTTGAAGCATGTCGTCTTACCCGCACCGTTGGGGCCGATTAGCGCCAGCAGCTCGCCGGCGGCGACGGAAAAGCTGACCTCGGCGACGGCCTGGAGCCCGCCGAACGATTTGGACAGCCGCTCGACGACGAGCACGCTCATGCCGGCGTCTCCTCATCGTGCAAGGCGCGCGCAGCGATGAAGCCGGCGATGCCTTGCGGGAAAGCCAGCACGAGCACGACAATGATCGCGCCCAGCACCGAACGCCAGTATTCGGTCCAACGCAGAAGCTGCTCTTCAAGCCCGGCGAATACGACCGCCCCGACGATCGGACCGCTTACCGTCTGCACGCCGCCAAGCAGGACCATCAACAGTGCGTCGACCGATTTCGGAATCGAGATGTAGGTCGGAAACACGCTGCCCTTGAAATACGCGAATAGTCCGCCCGCCAGGCCGGCGAAAAGCGCGGCGACGGCGAAGGCCGCCCACTGCGTGCGCGCGACATCGATGCCGATCGCCTCGGCGCGCAATGACGAATCGCGGCCGGCGCGTAGCGCGTAGCCAAACGGCGCGTAGATCATTCGTCGCAATAGCAACGTTCCGCCGACGCAGACGATTACGGCCAGGTAGTAATACACCGCCGGATCGCGCGCCCAGTCCGACGGCCAGACGCCGAGCAAGCCGTTGTCGCCGCCGGTGACGGAGTCCCATTGGAAAACCACCGACCATGTGATCTGTGCGAAAGCCAGCGTCAACATCGCGAGATATACGCCGGAAAGGCGAACGCAGAACCAGCCGAAGACGGCTCCGGCGACGCCGGCCGCCAGCGGCGCCAATGCCAGGCCGCCCAGCATCGGCGCGCCGAGATACTTGGCGGCGAGCGCAGCGCCATAGGCGCCGAGGCCGAAATACGCCGCATGTCCGAACGAAGCCATGCCGCCCGGCCCCATCATGAAGTGCAGGCTTGCCGCGAACAGCACGAACATGGCGATCTCGGCGATCACGCCAAGCTCGTAGGCGCCGGCCAGGACCGGCAGCAGCGCGAGCAGCGCGCCAACGGCGAGGCCGATCCACGCCAGGACCCGCGGGGTCGGCCGGATCACCGGTTCCACCGCATGGGTGCCGGCATGGCCGCTCGAGGGCGGGCGACCGAGCAGGCCGTAAGGCCGCACGATCAGAACCACCGCCATGACGAGGAAGATCAGCACCAGGGTGATCTTGGGGAACAGCACGATGCCGAAGGCATGCAATTCGCCGATCAACACCGCCGCCAGAAACGCGCCCGGAACGCTGCCCATGCCACCGACGACGACGACGACGAAGGCCTCGGCGATGATATTGAGGTCCATCTGCAGATTCGCCGCGTCGCGCGGCAGGCGCAACGCGCCGCCAAGCCCAGCGAGAAAGGCGCCAAGAAAGAACACCGAGGTGAACAACCAGGTCTGATTGACGCCGAGCGCGCCGACCATCTCGCGATCGAGCGTCGCGGCGCGCACCAGCGTCCCCCACCTTGTGCGATGAAACAGCAGCCACAAGGCACCGAGGATCGCCGGCCCAAGAACGATCATCAGCAGATCGTATTCGGGCAGCCGCCCATCCATGATCTCGACCGCGCCGCGCAGGCCGGGCGCGCGTTGGCCGAGCAAATCCTCGGAGCCCCATGTCCACTGCGCGATGTCTTGGACAATGAGCACCACGCCAAAGGTGGCGAGGAGTTGAAATAGCTCGGGCGCCTTATAGATACGACGCAACAGGAGAATCTCCATCGCCACGCCGATGGCGCCGACGACGAGCGCCGCCAAAACGACGCCGCCCCAGAACCCGAGCGCGCCAGGCGGCGCGGCTTCGATCAACGAATACGCGATGTACGCGCCCAGCATATAGAACGAGCCGTGCGCGAAATTGACGATGCGGGTCACGCCGAAAATAATCGACAGCCCGGCTGCGACGAGGAACAGCGACGAAGCGGCGACCAATCCGTTCAGGAATTGGATGACATAGAAGCTCACTTACGTGGCCACGTCGGAAAACTGCCTTGGCGCGCGACATCGCGAGCGTGTCGAAGAAGGCGCGTGCCACACTTCAATTCGACAGCAAAAATCAAAAGGTCCTCATGCTTCGACATGCTCAGCATGAGGACCTTCTACTCGCAACTCGGCGAGCGACCAGCGGCAAGATCGAAGCGAACCACCCGATGCTGCAACTACCCGGCGGGGCGAAGCTTCTTCACCTCCTCGTCGCTCGGCAGGTACTTAGCGCCGTCGGCGTAGTACCAGTCGACCATCACCCCCTTGCCGTCCTTGAGCGCCGTTTTGCCGACCCAGGCGCCCATCGTCGACTGGTGGTCGCTGGCGCGGAACACGATGCGGCCGACCGGCGTGCCGTCGATGACAAGGCCCTTGAACGCCGCGATCATCTGGTCGGTGTCGGTCGAGCCGGCCTTCTTCAGCCCGGCGGCGATCGACTGGATCGTCATATAGCCGACCAGCGAACCAAGGCGGGGATAGTCGTTTACCTTCTTCTGATACGCGTCGACGAATTTCTTGTGCGCCGGATCGCTGATCGCGCTCCACGGATAGCCGGTGACAATCCAACCATCCGGCGCCTCGTCCTTGAGCGGATCGAGGTATTCGGGCTCGCCGGAAAGCGCACTCACCACCGTACGGCCCTTGAACAGGCCGCGCGTGTTGCCCTCGCGCACGAAGCGCGCCAGATCGGCGCCGAACGTGGCATTGAAGATGCCATCGGGCCTTGTCGCAAGCAGCGCCTCCACCGTCGGCCCTGCCTCCAGCTTGCCCTGGGCCGGCCATTGTTCGCCCACCCATTCGATGTCCGGCCGCCGCGCCGAGAGGATCTTCTTGAAGTTGGCGACGAACGAGGTTCCGTATTCGTAATTGGGCGCAATCGTCACCCAACGCTTGCCCGGCGCCTCGGCGGCCGCCTGCGCAAGCATCGCCGCCTGCATGTAGGTCGACGGGCGCAGGCGGAAGACGTAACGGCTGCCTTTTTCCCAGACGATGGCGTCGGTCAACGGCTCGGCGGCGACGAACAGGCGCTTGGCCTCGGTCGCTACGTTGGCGACCGCGAGCCCGATGTTGGACGCGAACGTGCCGGCCAGGAGATCGACCTTTTCGTTGGTCAGCAGCTCGTTGGCGTGACGCACCGCCGCCTCGGGCTTGAATCCGTCGTCGCGCGAGATGACCTCGAGCTTCCGCCCGCCGATGCCGCCCGCGGCGTTGATTTCGTCGAGCGCCAGTTGCCATCCATGGCGATAGGGAATCGTGAACGCGGCGAGTCCGGTGTAGCTGTTGATCTCGCCGATCTTGATCGGCGCCGCTTGCGCGCGCGCGATGTATGGCGCACCGGCGGCCAGCGCTGTCGTGGCAGCGAGGCTTGCCACGAAGTCGCGACGTTTCATCATCGGTCTTTCTCCCTGTCGGTTGAGGTTATGGCGATGTCGCCCATCAACGCAATCCATCCTTGCCCACGATTTGATCCTTGGTCAGCCCACCGATACGCGGCAGCGGCCGGCCGCTGTCGGTGACGACGACCGCGACGACGATCTCGTCGGCGCGCGGCGCATCGGCGATGCGCACCTCGAAGGCGTCGAAGTGGCTGCGGACATAGGCGGCGTCCTTATGGCCTAGCGGCACGTCGATGGCGGTGCCCGGACCGCCGCGCTTCTTCGCCGAGGGCACCAGCGCCGCGCCCTTCTCGACCGCGTCACGCAGCGGTTTTCCCAGACGCGGATGCAAAATCGCCGCGGCGTGTTCGAGTTCGCCATTTTCGCCGACGATCGCCGCCTTGCCGTAGCTCTCGGCTTGGCCTGGGCGGATGCCGAGCGCCGCCACGGCCCGCCGGCCGAGAAGTTCGCCAAGTTCTTCACCGATGGCCATCAGCGGCTCCAGATCCTCGACGTAACTGGCGGCGCAGGGATTCTCGATGACCGCCACCGCCGCGGCCTTGCGCGTCGGCGGAGCGATCTCCCTGCCCTGCTCGCGATGCGTTTCCTCGACAGCGACCGTCAGCTTGCGGATCCGCGACGTCATCGCAGGCCATCCTGCCCCTTGATCTCCGAGGCCTTGAGGCCGCCAGCGCGGTCATGAACGCGCGCGCCTGTCGTCATCACAAGAATGAACACGATCTCGTCGGCGCGCGGCGCGTCAGGCACGCTGATTTCCATCGCCGCGAAATGGCTGCGGACGTACGCCGCGTTGATGTGCGTCACCGGCACGTCGAGCCGGGTGCCCGGTCCGCCGACTTTCTTGGTCGACGGCACGATGGCCTTGGCGTTGCCCAAGACCTCGCGCATGGCATAGCCGCCCGGGGCGTGCCATAGCGCTCCGTGCTCGAGTTCGCCCGCCTCGCCGACGATGGCGCCCTTGCCGAAGCCCTCGATTGCCGCCGTCGCGCCGCCAAGTGCGGCCACCAGTCGCTTCGACATCGACAGGCCGAGCGGCTTCAGATCGTCCATCCAATGCTGTATTTCCGGTACATAGCGGCCGGCGAACGGATTCTTCACGACGGTGGCGATCGCGCCGAGCCGCCACGGACGCGCTGCGGGCGGCCCGCCTTCGTGGAAGACCTCCTCGATGGTCGTCACATACTTGCGGACCTCGATCGCTGCCATATGGTCCCCCAGGGATTGACGTCACGCCGCGGCGAGGCGGGGCGGCACGCCGCCGACGCGCGCAAATCGCCGCTGCAATACCAGCACCGCACCGAAAATGAGTCCAGCGCCGACAAGTTCTTCGGCGAGCGCCGCGCCATCAGCGAGCGCTGCGTGGATTTCGTGCGAGCCTAACGGGGGAACTTCGATGGTCACTTTACGCGCGCCGAGATCGCTGTCGGGATCGATTTCGGACGCCGCCACGCGCCCAATCGCCGGATGATCCGGCAGATCGACGGCGTTGGCGACGATTGTAGCCGCGGCGTCGGCAGCGGCGGCATCGGCCGCGAGCACAGTGACCGCGTCGGCGATGCCGAAGGAGAAGCTGCGGCCACCCCTCCCTTTCGCCCGCCAGCCCGACGTGGCGACGCCGCGCACCGGCATTGCGTGCTCGATGACGATCGCGCCATCGATCGCCGGCGCCATCAGATCGGCGATCATGCCGCACCTAAGCTTAGCGCCGGGAGCGAGGTGAACGGCGATGTCGCCACCATTATTGACGTACGCGCGATCGAGCGCACGGTCGGCGAGCATGTGCGCCAGTACATGGTCGGCGACGGCGCCGGCCACCGCCGCCATCGGCGTGATAAAGCGAGACCGATATGGCCAGCATGCCTCGATCATGCGTCGCGCCACTGGCCCCTGCGCGCCCGGATAGGCTGCGCCGAGCGGCGCGCGCAGCAATGACAGCTCACCGACGAGCGTAGCCAGAACATCACCGAACGCGTCGCGCGCTTGGCGATAGGCGGCGACGATCTCGGCCGGCGCGCCAAATCCCTCGATGACGAGGTCAATGGGCCCATGATGCAGATGTAAACGTCGCCCGTCGGCGAGAATGGCCGCCCGTGGCCCACGTCTATCCGTCCGCGCGGCGCTCAAGGTTTGCCGTTCCTTCGCGCGGGCGTCATCGGCCATGGATTTTCGGGCGGCCACGGCGCGCGCTTGATCCGCGGTTGGCGAGCGATTTCGGACAACCGCCGCACATGATCGACGTGGCCGCCAAGCGCGCGATAATCATCAAGATGCAGCGTGAACTCGATCGGGCCGACGATCGCCGGCGTCGGTACGTAGCCGAACGAGTTGTCGGGCATCGTCGTCACGTCGACCATGTAAGTGATTCCGCCGCCAGGCCAGACATAGACCGCTGCCCCGCCCGAGGTGACCCGAGTCATCGCCGCGCGCACCGATCGGGTCAACCGCACCGGGTTCTCGGTTACGCCGGCGCGCAGACTGCCGCCCGCCCCAGCCATGAACAGCACGGTGCACAACGCCGGCTCGCAATTCTCGCCGATCCTCTCGACGACATTCGCAATCACGCGCGGCATCTCCACCGGACGCGGCACGAGGCGGTCATCGAGTACGAACCATGCCGCATGCTCGCCGGTGGTGCTTACCATCAACAGCCGCAGGCCGGGCCATGCGGTCTTGGGGTCGATTCTGTCGATGATCGCCAGCGGATCGCTGATGTCGGTGCCGCCCCAGCGCGTGCCGGGGCTGGCCACCTGAAAATATCGGCCCGGCGTCGACTTGCGGCCGCGTACGCGAATCCCGGCCGGGCGCATGTCGAGAAAGCGGCCGGCCTGATGCTCGGTCAGGACGCCGGTGATGTGGTCGTCGACGACGATCACCTCGTCGGCGTGGCCGTGCCATTGCTTGGCGAACATGCCGATTGTCGCCGAGCCGCAGCCGACGCGCATTCGCTCCTCGCGCACGCCGTCGACGACCGGTGGGCGACCCGCCTCGATGACGAGCGCGGCGCCGCCATCGATCGTCATTTCGACCGCGCCCTTGTTGCACAGGGCGAGCAGCGTCTCGCAGGTGACATTACCTTCCTTCTTGCTGCCGCCGGTGAGATGCCGCACACCGCCAAGCGACAACATCTGCGAGCCATATTCGGCGGTGGTGACATGCCCTACCGGCTCGCCGGCGACGCGGACCGCCGCTTGCTCCGGCCCGACATAGCGGTCGGTGTCGATCTTCACCTTGACGCCGCAGTAGCTAAAAATTCCTTCGGTGACCACGGTCACCATGTCGACGCCTTCGACTTCGCTGGCGACAATGAAGGGCGCCGGCTTGTAATCGGGATAGGTCGTACCGGCGCCGATGCCCGAGATGAAGTCGCGCCTGGGCAGCAACTCGCCGTCCCAAGGCAGGCCGAGAAACGGCACGAGCTTGCCATCGGCGTCGAGGGTGCGCTCGAGGACCAGCAACGGATCCATGCGCATGAGCCGGCCGTCGACGTTGCCGTAGCGGTCGCAGGCGCCGGTCTTGCCCGGACGAATGCGGCAAAGCACCGGACATGCGTCGCAGGTGACGATGCCGTCCTTGTCGGGCGACGTCGCCGCGGCCAGGGCCTCGGCGGAAGGCAGATCGGTCGAGGCTTTGGTTTCGGTCATGCCGCGCTCGCAGCGGCCGCGCGCGCCACGGCGAGCGCGCCCAGCACGCGATCAGGCGTCGCCGGAACATGATGTATGCGCACGCCGATGGCGTGGCGAACGGCGTTGAGGATCGCCGGCGCGGTGGGAATCAGGGCCGGTTCGCCGATGCCCTTCGCCCCGTACGGGCCGAGCGGTTCAGCGTCTTCGATCAAGATGGTCTCGATCGGTGGAACGTCGCCGAAGGTCGGAATTAGATAGTCGTGCAGATTCTCGCTCCGGCCGGGAACGTATTCCTCCATCAAAGCCAACCCGATTCCTTGCGCGATTCCGCCGTGGATCTGACCCTCGACCTGGATCGGATTGATCGCCCGTCCGACGTCGTGCGCGGCGATCATGCGCAAGACCTTGATCGTTCCCAGCTCGATATCGACTTCGACCTCGGCGAGTTGCGCTGCGAAGCCATACGTCGCGTAAGGGACGCCCTGACCATCGGCGTCGAGCGGCGAGGTCGGCGGGTCGAAGCGTCCGCGCCCGACCAGCACGAGGCCGGGCTCGGTCTCGGGCAGCGTCGACAGGTCGATTGCGCGCTCGCCGGTGGCGTCACGGACGATGAGCTCGCCGTCTCTGGGCTCGATGAACGCGCCTTCGCCGACATTGGCAAGGCGCAGGATCTGACGACGTAAGTCCTCTCCGGCGAGCCGCGCGGCGTTGCCCGAGACAAAGGTCTGGCGCGACGCCGAAGTCTTGCCGGCGTCCTCGGTCAGGTCGGTGTCGCCGGCGAGCAGCGACAGCGCCGCGACCGGCACGCCAATCGCATCGGCACAGATCTGCATCATGATGGTGTTCGCGCCCTGGCCGATATCGACCGCGCCGCTGTAAAGCGTGATCCTGCCCTTGGGCGAGACGCCGACCTTCATGGCTGAGGGATTCGACATCGACGTGTTGCCGATGCCGTACCACATGCAGCCGATCCCGGCGCCACGCCGCCGTACGCGGGCTTCGCGGTTGAACGCCTCGGCGCCGAGCCGCATGTGGCGCCATTTGGCGCGCAGGGCTTCGAGGCAGAGTGGCAATCCGGCGCTTGCCTCGAGGCGTTGCCCGGTTGCGGTGAGCGAGCCGCGCGACAATGCGTTGATCAGGCGGAACTCGAGCGGATCGATGCCGATTTCGAGCGCCAGTTCATCGATCAACGCTTCGTGCGCGATCGCCGCCTGCGGCACGCCGAAGCCGCGGAAGGCGCCCGCCGGGGTGTCGTTTGTGTAGATGGCGCGCGAGGTGCAACGGACCGCGGGCACCACATAGGGCCCCATCGCATGTACTGGTACACGGTTGGCCACCGTCGGCCCCCATGACGCATAAGCGCCGGTATTGAAGTCGCCATGAAACTCGACCGCGGTGAGTCTTCCTTCGGCATCGCAGGCGAACCTGGCGTCGATGCGGGCCGGATGGCGCTTGGTGGTCGAAGCCATGCTCTCGGGCCGCGTGTAGGCGCATCGCACCGGCCGGTCAAGCAGCCAAGCGGCGGTCGCGATCAGCGGCTGCAGCGAAAGGTCCAGCTTGCCGCCGAAGCCGCCGCCGGTGGCGGCCGGAATGACCCGCACCTGCGCCGGTTCGATGCCGAGAATCAACGCCACCTCGTCGCGATCCATGAAGGGCGTCTGCGTGCAGGCGAAGATCTCGATGCGGTCGCCGACCCGCCGCGCATAGCCCGCCTCGGGCTCGATATAGGCGTGCTCGACGAACGACGTCTCGAAACGCCCCTGGACGGTCGCGACGGCGGCGGCGAAGCCGGCCGCGACGTCGCCGCGTGCGACGCGTCCCTCGACCAGCACGTTGTCCGGGTGCTCGGAGTGCAGGGCAGGCGCGCCATCGGCCAGCGCGGCGTCGATTCCCGTTAGCGCCGGCAGCACGCGCCAGTCGATCGGCACGTCGTCGTCCCGTATGCTGGCGACTGCCGCGTCGTCGCCGACGAGCGCGCACACGGCTTCGCCGCGATAGCGTACGTAGCCCTCGGCAAGCGCCGGCTGGTCCTTGCCGGTCGGGTAAATGCCGAAGCGGTTCCGGCCGGGTATATCCTTCCAAGTCAGGACCCGCGTGAGTCCGGGAAATCGCCTGAGGAGCGTCGCGAGGTCGCCGAACTCGAAACGCGCGTGGGCGTAGGGCGAGCGGATGGCGCGAAGCGTCAGCGAACCCTCCGGCCAGACATCGGCGCCGAAACGCTCGGCGCCGACGAGTTTGGCCGGTCCGTCGGTCTTCGGCATGCGCGCGCCCACCGCCTCGCCGGAAGCGGGCAAGGGCGGCGGCACGACCCGATGCGCCACGGCGAGCACCGCCTCGACGATCTTTCGATAGCCGGTGCACCGGCACAAGACGCCGCCCAGCGCATCGAGCACCTCGGCCTCGCTCGGGTTCGGCCGTCGCTCGAGAAGATCCGACGCCGCCATCAACATACCGGGCGTGCAGATGCCGCATTGCGCCGCGCCGCGGAGATGAAACGATTCCTGCAGCGCATTCATCTGGCCGTCGACCGCGAGGCCCTCGACAGTGACGATCCGCCGCCCGGCGGCCTGGGCGGCGGAGACCAGGCACGAACAGACCTGCTGGCCGTCGAGCAGCACGGTGCAGGCGCCGCAATCGCCGGCATTGCAGCCGACCTTGGTGCCGATGAGGCCGAGGTCCTCGCGCAAGACGTCGGCAAGACGCCGCGCCGGCTCGACGTCCGCCTCGTGCGCGACGCCGTTGACCTCGAAGGCCAAGCGTATCGCGCCCGATCTCATGGCCTCGGCACCGCCAAGGCCGCCACCGCGCGTCGCACCAGCGTCAATGCCGCAGCGCGTCGATAGACCACCGTGCCGCGGATATCGTCGATCGGCGACAAAGGCGCCAGAAGTTCCGCAGTGACGCGATCGGCGAGCGCGGGAGCGAGCCGTTGGCCGATCAGCGCCGATTCGACCATCGGCAGGCGCAGCGCCGCGGCGGAACACGATCCGACCGAAACCCGCGCCGCCGCCACCATGCCGTCGGAGTTCGTTTCGACGACCGCGGCGACCATGACGATCGATATGACGAGATACCTCCGCGCACCGAGCTTGAGGAACGTCGAGCGCGCGGGCAAGGCAGGTTTCGGCACGCAGATCGCCGTGACTAGCTGGTGCGGTTCGCGCGCCGTCTTCCGGTTACCGAGCACGAACTCCGCGACCGGCAAGACACGGTGTCCGTGCGTCGACGACATTTCGACGCGCGCGTCGATCGCCAGCAGATTGGGGATGCCGTCGGCCGCTGGCGAGGCGTTGCAGAGGTTACCGCACACCGTAGCCGTATTCTGGATCTGCGCTCCGCCGATCTCGCGGGCGGCGAGCTTGAGTCCGTCGAACAGCGGCGGCAGGTCGGCGGCGATCAGCTCGCTCCAGGTGACCAGCGCCGGGATGCGCCAGTGGTCGCCGGCGTCGACGATGCCGCGCAACGCCGCGAGCGCGGTGATGTCCAGGAGATCGTCATCGAGCGGCTGACCGACGCGCGAGGGATAATAATCGGTGCCGCCAGCGAGCACGATGCGCGGCCCGGCGGCGAGCGCCGCCAACGCCTCCTCCATCACGACTGGTCGCAGATAGCTCCCCATCCGCTCCCCAGAATCCCCGTTCTAGCCCTAGTCACCGGAACGTCGGAGTATTGTTCGTATACTTATAATTAGCTTGGCAGGAGTGCCGAGAGTCAAGAAGAAAGCACACACAACGCGTGCGTGGCCCCGGCTAGAGCGGCACCGCTCATTCCGCCGCGGCGGCGGGGCGCAATTGCAATCTCCGCAGGCAACGGTCGATCCATTGCGCCGTGAGTTTCTCCTGCACGCCGTTTTGCGCCAGGCGTTCCTTGAGCGCTTTGAACTCGACGCGGTCGAGCGGCTGGTCCTGGTTGAAGCACGAAAAGACGATCGTTTCCTCGCCGCTTTCCGGGTCGCGGTGCGGCTGTAGGCACTGCGCACAGATTTCCTTCATCATGCACTGCATCGGCGAGTTGATCGACGCGATCGCGGTATGACCCGGCTTCAAATACGACCTGAGCGCCCCATGGCGCGCGCGCGCCACCGCCGCCATCATGCCATCGGAGCCGATGGCGATGAGACGGTCGGCGTCCTGGAGCCGGATCGCCTGCGCGCCGAGACGGCCGCTCGCGTAGGCTTCCATGGTTTCGATCATGTCGCCGACGAAGGCGCGGTCATTCGGCCGATTGGGAACGAACCCAGGCGCTTCATCGCACGCCCATACGACGACATCGGCGGCAGCCTCGATCTGCTCGATCTTGTATCGGTCTTGCAGCTTCTTGTAGCCGGCGAAATACACCACTTTGGAATCCGCGGCGCGCAGCGCGGCGCCGATCGAGAACAACACGGCGTTGCCGAGCCCGCCACCGACCAGTGCCACCGTTTCGCCGCCGGGCGTCTCGGTCGGCGTGCCGGTCGGACCCATCAAGACCACCGGTTCGCCCGGCTTCAACAGCGCGCACAGATCGGACGAGCCGCCCATCTCGAGCGCGATGATCGAGATCAGGCCGCGCGCCGGATCGGTCCACGCTCCGGTCATGGCGAGGCCCTCCATAGCCAGGACCGTTTCGTCGACGCGATGCGCCAGCGCCTCGAAATTCTGCAAACGGTAGAACTGGCCGGGCCTGAAGGCGCGCGCGGCGCGTGGCGCGCGGATCACAACTTCGACGATTTTGGGAGTCAGGCGATTGACTTGCTGAACGACGGCCCGAAGCTCGTCGTTGAGCCGCTCGAGCAGCGCCAAGCCCGAGATCGGCGTCGGCGCGCGGCGAGCAAGCGTGCGGCTGACCACCGGATAGCCTTGCTTCGCCCCGCCCATCGCCTTCACGACGTTGCCGAAGAACGATGGATGGAGATCGCCGAAGAAGCTGATTGCCCGGCCATCGGCGCAGAGCGACATCAACACATCGGCGCGCTTGGGCTTCGAGATGTTGCGCTCCGGCGCGACCGGCGCGCCGTTTTCGTCGATGGTCCGATAGTATTTGCCGTCGAGAACGACATTATCGCGATCCTCGCGCGCCAATACCGTGTTCGGCTGGGTCCCGGCGGCGATCAACACCGCTCCCGCCGGAAGGGTAACGGTGTCGCTGGCCGCGCTGCCGCGCTTGAATTTGACCGCACGCGCATGGCCGAACCGATCGACCTCGACCGCTTCGGGCGTCAGGCTCTCGGCGAAGCGCACCCCTTCCTCGAGCGCCTTGGCGACTTCCTCGTGGTTGAGCGTGTAACTCGGAGAGTCGATCAGCCGCCGCCGGTAGGCAATCGTCGCACCGCCCCATGAGTCGAGAAGTTGGGCGATTCTGGGCGAGCGTCCCTCGGCCGCCGCCGCTGCGCGTTCGGCGCGCAGCGCCCTGGCGTGCGCGATGAACTCATCGCCGATTTCGCGCTCCTCGGTGCCCCATTCGGTGCGCACGTTCGCCTCGCCCCGCTCGGCGGCGAGCGTTTCGAAACGGGTCAGGAACTTCTCGACCTGGCGGCCGTAGTAAGCGAGCGACTCGGTGGCGGTATCGATGGCGGTCAATCCGCCGCCGATAACCACCACCGGCAGGCGAAGCTGCAGGTTGGCGATCGACGCGCTCTTGGCCGCGCCGGTGAGCTGGAGCGCCATCAGGAAATCGGAAGCCATCCGCACACCGCGGGCGAGCCCATTGGGCATCGCAACATGCGTCGGCTTGCCCGCCCCGGCGCACAGCGCAATGTGATCGAAGCCAAGCGCCCATGCGTCATCGATCGTCAGCGTGCCGCCGAAGCGGACGCCGCCGAACATGGCGAACTCGCGTCGCCGCTCCAGCAGCAGGCGGATCAGCTTGAGGAAATTCTTGTTCCAGCGCACGGTGATTCCGTACTCGGCGACGCCGCCGAAGCCGGCCATGACACGATCATCGAGGTTTTCGTAGATTTCGTTGACGTCGCGGATCGGCCGGAATGTCGCCCAGCCGCCCAACGCAGTGGCGCCCGAAATATCGCCAGGCAGCGGCTCGATCTTGAGACCGTCGATCGCCACTACGGTGTGACCGTCGTTCATCAAATGATGAGCCAGCGTGAAGCCCGCCGGACCGAGGCCGACGATCAGCACCTTGTATCCCGACGCCGGCCGGGCCAACGGCCGGCGTAAATCGAGCGGGTTCCAACGGGTCAGCAGCGAATAGATCTCGAAGCCCCACGGCAGCGACACGACGTCCTTGAAGATCCGCGTCTCGGCCTGCGGAATGTCGACCGGCTCCTGCTTCTGGTATATGCACGCCTTCATGCAGTCGTTGCAGATGCGGTGTCCGGTGGCGGCGACCATCGGGTTGTCGACGATAATCATCGCCAATGCGCCGACGGGCGAACCCTGGGCCTTTAGCGTGTGCATCTCGGAAATTTTTTCTTCGAGCGGACAACCGGCGAGCGTGACGCCGAAGGCCGTTTTCTGGAACACACCGGTCTTGCGGTCCTTGAGCCCCTTGGCGCAGGAATCCTTCCCCTGGTTATGGCACCAGATGCAGTAGTTCATGTGGTCGAGCGCATGGGTCAGGTCCATGCCCGGGTCGGTGAGCGCGAACCCATCGCGCTGACGCCAATTGGGCTCGGGCAAGCGCATCATGTGCACGCCGTCGATATCGACCGTTTCGATCGGCACCAAGCGCTGCGAATCGACCTTGTGCGGCACCTTGAACAGGACGCCGTCGCCATGCTTGGCGCGGCCCCCGCCGGTGAACGTCGCCCACGCGGCGTAACGCTCGGCGAGCGACAGCACCTCGGCGTTGGCCTGCTCATCGGACTGCCAGGCGAGGACCGCGCGGGCGAAGGCAAGCTCGTCGAACGCCCCGCCGATTTTTTCCTCTAACGCACGACCAAGTGCCTCGCCGTCGAGCGCCGCGGCGGCATCCGGCTTGATCGCCTTCGCCGCACGGCGCTGAACGAAGTTCCTTTTCACCTCATATAGCGGCGCCAATCCGTCAGCCGCTGCGATAAGTTCGCGGATCTCGCGGCCGATGCCGAATAGCTCGCCGATGAAGCGCTCGAGGTGCGGAGCCAGCGCGATCAGCAGGTCGCTCTCGTCTTTTGCCGCGAGACCGGCCGGCGTGGCGCGTGCCTGCGCCAGGCGGTTGTGGAGTTCGATGTCGTCGCTTCGCAAGCGATCGATGAACAGTCCGTCGAGGCGGGCAAGCCCCGCGCGGTCGTAAAGGTCGGGAAACGACAGGCCAAAGCCAAGCGAGAGCGCTGCGGCGGGAGGAATCTGGGTCATCGTGTGGCAGAAGGATTGAGCGGCCCCCGTCCCCGCTGCGGGAGCCGTATATGGTTCAGATGAGCTTTCGCAGCAGATCAAGAAAAGTCGCCCGTTCGGCCTCGCCGAGCGGCGACAGCGTCTGTTCGCTGATGGCGCGCGCCGGCCCGATGACCGACGTCGCCAACTGTTTCCCCGCCGGCGATAAGCGCAGCAACGTGCAGCGCCGATCGCTGGCGTCGGGATACCGTTCGACAAGTCCGCGGACCAGCAGCCGCTGGATGACGCCTTGGATCGTTGCCGGATCCATCGCCGTCAGCCGGCCGAGCTGGTTTTGCGACACCTGGCCCAGGTCCTTGATCTTCATGAGCGCCGCGAATTGCGTCGGCGTGAGCTGCGAGTCGCCGATGCCTTCTTGAAAGATCGAGGTGTGACGCTGATGGGCGCGACGCAACAGGTGACCGACCTGATGCTCGAGAACGTAACCCGGCGTTGGATCGGGCGCCGGATCGGCCCCGTCCTGCTCGCGCATCGCGATCGATACCACGCCCGTCTTCATCTTGTTTGGTCCTCCCGGTTGACCGCTTGCAATGCTTGTTGCGGCTCTTCGACAATCATTTGTATGCTAATGAATAAGCTCGTCGACGCCCTCCGTCAAGCGCGCCAACCGGCGGTCACGGCAAGTTGACATTTGCCGCCCTGTGCCGCATCCCAACCGCGAGCGTTCACAGCATATTTTCCCCGTCCCGTCGATCACCATCGGAACTTGGCGCGTGAACCATCGCTCCTTGGCAAACCACGTCGGGCCGGCGGTCGCCACCAAGCCGGTCGCGCTCTGGCTTCTTGCCTGCTGCGCGATGATCTTCGCCATGGTGGTGATCGGCGGCGTCACCCGACTCACCGAATCCGGGCTGTCGATCACCGAATGGCGACCGGTGACCGGCGCGCTGCCGCCGCTCTCCGAGGCGGAGTGGCAAGCCGAATTCGCCAAATACCGGCAGACCCCCGAGTACCGCGAGATCAACGCCGGCATGACGCTGGCCGAGTTCGAGACGATTTATTGGTGGGAGTACGTCCATCGGCTGTGGGGCAGGCTGATCGGCGCGGCATTTCTGTTGCCGCTCCTCTGGTTCATAATTCGTGGGCAGGTACGCGGGCTGCTCGCGTGGCGACTCGCTGGGATTTTCGTTCTTGGCGGGCTCCAGGGCGGGCTCGGCTGGTACATGGTGCAAAGCGGCTTGGCGGACCGCATCGACGTCAGCCCTTATCGGCTCGCCGCCCATCTCGGCCTCGCCGTCGTCATCTACGCCCTCACGCTGTGGACCGCCCTCGACCTACTCGCCGAGCGCCGCGGCGGACCTGTGGGGCTTGCCCGCCTGACACGCGCCGTGGTCGCGCTGGTGTTTTTGACCATAGTCGCCGGTGCGTTCGTCGCCGGGCTCGACGCGGGCATGATCTACAACACCTTTCCGTTGATGGACGGCCGGCTGACGCCCGCCGGCTATGGCGATCTCGATCCATGGTGGCGAAACTTATTTGAAAACGCTGCGGCGGCGCAATTCAATCACCGTTGGCTCGGAATCCTGACATTGCTCGTCGCGCTGGGCGTCGTTGCGTCAGCCGCGCGCGCCGATCCCTCGCGTCGCCAACGGTCGTGGTTCTATGCGCTGGGCGCGCTGGCGTTGCTGCAAGTCGGGCTCGGAATCGCCACGCTGCTGCTCGCCGCGCCGATCGTCCTTGCAGCCTGCCATCAGGCGGGGGCGGTGGCTCTATTGACGGCGGCGCTCGGCGCTACTCACGCGTTGCGCGGCGAAACGGCGAGCGACAGGGCGAAAATCGCCGTTGCCGATACAACGACGGATGGGCCCGAAGGGGTATCGAAGGCGAGCGAAGCATAGAGCCCGAGCGCTACGGCGGCGGCGCCGATCAGGGCGGCGAAAATCGCCATCTGCTCCGGGGTCCGAGCGAAGCGCCGCGCCGTCGCGGCCGGAATGATCAGCAGCGATGTGACAAGCAGGATTCCGACGATCTTCATTGCGCCGGCAATAACGACCGCCATCAGAAGCATGAAGGCAAGCCGCAGCCGCTCGACGTGGACGCCCTCGACGCGGGCGAGGTCGGCGTGCACCGTGGCCGAGAGGAGCGGCCGCCACATCCATGCCAGCGCCGCCAGCGCTAGCGCACCGCCGCCATAGATCCACAGCAGATCGGTGGCGCCCACCGAGAGGACATCGCCGAACAGGTAGCCGATCAGATCGAGCCGGACGCGCTCCATGAAGGCGACGACGACGACGCCGAGGGCCAGCGAGGCATGGGCGAAAATGCCGAGCAGCGTGTCGCTCGCCAGCCGCAAGCGCGGCTCGGCCACCACCAGCAACGCGGCGATGGCGAGACATACCACCGTGATCGCCAGATTGTAGGGCGCCTCGAGCAGCAGGCCGAGCGCCACGCCGAGCAGCGCCGAATGCGAGATCGTGTCGCCGAAATACGCCATTCGCCGCCAGACCACAAACGCCCCAAGCGGCCCGGCGACCATCGCCACCCCGACGCCGCCAAAGAGCGCGCGAACAATGAAATCATCCATGATCGTGGCCATGGTCGTGTTGGCGCGTGTCCTTGCTCCCAGCCAGCGTGACGACCCGGCCGCCGACATCATGCGCGTGGTCGTGCCGATGGGTGTAGGGAGCGAGCTGCGCCACCGCGCGCGGTCCGAACAGCGCAAGATAAGCGGGGTCACGGCTCACCGCCTCGGGCCGGCCGGTGCAGCAGACGTGCTGGTTGATGCACAGCACGGTGTCGGCGGCGGCCATCACCAGATGCAGGTCGTGGCTTACCATCAGCACGCCGCATCCACGGCGGTCGCGAATCTTGACGATCAGCTCGAACAACTCGCCTTGGCCCGCGACGTCGACGCCCTGCGCGGGTTCATCGAGCACCAGGAGATCGGGATCGCGAAGCAGCGCCCGCGCCAAAAGGACGCGCTGAAATTCGCCGCCGGAGATGCGCTGAATCGGTGCGTCGATGACGGGGGTGGCGCCGACTTCGTCCAACACCGCGGCGATGGCGCGACGGTCGATGGGGCGGCCGAGGGAAAGGAAGCGCCGCACTGGAAGCGGCATCGTTTCCTCGACGTGCAGTCGCTGCGGCATATAACCGACGCGCACGCTGGGCGAAAGCGATGCTTCCCCCTCCTCGCAGCGCTCGAGACCGAGCAGGACGCGCAACAGCATCGTCTTTCCGGCCCCGTTCGGTCCAATGACGGTGACGATCTCGCCGGCGCCGACGGCAAGATCGATACCGGCCAGGATCAAGCGGCCGTTGATCCGCTTGACAACACCCCGCGCGCGGGCGAGCGGCACACCGCGCGAGTGCACGAGCGCACCCGATGATTCATTCGCCATCGGCGCGCGCTCCCGCACCCGGCGATTCCTTCAGGCACTGGCCGCAAATGCCCGACAGTTCGATGACCTGGTCTTCGACTCGAAAGCCGAGCATCGCGGCACTGCGATCGAGGGCGCCGGCGATGCGCGCGTCGTCGAGCTCGGCGGCCATGCCGCATTGGCGGCAGATGAGAAACTGGACGATGTGCGCATCGCCCGGCTGCGGGCAGCCGACAAAGGCGTTGAGCGAGGCCAGGCGATGCACCAGGCCGCGCTCGACTAGGAAATCGAGCGCCCGATAGACCGTCGGCGGCCCGAGTGCGCGCCCGTGCTCGGTTCGCAGGCGATCAAGAATCGCGTATGCGCCGATCGGCTGGTGGCTCGACCAGACAAACTCGAGGACGCGCTTGCGCAGCGGCGTGAGGCGCTCGCCGTCACGCGCGCAAAGCGCCGCGGCGGTGCTCAGCGCATCGGACACGCAGCGCCCGTGATCGTGGCCCCGCCGCGGAAACGCCGCCGCCGCCGAGGATTTTCGCGTCGAACGCCGAACCATCTTGCCCTCGCCATCGGATGTTATATTATATCGTTTCGTTTGTGATAGTGTAACACAAATCAAGGAACGATCTCATGCGCAAGCATGTAGTCCGGCTCGGCTCCTTGTGGCTCGCATCGATCGCCCTGGCGACGGTGGCTTTGGCGGGACGTTCCGCGGTCGCTGAGCCGGCGGTGGTCGCCAGCATCATGCCGGTCCACGCGCTCGTCGCCGGCGTGATGGACGGGGTCGGCGCTCCGGCCATCGTCGTTCGCGGTGCATCTTCGCCGCATAGCTATGCCTTGAAGCCCTCGCAAGCGCGGCTTCTCGAACGCGCCAAAATCGTCT
>DATIBC010000039.1:0-5969 GCA_035457725.1 Alphaproteobacteria bacterium | reverse complement strand
CGGCACGTTGCAGACGCAGCTCCAGAACGCCGCCGACCAGTCGGCGTTGGCCGGCGCGGCCGAGCTCGACGGCAATGACGATTCGGTCGTTCGCGCCGGCCGCGCGGTCTATGGCGAATCCGGCGTCGAGGCGCAGCTCACCCAGAACTCGGAGAACATCGCCGGCCAAGGCATCATCAGCTCGGTTCAGTTCAGGGTGCTGAGTTCGATCCCCGAGGATCGCAATGCGATCGTCTGCCCGGTGTGGATGAACAGCTTCGCCGACGCGCAATCCTATGTTCCGAGCGGTGGCGGAACGCACTGCGCAACGGCGTGGAGCAACGTGCGCTTTATCGAGGTGGTCGTCGAGCAGCGGACGATCGGCGTATCGCTCATCGCCACGTTGCGCACGATCGGCGCCAACTCGCCGACGCAGGCGGCAACCACGGCTCGCTCGCTCGCCGGCTTTACTCAGTTCGTTTGCCAGGCGCCTCCGTTGTTCACGTGCAATCCGCAGGAGGCGATCTCAGGCCCCGACACCGTCGACATGCAGCGGGGCGAGGTGCTGCTGATGAAGGCCGGCGGCGGCGGCGGCGCGCAGTACGGCGCCGGTGATTATGGTCTGCTTGATCCGGTGTTCAATAACCAGGGCGCCAAGAGCATTTCACACAATATCGCGTCAGCAAGTTCGGAGGGTTGCTTCAGCACCGAAGGCGTGGAGGTCAACCAAGGCCAGAAAACGGGACCAGTCAAGGAGGCGATCAACGTTCGCTTCGATATCTACGAGAACCCGAACTTCGGCAGCGAGCAGGGCAATCCCGAGTATCGCCCGGCGCGAAACGTGGTTAGAGGTTGTTACGGCAAGGCGGGCTGCGATACGAGCTACGCCGAAGCCGGCGGCAAGAGCTTCAATTCGACGCCGCCCGAGCAGTGGGATCCGGCATGGGGCGGCGCTCCCTACCCACGGGCGCAGTGCTTCTATACCGGCACTTGCAATAAATCGTGCAACAGCGGCGTGTGCCGCATGAGCACTGGTGCTGACTGGCCGGCGGCGAGTCGCGACATGTACTGGGATATCAATCATCCGAACTCGACCACCGGTTCGCCCGGGGCGGGCCAGTATTCGCGCCCGGCCGGCTGGGACACGACAATGACGCGCTACGACGTGTACCGCTGGGAAATCGACAACAACCACATACCCAACAGGCAGCCGTCGGCCTCGACAGCGTCGGACGCCACGGGCGAGAACGCCAATCCGACCCACTACACCGGCGGCGTCCTCAACGACACGCCCGATCGCCGTATCCTTATCGTCGCGGTGATCAATTGCATCGAGCAGGGCCCAATACTTGGCAATAGCGGCGGCCCATATGCGGTCGAGAAGTACGCCAAGTTCTTCCTGCTCGAGCCCGTCGATTCGTTTGGTCAGACCAACAAGGACATCTGGGGCGAATTCGTCGGGTTCATCGAACCAGGCGCGGACGACGGCGTGCTGCGCGACGTCGTCCAGCTTTATCGGTGATCGCCATGGGGTGCGCGAACGTTCGACGGGTAGTCCGTCGCCTGATCCGCCGCAGCGAGGGCGCCGCCGCGGTCGAGTTCGGCCTGCTGCTGCCGGTGCTGGTCATCATGCTACTCGGAGTCGCCGAGATCGGCCGGCTGTTGTTCCACTATCACACCATCGCCCAATCGGTGGAAGACGGCGCTCGGTATTTGACGCGCGCTCCGGGCGCGATCGACTGCCCCGATGGCACGACATGGCTTGCGACAGTGGACGCGAACGGCAATACGCCGGTCGACAGGGCGCGCACGCTCACCATGCGCGGTTCGCTCGATACCGCGCAGCCGTGGCTGCTTTATTACTGGACCGGTGCCGGAACGGTGACGGTCGATGTCGACTGCGTGGCCAATCCCCAGGATCCCGGCACGGGGAACTACCGCTATCGCTCGGCCAGCAATGCCGAAGTCAAGATCGTCCGTCTCTCGGTCGCGGTTCCTTACGATCCGCTTTTCCCGCTGTTCGGTGTCTCGAACGTGACGCTCAGCGCGTGGTCCGAGGGACGACATATCGGCGAATGAGGCACCCCATGAACCTGCATCGCCCGATCCGTGCCTTGTGGCGCGACGAGAATGGCGGCCCGGCCATCGAGTTCGGCTTTATCGCCATGATCCTTATCTTCATAACCTTTGCCGTTCTCGAGTTCGGCTTCGTCCTTTACCAGTACAACTCGGCCGAGAAGGCGACGCAGATGGGCGCGCGGTTGGCCGCGACATCGTGGCCGGTCGCGCAGGGGCTTGAGTCGGTTGATTGCCGCACTTCGAACAATACGATCCCCTTTGGCGACCCGTGCCAGGCGAGCGACAACTTTGGCGTCGTCACGTGCAATGCCGGCGGGTGTTCGTGCTCTGGCGGGTTGTGCCCCACCGAGATAACTGGCGCGTTGCGGCCCTCGGCGGATCCCAACTGCACCGATGCCTCGTTCGGCGGCGTGAGCGGCACGGAATTCGCATGCATCGTCCAACGAATGCGCGGCGTGTATCCGTTCATCACGCCGGCAAACGTCGAAATCGTCTATCGGGACATCCCCGAGCTTCGCTTCAAGGGGCGCGGCTATATCGCCGCCCAGAATCCATCGGGCGGAGTGGTGCCGGAAATCGAAGTCCGCGTGGTAAACTTGGGAATTAATCTGTTCATCGCCGGCCCGATCGTCGGCATCGACACGCTGACCATGCCGACCATCCGCTCGACTCTGGTCGGCGAGGACATGAACAGCGGCGGTCAATCCTGATGGGCGGCGGGGATCGGCGGGGCGGCGTTCGCGACAACCAAAAGAAGAGACAAATCATCGAATGGTAAGGTCACAAACTCTCCGCGTCCTGGCCGTGCTGCGGACCCCCGAGGCCACCGAATCGCTGCAGCAATGCGCCCAGCAGGTCAACGGCGTAAAGATCGACGTGGTTCCCGGCGACATTTCCGGGCTGACGGACGAGCTCGTCAACTATCACAAGCCGAATGCGCTGCTGCTCGACGTTAACGTTAACGAGCAAGCGGATTTGGCGCGTCTTGGCCAGGTTGTTCAGCAGTATGGCCAGCGATTCTCGATCGTCGTCACGTCGCGTGACACTTCTTTCGAGGGTATCCGCCAACTTATGCGGCTGGGGATCACCGACGTCCTCAAGCAGCCAATACAGGCGGGGGACTTAGCTTCCGCCCTGCAGGCGGCGGCCGACAAAGTCCGCCAGCAGGAAGGAATGGGGGTTCCCACTGGTAAAATTCTCAGTTTTATCAAGTCGATCGGCGGGGCGGGCGCGACCACGCTCGCCATCCAGACCGCATGCAGCCTGGTCGAAGAGCACAAGGCGCGCGTCTGCTTGTTGGATCTCGATATCCAGTGGGGAACCATCGGCCTTTATCTGGACGTCCAGCCACGCTCGTCGGTCGTCGATCTCGTCCACGCGGCCGATCGGCTCGACGCCTCCTACCTCGAGGCGTTGATGATGAAGCACGACACCGGCATCGAGGTGCTGCCGGCGCCGCAGCACATTGTGGCGCTCGACACGCTGACCCCGGAGCTGGTCGAGCGAACGCTGACGTTTCTTTGCTACGTGTACGATTACGTCGTCATCGACCTACCGCACGCGATCGTGCCGTGGGGCAGCTACGTGCTGACCAATTCGGCGATGATTCATCTGGTCATGCAGCTCAACGTGACTTCGGTGCGCCAGGGCCAGCGGTTCCTCGAAGTGCTGCGCGACGGCGATCTCGCCGGGGTTCCACTGTCGCTGGTGCTCAACCGGTACGAAAAATCGATTTGGGGCGACGGCGTTCGGCTCAAGGAAGCCGAAAAGGCGCTGCGGGTGAAGTTCGACTTTACCATTTCGAACGATTTCAAAACGGCGATCGCCGCGCAAAATCAAGGTGTTCCGCTATCGAAGATCGCGCGGCGTAATCGAATTGTTAAGGATGTAGAGGATATGGTTCAGGCGACGGTCAAGCGCCTGACCGCCCCCACCGAGGAGGCGACCGAGAAGCGTCGCATAATGTAAACCGCCCAGGGAATTCGACGGGAGCAATACGATGATTCGCCTCTTCGCAAGCAAGACAGCCAACGCGCCCGCGCCCGCCGCGCCGGCCAACCCGCCGAAGCCGGCGAGCAACGTCGTCAACGCGGCGATCCCGCGCGCCAGCGGCCTATCGACCTTGCTGTCGCCCGAGTACACGGCGCTCAAGGTCCGCCTCCACCAGCGTCTCCTCGACATGATGAATCTGTCGGCGCTGGAAATGATGCCGACCGAGGAGATTCGCACCGAGGTCGCGGCGATGGTGCGCGAGTTGCTGGTCGCCGAGGCCGTGCCGATGTCGGCCAAGGACCAGAGCCAGCTTACCTCCGACATTCTCGACGAAGTGCTTGGCCTCGGGCCGCTCGAGCCGCTGCTCAAGGATCCAACGATCGCCGACATCATGGTCAACACGCACGCACGCGTGTACATCGAACGCCAAGGCAAGATCGAGCTGACGCCGGTCCACTTCAAGGACGAGCGCCACCTTCTGCGCATCATCGACAAGATCGTCTCGAGCGTCGGCCGGCGCGTCGACGAGTCGACGCCGATGGTCGACGCGCGCCTCAAGGACGGCAGCCGCGTCAATGCCGTCGTGTCGCCGATCGCCGTCGACGGCGCGCTGCTCTCGATCCGTAAATTCGGCACCATCCGCCCGAAGATGACCGACCTGATCGCCGTCGGCGCGCTGACCGAGGAGATGGCCGATCTGCTTCGCGCCATCGTATCCGGCCGTCTCAACGTGCTGATTGCCGGCGGCACCGGCTCGGGCAAGACGACTATGCTCAACGCCATGTCGAGCTTCATCAGCGACGGCGAGCGCATCGTGACGATCGAGGACGCGGCCGAGCTTCAACTGCAGCAGCCGCACGTGGTTCGTCTCGAAACGCGGCCGGCCAATATCGAAGGGCGCGGCGAGATCACCCAGCGCGATCTGGTCAAGAACTCGCTGCGTATGCGGCCCGACCGCATCGTTGTCGGCGAGGTGCGCGCCGGCGAGGCGTTCGACATGCTGCAGGCGATGAACACCGGCCACGATGGATCGATGACGACCATTCACGCCAACTCCTGCCGCGACGCGATCACGCGCCTCGAGCAGATGCTGGCGATGGCCGGTTTCGACATCCCGGTCACGAGCATGCGTCAGCAGATCTCCTCGGCGATTCACGTCGTGGTCCATCTGGAGCGGCAGAGCGACGGCAAGCGTCGGTTGGGCAGCGTGCACGAGATCACCGGCATGGAGGGATCGATCCTCACCATGCAGGAGATCTTCAAGTTCCAGCGTCAGGGCGTCGATGCGCAAGGCAAGGTGCTGGGCCAGCATCGCGCCACCG
The DNA here is from genome assembly GCA_035457725.1 of Alphaproteobacteria bacterium. Classification (GTDB taxonomy): domain Bacteria; phylum Pseudomonadota; class Alphaproteobacteria; order CACIAM-22H2; family CACIAM-22H2; genus DATFES01. The sequence continues at coordinate 597 of DATIBC010000039.1, read as the reverse complement.
GCGTGCGCCCGAAATTCATGGCGTATCTGGGCGAACGCGGCATCAGCGTGAACGCCGAACTCTTCCGGCCCGACCGCGTGCTGGCTTGAGCCGACGATCCGCAGCGCGCGCAACAAGGGAGTAAGGTAATGTCGTTCGACCCGTTGACGATCTTGTTGGGCCTGGTTTTCCTCGTCGTCCTGTTGGCGGTCGAAGGCCTGTTCTACTTCCTGCGCGATTTGCGCGGCACCGACCAGGCGGTCAACCGGCGGATGCGGCTGCTCGCTTCGGGCGAATCGAGCGAGAACGTCCTGTTGCGCCTCCGCCGCGGCGATAAGCGTAAGAGCATCCTCGCCCAACTTCCCGGACTGGTGCGCATCGACCGGCTGCTGACGCAAGCCGGGATCCTGATGACGACGACGCGCTTCGTGGTGATCTGCGGCGTATTCGCCGCCGTTATCTTCGTGCTTTTGCAGATCTTCCCGATCTTGCCGTTCATCGGAACCATTCCGATCGCGCTCACCGTTGGATTCGGCCTGCCGATGTTTTTCCTTCTTTACCGGCGACAGGCGCGGGTGAAGAAGTTCAACGAACAACTGCCGGATTCGCTGGACATCA
>DATIBC010000038.1:0-8252 GCA_035457725.1 Alphaproteobacteria bacterium | reverse complement strand
TCGTAGACATTGCGCAAATCGACGATGATCGGCGTCTTGAGCAGCGCTTTGACCCGCTCGAAGTCGACGGCGCGAAATTCGTTCCACTCCGTGAGTATGGCCAGCGCGTCGGCGCCCTCCATCGCCGCGTAGGCGCTGTCGCACATGGTGACGCCCGGCAGGAGCTGGCGCGCTTCCTCCATGCCCTCGGGGTCGTAGGCGCGAATCGCCGCTCCGGCGCGCTGCAGCGCCGGCAAAATGTCGAGGCTCGCCGCGTCGCGCATATCGTCGGTGTTCGGCTTAAAAGTCAGGCCAAGCACCGCCACCGTCTTGCCCTTGAGCTCGCCTCCGCATGCCTCGATGATCTTGTCGGCCATCCGCTTCTTGCGCTGGGCATTGATGTCGATCGTGGTTTCGATCAGCCGCACCGGCGCACCGTATTGGCGCGCCGTGCTGACCAGGGCAAGCGCATCCTTGGGAAAGCACGACCCGCCGTAACCCGGCCCCGGGTGGAGAAACTTGCGGCCGATGCGCCCGTCGAGACCGATGCCGCGCGCCACGTCGTGCACATCGGCGCCAACCTTCTCGCACAGATCGGCGATCTCGTTGATGAAGGTTATCTTCATCGCCAGAAATGCGTTGGCGGCGTATTTGATCAATTCCGAGGTCTCGACCGACGTGAACACGATCGGTGTTTCGATCAGGTATAACGGGCGGTAAAGCGTGCGCATCACCTCGCGGGCCCGCTCGCTGTCGGCGCCGATCACGACCCGATCCGGTCGCATGAAATCGTTGATCGCGGCGCCCTCGCGCAAAAACTCGGGATTGGAGACGACGTCGAACTCGGCGTTCGGGCGCTTGGCGCGGATGCGACGCGCGACCTCATGGCCGGTGCCGACCGGAACCGTCGATTTGGTGACGATGACCGCGTAGCCGTCGAGGCAGGTGGCGATTTCCTCCGCCGCGGCGTAGACATAGCTGAGATCGGCATGTCCGTCGCCGCGCCGCGACGGTGTGCCGACGGCGATGAAAACGGCGTCGGCGCCGGGCACCGCGCCCGCCAGGTCGGGGGTGAACGACAGGCGTCCCGCCTTGACATTGTTCGAGACGAGCTGCTCCAAGCCCGGCTCGAAAATCGGAATGCGGCCGTTCCTCAGCGCTTGGATTTTCGCCGCATCCTTGTCGACGCATGTCACGTCGACGCCGAACTCCGAGAAACAGGCGCCCGACACCAGCCCGACATATCCGGTTCCGATCATCGCGATCCGCATTTCTTCACGCCCTTCCGGTCAATCTTTCGCCCTGGGCGGCAGAAGCGGCCCCTGGCCGTTGGTGACAAATCGACGATAGCGAGGGAACGTCAGAGGTATTTCCGCAAGATAAGCTTTGCTTCGGGGCCAAGATCCGGGCGCGCCAAGGCATAGGCCAAATTCGCCTCGAAAAACCCGAGCTTGTCGCCGCAGTCGAAGCGACGGCCGGCGAATCGAAATCCATGAAACGGGCGTTCGCCGATGAGCGGCACCATGGCGTCGGTGAGCTGAATTTCGCCCCCGGCGCCGCGCGTCTGTCGGTCGAGGTAGGAGAAGACCTCGGGCTCGAGAATGTAGCGGCCGATGACCGCCAACGTCGACGGCGCCTGGTCGGCCTTCGGCTTTTCGACCAGTCCCTCGACGCGCACCAAACGATCCGTTTCCCGACCGGCCTTCAAGATTCCGTACCGGACGGTCTGTTCTCTCGCTACGTCCATCACCGCGACCATGTTGCCTTGGACCGCCGCATGCGCGTCGACCATCTGCCGGAGGCAAGGCGTCTCGGCGAGAATCAGGTCGTCGGCGAGCAAGACGGCGAAAGGCTCGTTGCCGACCAGCCCCCGCGCGCACCACACCGCGTGCCCCAGTCCAAGTGGCTCTTGCTGGCGGGTATAGGCGACGCGGCCGGGCTTGGGAACCCAGGCGCGCAGCGCCGAAAGCTCACTCTTTTTTCCACGACCCTCGAGCGTCTGTTCGAGCTCGAACGAGACGTCGAAATGATCCTCGATCGCCGTCTTGCCGCGCCCGGTGACGAAGATGAACTCCTCGATCCCGGCAGCCTGCGCCTCTTCGACCGCGTATTGGATCAGCGGTTTGTCGACCACCGGAAGCATTTCCTTGGGCATCGCCTTGGTCGCCGGCAGGAACCGCGTGCCCAGACCGCCGACCGGAAAGATCGCCTTGCGCACGCGCTGGCTCATGACGGGCTCCCGCATAGACCAAGATTGGCGAAGGGGCCGATTATCGTGGCCGCCCTTCCGAAATGGGGCGGCCGCTTTGTGCCATAGCGAAGGCAGCGAAGCAACCCCCGGGCACTTCAAGAGGACAGCAGTAAGTCCTTGGCTTGGTTAATTTTTGCCGCCAGATAGTCGCTCCCACCCTGATCCGGGTGGAGTTTAACCATAAGCCGCCGATGGGCATCGCGTATCGCTTTCTTGTCGGCGCCCGGAGATAGCCCAAGGATGCGATACGCTTCCTCGCGGGTCATGGCTGTGGAGGGCGTCGGCGAAACGTCGTCGGTGGCGCTCGCTGCTCCGCTCCAGGCGCGCCAATCCGGGCGGGCGCGATCCAGATATGCCTCAAGCAGCCGCGCACTTTCATCGTCGTCGAGGCGGCATTCGGCGAGAAGTTCGCCAAGTTGGATGTCGGACAGCTCGCCAAGCCGCCGCCCGCGGAATCGTCCGTCGCGTACAACGCCGTCGAGGTCGCCGCTGTCGTGCGCCAGCGTCATGCGCAGGTACTTCGTCTCGACATCCGACACCTGCCCGGGGCGCGGCCCGCGCAAATTGCCGAATTGCGTGGCGATCGACTTCCAGCGCAGCAAAAGCGGGGTCAAAGCGGCGGCCAGCATCAACGCCTGGCCAAGCCGGCCGCTGATCGCGAGCCAGACGACAAACGCGCCGCCGACCGCAAGCCCGGCCATCTTCAAGGCGCCGATGATCGTCTTACTGTCGGCTTGAGCGTAAGCGCGCATGACGAACCAGATCGCGAACGCAATGAGGGCGCCAATGACGAGATAGAACAGGAACACGCCCATCAGCGCATCCGGTGCGTAAGGAGCAAGGCAGCGCCGCCGCGGCGCTTGGCGAAATCCTCGAGTGCCGGCCGGCCGCCCGCGGCGAAGGCAGCGACGGCGGCGAGGAGATCACGGAGCGCATCTGCGCTCGCCGAATCGAAGGGACAGTAGGCCCCACCGGTCAGGCGCGCGATTTCCTCAAGGCAGCGCCGAGCCAGTGCCTCTCCACCCTCGTGGAATATGAACGCCGGTACGCCGAGCAGTCCGAGTTCGCCGGCGAGCTGGCACAGCGTATCGACCGACTCCTCGACGCAGTCGCCGACAAAGACGAGCGCATTCACCTTGCGGCGCTTGGTTTCGGCGATGGCGTGCCGCAGAACGCGGGCGATCTGTGTTTCGCCGCCACGGCAGTAGACCGCGGCCATGCGGGCGACCAACGCCTTCGAATCGGCGAACCACGGGCTGGCCTCGAACTCGCCAAGGCCGCGATACCATACGAGCTGCACCTCGAGCCCGCCGAGCCCGCGCGTTGCCAGGAACATCTCGCCCTGGATGCGACAGGCGCGGTCCCAGGTCGGTTCGCGGCTCGCCGTGGCGTCGAGGGCGAAAATCAGCCGGCCCGCCTGCCCCGCCGGCCGCACCGCAGGCATCGCTTTCACCTTGGCGATGAAATCCGCCACCGCCTTGCCGCCCGATGGCGTGGGGAGCTTCGACTTGCCTGCCATCTTCTTCTCGAGCCGATCGACGATCCGTCAGTCGCTTCCCAAGAGATAGCGGTCGAGCTCAGTCGATTCCAGTGGCCGTAGCGTGGGAAGCGGGCGGCGCCTGCAGAACCGCCGTGATGCCGACCGCGGCGATCAGGTCGCGCACCTCTTGCCGCGCCGCGAGCTGGGACATCGTCAGCGACGGCCCGCCGACCTGCTTTAGATCGAGCAGGGTCAGGCCGCCCAGGAACAGCTCGCGGAAGATGACCCGATCGCCGAACCCGGGCGCGAGACGAAATCCGATGCGCTTCGACAAGCGCTGCAACACGTCGGCGACGTTGCGTTTGTTGCGCGCGTCATGGCTGGCCAAGCGATTGCGCATGACGATCCAGTCGATCGACCCGCCGTCGCGCATCGCGCGGCGTTTGCGTTGCTCCCACACCATCTCGCTGTAAAGGCTGACCCGTTCGATTTTGAGGGTGTCGGCGTCGACCTTCGCCAACAAATCGAGATCGATGAAGCTGTCGTTCATCGGTGTGATCAACGTATCGGCGAAGGAGTGGGCGAAGCGCGACAGGAAATTATCGCTACCGGGCGTATCGATGACGACGACGTCGTTCGCCGCCGAAAGCGGCGCGAACGCCTCGATGAAGCGCGCCCGCTCGTCGTCTTGCGCCGCGGTGCCGCTCAGCTCGGAGCGCTTCACCGTGCGGTGCTCGGGAGTCGGCAGGTCAACCCCCTTTGCGGCGACGCGAGCGTGCCGGTTGTCGACGTAGCGCGAAAGCGTGGCTTGGCGCGCGTCGACATCGATGCTGCCGACTTTGAGCCCCTGCCGCAGCAGGCCGACGATGAGGTGCATCGCCGCCGTCGATTTTCCCGATCCGCCCTTTTCGTTGCCGAGAACGACCACCCGCGCACGCGCCTCGGGCAACGGCGGCGGCTCGAGCGCCTGCGGCGCGAAATTCAATGGATTGGCGAATCCAGGCATCGCCGGCGAGCATACCCGATTCGCTCGGATGTCCAAAAAGCCTCACGCCGCGTCCTCATCTTGAGCGGCCGGCCTCTCCTTCGCCCTTCGACAAGCTCAGGGTGAGGCGCACTAAACGCGCCCACATGGTGAGCCTGTCGAACCATGTGGGCGCGCAACCTGGGTCGACCTGAACGGAATAAGCTCTGAGACCGGCGAGTCAACCTTGGCGAATCACGCTCCAGAAGGACGACCCGATCAGGTGAAGACGATCTGCGCCGCGTCGTCGATGGCGATCGTCGTGCTGGCGGCGGTGAAAATACGGAACGTTTCCCCGTCGACCACCACGCTCGACTGTTCCATCCACCCGTCGGCGGTGAAGAGGTTCACGGTGTCGTTCTCGCCGCTCCCGACGTTGACCACCAGGACGTTGTCCAACGTCGTGCCGCCAGCATCGATGTTTTGCGCATCTAGCGTCAATACGTCCGACAGGCGCAAATTAAACGTATTAGCGGCGCCGTTCGACAGATCGAACAAATCGACGCCGAAAATACGGCCGCGCACGCCGGACAGATCGATCATGCCGGCCTGCTGGAACAGCAGTTCATCGAATCCCGTGCCGCCGTCGACCCGGCGGAAGCCAAGATCGGCGACCACCAGCCCATCGTCACCCTGGCCGCCGATCAGAACGTCGAGCCCGCCGTCGCCGACGAGCGCGTCGTCGCCCCGCCCGCCGACCAGCACGTCGCCGAGAGCGCCGCCCTTGCTTGCGGTGAGCGTGTCGTTACCATCACCGCCCAGGACATCGACCGCGGCGTTGAAATTGCCGCCGAAGAAGACGTAGCTTGCCCTTGAATTGTCGCCTGCCGGTGCATCCAAAGGATGGTTATACGAAACTAGAGACTATTTACAATTGTTAATCTTTTCATCAGAATTTGCTGATTCTTTGGGGATAACTCGCGCCTGAGAGGGGATGCGGCTAGTTTTTCTTCGGCCGCATACGCCGCCAATCGTCCTCGCTCAGGCGCTCGGCGAAACTGAACTGGCCGGCGCCGGCGAGCCATTCGCCGCCGTCGATGGTGACGCAGTCTCCATTGACATAGCCTGAGCCATCCGACATCAGGAACGCCGCGAGATTGGCCAGTTCCTCGTGTTTGCCGGAGCGGCGCAACGGGATGCGGGCGAGCCACGCCGCTTCGAGCTCCTTGTTCGGCACCAAACGTTCCCAGGCGCCCTCGGTCGGAAACGGTCCAGGCGCGATGGCGTTCAAGCGGATGCCGCGCGGTCCCCATTCGACCGCCAGGCTGCGCGTCATGGCGAGCACCCCCGCCTTGCCCATCGCCGAGGGCAGGACGTAGCCCGAGCCGGTCCAGGCGTAGCTGGTGACGATGCTGAGCACCGTCGCCGGCCGTCTTGCGGCGAGCCAGCGCCTGCCGCAAGAAAGCGTCGTATAGGCGGAGCCGTGCCGCACGATGCCGAGCACCGCGTCGAGGGCGCGGTGCGAGAGCGTCTCCGATTTGGCGAGAAAATTGCCCGCGGCGTTATTGACCAAGCCGTCGATCGGCGCGTTCGTCCAAGCTTTCTCGATCATCGCCTCGACGGCATTGGGATCGCGGATATCGCAGACGTGCCACTCGGTGGCGCCGGCGAAGTCGGCGTTATTTTCCGCCGCCGTCGCTTCGAGAACATTGGCGCGGCGGCCGCAGATGACCAACCGCGCGCCAAGTTCAAGGAAACGCCGGCCCATGCTTTTGCCAAGACCGCTGCCGCCGCCGGTGATGAGAATGCGCTTGCCCTTGAGCAAATCGGATTGAAACATTGGGCCATACTCCCTTTTCGCTCGGCTTTCACGAATGATATCTACCCGAGCTCGGTCGCGGCTGGCTATGATCGTGCCAGCCGCAAAGGGGACGATCCGCATGCTCGTTCACGCCGCGACATACGATGACGCGCGGGCACGGTTCCAGTGGCAAGTTCCGCGCGCCTACAACATCGGCGTCGACGCGTGCGACCGCCATGCCGCATCGCATCCCGAGAAGGTGGCGCTCATCTTCGAGGACGAAGACGGCGTCGTCGCGGATTTCACCTTCAAGGACATCAAGCTGGCATCGAATCGGCTGGCCAATGCGCTCGCCGCCCACCGCATCCGCCGTGGCGATCGGCTGGCGATTTTGCTGCAGCAGGCGCCCGAGACCGCGATCGCCCATATCGCCGCCTACAAGGCCGGACTGATCGCGGTGCCGCTTTTCGTCTTGTTCGGCGAAGACGCGCTCGAGTACCGGCTGAAGAACTCGAGCGCCGCGGCGCTGGTCACCGACACCGCCAATTTGCCCAAAATCGCCGCCATCCGCCGGCGCCTGCCTGACCTAAAGCTGATTCTCGTCGTCGGCGGCAAAGGCGAAGATGCCACGCTCGGCTTTGCCGCGGCGGTCGCCGATGCCTCGGACAGCTATTCACCCGTGCCGACGCTCGCCGATGACCCAGCCCTAATCATCTTCACCTCCGGCACGACGGGAGCGCCGAAAGGGGCGCTGCATGCACACCGCGTCCTGCTCGGTCATTTGCCCGGGGTGGAGTTTCCCCAGGATTTCTTCCCCCAACCGGGCGACCTGTTCTGGACTCCGGCCGATTGGGCGTGGATCGGCGGATTGCTCGACGTGCTGTTGCCGGCCTGGCATCACGGCGTACCGGTGCTCGCCCACCGCATGCGGAAATTCGAGCCTCACGCTGCATTCGCATTGATGGCTCGGCATCGGGTCCGCAATGTCTTTCTACCGCCCACCGCCCTCAAGCTGATGCGTCAGGCGGGCGCGCCGCAAAATCACGGCGTCGCATTGCGGTCGATCGGCAGCGGCGGCGAAACGCTGGGCGGCGAGCTTCTCGACTGGGGCCGAGCCACATTCGGCGTGACGATCAACGAGTTTTACGGTCAGACCGAATGCAATCTCGTGGTCGGCAACTGCGCGACCATCATGGCGGTGCGGCCCGGAGCGATGGGCCGCGCCGTGCCCGGCCACGAGGTCGGGGTGGTCGACGATTCGGGAAATGCGCTCGCCGATGGCGTCATCGGAAACATCGCGATCCGGCGTCCCGATCCGGTGATGTTCCTCGGTTACTGGAACAATCCGCAGGCCACCCATGACAAATTCGTCGGCGACTGGCTCATCACCGGCGATCTTGGCCGCCGCGACGAAGACGGCTACTTCTGGTATCAGGGCCGCGCCGACGACGTCATCACCTCGGCTGGATATCGCATTGGGCCGGCCGAGATCGAGGATTGCCTGATGCGGCACCCGGCCGTCGCCATGGCGGCGGCGATCGGCGTTCCCGACCCCTTGCGCACCGAGGCGATCAAGGCCTTTGTCGTGCTGAAGCCGCAGACGGTCGGCGACGAGGCGTTGGTGCGCTCGATCCAAGAACACGTCCGCACCCGGCTCGCCGCGCACGAGTACCCCCGCGAGGTCGAGTTCGTCGACACGCTGCCGCTCACCGCCACCGGAAAGATCATGCGTCGCGAACTCAGAGCGCGCGAGGCCGAGAAACGCCAATCGCTGGAG
>DATIBC010000037.1:0-13177 GCA_035457725.1 Alphaproteobacteria bacterium | reverse complement strand
AGCGTTGGCGACGCAGGGCGAGATGTACGCCAGCATCGGCAGCTTCAACAACCACATCGGCGTCCCGCTTACGCTGGCGCGCCTGCCGGTCGACGCAGCCTACGCAGTTTTCGAGATCGGCATGAACCACGTCGGCGAAATCGAGCCGCTTGTCCGCCTGGTTCGCCCGCATGTCGTCATCGTGACCAACGTGGAACCGGTGCATCTCGAGTTCTTTCCCGATAACGGGCTCGACGGCATCGCCGAGGCCAAGGCCGAGATTTTCGAGGCTGGCGGCGAAACGGCGGTGCTCAACCGCGACAATGCGTATTTCGATTTCCTCGCCGCGCGCGCCCGCTCGCGCGGCTTCACCCGCGTCGTCGGGTTTGGCACGCACAATGCCGCCGACGCCCGGCTTCATGATGTCGCGGTCGGCGCCACGGAAACCGCCGTTGTCGCCGAGCTCGACGGCCGCCGCGTGGCCTATCGCATCGGCGCCGCGGGATTGCACTGGGCGCTGAACAGCCTCGCGGTACTTGCCGCGGTCAACGCGCTCGGCGCCGATTTGGCACCAGCGTTAGTCGCGCTCGAACGGATGACACCGCCGAAGGGCCGCGGCCAACGGCATCGCGTGCCGTACCGTGGCGGAACTTGCGAAGTCATCGACGACGCGTACAACGCAAGCCCGGTGTCGATGCGCGCCGCCTTCGCCGTGCTACGCGCGGTCGCGCCCGGACGCGGCGGCCGGCGCATCGCAGTGTTGGGCGATATGCTCGAATTGGGGCCCGATTCGCCGCGCATGCACGCCGATCTCGCCGGCGCCTTGGTCGCGCAAGGGGTGGATCTCGTCTTCACTTGCGGCCGACTCATGGCCGAACTCGACGCAGCGCTTCCGCAGCGCATGCGCGCCGTCCACGCGGTCGACTCGCGCGAGTTGGCGCCGTTAGTGAAAGCCGCCCTTCGGGCCGGCGACGTCGTGCTGGTCAAGGGATCGCTCGGCAGCCGCATGGGCCACGTGGTCGAAACGCTGCTGGCGGCGAATGGCAATTCCGGCGGCGATGACGCCGCGCGGACCGCGCGTGCATCGCGCGTCGTCAACGGTTGAAGGGACAGGCAGCGCCAAGATGCTCTTCAACCTTCTCTACCCCCTGGCCGATCAGGTCAGTCCGCTCAATCTCTTCCGCTACCTGACCTTCCGGTCAGGGGGCGCGGTCATCACCGCGCTGCTCATCAGCTTCATTTTCGGACAGCGGATCATCGCCTGGCTGCGTTCCAAACAGCGCCACGGCCAGCCGATCCGCGACGACGGTCCGGAGGGCCACCTCTTGAGCAAGACAGGGACGCCGACGATGGGCGGCGTCCTGATCCTGCTCGCGTTCAGCATTTCGACACTGCTTTGGGCCGATCTTCGCAATGGTTATGTCTGGGCGGTCTTGATCGTCACCGTTGGTTTCGGCGGGATTGGTTTCGCCGACGACTATCTCAAGCTCACCCGACGCAATCCCAAGGGGCTTCCCGGACGCCTCAAGCTTTTGCTCGAGGCGCTGATCTCGGCCCTGGCGGTGCTGTGGATCGTCACGCTTACGCGCGAACCACTGTCGACCTCGCTCGCCGTCCCCTTCTTCAAATCGGTGTTGCTCGACTTTGGCTGGTTTTTCGTTCCGTTCGCCATGTTCGTCATCGTCGGGGCTTCGAACGCGGTCAACCTCACCGATGGGCTCGACGGGCTCGCCATCGTGCCGGTGATGATCGCGGCGGGCTGTTTCGCTGCCATATCGTATTTCGCGGGCAACACCATCTTCTCGAACTATCTGCTGCTGCACCACGTGCCCGGCACGGGCGAACTCGCGGTGCTTTGTTCGGCGTTGGTTGGCGCGGCGCTCGGCTTTCTATGGTTCAACGCACCGCCCGCCATGGTGTTCATGGGCGACACCGGCTCGCTGTCGATGGGCGGAGCGCTCGGCACGGTCAGCGTCGCGACCAAGCACGAACTCGTGCTCGCAATAATCGGTGGTTTGTTCGTGCTCGAGACGGTTTCGGTGATCGTGCAGGTGATCTCGTTCAAGTTGACCGGCCGGCGCGTGTTCCGGATGGCGCCGCTGCACCATCACTTCGAGAAGAAGGGATGGCCGGAATCGACCATCGTCATCCGATTCTGGATCATCGCGTCGATCCTGGCGCTCGCCGGACTTTCAACGTTGAAGCTGAGGTGAGCGCGCCGTGATCGATGTCTTTCCCTTTGCTGGCATGCCGATCGCGGTGATGGGGCTCGGCAAGTCCGGCCTTGTCGCGGCGCGCGCGCTGGCCAAGAGCGGCGCCGAGGTCTGGGCCTGGGACGACAGCGAGGATCGCCGTGCCAAGGCGCGCGCCGAGGGCATCCCGCTGGTTGATCTCAACGCTTGCAATTGGCGCGAGTTGACGACGCTCGTGCTCAGCCCGGGCATACCACACACTCATCCGGCGCCGCATCCGGTCGCCGCGCAGGCTCGAGCGAACGGAGTCGAGTTGGTTTGCGACATCGAGCTGCTTGGGCGCAGCCAGCGTGACGCGGGTTACATCGGCGTCACTGGAACCAATGGCAAATCGACGACCACGGCGCTGCTCGGCCACATCCTCAAGCGCGCGGGCCGTACTGTCGAGGTCGGCGGCAACATCGGTGCGCCGGCGCTTGGTCTTCAGCCGCTCGGAACGGATGCTTATTACGTGCTCGAGCTGTCGTCCTACCAGCTCGAGCTGAGCTTCTCGATCACCTACGACGTCGCCGTGTTGGTCAATATCAGCCCCGACCATCTCGATCGCCACGGCGGGATGGATGGCTACATCGCCGCAAAGCGCAATATCTTTCGCCGCCAAACCCGCCCGCGCACCGCTATCGTCGGCGTCGACGATCCAGAAAGCCGCAAGCTGCGCGATGCACTCGTCGCCGCCGACGAGCAAAACGTCATCGCCGTGTCGTCGGGGCGCCGGCTCGAGCGCGGCGTCTTCGCTCTCGATGGCGTTCTTCATGACGCCATCTACGGTGACGCCGTCAAAGTCATCGACTTGCGGCCGGTGACGACATTGCCCGGCGCGCATAATTGGCAAAACGCTGCGGCAGCCTACGCGGTGGCGCGCGCCGTCGGGCTTTCGCCCAACGGCATCGCCGGCGGCATCGCGACGTATCCTGGGTTGCCGCATCGCCAGGAGCGCGTGGCGGATATCGGCGGCATCGGTTTCGTCAACGACAGCAAGGCGACCAACGCCGACGCCGCGGCCAAGGCGCTCGCCTGTTACGACGTCATATATTGGATTGCCGGCGGTCGCCCCAAACATGGCGGCATCGCCAGCTTATCCGAGTATTTTGCGCGCATCCGCCGCGCCTATCTCATCGGCGAGGCGGCGGACGAATTCGCGGGCACGCTCGATGGCAAGGCGGAATTCGTCAAATGCGGTGATCTTGCCACCGCCGTCGCTGCAGCCAGCGCCGACGCGCAAGCCGATGGGGCGCGTGGCGGCGTGGTCTTGCTGTCGCCGGCTTGCGCCTCCTTCGACCAGTTCGCCGATTACGAGGCGCGCGGCGACATGTTCCGTCGTCTCGTGCGGTCGATTGCCGCGACCGAGAAGGGCTCCATCAGGCGGGTTGGAGGCGCGGCATGAACTTCGCCCGCACTGATACCTCGCTGATCAGCCGCTGGTGGTGGACGATCGACCGCTGGACGATTCTTGCGCTTGCCATGCTGATCGGCTTTGGCGCCGTGCTGACGATGGCGGCGACGCCGCCGGTGGCCGAGCGCATCGGCCTCGACCCCTTCTACTTCGTCCGTCGCCAGCTCGGCCTGCTGCCGCCTGCGTTGGCGATCATGTTCGCCATCTCGCTGCTCGATCCAAGGAACGTGCGCCGTCTGGCGCTCGTCGGGCTGATCGCCAGCCTCGTCCTGCTTGCCCTGACATTCGTGATCGGCGCGGAGGTCAAGGGCGCGCGGCGCTGGGTCAATCTCGGTGGCTTCTCGCTGCAGCCCTCGGAATTCGTCAAACCGACATTCGCCGTGGTCGCCGCCTGGCTGTTCGCCATCCAACGCAAACGGCAGGGCGTGCCAGGCGACATGATTTCGATCGCCCTATTCGGGCTGATCCTCTTTCTCTTGCTGCGCCAGCCCGACATCGGCATGGCGCTCATCGTAACCGTCGTCTGGCTGACGCAATTCTTCCTCGCCGGATTGCGGATGTTCTGGGTCCTGTTGCTGGGAGGCGTAGCCGCCGCCGGCGGCGTCGCGGCCTATTTCGTGTTTCCGCATGTCGCCAGCCGGGTCAATCGTTTCCTCGATCCGCGATCGGGCGACACCTATCAAGTCAACACGGCGCTCGAGGCGTTCGGCAATGGCGGGGCGTTTGGACGCGGACCCGGAGAAGGTACGGTGAAGTCCGTACTCCCCGACGCGCATAGCGATTTCGTGTTCGCCGTCGCCGGCGAGGAGTTCGGGCTCTTCGCGTGCCTCCTGGTTGTCGGCCTGTTCTCGTTCATCGTGCTGCGCGGGTTCGCGCGGCTGCTGCAGGAGCACAACCTCTTCGTTCTGTTGGCGCTTGCAGGCTTGCTCGCTCAGTTCGGATTGCAGGCGATAATCAACATGGGCTCGACCCTGCATCTCATGCCGACCAAAGGCATGACCCTGCCGTTCATAAGCTACGGCGGCTCATCGCTGTTGGCGATGTCGCTCGGCATGGGATTTCTCCTGGCGCTGAGCCGTAAGCGCTACGGCGCGGCGGAGGTGGTATGAGCGCCGCCCCTCTCATCGTGCTCGCCGCCGGCGGCACCGGCGGCCACGTCTTTCCCGCCGAGGCGCTGGCGAGCGTATTGTCCGCGCGGGGTTATCGGTTGGCGCTGGCGACCGACGATCGTGGCGCAGCCTATGGCGGCGCGCTTGGCGCGCTCGAGACACATCGGCTGCACGTTCCGCCGCTAGGCCGCAGCTTCGTCGCCCGCATCAAAGGCATCGCCGGCATGGGTCTGGCGATATTCGCCGCCCAGCGCCTGCTGAAGCGGCTGCGCCCGCAGGCGGTGGTCGGCTTTGGCGGTTATCCATCGGTTCCGACGGTGTACGCGGCGACGCGGATCGCTGTTCCGACGCTAATTCACGAGCAGAACGCCGTGCTCGGACGCGCCAACCGATTGCTGGCGACGCGGGTCGACGCGATCGCCACCTCGTTCACGCGCACCCGTTTCCTCGCCGCGGCGCAATCGCGCCTTGCCACACGGACCGGCAATCCGGTCCGCCCGGCGGTTATCGCGCTTGCGCAGACTTCCTATTCGCCGCCGGCCGCCGGCGAGAAACTGCGCATTCTCGTCACTGGCGGCAGCCAAGGTGCGGCCGTATTCAGCCAGGTGATCCCGGCGGCGCTCGCCGCGCTCGCGCCGTCGCAGCGCGCCGGCGTGACGATCGTCCAGCAATGCCGGCCGGAGGAGCTCGAAAAGACGCGCGCCGCGTATCGCGAGGCGGCGGTGGACGCCGTGCTGGCGACGTTCTTCTCCGATCTACCCGATCGCATTGCGGCGGCGCATCTCGTCATTGCACGGGCCGGAGCTTCGACCGTCGCCGAATTGGCGGTCGCCGGGCGCCCGGCGCTGCTCGTGCCTTATCCCGCCGCCGCCGACGACCACCAAACCGACAACGCGCGCGCGTTCGCTGACACCGGGGGCGCGACAATCGTGGCGCAGCCGCGCTTCACCGCGGAGGCGCTGGCGACGCGCCTGGCCGAGCTGATCGCCGATCCGACGCCGCTATCCGGTATGGCGGCGGCGGCACGGACATTCGCCATGCCGGACGCGGCCGAGCGCCTCGCCGACCTGGTGATGAAACTCGCCCCTCTTTCTGCCGCCATATCGGCAGCGGTGACATCCGAAACGACGGGTCGCGTCGATCGCGCGACGCGCACGATGGAGTCGCCGGCATGAAATCGCTGCCGCTCAGCATCGGAACCCTGCACTTCGTCGGAATAGGCGGCATCGGCATGTCGGGCATCGCCGAAATCCTGCGCAACCTGGGCTATTCGGTGCAGGGCAGCGACGTCACCGAAAGCGCCAACGTCAAGCGCTTGCGTGAGCTCGGCATCCGCATCGCCATCGGTCACCACGCTGCCAACGCCGAGAACGCGCAAGTCGTGGTCATTTCTTCGGCGGTCAAGCCCGACAATCCGGAAGTATTGGCGGCGCGTCAACGCCACATTCCGGTCGTGCGCCGCGCGGAGATGTTGGCCGAGCTGATGCGGCTCAAATGGTCCGTCGCCGTGGCCGGCACGCACGGCAAGACGACGACGACCTCGATGGTGGCGGCCATGCTCGACGCCGCGGCCATGGATCCGACGGTAATCAATGGCGGCATCATCAATGCGTACGGCACCAACGCGCGGCTCGGCGCCGGCGACTGGATGGTGGTCGAGGCCGACGAGAGCGACGGTACCTTCACGCGCCTGCCGGCGACGATCGCGGTGGTGACCAATATCGATCCCGAACACCTCGACTATTGGAAGGACTTCGAATCGCTAAAACAGGGCTTTCATGCCTTCGTCGCCAATATCCCCTTCTACGGTTTCGCGGCGCTGTGCATCGATCATCACGAGGTGCAGGCGCTCATTCCGCAGGTTCCCGAGCGCAAGATCGTCACCTATGGGTTTTCGCCGCAAGCGGACGTGCGGGCGATCGACATCCGGCTCGATGCCTCAGGCGGCCGGTTCGACGCAATCATCTCCGACCGCAGCGGCGAAGTGGCGCGGCTGCGCCAACTCCACCTGCCGTTGGTCGGCGAGCATAACGTGCAGAACGCACTCGCCGCGATCGCGGTGGCACGCGAGATAGGAATCGACGAGCCGACGATCCGCAAGGCGCTCGGTGCCATTAGAGGCGTCAAGCGACGCTTCACGCGTACCGGCGAGGCGGCGGGCATCGTCGTGATCGACGATTACGGCCATCACCCGGTCGAGATCGCGGCCGTGCTTCGCGCCGCGCGCAGCGCCACCAAAGGCGGCGTCGTCGCCGTGGTGCAGCCGCACCGTTACACCCGGCTCAAGAATCTTTTCGAGGGGTTTTGCACCTGCTTCAACGACGCCGACGCTGTAATCGTCGCCGACGTATACCCAGCCGGCGAGGCGTCGATCGAAGGCGCCTCGAAGGAGGCGCTTGTCGAGGGATTGCGCGCGCATGGCCACAAATGCGTGCTCGCGCTCGCCGAGCCGGCCAAACTCGCCGCGCTCGTCCTCGACACTGCGAAGCCGGGCGATATGGTCGTCTGCCTCGGCGCCGGCAGTATAACCAACTGGGCTCACGCGCTGCCCGCCGAGATCGAGAAGTTCGTGGGCTCCGCGCCGTCGGCCGCGCGGGGAGGCTCGCGATGATGGCCGCGCGGCGCATCGAATCCCGGCTCATCGACCGGCTGCCGAAGGTGCGCGGGCGCTTGACCGAGAAGGCGCCGCTCGCGTCGATCACGTGGTTCCGCGTCGGCGGTCCGGCCGAGGTCATGTTCCGGCCGGCGGACGTCGACGACCTGGCGCAATTCCTTGCCGAGAAGCCCACAGACGTGCCGGTGACGATGATCGGCGTCGGCTCGAACCTGCTGGTGCGCGATGGCGGCGTGCCGGGCGTCGTGGTTCGGCTCGGCCGCGGCTTCGTCGAGATCACGCGCGACGGCAACTTGCTGAAATGCGGCGCCGGAGCGCTCGACCTTAACGTGGCGTTGGCGGCGCGCGAGGCGGGATTGGGCGGGCTGGAATTCCTCTCGGGAATTCCCGGCACGATCGGCGGCGCGCTGCGCATGAACGCCGGCGCATACGGCCGCGAAATGAAAGACGTGACGCTTGGCGCCGACGCGCTCGACGCCAAAGGCGAACGTCATTACCTCACTAACGGCGCGCTGGTTTTCGAATACCGGTATTGCGGCGTGCCGGAGGACTGGATCTTCATCGCCGCCGAACTCAAGGGCGAGTTGGCGCGGCCCGATGACATCGAGCGGCGGATCGACGAGATCCGGCGCGCGCGCGAATCGACGCAGCCGCTGCGCACGCGCACTGGTGGATCAACATTCGCCAACCCCGACGACCCACACGCGCAAGGACGCAAGGCGTGGGAGCTGATCGACGCCGCGGGGTGTCGGGGTATGCAGCGCGGCGGCGCGCGGATCTCGCCGATGCACTGCAATTTTCTCATCAACACCGGCGCCGCTTCGGCCGCCGACATCGAGGCCCTCGGCGAGGAAGCGCGGCGGCGGGTGATGGACAAGTTTGGCGTCGAGCTGCGCTGGGAAATCCGGCGTATCGGCGTCCCCGCCGACGGAGATGCGCGATGAACCCGGCGAAAAAGCGCATCGTCGTGTTGATGGGCGGCATCTCCGCCGAGCGCGAAGTGTCGCTGGTCAGCGGCGCGGCGATCGTCGAGGCGCTGCTGGCGGCCGGCCACGATGTGGCTCCATTCGATGTCGGCAACGATGTCGGCGCGCTGATGGCCGCGCTTTCGCCGCGGCCCGACGTGATTTTCAACGCCCTCCACGGCCGGTACGGCGAGGATGGGTGCGTGCAGGGATTGCTGGAGCTGCTGGCCATCCCCTACACGCATTCGGGCGTGCTGGCCTCGGCGATCGCCATGGACAAGCCGACCACCAAGCGCGTCGTCGAGACGGTAGGCGTGCGCACGCCGAAGGGCCGCGTGATGCGGCGGGCCGAGCTCGCCAGCGGCGATCCCCTGCCCCGCCCCTACGTCGTCAAACCGGTCGACGAGGGATCGACGGTTGGCGTGCGCATCGTCATGGATGGCGATAACGCCGCGCCATCGAGCGATGACGGCCCGCGGAGCGAGATGGTGCTGGTCGAGGAATACATCGTCGGTCGCGAACTCACCGTCGGCGTGATGGGCGAGCGCGCGCTCACCGTCACCGAGATCCGCTACACCGGCAGCCATTTCGATTACACCAAGAAGTACACGCCGGGCCACGCCGAGCACGTCATTCCGGCCGCGGTGCCGCGGCCGGTGTTCGACGAAGCAATGCGACTGGCGTTGCTGGCGCACAACACGATCGGCTGCCGCGGCATCAGCCGCAGCGACTTCCGCTTCGACGACCGCAGGCCCGGCGCCGACGGGTTGTATTTCCTGGAGATCAACACGCAGCCCGGCTTTACGCCGCTGTCGCTCGTTCCCGAGCAAGCGAAGGCGCTCGGCATTTCCTTCGGCGCGCTGTGCGAATGGCTGGTCGGGCAGGCGAGCTGCGATCGTCTGCGGAGGGCGTCATGAGCCGTTTCGGGCGCGCCTCGCATCGTCTCGTCCGCCGTCGGACCGGCGCGCGATGGCGCATCCCACGTGTCGCACGGGTCGCGGCGTGGTTGCTGGTGATCGGCATGGCCGTTGCCGCAGCGACGCATATGTGGCGCGCCGGATTGCCGCCGGCAGCGAACGATTTTCTGGTCGACGCCGGCGATCGCGTGCTCGTCGCATCGGCGAAGCTCGGCCTGTCGGTCAAGGACGTTTTTGTCGAAGGACGCGGCGAGACCGCGCCCGCCGAAATTCTTGCCGCAATCGGAATCCGCCATGGCGCGCCGATCATGGCCTTCGATCCGCATCGCGCCAAAGGCGAGCTTGAGCGGCTAGCGTGGATCCGCCGCGCCGACGTCGAGCGGCGGTTACCCGATACGATTTACGTTCGCGTGGTCGAGCGCGTGCCGCTGGCATTGTGGCAAAACCACGGACGAATGGCACTGATCGACCGCGCCGGAGTCGAAATTCGCGGCGTTGACGTTCGCCGCTTCTCCCACTTGCCGCAGGTCGTCGGTCCCGACGCGCCGATTCACGCCGCCCAGCTTGTGGCGTTACTCGAAACCGAGCCCGACGTCGCCACCCGTGTCACCGCGGCGATTCGCGTCGGCGGCCGGCGCTGGAACCTGAAACTCGATAACGGCATCGACGTCCGTCTGCCGGAAACCAACGTCGGCGCGGCGTGGGTGCGCCTAGCCGAGCTGGTGCGCAAGGACGGCCTGCTCGAACGCGACGTCACGGTGGTCGACCTTCGCCTGCCCGATCGCTTGATCCTACGCACCGTGCGCGAGGTGGCGCCGCCGCCGCCCAAGGGCGCGCGCGGCGCCGGACGCCCGACCTAGTCCGCCGCCGACGATGGAGAGATGCTAGTGAGCAAATCCAAGAAACGCATACGCAACGGCCTGGTGGCGGCGCTCGACGTCGGGTCGACCAAGATCGCTTGCTTTGTCGCCAGGGTCGATCCCGGCCAGTCGCTCGCCGCCCCGGCGCCGCGCGTCAGCGGCATCGGCCATCAGGTGTCCAAGGGCGTGCGCAACGGCGCGATCGTCGACATGGAGGCGGCCGAGCAGTCGATCATCAACGCGGTCAGCGCCGCCGAGCAGATGGCTGGCGAGACGCTGCATGACGTCATCGTCAATGTCTCGGGAGGCGCGCCGACCTCGCGCACGATCGGCGTCGAGATGTCGCTCGCCGGCCACGAGATCGGCGATGGCGACTTGCGCCGCGTGGTCGATCAGGGGCGCGCCGCGCATACGCACAATGATCGCCGTTTGCTGCACGCCATTCCGGTCGGCTTCACCATCGATGGCAGTCGAGGCATCCGCGATCCCCGCGGAATGTACGGCGAGCGGCTGGGTGTCAACATGCACCTCGTCACGGCGAGCGCAGGGGCGGTGAGAAATCTCGAGACCGTCGTCGGACGCTGCCGGCTCGACATCGAATCGTTCGTTGTCAGCCCCTACGCCGCCGGGCTCGCGACGCTCGTCGAGGACGAGATGGATCTCGGCGTCACGGTCATCGACATGGGCGGCGGCACGACATCGTTCGCCATATTCTTCGATGGAAACGTCATCCACGCCGATTGCATTCCGATCGGCGGCAATCACGTCACCAACGATATCGCTCGCGGCTTGTCGACGCCGCTTGCCCATGCCGAACGGATGAAAACGCTCTATGGCGGCGCCGTCGCTTCGCCATCCGACGCGCGCGAGATCATCGATGTGCCGCTGGTCGGCGAGGAAGATCACGTTCAGGCCAACCACGTGCCGAAGTCGATCCTCACCGGAATCATCCAGCCGCGGCTCGAGGAGACATTCGAACTCGTACGCTCGCGCATCGAGGCGAGCGGCCTCGACAAGGTCGCCGGCCGGCGCGTCGTCCTGACCGGCGGCGCCAGCCAGCTTCAAGGCACCCGCGAGCTCGCCGGCCTCGTCCTCGACAAGCAAGTGCGTGCGGGCCGCCCCATCCGCGTCAGCGGACTTTCCGACCAAACAGGCGGGGCCGCCTTTTCGACCTGCGCTGGACTGTTGACGCATGCGATGCGCGCGCATGCCGAAACCGATCGGCCGACCGCATCCATTCTCGCCGAAAGCGCATCGGGAGCCGGCGCCATCGCGGGCGTGTTCGGCCGCTTCGGAACGTGGATCCGCGACAACCTCTGAACCGACTTACCTCGCAACCCTAACCCGTTGCCGGGCGGAACGCCGGCGTCGAACCGAGATACGACCAATAATTGGAGGCCAACATGACGATCAATCTCTCCATCCCAAGGAACAGCTCGCAAGAGTTGAAGCCCCGCATAACCGTCTTCGGCGTCGGCGGCGCCGGCGGCAACGCGGTCAACAACATGATTCGCGCCAAACTCGAGGGCGTCGAGTTCGTCGTCGCCAATACCGACGCACAGGCGCTTTCGCAGTCGCTGGCCGAGCGGCGCATCCAGCTCGGGCTCGGCGTGACCCAAGGGCTCGGCGCCGGCTCGCGGCCCGACACCGGCCGCGTCGCGGCCGAAGAGGCGATCCACGAGCTTCTCGACGCGCTGTCGGGCGCGCACATGGTGTTCATCGCCGCCGGAATGGGCGGCGGCACCGGCACCGGTGCGGCGCCGGTCTTGGCGCGTGCCGCTCGCGAACAGGGCATCCTCACCGTCGGCGTGGTCACCAAGCCGTTCCATTTCGAAGGTCACCATCGGATGCGCGTCGCCGAGGCCGGCATCGAGGAACTTCAGCACATGGTCGATACGCTCATTATCATCCCGAACCAGAACCTGTTCCGGGTGGCGAACGAGCGCACGACTTTCGCCGATGCCTTCAAAATGGCCGACGACGTGCTGTATTCGGGCGTCCGCGGCGTCACTGATCTCATGGTGATGCCGGGCTTGATCAATCTTGACTTCGCCGACATCCGCACGGTGATGAGCGAAATGGGCAAGGCGATGATGGGTACCGGCGAGGCGGAGGGCGACAATCGCTCGCTCGACGCGGCGCAGAAGGCGATCTCGAACCCGTTGCTCGACGACGTGTCGATGAAGGGCGCCAAGGGAGTGCTGATCAATATCACCGGCGGGCCGGATATGACGCTGTTCGAGGTCGACGAGGCGGCGAACCGGATTCGCGACGAGGTCGACCCCGAAGCCAACATCATCTTCGGTTCGACCTTCGACGAACGGCTCACCGGACGGGTGCGGGTCTCGGTAGTGGCGACCGGCATCGACGCCCAAGCGCTCTCCGAGCGCCCGCCAACGGTGATCAGCCTGGCGCAGTCGCGCCCGGCGCGGCCGCTGGTGCAGCCGGCGCCGCGTAGCGAGGGTGCGGCGGCGCTCAGGGTCGATGCCGCGATGCACCCCGGGCTTCAGCCCACCGCCACGTATGGACAAGCCGTGATCGCGCAAGCGGCACAGGCGACGCCCGCGTCGCTGAGCATCCCCGAATCGGCGCACCCGCAGCGGCATACAAATGAAGCCGCCGATGCTCCGTTCATCGCGCCGCGTCCAATGGATGCGCCCGCCCAGCCGACGATGTCGCGGCCAGTGCCGCAATCTCGCGCCGCCGGCGATCCTTACGCCGAGGCGGCGATGGCCAATGGTCCGGCACCCGCGCGTCCGGCCGCAAAGGAGCGGGGGCGCGGTCCAAGCCTGTTCGAACGTGTGACCGGAACTGGCCGAGCACGGCAGCCACAACCGGCCGCCACGCCGGCTCGGCCGGCGGCACCACCTGCGGCCAAGCCCGCAGCGCATCCGGAGGTCCAGACCGCGCCTCAGGTACAATCGCTCGTCGCGCCGCCGACGCCGTCCCAGCCTCGACTTGGTGGTCTCGATCCAGCCGATCGAATCGCCCCCGGCCGGGCCGAGGACGATCTCCTGGACATCCCTGCTTTCCTGCGCCGACAGGCCAACTGACGGCATTGAAAAGATTGGGATATTCGGCCGTTAAC
>DATIBC010000036.1:0-76991 GCA_035457725.1 Alphaproteobacteria bacterium | reverse complement strand
ACGTCCGGCTTTTATGTCGGCGGCGGCGGCGGCGTGAATTGGACCGAAGATTCCGATTTCACCGCCAACGATCCGAGCGTGCCGTTCAACGCCACTGGCGAGCTGCAGTTCGACACCGGCTGGGCCGCGGTCGGGCAGGTTGGCTATAAGGGATTGGGCCTTCCCGGTCTCCGCCTCGAGTTCGAGTTCAATTATCGCGACAACGATCTCGACAGAGCGGTCGTAGACTCGCTCAACGGTACGTCGATCTCGGCGACCGAGCTTGGCGCGCTTGTAGGCACTGGCCCCGCGACGGGGTCGGTGCGTTCGATCGCGCCGATGTTCAATGTCTTGTACGATTTCAACACCGGCTCGCCGGTCACCCCTTACATCGGTGGCGGCGTCGGTCCCGCGTGGGTCAAGTTGAAATTGAGTGAAATCTCGAGCGGCGCTTCAAGCGACACCGATTTGGTGTTTGCGTATCAAGGCATCGCGGGCCTTGCGTACAACATCACCAACAATCTGTCCGTGTGGCTCGATTACAGGTACTTCGCGACGCAGGATCCTGAGTGGAGCCTGTCGGGCACGACGGTCGACGGGGAATACTCGAACCATACGGTAATGCTGGGCCTCCGCTATTTCTTCGGCCAGCCCCCGGCACCGCCGCCGCCAACCCCGGCAGCCGCCCCGGCGCCCGCTCCGGCCGCGGCGCCAGCGCCCGCGCCCGCACCCGGGCCGCAGCGCAACTTCCTGGTCTTCTTCGACTGGGATCGCGCCGACATCACGGCCGAGGGACAGCGCGTCATCGAGCAGGCCGCGGCGTCGGCCAAGGCCGGCAACGTGACGCGAATTACGGCCACCGGTCACGCCGACCGCTCGGGCTCGGATCGTTATAACCAACGCTTGTCCGAGCGCCGCGGCAATAACGTGAAGGCCGGTCTGGTCCGGCAGGGCATCCCGGAGAACCAGATCGTCGTCGTCGGCAAGGGCGAGGCGCAGCCATTGGTTCCCACCGCTGACGGCGTCCGTGAGCCGCAAAACCGGCGGGTCGAGATCGTCTTGCAGTAAGGCGTCGGAGTCCGGCCGGGCGACCGGCTGGGAGGGGTACGGGGGGTGATGCGGGGCGGTGGCCATGGGCCGCCGCCCCGTTCTTTTTCAGCCGCCGCCGCTGGACGGCACGGCGAACGCGGCCCAGCGCGCGCGGCCGCCGCGGTTTTCAAGGTCGTTGACCAGCGCCGCAATCACGCGGCGGTCGAACGTGGCTCCGGCGTCGCGCTGCAAGCGCGCGATCGCTTCGTCGATGCCGAGACCCGGACGATAGGCCCGGTGGCTGATCATGGCGACGAACGCGTTCGCGACGGCGACGATGCGCGCCGGCAGGCAGATCCCCTCGCCCTCGAGGCCGCGCGGCCCGCTTCCATCCCAGTGCTCGCCAGCCTCGCGAAGCGCGCGCGCCACCGTCATGTCGAACCCGATACCGTCGATTAGTTCGTTGCCGCGGCGGATTGCATCGCGAACTTGCGCCAGTTCCTCCTCGGTGAGCCCGCCCTGCTTAGCCAGCAACTGGGTGGGCACGAAAATCTTGCCGATATTGAGCAGCGTACCGGCCGATTCCGCCGCCTCGATCACGGCCCCGTCGGGCTCCATTTCCTCGGCGATGCGCCGCGCCACCGCGGCAACGCGTTGGGAATGGTGGCGCGCAAAGGGGTCGCGGCCGTCGACGATGTCGACCAGCGTCTTGACCAGCAACTCCTGGCTCTTTTCCCGCCGCTCCCGCTCGACGACCGCCTCGGTGATGTCGTCCTCGACGACCAACACGCCTTCAGCGACGATGCCGTCCCCTGACACCGGGATATGCTGCGTGCGCACCACACGCGGTCCATCCGGGGCGTGGTCGATTCGTTCGACCGCCGGCTCGATGGCGCCCTTTTCCAGCGCGGCGCGGCTCAGCTTTTCGTATCGCCTAGCCTCGCCCGGCCCGAAAGCCGCCGCCAATGTCTTGCCGCTGAGGTCGTCGGCCGACACGCCGAGTCGCCGGGCTACAACGCTATTGGTAAAACGTAGTTTCCCCTCCCGGTCGGCGATGAATATCGCCGCGGTTTGGCTGTCGGTCACCAGACGCAGGAGCCGGCCCTGATTGTCCAGGCGTCGCGCAAGCTGCTCGAGGCGTTGCGCCGCTTCGCTCGCGCGGCGCGATGCGCCGAGCATCCAAAACGCTCCCATCGCCGCCGTGACACCGAACACGCCCAACAGCAGGATCACCAACATACGGCGCAGCCGTGCGTCGCTTTCCGCGAGCGCCTCGGCGCGATCGACTTTGTGGACTAGCGTCCAGGGCACTCCGGAGATCGCCCGCCCCGTCGACAGGACTTCGACATCCCGATAGTCGCGAAAGATTCCAAACCCTCCGGGAATGACGAGCGCGTGCGCCGCCTCCAAGCGTGGCGTGTCGACGGCGAGCCGCTTGGCGAGCGCCGGGGTGCCGTCTTGCAGCGGCGACACGTACTCGATGGCCCCGTCGGTGCGCCGGACCAACATCGATTCCGCCGTGCGCTCGGCCATCGGCGGACGTTGCAACAGTACGAACAGTTCGCGATCGACTTCCTTTACTCCGACGATTGCGCCGACCCGCTGGCCCCCGGGGTCGGCTTGGACGGCGAAAATCGGGGCGGCAAAGACCATTGATGGCCGGCCGCCAGCGCCAGCATGGATATCCAACAGTGCCGTTTCGTTGCCGAGTTGGCCGACGAGGCCAGCTAAACGCGCATCGATCGGCGGCGCATCGGGCGTCGCCACCAGGCGACGGCCCTCCGCGTCGACCAACATCATTCCGGCGACGGCGACGCGGCGCACGTTGGCGGCGACCTGCGGACCGCGCCCCGGCGCCGTGAAGCCGGTACGCTCGGCCGTAACGATGAGCAGATTGCGCAAATACTGCGCCTGCGCCTCGGCGTCGGTCACCGTTGCCTGCTGGGTGGCGGCGAGCGCGATCTCGGTCATGTAAAGCTGGAGCGCGGTGTTCTCGGCCAAGCTGCGGACGACCTCGTGCTGGCGATCGAGCCAGTCGGCGATCGCTGCTGCCCGGGAATCGGCGACGATGCCCAGGCGGACTTGCCATGCCCTGAGGTCGCGCTCGCGCTCGGTGTTGACGAACCGGACGGCGAAGTATGCACCGACCGCAGCGATCAAGAGAACGATCACGACCGACGCTAGAAAGCCGGGCGTCACGCGTCGTCGGACGCTCTGTCCATTTATCGCGTCCAGCATCGATTCGCCGGCCACGCTCTCCTCAAATCCATAATTCGTCGGTTCGAATCGACATCATAACGTCGCGAATCCATTGACTTCTACCACAACATCGTACGCGACCCGAGGCTTTCCATAGCCACGGCGACGTTAATCTGCCTCTGGCGTGACCCTTGCCGTCTGCTACTCTCCGCGCCGCCATCGCCATCCGACAAGGGGGGACGACGATCATGAAACTTCTGCGATACGGGCCGAAAGGAAAGGAAAAGCCGGGCATGCTCGACGCCGACGGGCGCGTACGTAGTCTGGCCCGAAAGATCGCCGATATCGGCGCGGAAACGATGACTCCGGCCGCGCTCGCCAAGCTGCGCAAACTTGATCCCAGGAAACTGCCGCCCGTGCCGGGCAAGCCGCGCCTCGGCGTGCCGCTCGCCGGCATCGGCAAGCTGGTTTGCGTCGGCCTCAATTATTCCGATCACGCCAGGGAATCGGGCCTGCCGATCCCTACCGAGCCGATCTTGTTCATGAAAGCCAACACGTCGATCGGCGGTCCCAACGACCGGATTGCGATCCCTCGCGGCTCGGTCAAGACTGATTGGGAAGTCGAACTCGGCGTGGTCATCGGCCGCAAGGCGCGCTACGTGGAGGAGGCGAAAGCCCTCTCCCATGTCGCCGGATATTGCGTCATCAACGACGTGTCGGAACGCCAAGATCAGATCGAACGCCTCGGACAATGGGTCAAGGGCAAGAGCCACGACGGATTCGGACCGATCGGGCCGTGGATCGTTACCGCCGACGAGGTCAAGGACCCGCAGGCGCTCGACATGTGGCTCGACGTCAACGGCCAGCGGATGCAGAGCGGATCGACGCAGACAATGATCTTTGGCGTCGCCTATCTCGTCGCGTATATTAGCCGCTTCATGACGCTCGAGCCCGGCGACGTGATCTCGACCGGCACGCCGCCAGGCGTTGGGCTGGGCCGCAAGCCTCCGGTCTACTTGAAGTCGGGCGACGTGGTGACGCTGGGCATCGCCGGCCTCGGCCAGCAGCGCCAAGTTTATTCCTAGGCGGTCTACGCGCCGCGCGACATCGGGCCGCTCCAGCTCCGGGCGGCCCGACGCGGTTTAAAAATCAAACAGGCTCGGAAACCACAGCGAGACGGCCGGGACGTACGTCACCAGCGCGAGGACGATTATCATGGCAATGTAGAACGGCCAGATCGTCCGCGCCACCTGTTCCATCGTAACCTTGCCGACCGCGCAGCCGACGAACAGCGTGGCGCCGACTGGCGGAGTGACCAAGCCGATACCTAGGTTGATCAGCATGATCATTCCGAAATGCACCGGATCGATGCCAAGGCTGGTTACGACCGGCAACAGGATCGGCGTGCAGATTAAGATCAGCGGCGCCATGTCCATTAGGCACCCAAGCACGAGCAGCATGATGTTGATTAGAAACAGGATGACGTACTTGTTGTCCGACAGCGTCAGGAAGAACTGCGTCACGTGCGCCGGAAGCTGCATCAAGGCCATGATGTAGCCGAAGCCCGACGCGAAGGCGATGAGGATCATCACCATCGCCACCGTCTTGACCGTGCGGTGGATCAGGAGCGGCAGGTCGCGCCAGCGATAGTCGCGATAAACCAGCATGGTGACGAGGAAGGCGTAGACGCAGGCGACCGCCGCCGATTCGGTGGCGGTGAAGACGCCGCTCAGGATGCCGCCGAGGATGATCACCATGGTGATCAGTCCCCACAGCGCCTCGCCGGCCGCCCGCAACGCCTGGGGCAGCGGGACAACCTTGCCCTTCGGATAGCCGTTCTTGTGGGCGAGCACGAGGCAAAGCACCACCAGCGACAGGCCAAGTAACAGGCCGGGAAACACGCCGGCGAGAAAGAGGCTGGCGATGGATATCGATCCGCCGGCGGCCAGCGAGTAGATGACCGCGTTGTGGCTGGGCGGAATGAGGATCGCCTGCACCGAACCGGTGATGGTCACATTGACGGCGAAGATTCGTGGATACCCGGCCCGCTCCATTTGCGGGATCATCACCGTGCCGATCGACGAGGTGTCGGCGACCGACGAGCCCGATATGCAGCCGAACAGGCTGGAGGCAAGCACGTTGACTAGCGACAGGCCGCCGCGGATGAAGCCGACCATGACGCTGGCGAATGCGACGAGCCGCCGCGCCATGCCGCCTTCGGCCATGATGGCGCCGGCCAACACGAAGAACGGAATGGCCAGCAAGGAGAACTTGCTCACGCCGTCGGAAATCTTGAGCATCACCGCCTCGAGCGGGATGTCGATCCACATTGCGCCGACGAGCGCGGCGATGCCCATGGCGTAGGCGACCGGCACTCCCATGGCGATGAAAAGAAAAAGGCTGCCGAGCAGAACGAACGCAGTCATGTGACTTCCCTCGCCCGCGCGCTCGGAGCTAGTGGATGTCGGCCGGCTCGCGGTAGACGAACGAGGTTCGCGACGGCGGGCCGATCCACAGGCGTTCGACGATGAACATCAGGGTCAGCGCGCCGCTGACCGGAATGGGCAGATAGGTGATGCCGACCGACAGAAAGGGAAATTCGGCAATGACCTGGTTCCAGGTGGTATCGACCAGTTGGATTCCCCAGATCACCATGAACAGGCTCAACAGCGCCATCGCCAGGTCGGAGAGCAGGCCAACGACACGGCGCAGCGACGACGGAAGGGCATCGGTAAAGAGAACGACGCTGATATGGACCCCGGCGCGATAACAAGCAGCGGCCGCGAGGAACGTGAAGAGGATCACCAGCAGGACCGAGGCAGGCTCCGGCCATGCCGCGGCCGAGTTGAGCCAGTAGCGACGATATACGCCCCATGGAATGATCACCGTCATCACCACCAGGCTGCAGCCGGCGATTGAGACGCACAGCAGGTACAGAGCGTCCATGGCCTTGGCGTAGGCGGCTTTCATCGACCCTCCGAGGCAAAGGAAAAGATCGGGCCGGCTTGAACTAGATCGTTCGGCCGGCCCGTTGGTGCGTCACGCAACCCGGCGGTCAGTTGACGGCTTGGATGCGCTTGACGAGGTCGGCGTACTTGGCGCCGTACTTGTCCCAAACCGGCTTGACGGCAGCCTGGAATCGCTGTTTCTCCGCCGGAGAGAAGGTAACGATCTCGATGCCCACCTGCTTCATCTTGGCGACCGACTCCTCCTCGCGCTCGTACCAAAGCTTGCGCTGTTCGAGTTGCGCCTCCTTCGAGAACTTCTTGATCAGATCCTGATCGTCCTTCGACAGCGTCTCCCACGAGCGGCGCGAGAAGACCAGGATCTCGGGAATGATCAGATGTTCGGTCATCGAGAAGTACTTCGCTACTTGGAAGTGGTTCCCCGATACATAAGTCGGCGGATTGTTCTCGGCGCCATCCACGACCCCGGTCTGCATTGCGTTGTAGAGCTGATCGAATCCCATCGCGATTCCGTTGCCGCCGAGCGCATTCATCGTATCGACGAAGATCGGATTGCCCATCATGCGGATTTTGAGGCCCTTGAGATCATCGATGCTGCGGACGGCGTGCTTCGAATTGTAGACGTTGCGCGATCCGGCGTTCATCCAGCACAGTCCGATCAATCGGGTCTGCGGATTGTTCGACACCTTATCCAGAAGCTCGGTGCCGATCGGACCGTCGACCACCTTTTCCATATGCGCCGAATTGCGGAAGACGAACGGCATATTGAACACGTTGAGCTCGTCGACGATCGTGCCGACCGGGCCGACGCTGATGCGGGCGATCTGCAGCGCGCCGACCTGCGCCTGCTCAATCATCTCCTTTTCGCCGCCCAGCTGCATCGAGGGGAACATCTGGATGCTGAGCCGGCCATTGGTCGATTGCTCGAGCTTCTTGCCCATCCGCACCACGGCTTCGACCGTGGGATACCCCAGCGGATGTACGTCGGTCGCCTTCAGCACCATCTTCTGCTGCGCTGAAGCCGGTGCGGCAAACCGCGCACCGACGGCGCCGAACGCGACCGCGGTCGCGCCCAGTTTGAGTACACTGCGTCGCTTCATACTCATTCCTCCCTCGAGAGTGAGTGTTTTTTCAGTAACGCTTCGAATTACGCTGTTCGACGGATGAGAACGAACACACTCCGTAAAGATCGGTTACCCCTACGATATCCTGCCGCCACGCGACCGTCGAGAGTCACCGTGACTATTTCGCCGCCACGGCGCCGCCGGAGTGCCCAATACGCCCAAGTCGATTGACCGCGCGGCGCGCCCGATGTTAGACGTTACTTGTACGATGACCATACAACATACGAGCCGGAGCGAGTCAAGAACGTCGGCCAGGCTGGGGGCTCTGCGACCGGTCCAGCCGCCGCGCAACCTTACCCGCGAGGTGGTCGAGCGTCTCTTGGCCGACATCACTGGCGGCAACCTTGCCCCGGGATCGCGGCTGCCGACCGAACAGCAAATGATGTCGGCGATGGGGGTGAGCCGCACCGTGGTTCGCGAAGCGGTGGCGGCGCTCCGCGCCGAAGGACTGGTGGTGACCCGCCAAGGGGTCGGCGCGTTCGTCGCCGCCGACAGCCAGCGCCGTCCATTCCGGATCGATCCGCAAGGCCTGGGTTCGATCGGCGAGGTGCTGCATGTCATGGAGCTGCGAACCGGGGTCGAAGTCGAGGCGGCGGGCTTGGCCGCCGAGCGCGCCAAGCCGCAACATTTGAAGCGGATCGGCGCCGCGCTGGCCGTTATCGACCGCGCAATTGCCGCCGGCGAGTCGGCGATCGACGAGGATTTCGCCTTCCACCGGGCAATCGCCGCAGCGACTTGCAATCCCCAGTTCATCCGCTTTCACGAATTCCTCGGTCGCATCATAATTCCGCGCCAGAGCATCCGCGTATCGCCCGGACGCCTGCCACGGCCGCGCGAATATCTCGAAATGATCCAGGGCGAGCATCGTCAAATCCATGACGCGATCGCTGCGGGGGACGCAACGGCGGCGCGGCTTGCCATGCGCAGGCATCTCGACAACAGCCGTCAGCGATATCGCAAGCTGGCCAGGGAAGGCGACGCGGTTCGAGCGCGGAGCTGACGCCCGGGCGGGCCATCCAATCGGACAAGAAAGGGAACGGCGATGCGAAACGTCCTCATCACCGGGGCATCGGGCGGCATTGGCAGCCGGCTTCGCGTCCTGCTCAAAGGCGTCTACCCAGACATCCGGCTGAGCGATCTGCAGCCGCCGGCGGATCTTGCCGCCGACGAACGCTTCGTCGCCGCCGACCTGGCGAAGCTCGACGAGGTCGAGCGCGCCGTCGACGGCGTCGAGGGAATCATCCATCTCGGTGGTGTGTCGGTCGAGCGACCCTGGGCGGAAATTCATCCGGCGAACATCGTCGGCTGCCACAACCTTTTCGAAGCGGCGCGCCGCCGCAAGGTCAAACGCGTCGTCTTCGCGTCCTCGAACCACGCCATAGGCTTTTACCCGCGCACGCGACGTATCGACGTCGACCAAATCGTGCGCCCGGACGGTTTCTATGGCGTGAGCAAGGCGTTTGGCGAGGCGATGGGCGCGCTTTACGCCTACAAGCACGGGCTGCGCGTGACTTGCTTGCGAATCGGCAACTTTGCCGACGCGCCCGTCGATCTCCGCCGGTTGTCGATCTGGATCAGCCCCGACGACTTGGTGCAGCTTATCCGGATCGGGCTCGAGCACCCGGACATTCGTTTCGAGGTGTTCTACGGGGCTTCGGACAATGAGCGGAGCTGGTGGGACAACGCGGCCGCCTATCGCCTTGGCTATCGCCCGACCGGCAAAGCCGAGGCGCATCGCGAGGCGGCGCTTGCCGCGCAAGCCAAGCTTCCGGCGAATCGGGTGGCCGATTGGTACCAAGGCGGCGACTTTTGCGCCATTGGATACGACGGCGATCGCGATCTCGCGCATTGGTGAGGTGTCTCCGCCATGACCATGGAACCCGCTCGGCTCAAAGCGGCGGTCGGCGCCGGACTGCTCGCCTTTCCGGTCACTCATTTTCGCGACGACGGCGCATTCGACGAGGCATCGTATCGGGCCAGCATCGCCGACAATGTCGCAAACGGCGCGGCGGCGCTATTTGCCCCGGGCGGCACCGGCGAATTCTTTTCGCTGGCGCCCGAAGAATACGCCCGCGTCGTCACGGCAGCCGTTGGCGTGGCGCAGGGTCGAGTTCCGGTCATTGCCGGGTCGGGCTACGGCACGGCGATGGCTATCGAGTTCGCGCGCACGGCCGAGCGGTGCGGCGCTGATGGCGTTTTGCTACTGCCGCAATACCTGTTGAATGTCGAGCAAGAAGGCCTCTTGCGCCACGTCGAGGCGGTATGCCGCGCCGTCGGCATCGGTGTGATCGTCTACAATCGTGACAATTGCCTGTTCGCCGCCGAGACGCTCGCCCGCTTGGCCGACCGTAATCCGAACCTGGTCGGATTCAAGGATGGGCATGGCGATGTCGAGCAGTTGGTCCGCGTTCGCCAGACGCTCGGCGAGCGGCTTGTCTATATCGGCGGGATGCCGACCGCCGAGATTTTCGCCGTTCCCTATTTCGCGGCGGGGTTCACCACTTATTCGTCGGCGGTGTACAATTTCATTCCCAAGACCGCCCTGCGCTTCCATGCCGCGGTTCGCCAAGGCAATGTCACGGTCACCGACGAGCTTCTCCGAAAATTGTTCCTGCCGTACATTGCGTTGCGCAACCGAAGGCGAGGTTATGCAGTCAGCATTGTCAAGGCGGGTCTGCGCGTCGTCGGCCGCCCGGCGGGGCCTGTCCGACCGCCGCTCGTCGATCTCACCGGCGAGGAGACCCTGGAGTTGAAACGCATTCTCGACGACGCCCTCGGTGCTTCCGTCCACTGAGTGCGGTACATGGCCGAGACGATTCGTATATTTCTCCCACACGCGCCCGACACGCTGCAGAACTACTACGGCGACAAGGCTGTCGAGGGATTGCGTGCGTTGGGCGAACTAAAGTTCAACTCGCTCGACCATCCGCTTAGCACGCCCGAACTCATCAGCGAGGCCGACGGCTGCCAAATCATCGTTTCGGATCGCCAGACTCCGGGCGAAGCGGCGGCGTTCGATGCCCTTCCCGATCTCGTCGCGTTCATGCGCTGCGCGGTCGACATAAGGACGATCGACGTCGCCGCCGCGAACGCGGCGGGCGTGCTCGTCACAAGGGCCAGCCCAGGCTTCGTCGCCGCGGTCGCCGAGCTGGCGATCGGATTCATGATCGACCTCGGGCGCAATGTCTCGCGTTCGGCATGCGAATTTCGCGCTGGCCGACAACCGCAAGCGCAGATGGGCCGGCAGCTCGACGGCAGCACGCTCGGCATCATCGGCTACGGCGCCATCGGACGTCATCTCGCCGGTCTCGGGGTGGCGCTTGGCATGCGCGTCGTGGCAAGCGACCCTTACGTCAAGATCGCTCGTGACGGCGTTCGCCAGCTGCCGCTGGGCGATCTTTTGACCGAAGCTGATTTCGTCGTTTGCCTCGCCGTGGCGACCGAGGAGACCGAGAACCTGATCGACGCCAAGGCGCTCGCGCGGATGAAGCGCACGGCATACTTCATCAACCTGTCTCGCGGAGATTTGGTGGACGAAGCGGCGCTGTCGATCGCGCTCGATGCCGGCTTGATCGCCGGTGCGGCGATGGATGTCGGGCGGGCGCAAGACCAGATGCCGTCGCCGCTTCTCGCCGTGCGGCACGACGTGGTGGCCACGCCGCACCTCGGTGGCCTTACGCCGTCGTCGATCGAGCATCAGGCGATGGAGACGGTTGCCCAAGCCGCCGAGATCATCGCCGGTCGTGCGCCGAAAGGATCGGTGAACCCCGAGCACGCGCACCGGCTGTCGCGCTTCGCCAATCGTTAGGCCGAGAACGAACCGGGGATTTACAAGAAAATGTCTTCGAACGCCAAGCCACTGTTGCAAACTCCGCATGCGGCCTGTGACACGCACATCCACATCTACGATGCCCGGTTTCCGGCCGCGCCGGGCGCGCCACCGCCGCCGCCCGACGCGCTTGCGCCCGCGTATCGACGGATGCAGGAACGGCTTGGGCTCGAGCGAGTGGTCATCGTCCAGCCGAACGCGTATGGCGACGACAACCGCTGCACTCTCGATGCGATGGCCGCATTCGGTGGCGCGGCGCGCGGCATCGCGGTGGTCAAGCCTGGAGTAAGCGATACCGAACTCCGACAGCTCACGCAATCCGGCGTACGCGGCAGCCGGTTCATGATGCTCCCCGGCGGGCCGATGCGGTGGGAGTGGCTCGACGAGATGGCCGCTCGTGTGCATCCCTTCGGCTGGCACGTCCAGCTTCAGTTCGATGGTCGCGACTTACCGACGTTCGAGGCTCAGCTCCGGCGCCTGCCCGGTAATTTCGTCATCGACCACAACGGCAAGTTTCTCGAACCCGTTGCACCCGATCATGCCGCGTTCAAGTGCCTTCTCAACCTCATCGATACCGGCCGCTGCTGGGTCAAACTGTCGGCGCCTTATGAGACGTCGAAATCGGGGCCGCCGCGCTATGATGACGTGAGTGTGCTTGCGCGCGCGTTGGTTCGTGCGGCGCCCGAGCGCATGGTGTGGGCAAGCAACTGGCCGCATCCCTCCGCCAAGCGCGAGGCGATGCCCGACGACGCCGATTTGCTCGACCTGCTGCTCGACTGGGCGCCCGACGAAGCGACGCGCAGGCGAATCCTTGTCGACAATCCCGCGCGCCTCTATGGGTTTTGAGCGGCCCGCGGCGGTACACCGGCGATGGCTCGCACTCGTGTCGCGTTGATCGGGCTCGGCATGGCGGTGACGCCGCACGCCAGGAGCCTGCTCGACCTCGGTGAGCGCGTCGAGGTCGCGTGCGCCTATTCGCCAAGCGCGGCGCGCCGCCGCAGCTTCAACGCGCAGTTTCCGTTCCCCCTCTGCGACAGGATCGAGACGATTCTCGACGATCGCGGCATCGCTGCAGTCTTCATCCTGACGCCTCCCAATACACATCTCGATCTGGTGCGGCGCGCCGCTCGCGCCGGCAAGCATATACTGCTCGAAAAGCCGATCGAGACGAGCACCGTGCGCAGCCGCGAGCTGGTCGAGACGTGCCAGGCGGCGCGCGTACGCCTTGCGGTCATGTTGCAGCACCGCTTTCGGCCTGGCGGCCTTGAACTACGGCGCATGCTCGCGGCGGGCGAGCTCGGCGATATCGTTGGCGTCGCGACGTCGATCCGGCTCTGGCGTCCGCAAAGTTACTACGATCAGCCAGGGCGCGGCACACGGACGCGCGACGGTGGCGGCGTCTTGCTGACCCAAGGCATCCACACACTGGATTTGATGTTGAGTCTGGCCGGCCCCGTCGTCGAGGTCACCGGATATGCCGTCACGACGCCGATCCACCGCATGGAAACCGAAGACATGGTCGCGGCAGCGGCGCGGTTCGCGAATGGAGCGATCGGCGTGATCGACGCGACCACCGCGGCGTATCCCGGCTTTCCCGAGCGCATCGAGCTCGTTTGCAAAACCGCCACCGCGGTCATCGCCGGGACCGCCCTCGAGGTACGCTTCCACGATGGACGCGTGGTGCGCCGCGAACCCGACGGCACCGGTGGCGGTACGGGCGCCGATCCGATGGCGTTTCCGCATGACTATCATCGCGCTCTGATCGACGACTTTCTCGATGCCATCGCCGACGACCGCGAGCCCGCGGTCAGCGGCGCAGAGGCGCTTAAGGTGCACGAGCTCATCGACGCCCTCTTGGAAACATCGCGGACCGGGCATCCGGTCCCCGTCTTAGGCGGCCGATCACGCGGGGATTAGACGGGGATATCGCCCAGGACTACGGTGCGATGCATGATTCGCCGCTCGGCGGTCGGGTCGTACTCCGTCGCCCGATGCATGGTGCAGCGGTTGTCCCATACAACGAGGTCGTGCTTGCGCCATTGATGCCGGTAAACGAAACGGTCACTGGTGGCATGTGCCATGAGCTCGGCAAGTAGACGCTGGCTTTCTTCGTCGGACATGCCGTCGATGCGCGAAACATGATGGCTTATGTAGAGCGACCGACGTCCGGTTTCAGGGTGGGTCCGCACCATCGGATGGTCGACCGGCGGCGCCGCGCGGCGCTGTCGGTCGGTCATTGGCCGCTCTCCGGCCCGTTGTCGCGAGAAGTCGAGATCGTGCGTCGCCCGCAGGCCGGCGAGGTGCTTGCGCATCGTCTCCGCCAGGGCGTCGTAGGCGGCGTACATGTCGGCGAACAGCGTGTCGCCGCCCGTGCGCGGCACCTCGAGGCCATACAGCATCGTCGCGAGCGCGGGGCAGCGCTGAAACGACAGATCCGAGTGCCAGACCAGCGTGCCCTTGTCAGGATGGTGCCCGATCGTCGCGCCACTCCGCCGGTCGACGTTCGAGAGGAGGTAGATCTCTGGGAACTCGGGATGCCGGTATTGGTCGAGGACATGGACCTGCAACTGCCCAAAGCGCCGGCTGAAGGCGATCTGTTGCGTCTCGTTCAGCGACTGGTCCGGGAAGCTGAGCAGCAGGTAGGAGCGGAACGCGTCGCGAATGCCGTTCCAGACGGCCCCGGTCAACGGGCGGGCAAGGTCTACGCCGCGGACCTCGGCGCCCATCGCCGAAGACAGCGGCCGAACATCGATGTCGCCGGGGACCCAATTTGAGCTGGCCAATTTCATCGCCTCCCCAGCAAGATACGGCGATCAAGCGAATTTGACTTCGATTGACGGCGCCTCGTTCCTAAATCAGTGTCGTCGCCGACTGTCGTCGGCTCAAGAGCCGTCATCTGGAGATCCCGCCATGTGGCCCCTGTCGCGAAACAAACTCACCATGCCGACCATCGAGACGGCGCTTCCCGGCCGCGCCGAGAAGATGCGGGTTCCCGAGAAGCACTTCGTAAACGGCAATCGGCTGGAGCCGCCCTATCCCGAGGGCATGGACATCGCCACCTTCGGTCTTGGCTGCTTTTGGGGCGCCGAGCGTAAGTTCTGGGAGGCCGATGGCGTGTACGTTACCGCGGTGGGCTATGCGGGCGGTCTCACACCGAACCCGACCTACGAAGAGGTCTGTAGGGGCCGCACTGGCCACAACGAGGTGGTGCGCGTCGTCTTCGACCCGAGGAAAATTAACTATGGGGCGCTTCTGAAGATTTTCTGGGAAAGCCACGATCCGACACAGGGCATGCGCCAGGGCAACGACGTCGGCACGCAGTATCGATCCGGGATCTATGTCCATTCCGCGGAGCAGCGACGTGAGGCCGAGGCTTCGCGCGACGCCTATCAGGCAGTGCTCGCCGACGCGCGCTACGGCAAGATTACCACGGAAATCGTCGACACCCCGGAGTTCTATTTCGCCGAGGACTATCACCAGCAGTATTTGGCGAAGAATCCTTTCGGCTATTGCGGACTCGGCGGCACGGGCGTCGTATGTCCGATCGGCCTCACGCGCGCCCGCGCATGAGGGACACGCTCAGCGTCGCAGAGCGACGGGCGTCCCGATTTCAAGATTGAGGTCGCGGGCGGCATTACCCTGGTTGATGGCGATTTCGACCAGGGCATTGGCATTGTCGTACCAAAACGCCTCTCCGGCGCGGACATCCGAGAAAGCCCGGGCACGCTGAGCGGTGCGGCCACCGACGGCAAGTACAGCGTCGGCGGCGAGCTTGCCGCTGCGAATGCCGGTGATCGCGTTGCCGTAGTGATCGACGTAGATGATCTCGTATAGATCGTCGGGCCAATCCAGATAGCGAGTCAGTCCGCTCGCCGACAGCGCGTCGGACTGCAGCGAACCGGCGGCGAGCCAACCGGCGACCGGCGCGAAAAGGTCGCGGCCGTGAAAGCTCGCCGAGAGGACAGAAGGCCGCCAGACGATGTCGCAGGCAAGCGTCTGCCCGGCGCGGCGCGCGACCAGCTCAAACAGCCCGTTGTCGGGGCCGACGAACCAGCGCCCGTCGGCGGCGAGCGCGATGGCGGCGCGCGGGCCGCCGACCCCCGGGTCGACCACCGACAGGAAGACGGTGCCGGCCGGAAACCACGCCGCGTGCGCCGCCAGCAGATACGCCGCGGCCCTGGGGTTTTGGACCGGGGCGTCCGAGAACAGTTCGAACACCGGGACTCCCGGCGCCGAACGATTAAGCACGGCCTTGACCTGGCCGGTATACGGCCCGCCAAAACCGAAATCGGTGAACAGTACGATCATCGAGGCGCTCGCGATCCGTGTTACCATTCGAAGCCGGCCCTGCCAAGCCGCCGCGAAAGCGCAACGAAACGGGGAGCGGTCGATGGATCGACAGGAAATCGAGGCCGCGTTGTCGCTGCTGCTCGACCAAATGGAGGGCGAGCAAGGCGACAGCCATGAAATTTATTTGCGGTTGGCGCAGGTCTTGAGCCAGATGCGGGCGCTCGGCATGCCGCTGCCGGAAGACCTGGTTCGCCTGGAGGAGAAGCTGGCGGCGGAGTTCGAGGCCGAATCGCCGCCGCCGCGCGAACCAACCTGAGCGGCGGCGGCGGCGGCCATGGATACTTTGGGCGCTCAAGCCGCCCCGGTTCTCGACCTGCGTGACGTCTTCGTGCTGCTGGCCGCGGCGATCGTCGTGGTCATCGCGGTCACGCGCCTGCGCGCCAGCCCGGTTCTGGGATACTTCGTCGCAGGGATCGGCATCGGGCCGCACGGATTCGGGCTGCTGCGAGTGGAAGAAGACATCCGCCTGCTGGCCGAGCTCGGCGTGGTGTTTCTGCTCTTCATGATCGGTCTCGAACTGTCTCTCGAGCGCTTGAAGACGATGCGCCGTTTCGTACTCGGTCTCGGCGGCGCGCAGATCCTGGTCACCGGCGCGGCGATCGCGATCGTCGCCCGCGTGCTCGGGCTCGCGGGGCCCAGCGCGATCACCATCGGCCTCGCGCTTGCGTTGTCGTCGACGGCCGTGGTGGTGCAGATCCTTGTCGAGCGCGGCGAGATCGCCTCGCGCGCGGGTCGGGCGACTTTCTCAGTGTTGCTGGCGCAGGATATCGCCGTCGTCCCGCTCCTGATGTTCGTCTCGTTGATCGGCGAGCCGGGCGGATCCTTGTTGGTCAACATCGCGCTCGCTTTGGTCAAGGCGGCGGCGGCGATCATGCTCATCCTGGCCGCCGGCCGTTACCTTTGCAGATGGCCATTCCGCTGGGTCGCGGCGACCCGCAGCAGCGAGCTGTTCGTCGCGTTGACCCTGCTCGTCGTACTGGGCACCGCCTGGCTTACGCACATGGCCGGCCTGTCGATGGCGTTGGGCGCATTTCTCGCCGGATTGCTGGTTGCCGAAACCGAGTATCGCCATCAGGTCGAGGCCGACATACGGCCGTTCAAAGGGCTCCTGCTCGGGCTTTTCTTCATCTCCGTCGGCATGATCATCGATCTCCAGCTCGTCGCCGCGCAATTCGAGTTGATCCTTCTCGCTACGCTGGCGCTGGTGACGGTCAAGGCGATGATCGCCAGCGGTCTGGCGCGCGCCTTCGGATTGCCGGGCGACGTCGCGGTCCGCGTCGGTTTTCTGCTCGGCGAAGGCGGCGAATTCGTCTTCGTCATCGTCGGCGCCGGCGTCATTAGCGGCGCGATCGAACGCGAGATCGGCCAGTTCGTCGCGGTCGTCACCGGGTTGTCGATTCTGCTCACCCCGCTGCTTGCCTTTCTTGGCGGCCGTCTGGGCGGCGCGATGGAGCGCCGACGCGCCGGCGCCGACCTCGCGCCGACTGCCGAGGAGATCGCCGAAATTGGCGGCCACGTCATCATCGCCGGGTTCGGCCGTGTCGGCCGAACCGTCGCCGAGCTGCTCGCGGCGCAGCAGGTTCCCTTCATTGCCGTCGATCTTGACCCGCACCATGTTCGCTCGGCACGCGCCAAGGGGCATTCCGTCTATTTCGGCGACGCCACGCGAGGCGACGTCCTGCATAACCTCGGCGCGGAGCGCGCCGCGGCGCTGATCATCACGCTCGATGACCCCGAATCGGCGAGGCGAAGCGTCACTGCGGCGCGAAAGGCATGGCCGGATCTTAAGCTCTTCGCTCGCGCACGCGACGCGGCGCATGTGCCCGAGCTTCGGGAGCTGGGAGCAGCCGACGTGATCCCCGAAACCCTCGAATCGAGCCTGACCCTCGCCCGTCACGCATTGGACGCCATCGGTGCGCCGCGCGAAGCGGCGAGACATCTCGATGAGCAAGCCGGGGTAGCGTCCGCGACCTCCAACGGACGCTAGTAGACATGGCCTCGGCGCAGCCACCGGAGCATCGTGCACTGGACGGTTTGGCGCCGGGCCTGGAAGTCGGAGCCAGAGTCGTGGTTATCTCGCGGTGACGTGAATCGCGGGGGACTGCGATGCTGTTGGGATGCATAGCCGATGATCTGACCGGAGCGTCGGATCTTGCCCTGATGCTGGCACGCGAGGGCCTGCGCACCGTCCAGGTCGTCGGTATACCTGGAATCGACGAGCCCGCCCCCGAATGCGACGCAATCGTGATTTCGCTCAAATCGCGCACCATTCCGCCGCGCGAGGCAGTCGCGCAATCGCTCGCCGCGCTCGAATGGCTGCGATGCGCCGGCTCGCGGCAGTATTTCTTCAAATACTGCTCCACTTTCGATTCGACGCCCGATGGAAATATCGGCCCGGTCGCAGACGCTTTGCTCGACGCGCTTGGCGGCGATTTCACCATCGCCTGCCCCGCCTTCCCGGCCAATCGGCGGACGATTTATCTTGGCCATCTGTTCGTTGGAGACGACCTACTATCGAACTCAAGCATGCGCCATCATCCGCTGACGCCGATGACCGAGTCCAATCTTGTCGCGGTGCTCGGGCGGCAGACTCCGCATAAAGTCGGCCTCGTGCCCTTCGATGTCGTAAGCGCCGGTGCCGAGCCGATTTCGGCGCGCTTCGCCGATTTGCGCGCCCAGGGTGTCCGGCATGCGATCGTCGACGCGCTTACCGACGGGAATTTGCGCGCGATCGGAACGGCGTGTCGCGACCTCGCGCTCGTCACCGGCGGGTCCGGCGTGGCGATGGGACTGCCCGAGAATTTTCGTGCTCGCCGATTGGCGCCGGATCGCCGTGGCATCGAGCCTCTGTCCGAAACGCACGGATACGCCGCGGTCATCGCCGGGAGCTGCTCGGCGATGACGTTGCGGCAAGTGGCCGAAATGCAAGCCCGCCACCCGTCCTTCGTGATCGATCCGTTGGCGATCGCCGCGGGCGACGACGTGGCGGGCGCCGCGCTCGCCTGGGCGCTCCCCAAGCTCGCCAACGGCCCGGTACTGGTTTATGCCTCGGCGCCGCCCGATCGGGTCGCGGATATCCAAGAACGCCTCGGCCGCGCCGAGGCGGGCGAGATCGTCGAACGGACGCTCGCCACGGTCGCCCGTGGGCTCGTCGCGGCAGGAGTCGGCCGGCTCGTAGTGGCAGGCGGCGAAACGGCAGGCGCCGTGGTGGCGGCGCTTGGCGCGAAGACGTTGCGAATCGGGCCCGAAATCGCACCGGGGGTCTGCTGGTCGCAGACCATCGATAAGCGCGGGATTTGCTTGGCGCTGAAGTCGGGTAACTTCGGCGATGCCGATTTTTTCCGTCATGCGTTCGAGGTGCTGCAATGAACGAGGCCGGACTACGCGACGCCATCGCGATGCATGGCCGCTCTCTGTACGAGCGTCGCTATGCCCACGGCAGCTCCGGTAACATCAGCGCCAGGCTGGACGACGGCGTTCTCATCACCCCAACCAACTCGTGCCTCGGTCGCATCGACCCCGCCGGCATCTCGAAAGTGTCGTGGGACGGCCGCTTGGTCTCGGGCGACAAGCCATCCAAGGAAGCTTTCCTGCACCTCTCGGTTTATCGGGAGCGGCCGGCCGCGCAAGGCATCGTCCACCTTCACTCGACGAACTGCGTTGCGGTGTCGTGCCTTCGTCACGTCGATGTCGGCGACGTCCTGCCGCCGATCACGGCATATTACGTCATGCGTATCGGAAGGCTTCCGTTGCTGCCCTACTTCCGACCGGGCGATATGGCGCTCGCCGAGGCGGTGCGCGAATGCGCCAAAAAGAATCATGCCATGCTCTTGGCCAACCACGGGCCGGTAGTCGCCGGAAAGTCACTGGACGACGCGGTCTACAACGCCGAGGAGCTCGAGGAAACGGCAAGACTGTTCTTGATGCTGCAGGGGCGCGAGACGCGATTTCTTACGTCGGCGCAAATCGCCGAGCTCAATGCCGCCTTTCCGAGTTGACGATCCTCACTCGCCGTCGATCGATATCGGGCTCGCGGGTACGCGCACCGCCGACGATTGACTCGTATCGAAATGCCCTTCACGCTCGACTGCCAACTCTGGCCGGCCGGGGATTCAAAAATGACGAAAATGCCATCGATTGCCCGCCGTGGGCTTGCCGCCGCGGCGAGCGTATTTTTGATCGCGATCGCCGTGAGCGGCGCGCCGG
The DNA here is from genome assembly GCA_035457725.1 of Alphaproteobacteria bacterium. Taxonomy (GTDB): domain Bacteria; phylum Pseudomonadota; class Alphaproteobacteria; order CACIAM-22H2; family CACIAM-22H2; genus DATFES01. Next base: position 57,309 of record DATIBC010000036.1, on the reverse strand, counting down.
GGCAGACGACACTCACCGATCCGCCGGCGAAACTGGCGGATTTCCACGGCGCGTGGGTCGGCCACAGCGTTCCCGGATCGGTCGATGATCGCGCCGCGACGGTTAACATCCAGCCCCTGGACAGCGGCGGGTTCACCGTCACTTGGTCAAGCTTCGAGGGCGAAAGCGAGGGTGCTCGACGCAAAGTCATGGCGCGCGAGCGGACGATGCGTTTCGAGCCAAGCGGTCGGAGCGGCGTCTGGCGCGGCGCGGGTTCGCGCGACCCGGTACGGGGCCCCGCCTCTTGGGCCCGGCTGCACGACCGCAGCCTGACCGTCAACCTCGTCCAGGTGACCGACGACGGTCAGCTCGAACAGCAGGTATACGAGCGCACGTTGACCAGCCGCGGTCTTCGCTTGAGTTATCGCCGCTTGCTCGACGGCAAAGTGACGCGAACGCTCGAGCTCGAATACCTCAAGCTTTGATGCGCGCGCTCACCACAGCCAGTGCACCGGCGGCGCCCCGGCGACCGGAATACGAACACGGGCGATCCGGTCGCCCAGCAGGCACCCAAGATACCCGACGCGCAAATCGCCGCCGCCGAACGCAAGGCTCGAAATACTACGGAGCTTCCGGCTCTTGATTGTATCGAGATGCACGCGACCGAGTGCGCCGGCGCGGTACGCGCTCTCGACCCAGGCAAGATGATCCGGATCGGAGTCTTCCAATATCAGGGTCTGGCGGCCGCTCGGGTCGACACGGATAAGGCGATTGCTGACGATGCTGGTCGCCCAAAGGCTCCCTTCGGCGTCGAGCGCGAGTCCGTCGGGAAACGTACCGGGCCCGAACTCGGCGACCGTCTCGCGATTCGTTAGCGTGCCCTCTGCGGCGATGCGAAAGCGGCTCATCCGGCGGCCGAACGTCTCGTTGACATAGAGAAATTCGCCACGCGCATCGACCTGCACTTCGTTCGCGAACGCCAAGCCGTCGGCGACCACGCGTGCGCCGCGCGCGTCGAGGCAAACGATGAAGCCGTCGTCGCATCCAGCCCTATAACCACGGTCACGGGGCCGTTTGCGCGTGCTCACCGTGATCCATAGCCGCCCCTGACGGTCCAACAGCACGAAGTTCGTCGGCGGCAGCGCTTCGCCGCCGACCTCGCGCAGAACCGGTCGAACCTGACCATCGCGCGTCAAACGAAACAGGCCGCCGGCTTCTGGCCCGAGATGCGTTACAAGGAACGAACCGTCGCGATCGAGCGCCACGCCGTTGGGGAGCAACGATCCGCCGACATCGTCGCTGGTTCCGACATAGATCACGCTGGAGCCATCGGGCCGAAAGTGCGCCACGCCGCCGCGCCAATCGGCCGCGAAAAGATCGCCACCGGCGTTGGCGAGCACGCATTCGGGGCGACGCAGCCCGGCGCCGACGAACTCGACGTCGTCGATGGACAGCGGCGTCATCGGCCGTTACCGCCCGGCGCGACTGGAGTGGCGATCCATCGCCCCTCGGCGTGCGAGCGATAGACGGCTTCCTCGATCGCGATGTTGCGCAAATAGCTGCGCCCATCGTTCTCGATTCCCTGGGAGCCTCGCAGGTGCGCAACGACATGCGCCTGCAGCGCGCGAACGCAATCGCCGCCAAAGCCCAGGCGCATCCATTCGCATGGATGCGCCCGCTCCTCGCCGCCGCGCGGCTTGAGCCACAGCCGGCCGTCGCCGTCGAGCCGCAGAACCGCGTTGGCGCCTTCGAGCAGCATCGTTCCCATGGTGAGCCGCATGTCCCGCGCCCGATGGTCGACATGCCGATTACCGTCGAACATACCGGCCGCGCCGCTGGCAAACTCGAAAAGCACATATCCGGCGTCCTCGCCGGCGATCGCCGGATTGATCCGGCGCAGGCGGGCAAACACGCCGCTCACCTCGCCCATCAGATAGCGAAACGTATCGATGAAATGGATCGCTGTCTCGTGGATCAGGAACCGCCGCATCTGCTGAAAATACGGTTGGCGATCGAGGTAGGCCTGTGGACCCTGCCCGTCGCCCGGCCGCAGGCGAAAGGATATGGCAAGCGGCCGTCCAAGTGCGCCCTCGCGCAGGAGCCGCGACGCCTCCCGGTACCAAGGCATGAAACGAAAGTTCTCGTGCGCCACGAGCAGCACGCCGGCTCGCTCGGCCGTCTCGACGATTCGTTCGGCTTCGCCGTATGTCGGTGCCAGCGGCTTTTGGCAGATCATCGCAGCGCCGCGCGCGGCGCCGAGTGCCACCAGCTCGAAGTGGGTCTCCGGGGGCGTGACGATGTCGAGCAAATCCGGTCGCGCCCGGTCGAGCATTTTCGTTGCATCGGCGAATACATCGGCGCCTGGAAAGTCGACCTGTCGCGCTTGCGCCCGGGCGATTTTGGCGTCGCAGATGGCGACGACCTCGACGTCCGGAATGCGTCGCCACGCATCGAAATGAAACTGGCTGAAATACCCGGCGCCGACCACCGCGACCTTGATGGTCCGAGACATCGCCCTAGCGCTCACCCTGTCGCGACGGGGGAAGCGATCCGCTCGATCACCGCCTCGGCGATGGCGCGGGTGCCGTCGGCGCCGCCAAACTCGATCGGCCGCACGGCGCCTTCGGCGAACGCGGCGAACACGGCGTTCTCCAACGAAGTCGCGGCGATTCGCGCAGCGGCCACGTCATGGCGTTCGCCAAGCCAATCCAGCATCATCGCCGCCGATAGCATCATCGCCGTGGGATTGGCTACGCCCCGCCCGGCGATGTCCGGTGCCGAGCCGTGACTGGGTTGAAACATGGCGTGCTCGTCGCCGATGTCGGCCGAGGGCGCCATTCCCATGCCGCCGATCAGGCCAGCGCCAAGATCCGACAATATGTCGCCGAACAAATTTTCCGTGACGATGACATCGAATTCCCACGGCTTGCGCACCAGGTCGAGCGCCATGGCGTCGATATAGTGGCAGTGCGCCTCGACATCGGGAAATAGCTGTGCCCGCTCCTCGAAGATCCTGCGGAAAAAAGCGAAGGACCGAAAAACGTTCGCCTTGTCGACGCAGGTCACCCGCGGCGGCCGGCGGCGGCCCGTGTGGCGCCGCCGCGCCAGCTTGAAGGCGAAGTCGAACAGCCGTTCGCTAGTCGCCCGCGTGATCGCCAACGTATCGCGCGCCTCCCGGTCGGCATCGATCACGCCTTTCCCGCGCGAGGCAAACATGCCCTCGGTCGACTCCCGCAATATGACGAAATCCACCGTCTTCGACCGCGCATCGGCGAGAACGGCCGGCGTCCCAGCGATGGCTCGGATCGGTCGGACGCCGGCGTAGAGATTGAGTCGCGCGCGCAGGTCGAGCTGCGGGGCGATCTCCGTGCCGTCGGCATAGCGGATATCCGGCCATCCCATGGCGCCGAAGAGGATCGCGTTGGCGCGGACGCACTTGGCGAATACGTGCTCCTCCAACGCCACGCCCGTTTGTCGATAATGCTTTGCTCCACCGGGCAGGCGCTCGAGATCGAGCGCGAATCCTCCAACCCGGCGCTCGAGCGCCGCCAGAACCGAGAGGCAGGCGTCCATGACTTCAACGCCGATTCCGTCGCCTGGTAGGACGGCTATCGAGAAAGCGGCGTTTTTCATTTACGCCGCTTCGCAGGCGCTGTGGGCAATGGCGCCGCGGGACGCACGGCGGTTTGCCGTCGCATCTTTCGTGATAGCGGCGATAGGAATCGCGCCGCGCCTCCCCCCATCGCCCGCGCCTTCTTTCGAATCACTCCGCTCGTTAGATCAAACGTATACATAATCCGATACGGTGTCGATCCGGGAACGCCACCATTCAACGCCCTCGGCGATCCGACTTCAGCCGAGATCTGCCCTAGGCCGCGATGCTGCCTGCGTTTCGCGAGCGACGTCGCGACAACATGATCGTGGCGGCGCCGAGCAGGTAAAACATGGCAAGCGCGACGAAAATCGACCGCACCTCACCATAGTCGAGCAACACGCCAAAAAGTGCCGGCGCGACCGCGTTGCCGACGTTAAGGCCGGTCGAGACGAAAGCAAAGACAGTGCCGATCGCCGATTTCGGCGCGATCGATCGCACGAGCAGATCGCGCGATGGACGTATCGTACCTTGCAAGGCCCCGATCGTCACGAACATCGCGAACAATATCGCAACGGGCAAAGCCGCGGTTCCGGCCAATCCCGCTATGAGGGCCGATAATACGAGGGCGTACCCGACGATCGAGCTATGACGAACTGTCCGATCGGCGAGAAAACCGCCGACCAGTACCCCCAACGCCGTTGCAACGAGCATTCCGGTGAGTATGCCGTTTGATGCGCTGAGGTCGAGGCCATGGAACGCAACCAAGGCGGAGACGAGAAATGCCTGCATCCCCGCCGACGCCATGCCAATGGCGATAAAGAAACCGAACATCGCGACAATCGCCGTCGACGTCACCGCGCGCCAGCGGCGGTCCGGCGCGTGCTGAGCCGGCGATGCCGCCGATGGACGCGCAAGCGCGGCGTCATCGCGCAATCGGTCGCCGAAACGCAGGACGACCGCGATGGCAGTAAGCGAAAGCGCGCCAGCGGCGAACAGGGCGCCGCGCCAGCCGAACGCCGAAGCGAGCACCAGGATCACCGGCGGCGCGGCGGCGAAACCAAGGTTACCGGTGAAAGTATGGATGCTGAACGCACGCCCCAGCCGCGCCGGATCAACCGACGCGTTCAAGATCACATAATTGGCTGGATGAAACACGCTGTTCCCGACGCCAGCAAGAAGCATGAGAACGGCCATCGCCCAATATGCGTCAACTGCGCCGACTGCGGCGATCGAAACGCCCATCAACGCCAGCCCGGCCATCAACAGATATTTGGCGCCATAGCGGTCGGCGATGATTCCGGCTACGACCTGAAGGCAGCCGGTGGCGATGTTAAGCAGCGTGACCAGAAGCCCAAGCGCCGCATAGCTCAGGCCGAGTTCGGCCTGCATCAGTGGAAACAGCGGCGGCAACGCAAGCATGTAGAAGTGGCTAAGGCCGTGGCCAGTGCCGATGACTGTCTGGACCGGCGCGTTCGCGCCGACATTCGTCGCCGATGGTCCGCGCATTCGGTTATTCGCCCAGCCGCCAAGAGCGGTACTATAGTTGCCGCGAACCGCATCAACAAATTCGCGTTAGACGCTTGCCGCGTCGATTGACAGACATCTGACGGTTCCTCGATACTTGTCGCAACGCCATAAGACGACATGGCGCGACAACCATCGATCAGATCGGACCGGGAGGACACGCATGATGAAGAATCGGCTCGCATCGACCCGCCGCACTTTGCTCAAGGGCGCGGCCGCGATCGCCGCCGGAACGTCGGCGCCGGCGCTCCTGTCACGGATCGGCCACGCGGCATATCCGGAGCGCAACATCAAAGTGGTGATTCCGACCGCGCAGGGTGGCGGCGCCGACCGGCTGGCGCGCGCCTTCACTGACGCATGGCGCAAGGCGCTCGGAGCCGCGTTCGAGTTCGAGTTTTTCCCCGGCGGCGCCGGTCAAGTCGGCTATGAGATCTTCACCGGCCGTCGCGACAAGGATGCCTACAATCTCCTGTTCGGGAACATGGGTCCCGAGATGATCATGTACGTGCTGCAGAGTCCGAAGTACAAATTCCCCGACGATTACTTCTATTTCTGTCGCATCGATGTCGACGATTCTTCGCTTTACGTCCGCGCCGATAGTCCGTTCAAGCGCATCGAGGATGTGGTCGCGGAGGCAAAGAAGCGCGTCGTCACCGTCGCGACGAGCCGGCTTCCGCATCCCGCGTCGATCGGCATGCTCGCACTCGGCGACGCCACAGGCGCGAAATTCAACCTCGTTCCGTACGGCGGCGGCAACCCGACCATGGTCGCCACGCTCAACGGCGAGGTCGATTGTGGCGTGTTGCCCGTCGCCGAGCCGATCAAGATAGGCGAGAAGGTCCGCGTTCTCGGCGTGTTCAACGACGTGAATCTCCTCGCCGAGAAAACCGGCAACGCGCCACCGGTAAACAAAGTGTTCGGCACCAAGATTCCCGACCTTTACTCGTCGCGAGCGTGGGCGGTGCATACCGAGGCGGCGGATAAGCATCCGGATCGGTTCAAATTGCTCAACGAATCGGCGCAAGCGGTGTTCAAGGATCCGGGATTCAAGGAGATCTATGAAAAGACCGCCGGCTCGTGGCAGCAGGTGAGCTACGGCGGCCGCGATGTGTGCACTAAATACGCGCATGGCATGGTGGAGCTGGCCAACCGCTATAAGCCGCTGCTGACCGCCAAGAAGTAAGGCGCTACGCGACGCATGGCCAACCCCGCGCCACGCGATGGCGGGCGGGAGATAGTCGGCGGCGATCTCGTACTTCCCGGGCTCGCCGTCGCCTTCACCGCGTACTTCTTTTACTCGGTCTGGGACCTCTCCTGGGAGGCCAAGGCCAACGCCACGATCATCGGCGTCACGTTGCTTGTTCTGATCGGCATTTTCGTGATTCGCACGACGCTCAAAGTAATGCGCGACGGCGCCGGCATTGGCCTCGAATCGCTGTTCGAACCGCGATCGGCGCTGGGGCCACGCTTGTCCGTCGTCGCGTTCACCGCGCTGTTCGTTGTCGCGCTGCCGTGGCTTGGCCTGACCCTTGGCCTGTTCGCGCTTGTCGCCGGCCTGATGCTGGTGCTTCGCGCCGGCTCGTGGCGCGCCGTGGTCGCGACTTCGGCGACGGTCTCTATGGCGGCGTATCTGCTATTCATCGCGCTTCTCAACTCGCGTTTACCTCGCGGTCCGATCGAGAAGCTGCTCGCAGCGCTGTTCTGAGCGAGGATCGGCGTGGGCTGGGATGCAGGATTTCTCGCCGAGCTGGTCGCGACGTCGTTCGGCTATTGGTGGATCATCATCCCCGCCGTCCTGGTCGGCATTGTTGTCGGCGCGGTGCCGGGGTTCAATGCGCAGAACACGCTCATCATCCTGCTGCCGCTGACGCTGACCCTGGACGTCGAGAAGGCGCTCGTCTTCATGGTGTCGCTCTATTGCGCGACGCATCTCGGCGGCGGCATCCCGGCGATCCTGGTGAACATCCCCGGCACCGGCGGCGCCGCGGCGACGACGCTCGACGGCTATCAGATGGCGCGCAAGGGGCAAGCACAGCAGGCGCTTGTCCTCTGCTTCACCTCGTCGGTGTTCGGCGGATTGATCACATCGATCGCCACCGTGGCGTTGCTCCCCTGGCTCGCGCAGATGGGCTATGTCATGCGCAGCGTCGAGATGGTCGTCATCATGCTGTTCGGCCTGACGCTGATCGCCGTAATCGCCGCGCGCGATACGCTGAAGGGCCTTATCGCCGGTCTGTTCGGGTTGTTGATCGGCGCCATCGGCACCGACCACATCTACAACACCCCGCGCGCCACCTTCGGATTTCTCGAGCTCCTTGACGGGGTGCCGCTTGTGCCGGCGCTGATCGGGCTCTTCGCCATATCGGAAGCGCTGGTGATGCTCGAGGAGGAGACGATCGTCAAGCGCGACAATCAGGCGCGCGCGGCGCAGGCGAGCTGGCGCGAGACCGTCGAAGGCCTGAAATGGTCGCTCAAAGGCTGGTGGCAGATCGTCTGGACCGGGTTCATTGGACTGATCATCGGCGTGATTCCGGGCGCGGGCGCCAGCATCGCGTCGTTCGTCGCCTACCAGCAGTCACGAATGTTCTCGAAGACTCCCGAGCTCTACGGCACCGGCCATCCCGCCGGAGTCCTGGCGCCGGAATCGGCCAACAACGGCGTCACCTCGGGGACGCTCGTTCCCCTCATGGCGATCGGCGTTCCCGGCGGCAGCACCGCCGCGGTGATGATGATCGTTTTGCAGTACCACGGCGTGGTGCTCGGGCCACGGCTGTTTGTCGAGAGCCCGAGCCTCGCCTATGGCGTGTTCGTCGCCATGGCGGTGTCGTACGTCTTCATGATATTCACGATCCTGCCGTTGGCCCGGTATATGGCGCGCGTCACGCTGGTGCCGACCGGCATCTTGGTGCCGATCATCGTCGCGTGTACCATCGTCGGCGCCTTCGCCGATCGCGAGTATCTTTTCGACATGTGGCTGGCCCTGGTCTTCGGCGTACTCGGCTACATCGCCCGCAAGACCGGGTACCATGTCACCGCGCTGCTGATCGGCATCATCATCGGGCCGCTGTTCGAGCAGTACCTGGTTCGAGCGTTGCGTATCTCGCAGGGCGATTTGTCGATTCTGTTCTCGTCGACCATTGGCAACGTGCTATGGGGACTGCTTGTCTTGTCGCTGATATTGCCCTATCTGCGGCGCCGACCCAAGCCGGTGTCCGAGGAGTCGACGGGCTGATGCCAGATCGCGCTATCGCCGAGGTGACCGATGAATGAGATGTCGCCCATCGTCTCCGACACGGTGAACGGCTTCGAACACTGGACCCGCAAGAGCGACGTGAAGCTGTTCATGTGGGAAAAGCGTGCTGTCGACCCGGCCGCCGCCAAGGGAGTCGTCTTATTCGTTCACGGCTCGTCCATGGCCTCGCAACCGACCTTCGATCTCCAAGTTCCCGGACGGCCCGATTCGTCGGTGATGGATTGGTTCGCCAAGCGCGGATACGACACCTGGTGCGTCGACATGGAGGGCTATGGGCGGTCTGACAAGCACCGCGATAACAACGCCGACATCGCCCAGGGCGCCGACGATCTTTTCGCAGCCGCGACCTATATCGGCTCGCTGCGCGGAAATCGTCCGCTCTTGGTTTACGGAATATCGTCGGGCGCGCTGCGCGCCGCGCTCTTCGCGCAGCGCCATCCTGATCTCGTCGGCCGGCTGGCGCTCGACGCCATGGTATGGACCGGCGCAGGCAGCCCGACGCTCGCCGAGCGGCGGAAGAAGTTACCGGAGTTCCGTGCCAAGAACCGGCGGCCGATCGACAAGGCGTTCGTCTACAGCATCTTCAATCGTGACCATCCTGGAACCGCCGAGGATCGCGTGATCATGGCATTCGCCGAGGCGATTCTGGCGCTCGACGATTCGGTTCCGACCGGGACCTACGTCGACATGTGCGCCCGCCTTCCGGTCGTCGACCCCGAAAAGCTTGTCATGCCGACGATCGTCATGCGCGGGCAATGGGATGGGATCGCCGGTCTTGACGATCTGATCGAGTTCTTCAAGCGCCTCCCGAACCCCGACAAGCATTTCGCCGTCATGCCCGGCATCTCGCACGCCAGTTTCCAGCAAAAGAACTACATGCTGGTCTACCACATACTTCTGGGCTTTTTCGCGCAGCCAGAACCGGTTTATCGCGGCTAACGCCGATCATGGCCGAGGGCGATCGTTCGGCCGGGCCCCGGCGCCATTGCGCCGCCCGCCGCGACGCGGCGAAAGTTGCTGGGTCGACCAGAAGCTCAGCGCCAGCCGCTCGCGCGCCGCGATCCCCGCTTCTAGGCTCCATCCGTTGACGATCGCCAGGCGAAAACCTCCCGGCGGCATTGAGTGCGCGCCGAGCGTCCAATCCTCGTGAAACGTGATCTGAATGCTCGTCACTCCCAGCGCGCGCCGCAGCTCATCGACCAGTTCTTGCGGCGGGTGCCGGTAGCGGACCCCGTGGGCGCCGAACAGCACGACGCTATACCCCTCGCGCCGCTGGCGATCGTCGAACGACCAGACGCCATCGCGATAGAGGCGTATCACGGCCTCGAGCCATGGCGCGCCGTAAAGATCGGGCCATTGGTCGGTGAGCCGCAGATGCGCCTCGATGATCCGCGCGCCGATGGTCTCGAAATTGACGATCCCAGTATAGCCAGCAAGATTGCGACACAGCCACTCGCCGCAATAGTCCTCGATCGCCGGTCGCGGCTCTGCGAGGACAACCCAGTGGTCGAACATGCCGCCACCGATGCCCTTTCCGATCGCATGCCGCCACCACCGCGGGGCGCCGTCGACGACCGCCGCGTCGCTGCTGACATGTTCGCCCTCGAGATACTGCATCCACATATAGCCGGGTTGCTGCTGCGCCCTGTAATCCTTGAGCGAAGCGAATACCCGTCCGCCGGCACCCATGCCGCGCATGTTGTAGATCGGCTTGCTGAAGACGGGAAACGCCGGTGGCTCGAGTCCGTGGGGGCCGCATGGCAGGCCCTGGCTCTCGGCAATCAGCAACTTGTTATAGATCCAGCGATGGCGCGGATACCAAGCGTACGCATCCCCGTCATCGGTGGGGATCAGCACTTCGGCCGGGCACGCGGCACCCTCGAAATACTGCATGCGCCAGGGATCGCGTTCGGAAATCGGCATGAAAATCGGCCGGTCGGGCCGGCCGTTCGGTTGGTGATGCTCCGCATCATGCCCTGTTGACCCCGAGTCGCGGAAGCCACCGCCACAGCATCGCGACGTTTGCGCGACATGGAGTTTCCCGGCACAAATACCGGGATAGCCGCGTATTGGCCTAAGCGAGGCGCGCGAATTGACGATGGCGAGTGACGGCACCACGAAACGTGGATGGAAGCGGGCGCCAGGCGAATTATCCCTGGCGTTATTGGTCATGCTCTCCGCGCTGCTCGCTGGTTGCGAGCGAAGGGCGGTTAATTTCTCGCAGTATCCGGGCTTCCGCGAATGGTACCGTGCCAATCCCCCATCAGAGATGGCGGCAAGCGCCGAGGATCGCGCCCTGCTTGAGCGATATCGACCCCGACTGTTCCTTCCGGCCGACGCCGAAGGGCCGATATCGTTTTACGAGGATTACGTCGCACAAGGCGTGCTGTACGATCGCAAAGATATGCCCATCAGCCGCCAGGTCACGCCGACGATCCTTAACGCGCATAAGGCTGACCCGGGGGTCGTGTTCGTCCATCGGCCGACCGGCGCTCCGGTGCGACCCGTCGCCTATGCGCGGATCGATCGCGAAATCTTGCCCGGCGGCGCCGAAACGCCCGGAACACCGCTCACTTTCCTCACCTATCACTTCGTCTTTCGTACCTCCGGCCTACCGGCGGGACTCGCTCCATGGCAGCGCTTCCTCGTTGAGCTCATCGCCGACCCGTCGGATTGGCACCAGCTTGACCACTACACCGCGGTGACGATCGTCCTTATACCGGCGGGCAGCCGGCTTGAACCTGTCGCCGCCATCGTGCAGCAGCACAACTATTTGCGGACCTATTTGCTCGGCGCGGTCGCCGAGCCGGATCGGCTCGTCCTTCCTCGTGATAGGCGCCTCGCGGTCGACGCCGCAATATGGTCGAACGAACTCTACCCGCACCAGGCCGGCCGCCAGGTGCGCCGCGCGGTCGGCCATCTCACTCCCGACACCGCCCGCTACCTTGCGACCGGTCAGGATCGGCCGTTCATTTCCGCCGACGATATCACCGAGCCGCAGCGCGAGACCGAGTATAGGCTGGAGTATCTGCCGCAGAGTGACGCCTTCTATGTCTTTCAAGGCTGGCTCGGCGCGCGACGATCGATGCCAGGCCGCGATGGCCCGCCGGGAGCCGACTACAACACCCTGCCGCGATTTAAACCTCGCGCTACTCAACTTGCCCTGTTTCGTTGGCGCGATGGCGATGATGAATTCGCTACGCGCCTCCGCCGCGCCGGCGACCCGGCGACGGCGGCCATTACGCTGGCTACGGAGACCGATCGACTGCGGCGTGATCTCGCCTGCGCGCGGCCGATCGTCGTGGCATGCGGTCCCTAGGGGCGAGCGCGGCGCCCATGATGCGCCTTATGCGCCAAATCGCCGGTGGCGGGACGGCGCGCTGGGTCCAGCGCCTGTTTTCCTTGGCGTGCATCGGCGGATGCTGGCTGCATGTTTCGCCCATCTCGGCGACCGATCCGAGAGCGCCCTCACCGATCGTGCAGCGTTTCGACGGCGGCGGCGGCGCCAAATACGCGCCGGACTTTAGCCACTTCGACTACGCCGACCCGATTGCGCCCAAGGGCGGCGCGGTGCGGCTGATGGAAATCGGCACCTATGACAGCTTCAACCCGTTCGTACTTTCGGGGTCTCCGCCTCCGGTCATGGGGCTCACCTACGACACGATCGCCGTGCGCACGCCCGACGATCCTTTCTCGCGCTACTGCCTGGTGTGCGCCACCGCGCAGCTGGCGCCCGATCGTCGCTCGATCGAGTTCAATTTGCGCCCCGATGCGCGTTTCCACGATGGCACCGCGGTCACCGCCGACGACGTCATCTGGACATACGACGCCTTGCGCCGCCATGGACATCCGCATTATCGAACGTTGCTGGCGGCGGTCGAGGGCGCCGAGCCATGCGGCAGGCATTGCGTGCGTTTTCGCTTCACTCGCGCCAACGACCGCGAGCTGCCGCTCGTCACCGCCGATCTGCCAGTCCTGCCGCGCCATTGGTGGCAGAACCGTACGTTCGAACGCTCGACGCTGGAGCCCTTTCTCGGTTCGGGACCTTATCGCATCGCTCGATTCGAGCCCGGACGCTACCTGACGCTGTCGCGCGCTGCGGACTATTGGGCCAAGGATCATCCGGTCAATCGCGGTCGCTACAATTTCGATCATCTGCGCATCGACTATTTTCGTGACGATATCGCGGCGCGCAGCGCGTTTCTCGCTGGCGAGTATGACATCCGGCTCGAGAACCAGCCACGCGACTGGAAAGACGGTTATGAAAGTCCGGCACTCGCGCGCGACCTGATCCGACGCGAAGAGATTCCGGAGGACCGCGTTTCGGGCATGCAAGGTTTCGTCTTCAACACGCGGCGCGCGTTTTTGGCGGATCGGCACGTGCGCGAGGCGCTGGTCCACGCATTCGACTTCGAATCGCTCGACCGCTTATTGCTGCAGGGCCAGTACAAGCGAAACCGAAGCTACTTCAATAACGCCGATTTCGGCGCGCACGGAGCGCCGGGCGACAGCGAGCTGGCGCTGTTGGCGCCCCACCGGGCGCAATTGCCGGCCGAAGTGTTCGAGCGCGAGTACCAGCCGCCCCGCACCGCCGCCTACGGCGACTGGCGCGCCAATCGCCGCATCGCATCGCGGCTGCTCGCGGCGGCGGGATACGTCGTCCTGGGATATCGGCTGACCGGCCGCGACGGCCGTCCGGTTTCGATCGAGATCCTGCTCGACAACTCGCGATTGGAGCGCGTCGCACTCCCCTACGTCGACAATTTGCGCAAACTCGGGATCGCGGCGACCGTCCGGACGGTCGACACGGCGCAGTTTCAGCGCCGCCTCGAGCGGTTCGATTTCGATATCGCCGCGGCGCTGTTGGGCCAGTCGGAAGCGCCAGGGCGGGAGCAAGCCTACTATTGGGGATCGGCGGCGGCAAACGAGCCGGGGAGCTTGAACCTCGCCGGGGTGCGCGATCCCGCCGTCGACGCGTTGGTCGACCGGATCGCCAACGCGTCCGACCGCGCCAGCCTCGTGACCGCGACGCGAGCGCTCGACCGAGTACTGCAGTGGGGCCACTATGTGGTTCCGTTCTGGCACTCCAAAGTCGATCGCGTCGCCTACTGGGACCGTTTCGGACGTCCCGCCAAGGTCTCGGTCGTCGGTTTCGACGTCCACACGTGGTGGTTCGATGCACGAAAAGACGCAGCGCTGCGGCGCCGCTTGGCGCTCGATTGATGATTGCTATGAGCGGCGGCAGACGAGGAGCGAAAGAAAGGTCTCATCGTTCTTGAGACGCCCGGCGCGACAGGCATCCTCGACGAGGACGCGGCCCTGCCCCCAGCCGTTTGAACCCTGATAGAACAGGATCCGTCCGTCCACGGCGAGTCGCTCAATGAAGAGATCGAGTAGCCCGCGGTCGTCGAGCGGAGCATAACTCGATTTGGTGGCATCGTAGAACTCGCACAGGTGGAATAGCGACACGTAATCGAACATCGGCAGGATACGCCGATCGAGCGTGTAGATGTCGAGAAACGTCACCTTGTAGCCGTTCGCCACTCGCGGATCGGCGATTGCCAAGTCGATGTATGTGTCGTACTCCTTGCGCGACGCTGTCACGGAAACGATCTGGTTTGGCCGCGCGAGCTTGGCGTTCTCGACGCCAAGTAGGTGATGTTCGCCGCTGCCGAAATGAAAAATCGTCTTTTCCGCGACTTGGCGGGTCTTCAAGTACTCGACGAAGTGCGCGTCACATGGGCACTCGCTGACATCGAGCGGCCACGTGTCGTCCCAATAATTGAGTTTCATACGTTCCTCGATCTTCCGCGCCATCCCATCGAGGCTATCTCTCCCACGGCATGGCGACAAGCCGCCGCCAGCGCCACGGTGGGCCGAACCGCGGCCGGCCTCATCGCTTGAGACGCGACCGCGCCGTACCGCTCGCCTTCGCCGCATTCGCCCAGCCGCGAAGAACCGCCGCCGTAGCATCGTCCAACGGAAAGAAGCTTTCGACCCGTAGCTCCTGAGCCGTGACATCGCGCGGCGTGCCGAGCGTCGCGATCGCGGTGAACAGCGAAAGCGTCGTTTTACCTTTGCGGAAATGCATGGGCAATACCGGACCCGGCGCGGGCTCCGGAATAGGCTCGCCCAGCGCCGGCCGTACTCCCTTGTAGGTTAGGAGGCGCTCCAAAAGAGCCGCGGTCTCGTCGCTGCCGTCGGCGGCCGCGTCGGCTTCCACGCTCCGAACGAAGTAACGGACGACCTCCGTCCAATTCGTCAAGTAAGGCCGCAGAACGTCGGGCCCGACCAGCGCGTCGGCCAAGTTGACTTGGACGCCCGGAGCGAGCGGCCCGACAAGAAACTCAACGAGGCGGACCGCGGCCCGGTTGGCTTTGAGCAGGGTCCATCGCCGGTCAACGGCAACCGCTGGATAAGGCTCCTGATGGGCCAGCATGTAATCGACCGCACGCGCGACCTGGCTGAGCTCCGGCGCGCCAAGCTCGGTCTCGCGCCACGCTGGAGCGAAACCTGCCGAAAGCAGGAGAGCATTGTGCTGCCGTAATGGGACATCCAGAGCCTCGGCGAGCCGCAAGACCATGCGCCGGCTCGGCGACGCCCGCGATACCTCGAGAAAGCTTAGATGTCGTTGCGACATGCCCGCCCGGCCGGATAGCTCGAGCTGCGACATGCCCCTTCGCTCGCGCCACCAGCGAAGCTTCGAAGCGAAACCCGCCCGGTCGTTCATCATTACCTGCCAGGTAGTTGCCGGAGAAACATCCGCCGGTAGCATCGCATATTCGGCCGCAGCGGCAAATAGGAGGTACCCGTGGGCGCGTTTCTCGGGGTCATAATCGCCATCGCATCGAGCAGTTTTGGCGGCATGGCCGCCGCCGTCACGCGGTATCTGATCGGCGGCGCCGACGCCGTAACGCTCGCCCTGCTACGATGGGGCATCGGCTTCGCGTGCCTATTGCCGATCGCTCTCTTCATGCGCGTGCGATGGCCCAAGCGGAGCGACTGGATCGCCGTCGGGGTTCTCGGCGCGGCGTTCTTTGGGCTGTTTTTCATCTTCTTCAACATCGCCATTGGCTACACGACCGCTGCTCGCGCGTCCCTCGCGCTGTCGACTCTGCCGCTCCAAACGATGGTCGTCGGAGCGCTACTCGGAATCGAGCGCCTAACCGCCCGCAAGACCGCAGGCGTCGCCGTCGCCATGCTCGGAGTTCTCCTGGCACTCGCGTCGGACGTTTCGGCTGCACCGCCTGGGGCTTGGCGCGGAGAGTTGATCATGACGGGGGCCGTGCTATGCATGGCGTTCTACAATGTCTGGTCTCGCCCGTTCGTCGAACGTTCGAGCGCGCTTGGCTATCTTGCGATGGGCATGGGCGCGGGTCTGGTCGTCTTGATCGGAGCCGGGACCTTCACTGGCAGCGTCGCGGTGCTGTCCGCCTTCGATCTCCGGCAATGGATCGCGGCGGCCTATCTTGGAATCGGCGGCGGCGCCGTCGCCTTTATATTGTGGGTGCTGGCGCTCGAGAGAGCGAGCCCGACGCTGGTCGCCAATACGATGACGGTCAACCCGATCGCCGCCGGACTGCTCGCCGCCGCGCTGCTGGACGAGCCGATTACGGCCAATCTGATCGTCGGCCTGATCGCCGTCGTCGCCGGAATATCGATCGCGACGATATCAGGAAGTAGTCTAGTTTCGCGCGATTCGGTGTCCACGCCGCTATCCGCCAAACCGATGCGTCGGCGGCGGCCGACATGAGCGCTCGAGTCCTGGCCGGTGAAATCGTGTGCAGGAGACGCGGTTCCAACCGCCGCGCAGGAGATGGCGACCGCAATCGCTTGACGTAGGCGCAGCGAGGCCGATTAGAATTTGCGCACGCGGAGTCCGGCCCGCCCGGTTGTGTTTCGATGCCCCCGCATGATGCCTCGCCCCAAAAACGTTCTCTTCATTCTCGCCGATCAGTGGCGGGCTGACTGCCTGTCGGCCGTAGGCCACCCCGTCGTCCGGACGCCCAATATCGATGCGTTGGCCGCCGACGGGGTCCTGTTCCGCCGCCACTATGCGCAAGCCTCGCCTTGCGGGCCCAGCCGCGCATCGATTCTGACCGGGCTATACGCCCATACGCATCGCTCCGTACGGAACGGCATACCGCTCGACGCGCGTTTCACAAATCTGGCGTTGGAGATGCGAAAGAGCGGCTTCGACCCGGCGCTCATTGGCTATACGGACACCAGCGTCGACCCGCGCGGTCGCCCGGCCGACGATCCGGAGCTGTTCACCTACGAGAGCGTCATGCCGGGCTTCACTACGGTCCTACGGCTGCCCGAGGATCCGGCGCCTTGGCTCGCGCATCTGCGCCGTCTCGGCTACGACGTTCCGCCGCATGGCTGGGACGGGGCGGCGCGACCGGTCGAGAATTATCCCGGTGCGGCGTCGCGCGGTCCAACCTATGCGCCCGCGCGCTATAGGGCCGAGCATAGCGACACCGCCTTCGTCACTGACGCGGCGCTCGACTACTTGGCCGCCCAACGCGATCGGCCATGGTTTCTGCATCTCGCATTTCTCCGTCCGCATCCGCCGTGGATCGCGCCGGAGCCGTATAATCGCCTGTACGAGCCGTCGCCGGCGCCGCCGTTCCGCCGCGCCGCCAACGCCACGTCGGAATCGGGCGTGCATCCCTACTTGGCATGGCTGCTGGCGCAACAGCGGCACGTCGCCCAGATGCCGGACGCGCACTTGCATCAGATTCGCGCGACTTACTGGGGCCTGATCGCCGAAGTCGACCACCACATCGGCCGCCTCATCGCCTGGCTCAAGCAGAACGGCGAGTATGACCGGACGTTGATCGTCTTCAGTTGCGATCACGGCGAAATGCTCGGCGATCACTGGCTGTTGGGCAAGGATGGGTATTTCGACCAGACCTATCATATTCCGCTCGTCGTCCGCCTGCCCGGAGGAGTCGCCGGACGGACGGTGGACGAGTTCAGCGAGAGTATCGACTTGGTGCCGACCATCTGTTCGGTGCTGGATCGATCCATCCCCGCGCAATGCGTCGGGCGCTCGCTCTTGCCTTGGCTCGCCGGCGAAACGCCAACGCGATGGCGGCAGGAGGTTTTCTTCGAGTTCGACTTCCGCGACGTGGTTGGCGCGGCGCCCGAGCGAGCGTTGGGCGTCGGGCTTGACCAATGCTGCCTCTCCGTCGTGCGAGATCGCCGTTCCAAGTATGTGCATTTCGCGGCGCTGCCGCCGCTATTCTTCGATCTCGAAGACGACCCCGATGAGCTTTCCAACCGCGCGAACGACAAGGATTACGCGGCGCGCGTCCTCGAATACGCGCGGCGTATGCTGAGCTGGCGGCTCGAAACAGCCGAACGCACCTTGACCGGAATGCAATTGACTCCGGTCGGCCTCGTCGACCGCCGAAATACGAGCCGCGCTCCCGGGGCTTAACCTTCTTTCACCCGCGGCGGCTTCAAATCGACGTGCGTCGCGTGCGGTCCACCGTAATTGATTTGGTCGGGCGCGACCGTGCCGCCCGAAATTATGAACTGCATTGCCTCGTTGGTCGTCCAATCGAGCCATACCAGCCTTTCGACCGGAACGACTTCGAGGTAACCCGACGTCGGATTGGGCGTCGTCGGCACATAGACCGCAGCGACTTCGCGGCCGGTGTCGGCGGCACGGAATACTCGCGTCACCAAGCCGACCGCCTTCATTTCGGGCGAGGGGAACTCGATCAGGACCACCCGCTGCTGGCCAGGGGGCGCGTATTGAAAGGTGGCGATCAATTTGCGCGTGGCGCCGTAGATCATCTGGACGAACGGTATTCGTTCGACGAAGCGATCGATCAGCGATAGGAGACGCCGGCCGACGACGGCGGTAGTGAACGCGCCGAGGATGTAGAGCAGCACCAGGGTGATCACGACCGCGGTCGCCGATTGGAACCCGGCGGTCAGCAGCAAGTCGGCGAGGTCGTTGGAGTACGGGCGCACCCATCCGGCAAGCGCGCCAACGAACGGAAGCCCCGACGCGATCAACAGGTCGAGAACGAGTTCGACGATCCAGAACGTGACCAGAACCGGAATCACCGCCAGAATGCCGGCAAGAATGTTTTTTTGAATGCGTTCCTTCATCGGATCGGAACCTTATGATGCCCCTCGTATGCTGGCGCCTCGGATTCCGCGAGGGGACGTCGCGGCTCGACCATTGTAGCATCGGCTCCGACGTCCACATTGGCCCACATTCCCGGCCGTGACGACGCCGATTTTCGTGTCATCTCCATCGACTCCCACCGCGGTGGCCATTGGGCGGGCCGCTGCCCGGGCGCTTCTACACAACATCAGGGGCCATGTTCTCGCGGTGTTCTCGTGCGGGTGTTATCTCCAGGCTCCGGACGGCAGCCTTGCCTTCGTGGGGTTACCAACACTGGGCCGCGGCCCGCTAAACGTCATCGTCGACATACCGGATTGGCTCGAGCGCGTTCGCCCTGGGGACGAATGGCGCCGCCGAAACACGCAGATCGTCATCGGCGGATCGACGGCTTTCGCGCTGCCCAACGTCGACCCCTGGCGGCCGCCGCCCGCGCCGGGACGCCCACCGCCTGATGTCGCACTAGTCACATTAACCAAGTTCGCGTCGCGACAAGCACCGACTTCCGGCCTCGGCCCAACGGTCGTGCCCATGCTTCTGGGCAATGCGATCGCCACCAGCGCGCAGCCGCTGTTGGCGGTAGCCGCTGGACCGTTGAATGCATTGCGGGACTGGGTGTCGTCGGATGCCTGGGGTAAGCCGCCTGCGGAGGCTGTCAAATTGTTGGGCCTTGGGCCTGGGCTGACGCCGGCGGGCGACGACGCACTGTCCGGTGCGCTGCTCGCATTGCAGGCATTTGGTGAGCCTGTCGCCGCACGTAGTCTCTCCGACTTCCTCGGCGCCGTGGCGATCGCCGCCACCAGCGCAATCAGTCGGGCGCATCTCGCCTGCGCCATCGATGGCGAAGGCCATGAATGCCTGCACGCGCTCTTCACCGCCTTGGCGTCGGCCGAGCCCGATGCGATCGCCTTCACCGCCGACCGGGTTACCGCTATCGGGCATAGCTCCGGGTGGGATGCCCTGGCGGGCGTGGCCGCGGTGCTGGCCGGCTTATCGCGACGCGCCGATCAGCGCCAGCGCCAACGCCGTGGCGTCGGCATTTGACGGCGCCACGGCGACGCCCGCCGCCTCGAGGCGCGCCACTTGGTCGTCGTATCGCTGCGGATCGCCGTTCGTCCCTATGACCGATGCGACCACGACCGGCCCCCGGTCGCCGGCTTTGCCCAACGCCGCGACGACCGCACCAGCCGGGTCGGTGTGCGCGCCGTAACCGAGCACGACGTCGAGCAACACCACGGCTATCGTCGAATCGGCCATCGCACGGGAGATCGCTTCGGCCCGTGGAAAGGGATCGATCATCGGATGCGGACGACTGCGCGTGAATTCGTCCGCCCCAAGATCGATCATTTCATGGCCGTCGACACTAACATCTCGACGTCCCGGCAGCGGCGCATTGGAGCGCGCGACAATGCCGCGCTGCGCCATGACGACTTGCGCCTCGGTGCAAAGCGTGCCGCCGCAGTAAAGGCCAACGATGCGGCGTGCCGATGGGCGATCACCACGTCTCGTCCGTCGTATCGCAGATGCGACGTCGAAGGTGTCGAGGTCCGTTCCCAGCACTTGCGCCGCGGCGGCACGCAACGTGCTGGCGAACCGCACTCCGGACCCGGTTTGGATCGGGACGCCGCCGAGGAAACATATCGTCGCCGGCTTGCCGCACCGCGCAACCCTGTCGAACACGCGCCGCGCGACCTCCGGTGCGGGGGGCTTCGAGATCAATACGACGCACCGCGTCGCCGGATCGCCTTCGAGCAGGTCCAAAGCCGTCAGTGTCGATATCGCGCCAACCTCGTTCGACAGATCGCGGCCGCCGACGCCGATGCCATGCGAGACGCCGCGCCCGTGGCGAGCGATAAGGCACGATACCTCTTGCAGGCCCGTGCCCGACGCCGCCACGATGCCGATATCGCCTCGCGGCACCTCGTTGGCGAAGGCGAGCGGCACACCGCCGATGAGCGCCGTGCCGCAATCCGGTCCCATGACCAGCAAATCGCGCGCGCGGGCCAACTCCTTGAGCGAGCGCTCGTCGGCGAGGGTGATGTTGTCGCTGAATATCATTGTATTGAGTCCAAGCGAAATCGCCTTGCGCGCCTCCGCGACGGCGAACTCGCCGGGAACCGAGATCAGCGCCATGTTCACGTCCGAAAGAGTCGCCATCGCCGTTCTCATGCTCTGCGGGCGCCAAACGCCGCCGCCTGGCCCCGCCGAGACCGGCATTCTGGCCAGTCGATCGATGGCGATGTCGAGCGCCGTAATCGCCGCGCGCCCGTCGGTTGCCCGCACCGCCAAGATCAGATCGCTTGCCCCGGCGCCTTCGCCGTCGCCGGCAAGCATCCCGCTATCGGCGAGCAGGCGTTTGTTCGCGATGCTGCCGATCATCAGCGCCGCCTCGATGATCCCTGGTGTCGCCGCGAGTTCGGTCGACAGGCGCATCAGCGCGATCGAGTCGAGATAGAAATCACGCAGCACGCGGTTGACGACAACAGCGCCGCTCATTCGGCGCCGACCCTCTCCGCCAGCGCCAGCAATCCCTGCTCGAAGCACGCGAGTGGCGCTCGGACTATTCCTGCCCCCACCTGGCCGATCCCCGGCTGGCGATGGGCGATGCCGGTGTTGATCGTCGGAGCGATGCCGCTTTCGACGACGCGACGAACATCGACGCCGGTGGGGACGCCGGCGAAATCGAGCCCGGGAATGGTCCATGCCGCGTTGCGCTCGGCGGTGATCTCGTACATCGCGCGCGTGTAGTCGAGCGCCGCGGCGGCGCCCCCAGCGCCGACGAACGCCGCCACCGCTGGCGACGCCGCCATGGCGAAGCCGCCGAGCCCGATCGCCTCGACGATCGCCGAATCGCCCATGTCGGGGTTGGCATCGGCCGCGGTGAATCCCGGAAAATAGAGGCCTTTGGGCATCTCGACCGGCGCCGTGAACCAGGTGTCGCCCGTTCCGGAGATTCGCACGCCAAAATCGGTCCCGTTGCGACTCATCGCAACGACGACGCTCGATCCTTCAATTCCGCGCGCTGGGTCCGTCATCGCTTTGCCAAGCGCCATCGCGACATTGAGGAAGAATTGATCGTTGCCGGAGATGAAATCGAGGATGCGCGCCAGCTTCGGCGCGTCCAGAACGGTGCGCGCCAACCAAGGAGCCGTCGCCCGCAGCAGGAGGCTCGTCGCCGCGACATTGCGCTGGTGCATTTCGTCGCCCATCGACAACGCGCGCGCAACAATCGTCTTCAGCGGCACGCCGCCCGCGGCGCGTAAGGTCGCGCCCAGCGCCGGTCCAAGCTCGGCGGCGATCCAACGCAAGCGGTCGAGAACCGCCGCGTCGTTACCGCCGAAGCGCATGACCTTGCCTAGCCCCTCGTTGATCGTGCAGTAGGCTCGATTGCCGAAAGTCCGGTTCTCAACGATCATCACCGGCATCGAGCGGGTCGTCAGCCCCGTCATTGGCCCGACCGCGCCGAAGTGATGGTTGGGAGCGAACACGATAGCGCCCGCTGCCGCCAAACGCTCGGCCGCGACGATGTCCGGCGCCCAGCCCTCGAGCACGGCCGCGCCGGCGATCGCGCCCTGCATCGGACCGCACATTCGATTCCATTCGATCGGCGGCCCGGCATGTAGAACCATCCGATCCTCGAGGCCAGCCAAGACCTCGCCGGCCGGTCGAACGTCGACCAAGACCGGTTCTCCGGCGATGATCCGCGCCACGGTCTCGCGGTTGGCGGCCTCGACGATCGGATGGCCGGAGAGCGCGAGTACGGCGTCGCCGAGACGCCTGTCGCGTGCGTGCGGCGGCGACCAATCGACATGCACGACCGGCACCCCCCGGCGTTCAAGGTCCTGCGCGAAGCCGGGAAGGCCGACGTTGATTACTTGCGGCGGCGATTGCAGCAGCGATCGGGACATAGGCACAGCTGGTACGGTGACGGCGGAAGCTAGGCGATCCGCCGTCGCCTGACAAGTCGTCCCGCGGAGCTGAAAATCACCGATGTTCCTTGCCACGGGCCGCGTGCTTTAATCCGCGGTTATCGCCGCCGAGCACGAGTTCGAGGATGCCGATGGAACAGACGCAAAGCGCGCGCAATGGGGTGGCTCTCGATTTTCAGGCCATCGCTCACGATTTTCCCGATCCCGCCGGGGGAACCCGCCGAGTGCTCGGCGACGTGTCGTTTCGCGTTTCCGCTGGACAATTCACCGCCGTCGTCGGTCCGAGCGGCTGCGGCAAGAGCACGCTGCTGAATTTCGCGGCCGGGTTGCTGAGCCCGAGTGCCGGCGAGGTTCGTCATCAAGGCCAACTCGTCGGCAAGGTCAATCGAAACGTCGGTTTCGTTCCCCAGCAAGCCGGCCTATTTCCATGGAAGACGCTCCGCGAGAACGTCGAATTCCCTTTGGCGATACGCAATGTAAACGCACCCGACCGACGCGAGAAGACCGACGCGGTATTGGCACGCGTCGGCCTTTCCGGCTTCGCCGACCATTATCCCCACCAGTTGTCCGGCGGAATGCAGAAACGCGCCGCGATCGCTCGAACGTTGGTGTATGGACCTGATGTCGTCTTGATGGATGAGCCGTTCGGCGCCCTCGATGCGCAAACGCGCATGGTCATGCAAGACGACCTGCAACGCCTTTGGTTGGATCGGGGAACGACCGTCCTCTTCGTGACGCACGATCTGGTCGAAGCCATATTGCTGGCCGACAACGTCGTCCTGCTCGGCAGGCAACCGACGCAGGTCAAGGCCGAGCTTCGCGTCGACTTGCCACGACCGCGCGATGTATTCGAGCCGTTCCGAACACCTGGCTTCGTCGAGGCCTATGAGCGCCTGTGGTCGCGCTTCAAATCGGAAATCGGCCTCTCGGTCGCGGTTAGCGCATGACTCCGCGATCGCAGCGGCGACTGGGCGGGGGAGTTCGCTGGCTGCATAACCTGACGCCGCTACTTCCTGGCGCCGCGCTCGTCCTGTTCTGGGAATGGGCGTCCGGCCGCCTGATTCGTGAGATCTACGTCAGCAGCCCGACCGCGATCGCGATTCGGCTGTACGAGATGTTCGCAACCGGCGAGATACTTCCTCATCTATGGATCACTGGGCAGGAGCTGGTTCTGGGGTACACGATCGGCCTGACGATCGGCGTGTCTTGCGGCTATGCCCTCGGGCGGTCGGCGCGCTTGGCGCGGGTGTTCGAGCCGTACATCTTGGCCTTTTACGGCATTCCAAAAATCGCCCTGGCGCCGTTATTCATTATCTGGTTCGGGATAGGGGTGTGGTCGAAGATCGCCCTCGCCGCGTTGATGGTTTTCTTCCTCGTCTTCTACAACGTCTATATGGGCGTCCGTCAGGTCGACCGAACCCTCGTCGATCTCGCACGCGTAATGGGCGCGAACGAGCGGCACCTGACCCGGCATATTTTCCTGCCGGCGACCGCTCCCTTCGTCATCATGGGGATGCGGATGGCGATTCCCTATAGCGTGATCGGCGTCATCGTCGGCGAGTTCACTTCGTCGACCGCGGGCCTCGGCCTGTTCATCCACCAGGCGTCATCGACCTACGACCCGGCCGGGGTATTCGCCGGGATCGCCATTCTGCTCGCCTTCGTCGCCGTTGCGAATGCATTGGCGACCCGGCTCGAACGACGATTGCTGCGCTGGCGGCCGCGCCTCGAGCACCAGCCGGCGACGGTCTGACATTCTTCGGCGCTTGCGCATGCACGCCCGACCGGCCAAGCTTGATCAACCGCTCTCACGCGTCATGGAGGGGACCATGCGACGTCGCCAGTTGATCGCCATGCAACTCGCCGCCCTTGCGATACTTGCCCTTGGCGACGCCGGCGCGGCGAGCGCGCAGCAGCCGCTCAAGGTTAGGATTGGTCAAGCAACGCCGGCGTTGAGCTTCCTTCCGTTATACGCCGGGCGGGCGCTGGAGACTTTCTCGGCCGAGGGTATCGACTTGCAGTGGTCATCCATCCCCGGCGGCGATCCGGTTGCGCTTGCGGCGCTCGATTCCGGCGACATCGATTTCGCCGCCGTCGGCGCCGAGACGGCGCTGCAAGCGATCGCCAAAGGCCAGCCGTTTCAATTGATCTATTCGCTGATGTCCAAGATGTCGCTCGAGCTTGTCGCCTCGAAGGCGTTTCTGGAGCGGACCGGCGTCAAGCCGGGCGATCCGCTCGATAAGCGAATTCGGGCGCTCAAGGACGCCACGTTGGGCGTCAGCGCCGTGCGCGGCGCGCAGGATCGCGCGGCGCGCTGGCTGGTCGGCCAAGGCGGCCTCGATCCCTCGCGCGATCTCAAAGTGGCGCTTATCGGACCGCCGCCCGCGATCCGCGCCGCCTTCGAGAAGGGCGCCATCGATGCGTTCGTGCTGTCGCCGCCGGAAGGAATCATCGCCGAGCGCGCCGACACGGGTCGAATCTTGATTCGCCTCGGTGATGAGTTCGGCGACTTGAAGCAACTGCATTTCCTCGTTCTCGTCGCAAAGAAGCCGCTCGACGGAGTAAAGCTCGAGGCGGCGCGCCGCGTGGCACGCGCCATGATCGCGGCGAGCGAACGGGTCTTGACCGACCCTAGGACCACAGGCGCCGAGATTCACAAACGCTTCTTCGCCCGCGCCGACGTCGACGTCATCCTTGCCGCAATTGAAAGTCTCAAGGATGGGATCGCGACCAAGGGCCGGATGAGCCCGGCATCGATCGAATTCCTGCTGCGTTTCGCCACGCAAAGCGGCGTCGAGTTCGAAGGAAGCCTCGAATCCCAGCGCGCCGAGGGCGGGCTGTGGACCAATGCCGTAGTCGACGCGGCATCGAAACGCTGAGCGCGGCGCGGTATCAGGCAGATGCGGCGGGCGGCGGCGGGCGATTGACCAGATAGATTCCGAGCGCCACCAATGCGGCGGCGAATGCGAGCATCACCGTGATCCGCTCGCCGAGGATGAGCGCGCCCGCCGCCATGCCGATGAGCGGCGTGAGAAACGAAAATACCGCGAGACGGCCGGCCGGATAGCTGGTGATCAGCCAGAACCATGCAAGGTAGGTGACGAAGGCGACCAAGATGGTCTGGAAAGCGAGCGAGCCAAGCACCGGCGCCGTCGCCGCGAAAACACCGGGCTCCGCCATCAGCAGCGACAAGGGCACCAGGAACACTCCCGACACCGCGAGCTGGTAAAGCAGCGTCTTGTTCGGACTGATGGCGATCAATCGGCTCGCCTTGACCACGACGGTGGTGGCGCCCCAGATGATGCCGGCAGCGAGCACCATCAGATCGCCGATCAGTTCGTGATGCGACGGCAGCGTCAGGCCGTCAGCCACCGCCAGTCCGACGCCGGCGAATGCGGCGATCAATCCGACAACTTGGAGCGCTCGCAAGCGTTCGCCCGGCACGTAGAGATGCGAGCCGATCGCCACGACGAAGGGCGATGTGTACAGGAACACGACACTGCGCGACGCCGACGTGTACTCGAGGCCGACATAGATCAAGGCGAACTCGATACCGAACATCAAGCCTACCACCACGCCGATCGCGAACGTCCCATCGGATCGGGTCAATGGCACGCCTCGGATGGCCGACCACAGCCATACGAGGCACGCCGCTCCCAACGACCGTAATCCAGCCTGCAGGATGGGCGAGATGCCGGCGTTGGCGATTTTGACCGCGACCTGGTTGAGGCCCCAGGTCGCGCATAGTAGGAGCATCAGCGTGATAGCAGTCGCATCGAGGCGATCGTGAACGCGCCTCATCCCCCTCGGCAGGGACGCGCCTGTTCCCTACCGGTCGATCCTGCCGCCATGCACATGTCGGATTTCAACCAGATCAGTGTGACTATGAGACAATCGGCGTCGTTTAGCCCGCCCGGCACTGCCGATCAAGCGGATATGCGTCGACCGGCCGCGCGGCCGGGTCGAAGACTCCTAGACGATGCAGTCGAATATGGCGTCCTGCTCGCCGGTCGACCAAGAATTTGCCGTCCGAAATCGCGCACGACGGCCGTACTTGGCGCATTCCTCTCGCGCCGCGACTTCGGCCGCTTCGGAGGCATCTCCCCAATAGCGGACGGTGACGACATCGACGGTCGACGAAAAAACCCGCGGCTCGCGCGAGCAGCCGCCGAGCACAAACGCGCCGGCGAAAGCGGCGACAAGACAACATTTCCTTACCATTGACGCCTCCGATACCGTGTTGCGTAAATCTACCCCCGGTTAGCATTCTGATGTCTGATGCGCCGGCGTCAAGTGACAAGCCGCGGCATGATTATATGATCTCCGCGTGACCCTAACCTCGTCGCCGTCCTCAGCGATAGAAATACTCGACGAGGAAAAGGGGGACCGCCGGGACGTAGGTGACCAGCAGGAGGACCGCGATCAGCACACCGATATAGGGCACGTTCCAGCGCGATGTCGCCCAGATGTCGGTCTTGGCGATCGAGCACGCGGTGATGAGCACGCTGGCGACCGGCGGCGTCTGCTGCCCGATGGCGAGATTGAGCGTGACGATGATTCCGAAATGAACCGGATCAATGCCGATCAGATTGACCAACGGCATGACGATCGGCACGACGAGGATGATCGCCGCCGCACTGTGCAGGAAGAATCCCAATACAAAGAACAGCACGTTGAGCAACCCGAGCACGACATACCGATCGTTGGTGAGGTCGGTGAGCCACTGCGCCGCCGCCTGCGGAACGCGCGTTTCCGTGAGATACGCGCCCAGCAGCGCCGACGTCGCGATCAGCAGCATGACGACGGCGGTCTGGATCACGCCGTCGACCGTCGTCCTGTAAAGGAAACGCAGGTCGATGTCGCGGTAGATAACTCCGCTCACGAAGAGCGCCGCCAGAACGGCGAGCGCCGCGCCCTCGGTCGCGGTGACGACGCCGCCGAAAATCCCGCCAAGGATGATGACGGGTAGCAGGAACGCCCACGCCGCGCCCTTGAAGGCAACCCACAGCCGACAGAGATTGAACACCTGCTCGACCGGAAAGTTGTAGCGTCGCGCGTACCAGTATGCGACGCCCATCAATCCGAACCCGCCGAGGAGCCCGGGAACGATCCCCGAGACGAAGAGCTGGACGATCGATGCTCCGGCGATGGTTCCGTAGAGTATCATCGGGATCGACGGCGGAATGATGATGGCGAGCGATCCGGACGCCGAGGTCGTCGCGGCGGCGAATTCCGCCGGATACCCCTTCTTCTTCATGGCCGGAATCAAGATCGAGCCCATCGCCGCCACGTCGGCGACGGCGGAGCCCGAAATCTCGGCGAAGAAGATGGAGGTTCCGATGTCGACCATGGCGAGCCCGCCGCGGATCGCGCCGAGCAGCGCCGAGCAAAATTCGATGAGCCGCCGTGATATTCCGCCGGCGTTCATGATCGAGCCGGCGAGGATGAACAGCGGGATCGCCAGCAAGGGAAAGCTGCGCGCGCCTTCGTACATCGTGATCGCAAGGTTGAGCAGATCGCCTCCGCCCTTGAGCGCGATCATCGCCACAAGCGCCACGAGGCCGATCGACGCGGCGATCGGTACGTTGATCAACACCAACGCCACCATCCCGAGCAGCATCGCCAGGGCGTCCATCGCCGGCCTCTAGATCTGCTCGGTCGGCAGTCCGGCCTCACCGCCGAGCCTGCGCCATTCGTCGGGAATCGACATCAACTGGGCGACGATGAACAGCAACGCGCCAATCGGAATCACCGATTGGGTGAGCTGCACCGGAACCCAGGTCAAGCTGATCAGGCGATCGCCTTCGAGCAGGATGACCACCTCGAGCCCCGCCCAGGCGAGAACAATGAAAAACACGATCACCAACGCTTCGCCGACGATGAAAAGCGGCAAGCGCAGCGATGCCGGAATTCGCCGTATCACCTCGGGCGAGCCGAGGTGCCCGCGTTTGAGGGCCGCGAGGGCCGAGCCATAATATGTGAGCCACGCAAGAATCACCGTCGCCACTTCGTCGTACCAGGTGAGCGAGGCCCCCGCTTGGCGATAGGCGACAGCGACGATCACCAGCACGAACAACGAGACCATCAGCAGGACGCAAAACGCCGCGAGCACGGCCTCAAAGCCGCGCCTGAAGCGCATCAGCGATGTCATTCGGGAACGGGCCGTAACGTGTCGGAGACGCGCCCCTCGCGTTTCCGAGGGGCGCGCTCCCTTCGCTCAGCAACCCGGCTTCTTGGCCAGCGCCAGCGCCTCGTCGATCAACTGGCGGCCGCCGGTTACCTCCTTGGCGAACAACTCGTAGACCGGCTCGCTCGCCTTTACGAAGGCGTCGCGGTCCGCGACGTTGAACTGCATGCCGCCGGAGATGAGTTTCTCCTTGGTGTCCTTCTCCTCTTTCTCCGCGATATCATAGGTCCACGGCTGAACTTCTTTCGCCGCATCGAGGATCGCCTTTTGCACCTCGGGCGACCAGCTCGACCAGCGCCGCATGCTCGCGGTAGGAAAACTCGGCGTGTATACGTGGCTGGACTCGGTGAGGTACTTCTGCACTTCTTGAAACTTGCCGGCGAGAATGTTGGTGTACGGGTTCTCCTGTCCGTCGAGCACCCCGGTCTTGAGTGCGACGAACACCTCAGAAAACGCCATTGGCGTCGGGTTGGCGCCATACGCCTGGAACATCCGCACCCGCCACACCCCCTGCGGCACGCGTAGCTTGATCCCCTTGAGGTCCTCAGGCGTCTTGATCGGCCGCGTATTGTTGGTGATGTGGCGTACGCCGTTTTCCCAGATGCCGATTAGTTTGTAACCGAGCGGCTCCAGCTTGGGCGCGAGTCTAGGCCAGACTATCGCGTCGGCGATGCAGACCATGTGCTTGCGGTCCTTGACCAGGTACGGCAGATCGAAAAGTCCGAACTCTGCCATTACGCTCGACGTCGCGGTCGACGGTTGCGACATGTCGAGCGTGCCGATCTTCAACTTTTGCAGCATCTCGCTGTCGCTGCCTAGCTGGCCCGAGTGGAATACCTCGAGCTTCGCTTTTCCGGCCGCTTTTTGATTGAACCGTTTGGCGAATTCCTGCGCTGACAGCTCCTGGACGTTGCCCGGCGGCGAAGTCGTGCCGAACTTGATCTCTGGCGCTTGGCCGAACGCCGCGCCGCCCGCCAAGACCGCCACGCTCGCGCCGACGATCGTCGACAGAAAAACCTGCCGCGACTTGTGGATAGAGAATCGATTTTTCATTGGTCTCCCCCGGTGATCGATATGCGCAAGCGCGCCCTGGCTGTGAAGGTCCGCCGAACCGCGCGCGACCAAGAAAATCTTGCGGTCCATCACCGCAAAGGTCAAGCAAGAGTGGACACGGGCGCGCTTTCGTCGTTGCGAGGAATAGCGTAATGATGGGCCGTGCCGATCTCAACGCGCCTGACCGAGCTCCTCCGCATCGCGCATCCAATCCTGCTTGCGCCGATGGACCTCGTGTCGGATGGGCGCCTCGCGGCGGCGGTGAGCCGGGCAGGCGGTTTCGGGATGATCGGCGGCGGCTACGGCGAGGAAGCTTGGCTCAGGCGCGAGATGGACGCCGCCGGCGACGCGCGCGTGGGCGTCGGGTTCATCACGTGGAGCATGGCAAAGCAGCCTCACCTGCTCGACCTGGTGCTGGAGCGGCGGCCCCCGGCGGTCATGCTTTCCTTCGGCGAGGTGCGACCGCACGCTGAAAAGATCAAGCGGGTTGGAGCACTGCTCATCTGCCAGATCCAGACGCTCGGTCAAGCGAAGGAGGCCCTCGCGTGCGGCGCCGACATCCTCGTCGCCCAAGGCGCCGAGGGCGGCGGCCACGGCATTGCCCGCAGTACTTTTCCCCTTGTTCCGGCGGTGGTCGATCTCGCCGCAGGCATCCCGGTCGCAGCAGCGGGCGGGATTGCCGATGGCCGCGGGTTGGCGGCAGCGCTGATGCTCGGGGCGGATGGCGTGCTACTAGGGACCCGCTTCTATGCCAGCATGGAAGCTGCGGGATTCGCCGCAGCAAAGCGGCGCATTGTCGAGGCGAGCGGCGATCGGACTGTCCGCGGCATTCTGTTCGATATTGCGCGGCGGAACGTGTGGCCTGCGCCCTATGCAGGACGCGTTCTGCAGAACGCGTTCAGCGAGCGTTGGCGGGGACGCGAAGCCGAGTTGTTGCAGCATCAAGACGAAGAGGCGGTCCGATATGCGAAGGCGCGCGATGCCGGAGATTTCGACACCGCCGCGGTGATCGCCGGCGAAGCCGTCGACCTGATCGGCGACATTCCACCTGCCACCGAAATCGTCGAGCGCATCGTACGGGAGGCGGAAACGCTGCTCGCCGGCGCCTCGAACCGCTATCGCGTGACCGGACCTCCCCCCGTCGCAAGTGCCTAAAATTGGGGCAGCGTCAGGCACTTGCCGCTTGGTTGTCCAACCGCGGCAGCCAGCGTATGCTCGCTTGCTTTTGTTGTGGGGCGCCGATCACCGAGTGGGAGCGGCGGTCTGACGAAGCAATCGATCGAGAATCAAAGGGGAGGAACGCCAACATGAAACGCAGACAGGTTCTGGCCGGTCTCGCCGCCGCGACCACCGCCGCGACCTTCGGTTTCCGCAAGTCGGCCCGGGCGCAGACGGTGACGCTGAATGGCGCCGTCCAGTTCAACGATGATCACGCTTTCACCAAGGCGCTGATCAAGTTTGAAGAGTTGGTCAAGCAATACTACGGCAAGCCGATCAATTTCGTGCTCCACAAGAACAGCGCGCTTGGCCTCGAGAAGCAATATTTCGAGTACATGGCGCAAGGCCGCGCCGTCGATT
This sequence comes from Alphaproteobacteria bacterium, assembly GCA_035457725.1. GTDB lineage: Bacteria > Pseudomonadota > Alphaproteobacteria > CACIAM-22H2 > CACIAM-22H2 > DATFES01. The sequence goes on along the minus strand of DATIBC010000036.1, from coordinate 26,067 downwards.
ATGGAATCGTCTCGCCGGCGCACATGTCGACGTTCTCGAAAGCGGCGCCGTTCATCGACGCGCCGTTCCTGTTCCGCGACCTTGCCCATTGGAACAAGGTGCTCGACCAGGATCTGCTCAAGCCTATCGCCGACGAGATCGCGCAGAAGGCCGACGTCATGCTGATCGGCTACGCCGGCGGCGGGGTGCGCAACATCTTCGTCAACAAGCCGGTGCATAACCTTGCCGATCTCAAGGGCCTCAAGGTGCGCGTCCAGGGCGCGCCGATCTGGAGCCGTACCTTCGCGGCGACCGGAATGTCGCCGACGGTGATCGCCTACAACGAGGTCTACAACGCGATCCAAAACGGCGTCATCCAGGCCGGCGAAAACGAGGCCGCGGGCGTCGAGCAGATGAAGTTCTACGAAGTCGGCCCGAATCTCGCGATGACCGAGCACGCGATCACCATCCGGCCGATCTGCTTCTCCGGCAAGACTTTCAAAGCGCTGCCGGCGGATCTGCAGCAGGCGGTGCTCAGGGCCGGCAAGGAGGCTGGGGCCTATGGCCGCCAGATCGAGGCCTCCGAGGACGCAGCGAAGCTCGAGGCGCTCGAGAAGGCCGGCAAGCTGAAGCGCCTCGCCTTCGCCGATCGCGCCGAGATGAAAAAGATGGTGGATCCGGTCATGGCGACGTACGCCAAGGAGATCGGGGCCGACGCCATCTACGAAAAGATCAACGCGATCAAGTAGACTGGCGCGTCCGTCGATTGCCGCGGCCCGGGGCTATGGTCCTGGGCCGCCTTTCGCCCGCATTAGGAGGGACTCATGACCGGCGTCTCGCCGGCCGCGGTCGGCCTTTGGCGCAGATTCACCGCGCTCTATAACACACTGCTGTCGTGGCTGCTCGTTTTCTCGGTGGGGATCCTGGTGATCCCGGTGTCGCTGCAGATTTTCTCGCGCTTCACCGCGATCATTCCGCACTACATCTGGACCGAGGAAATGGCGCGCTTCCTGTTCGTGTGGACGATCATGATCGGCGCCATGGTCGGTGTGCGCGAGAGCACGCATTTCGAAGTCGACGTCTGGCCGAGGGTGTCGCGGCGCGTCGACGCCGGTGTCAAGCTCGTCTCGCGCGTCGCCGTCCTGGTGTTCGCGCTGGTGTTCGTGCGGGCCGGGTTCGAATTCACGGAATTTGCCTGGAACCGGATTTCAGAGCTCGCTGAACTTCCGCTGTGGCTCATTCACGTCGCATGGCCGCTCACCGGCGTCACCTGGCTGATATTCCTTGGCGAGCAAATGTACGGCGACCTCAGGGTCGCGCTGGGGGAAGACGAATGATCGCCGGATCGGTGCTCACCCCCGGCGAGGCGGCGACCATTCTCTTCGGCCTGTTTTTCTTCTTGATGTTCCTCCGGGTCCCGGTCGCCTTTGCGCTCGGGCTTGCTTGCCTGCCGATCCTGGCGATCGAGCCGCGGCTTTCCAGCGTCACTTTGATGCAGGAGACGTTCAACGCCTACAATTCGTTCATCCTTCTCGCGGTTCCGTTTTTCCTGCTGACCGCCAATCTGATGAATGTTGGCGGCATCACCGACCGGCTGGTGCGCCTTTCGCGCGCCATGGTCGGGCATTTTCCAGGTGGCCTGGCGCAGATCAATGTCGTGTTGTCGATTTTCTTCGCCGGCATCTCCGGCTCTTCGACCGCCGACGCGGCGAGCCAATCGAAGATCTTCATCGAGGCGCAACGCAAGGAGGGCTACGACGACAGCTTCTCGGTGGCGATCACCGCGGTGTCGGCGGTTCTCGCCGTCATTGTCCCGCCGTCGATCCTGATGATCGTCTGGGGTGGCATTCTCACAGTATCCATCGGCGCGCTGTTCCTGGCTGGTATCGTACCCGGTCTGCTGATCGGGCTGGTCCAGATGGCCACGGTTCACACATATGCCAAGCTGCGCGGCTATCCCACGTATCCGCGTTCGACTTGGCTCGAGTTCGCCGTGGCGTTCGCCGTCTCGGCGCCGGCGCTGATGACTCCGTTCATCATCATCGGCGGCAAGGTGTTCGGATGGTTCACCGCCACCGAGTCGGCGTGCATCGCGGTTTTGTATGCGGCCGTGATGTCGCTGTTCGTCTATCGTGAGATGAATCTCAAGGGACTGCACCACGCGCTGCTCGATACCGGAAAATTCGCCGCCGTGGCGCTGTTCTGCGTCGGAACGGCCAGCACCTTCGGCTGGCTCCTCGCCTATTACCAGATCCCCAAGGCGATTCTCGACGGCGTCCAGGCGTGGGAAATGGGGCCGATCGGCGTCGGCTTCTTCATCGCCTTCGCGTTTCTCGTCGTCGGGTGCTTCCTCGACGCGATCCCCGCGATCATCATCGTCGGCACGATTCTCGAACCGCTGGCGAAGTCGGTGTCGATGGACCCGGTTCACTTCGCGATGGTCGGCATCATCTCGCTCGCTTTTGGGCTTGTGACGCCGCCTTATGGGCTCTGCCTGCTGATATCGTGCGCCGTCGCGAAGATACGCATGATCGACGCGCTCAAGGACACGTTCATCATGTTGATACCGATGCTGGGCGTGCTGGGGCTGGTGATCGTCTTCCCGCAAATCGTCTTGTTCCTGCCCAACCTCATATCACCCGAATTCTTGCGCTGATACGCCGAACCCGAGGGTCCCGCAGAACGTTTCTTGCCCTCGTGCTTCGGCGGACGCAAGATGAGGGCCTTGGTCCGGTGCGGTCGACCCGGTGGACGATGACTTCGCTAGTGGGGGTTGCGATGCCAAACGTTCAGCCGCTATCCGATGCGCTTGGCTGCGCCATCGCGGGCGTCGACCTTGCTTCGGACTGCGGCGATGCGGATTTTACCGTGATCGAGCGCGCCCTGCACGAGCATCTCGTTGTCGTCCTGCCCGGCCAACGCATGACGCCGGAGCGATTCGTCGCCTTCGCGCGACGCTTCGGCCGCCCCGAGCCGCACGTAATCGACCAGTTCCATCATCCGGTCGACCCCAACATCTTGATTCTTTCGAACGTCAAGGTCGACGGCAAGCCGATCGGTCTCGCCGATGGCGGAACGTATTTCCACAGCGATTACTCGTACCTCGACGTTCCGGCGCGTTGCACGATTCTGTTCGCGATCCAGATTCCCGACGGCAACGCCGGCACCACCTTCGCCAACCAGCGAAGGGCCTGGGACGACCTTCCGGCAGCGACCAAGGCGCGGATCGAAGGGCTAGTCTGCCGCCATCACTACGGCAATCGCGACGACCTCGACGAAGCATCGCGCACCGCCGCCTCGCCGTTGAGTTCGAACCAGAAGGCCAAGTTGACCTGGGTGCGGCATCCGCTTGTACGGCGACATCCGCATATCGATCGCAAGTCGCTTTACGCGGTGTCGGGCAGCTCGTTCGGAATCGAGGGCATGGGCGATGCTGAAGCGATTGGCCTCCTCGACGAGTTGAAACGCCACGCCACCCAGCCCAAGTACCTATACAAGCACCCCTACCAGGTGGGCGACGTGATCATCTGGGACAACTGCTCCCTGCTGCATAGCGCGCCGCTGATTGAGGCGGATAAGCCGCGCACGCTGTGGCGGATCACCGTCAAGGAGGCCGGTCCAACACATTGACCGGTGACCGTCGTCACCCGTGCTCGGTGCGTGCCGGTGCCGCGTCGACCAATCCGCCTTTGGCGAGGATGAGCTCGGCGACGCCGTCGACGCCCTGCCCCGTCTTGAGGTTGGTGAAGACGAAGGGCCGGGCGCCGCGCATCGCGCGGGCGTCACGGTCCATGACCTCGAGGCTCGCGCCGACATGCGGGGAGAGATCGACCTTGTTGATCACCAGCAGGTCCGAACGGGTGATCCCCGGACCGCCCTTGCGCGGAATCTTGTCGCCCGCCGAGACATCGATGACGTAGATCGTCAGGTCGGCGAGCTCCGGGCTGAACGTAGCGGCGAGGTTGTCGCCGCCGGACTCGATGAAGCACAGCTCGGCGTCCGGAAAGCGCATCGTCATCGCATCGAGCGCCGCGAGGTTGATCGACGCATCCTCTCGGATCGCCGTGTGCGGGCAGCCGCCTGTCTCGACTCCCATGATCCGCTCCGCTGGCAGCGCGCCCGACCGCGTGAGGATCAACTGGTCTTCGTGGGTATAGATGTCGTTGGTGATGACAAATAGATCGAGGCGGTCGCGCAGGCGTTTGCATAAAACTTCGATCAGCGTCGTTTTACCCGATCCGACCGGTCCGCCGACGCCGACGCGGAACGGTCCATGGGTCGATTTCATCATGAGCGAAACAGCCTCGTATATTGGGTTTCGTGGCGCGCCGACCAGATATCGAGCAGCGGCGCGGCGGAGCCCAGATCGTCGAGGGTGCGCGCGAGCGCCGCCTTGGTCGCCGCTGCGACGTGCGGCTCGAGTGCTGCGATGATGCGCTGGCCGTCGGTCTGACCGAGCGGGATCAATTTTACGGCCGCTGCAACGAGACCAGCGACAAACGCCTGGAGGTAGGCGGGAAGCACTGCTTCCAGACTGATGCCTGCTCGCGCGGCGGCCAGCGCGACGGCCACAGGATACGCCGCGGAAATTCCACGCTCGACGAGGCGCGCTCGCCAGCGCCCAACGCCGAGCCGTGGCCATGCCGCATCGACCGTCGAAAGAAACGCTTCTCCCTGGCCGATACTCTCCAGAGCGAATTCGGCGGTCGCACGCATGGCCGCGGCGCGCTCGGCGATGGCGAGATACGCGTTCTCGTCTCCGCCTGCCGCCGCCCGCCATGCCGCGCACAGGAATATGGCGTCGCTGCGTGCAGCGCCCTGTTCGAGCGCGCTGACGATGAACGCCCTGGCGTGTTCATGATTAGCCACCTTGCCGATTTCGATCGCGAACTCCAGTCCATGAGAATAGGAGAATCCGCCGACCGGAAAGGCCGGCGACATCCAGGCGAGGAGTCGGTATTGGGCGTTGACGGCGTCAGTGGCGGTGTTCGTCGTCATGCTCATGTCGCTGCCCATGCTCATGATAGGCGCCGCTTTCAGGATTGAACGGCGCGCGCCGGCGGACGACCCGGGCGCCGAGACCGCGCAGCATCTCGACGATCACATGGTCATCGCGGATTCGCAGACCGTCGGCGCGTACTTCGACTGCAAGGTGCCGGTTGCCGAGGTGCCACGCCAGTTTCGCCAGCGCCCGTGGGGATTTGCACGAAATATCGCAAACGTCCTCATCGGCGGCGCGCACCGCGACGATGGCACCATCATCGAGCAGCAGTCCGTCGCCGTCGACGAGCGTCGTCGCGGTCGGCTGGTCGAGCAGGAACTGCCGTCCGTCCTCGGCGGTCAGCGCAATGCGCCGGCGATGCCGGTCGACGTGGGCGAGCGTAACGGCGGCCTTCGCGGCGGCGGCTGGCCACGTTCCCGCAGCCAGTATCTTGCTCACGCGCTGCATCAGAACAGAAAGTAACGCTGCGCCATCGGCAACTCTTTGGCCGGCTCACACGTGAGAAGCTCGCCGTCGGCGCGCACCTCGTAGGTTTCCGGATCGACCTCGACCTTGGGCGTCGCGTTGTTCAAAACCATCTGCTTCTTTCCGATCTTCCGGATTCCGCCGACGGGCAAGACCTGGCGCGCCAATCCGAGCTTGTCGGCGACTCCCGCGCGATGCGCCGCCTTGGAGACGAAGGTGATGCAAGACGACGGCAACGCGCGTCCGAACGCGGCGAACATCGGCCGATAGTGGACTGGTTGCGGCGTCGGGATCGAGGCATTAGGGTCGCCCATCGGCGCGGCAACGATCGACCCGCCTTTGATCACGAGATCGGGCTTTACTCCGAAAAACGCCGGCGACCACAGCACGAGATCGGCCAGTTTTCCCTTCTCGACCGAGCCGACATGTCGCGCCATGCCATGCGCCAAGGCGGGATTGATCGTGTACTTGGCAATGTAGCGCCGAACCCGCAGATTATCGCTGCCTTCCCTCTCGCCGGCGATGGCGCCGCGCTGGCGTTTCATCTTGTCGGCCGTCTGCCAGGTGCGAATTATAACCTCGCCGACGCGGCCCATCGCCTGGCTGTCCGACGAGATCATCGAAAACGCGCCAAGATCGTGCAGTATGTCCTCGGCGGCGATGGTCTCGCGGCGAATTCGGCTTTCGGCGAAGGCGACGTCCTCGGGAATGCGCGGATCGAGATGATGGCAAACCATCAGCATGTCGAGATGCTCGTCGAGCGTGTTGACGGTGTAGGGCCGCGTCGGGTTGGTCGATGAAGGCAGGACGTTGGCCAGCCCGCAGACGCGGATGATGTCGGGCGCGTGCCCGCCGCCGGCGCCTTCGGTATGGAAGGCGTGAATATTGCGACCTTTGAAGGCGGCGATCGTCGCCTCGACGAATCCCGATTCGTTCAACGTGTCGGTGTGGATGGCGACTTGGATGTCGGTCATGTCGGCGATGGACAGGCAGGTATCGATGGCATTAGGCGTCGTCCCCCAATCCTCGTGAAGCTTGAGGGCGCAGGCGCCGGCCCGGATTTGCTCCATGAGCGGCGCTGGCGCCGATGCGTTGCCCTTGCCGAAAAATCCCAGATTAACCGGTAGGCCTTCCGCCGCCTCGAGCATGCGGGCGATATGCCAAGGGCCGGGGGTGCATGTCGTCGCCGCCGTCCCGGACGCCGGTCCGGTGCCGCCGCCCAACATCGTCGTGATGCCGCTAAATAGCGCATCCTCGACCTGTTGCGGGCAGATCATATGAATATGCGCGTCGATGCCGCCGGCGGTGACGATCTTCCCCTCCCCGGCGATCGCTTCGGTTCCTGGTCCAATGACGATGTCGACGCCCGGCTGGATGTCGGGATTGCCGGCCTTGCCGATCGCGGCGATGCGGCCGTCCTTAATGGCGATATCGGCCTTGACGATACCCCAGTGATCGATGATCACCGCATTGGTGATCACCGTGTCGACCGCGCCCTCGCGTCGGCTGGCTTGGCTTTGTCCCATGCCATCGCGAATGACTTTTCCGCCGCCGAATTTCACTTCCTCTCCGTAGGTGGTGAAATCTTTCTCGACGGCGACGACCAGCTCGGTGTCGGCGAGCCGCAAGCGGTCGCCGGTCGTCGGCCCGTACATGCCGGCATAGGCCGCCCGGCTGATCTTGAAGCTCATGGCTTCCCCCGCTTGTTTGTCGGGCGCTTTAGCCGCCCGTTCACCCTGCCCTGAAAGCCTACGACGCGACGCGCTCCGCCGTATTCGACTAGGCGCACCTCGCGTTCCTGTCCGGGCTCGAAGCGCACCGCGGTGCCGGCCGGAATGTCGAGGCGATGGCCATATGCCTTGGCGCGGTCGAATTTCAATGCCTCGTTGGTCTCGAAGAAATGATAATGCGATCCGACTTGGATTGGCCGGTCGCCGGTGTTCGCGACCGTAAGCGTCACCGTCCGACGTCCTTCGTTGAGGACGATTTCACCCTTCGCGGGAAACAACTGGCCGGGCTTCATCGCCGCGCTTCGCGGATAGGCTGGTGGACGGTGACGAGCTTGGTGCCGTCGGGGAACGTCGCCTCGACCTGGATCTCGTGGATCATCTCGCCTATACCGTCCATTACTTGGCTTGTATCCAGGACGCCCGCCCCGTCGCGCATCAGATCGGCGACGCTGCGGCCGTCACGCGCGCCTTCGACGACGAAATCGGTAATCAGCGCCACCGCCTCCGGGTGATTGAGCTTGACGCCACGCTCCAGCCGACGCCGTGCCACGCTTGCCGCCATTGCGATCAGCAATTTGTCCTTCTCGCGCGGTGTCAGTTTCATCGGCCCCTCCGATAGTCGACTTAGATGGCCCAGATTCGCGGCAGGCGAGCCGGTAGACCCGCGGCGCGCGAGCGAAGCCGCGCCCATAGCGCGCCATACGCCTGCCGCAACCGACTCGTCGACGCCGACAGAAAGCGCACGATCATAAGATTTCCGATCCGCGTCGCCGCGCTCTCGCCGCATTCGTCGATCTGGCCGCGCGTAAGTTCGAGCATCGCCGCTGCGTCGGTTCCCAAATAAATCAAGGTTCCATACGCGCGTGCGCCGCCGAATCGCATCGCATGCGCGAGCTCGCCGCCGATGTCGCCTTCCAGGCATAGCGTGTCGCACCAAGTCAACCGGCCGCATTGGCGAATCTCCCATTGATCCCGTAGATAGCACTGGGACAGCCGTTCGCCGTGTTCCGCGCGGCCGAAGACGATAATCTCGCCGGCAAGCAATCCACCCGACGCTGCAACATCGATGCGTATGTTCCGCACTAGACGGGAGCGATCGAACAATATGGTCTCGTGCGGCAGCCACTCGAGCCATGCCTGGTCGCCGACCGACAGGCCGTTGTCGATGGTCGCCGTCGCGCCGGTCGAGCGATAGACCTTCTCCGCCGCCTGAGTGGTGATCATCACCGACGCCCCGGGTTCGAGCGCCGCCATGCATTCGAGGCGATCGCCGCCGACGATGCCGCCGGAAACGTTGGCCAGGACCGCCAGGCCAATTCCTTCGTCGGGCGAGTCGGGAAACAAAACACGCAACGGGTGCCGTTGTTCGAGACTTGAAACGCGCGTCCGAGACCCGTCGCGGCGAAAGACAAGCCGCGCCGCGCCGTTTGTCGTCGCGTGCCGGTTTGCCTCGGGCTTGAACCTTGTCCCGTCCACGATTGAGCCGCCTCGGGTTTTGGCCGAGAGTAGGAGTATCGCATCGTCGTCACAACGCCAAACGGGCCGGCGCCAGGCGCGACCGTCTAAACGGTGAGATGGCGCCGCACCTCGGCCTCGTCGAGCTCGCCCGGCGCGCCCGCGAGCACGATTTCACCACGGCTCATCACCGCCGTGCGCTGCGCCAGACCACGGGCGAATTCGTAATACTGCTCGACCAGCAGGATGGCGATATTCCCCTGCGAGGCCAATACCCTGATCACCCGCTCGATCTGCTTGATGATCGACGGCTGGATGCCCTCCGTCGGTTCGTCGAGCAGAAGCAGCCGCGGACGCGCGACGAGCGCGCGCGCGATCGCCAGTTGCTGTTGTTGGCCGCCGGACAGGTCGCCGCCGCGGCGTCCAAGCATCGATTTCAGGACCGGAAAAAGCTCGAATACATCATCCGGGATGGCGCGCGCGCCGCTGGGAGCCGCGGCGAGTCCGGCACGCAGGTTCTCCTCGACCGTCAGCAGCGGAAAGATATCGCGGCCTTGTGGAACGTAGCCCATTCCGGCTCGGGCTCGCTGGTGAGTCGCCAGCGAAGCGATGTCGCGCCCCTCCCAGATTATGCGTCCGCCACGTATGCGTTCGTGGCCCATCACCGCCCGCAGCAGGCTGCTCTTGCCGACGCCATTGCGGCCGAGCAGACAGGTGATCTGCCCCTTGGCCGCGGCGAGGGAAACGCCGCGCAGGCAACGGCTTGCGCCGTAGTACAGGTCTATGCCTTCGATGCTGAGCATCAGCGTCCCAGATAAACCTCGATCACTCGCGGATCGTTCTGCACGTGTTCGATCGAGCCCTCGGCAATGGTCGATCCCTCATGCAGAACCGTTACCTTCGTGGCCAGCGCACGAACGAATTCCATGTCGTGCTCGACCACGACCACCGATCGTTTGCCGGCGATCTGGCGCAACATGCCGGCCGTCATCGCGGTTTCCTGGTCGGTCATCCCAGCGACAGGCTCGTCGACCAGCAGAAGCTCGGGGTCTTGCATCAGCAACATGCCGATTTCGAGCCACTGCCGCTGTCCATGCGAAAGCACGCCGGCGCGTTCGCTCGCCAGCCCGGTCAACGCGGTCATTTCAAGCACCTCGTGGATGCGGTCCCGCTGCTCGGCCGCCAGTCGGAATGTAAGCGCCGTCCAAATGCCACGGTCGCCCTTCAACGCCAGCTCGAGGTTCTCGAAGACCGTATGGTGGTCGAACACCGTCGGCTTCTGGAATTTGCGCCCAACGCCGAGATTGGCGATCGCGGTCTCGTCGAGCCGCGTGAGATCGTGCGCGCCTTTGAATATGACGGTCCCGGACTCCGGCCGCGTCTTGCCGGTGATGACATCCATCATCGTCGTCTTGCCCGCGCCATTGGGACCGATAATGGTTCTGAGTTCGCCCGCCTCAACGATCAGACTGAGTTCGTTCAGCGCCTTGAATCCATCGAAGGATACGCTCACGCCGTCGAGATAAAGGATCGGCGCCGCAGTAGACGAGCTAGTCATCGCCCATTCTCCGCGACGCCAATGGCGCGATCGGCGGCGCAACGAGAGCGGGAACCCGCACCTTGAGTGCGCCGAAAAGCCCGATCAATCCTGCCGGCAAGAACACCGTAATGATCACGAACAACGCCCCCAGGACGTATAGCCACAATTCGGGAACGCTTGAGGTCAGGTGCGTCTTGACCGCGTTGACCACGAATGCGCCAAGCACCGCGCCGTAGAGCGTACCGCGGCCGCCGACCGCGACCCAGATGACCGCTTCGATGGACGCCGCGGGCGAAAATTCGCCTGGGTTGATGATCCCGACCTGGGGCACGTATAGCGCGCCAGCGAACCCGGCGAGCATCGCCGAAAGCACGAACACGAAGAGCTTGTACGCCGTCACCGAGTAGCCGAGAAAACGCACCCGCGCCTCGGCGTCGCGAATGGCGACGACCACCCGGCCAAGCTTGCTCGAAACCACGTACCGACAAAGCACGAACGCGCCAAAAAGCGCCACCGCCGAGGCGGCATAGAGGCCGATCCGGGTCGACGTCCGGTTCAACGGAAATCCGAGGATATCCTTAAAATCGGTCAGCCCGTTGTTGCCACCGAACCCCATGTCGTTGCGGAAAAAGGCCAACATCAGCGCGAAAGTCATCGCCTGGGTGATGATCGACAGGTACACGCCGGTGATGCGCGAGCGGAAGGCGAACCATCCGAAGACAAAGGCAAGGACGCCCGGTACCAGCAACGCCATCGCCGCGGCGAAGACGAAATGGTCGAAGCCGTGCCAGTACCACGGCAGCTCCTTCCAGTTTAGGAACACCATGAAGTCGGGCAGAACGGGGTCACGGTAGACGCCGCGCGGCCCGATCACGCGCATCAAATGCATGCCCATGGCATATCCGCCGAGCGCGAAGAACGCGCCATGACCAAGCGATAGAATGCCGCAGTATCCCCAGACGAGATCGATCGCCAACGCAAGGATGGCGAGGCAAAGCCATTTGCCGACGATGTTGATGTAGAAATCCGGCAAGTGAAGCGCCGCGCCCGGCGAGGGAAGCAAATTCAACAACGGGATGGCGGCGATGAAAGCGGCGAAAGCGCCAATCGCCGCCCGCCGCACCATCGGATGCGTGTCATTCAAGCGCGCGACGATCGGCCCGTTCACATCACGCCTCGACCGCCCGTCCCTTCAAGGCGAACAGCCCGCGCGGTCGGCGCTGAATGAAGAGAATGATCGCTACCAGAACGAGGATCTTGCCCAGCACCGCGCCCGCGTAAGGCTCGAGAAACTTGTTGATCACGCCGAGCAGCGCGCTGCCGAGAAGCGTCCCCCATAAATTTCCAACACCGCCGAACACCACGACCATGAACGAGTCGACGATGTAGGACTGACCAAGGTTCGGGCTGACGTTGTCAATCTGGCTCAACGCGACGCCTCCCAGTCCGGCGATGCCTGAGCCAAGCCCGAAAGTCAGCGCATCGATGCGGCCGGTGGCGATGCCCATTGCCGCCGCCATTCGCCGGTTCTGGGTCACCGCCCGCATCTGCAATCCGAACTCCGTGTAGCGCACGATCAGCATTACGGCGGCAAGTACCACTAGGCCGAAGCCGATGATCCAGATGCGATTCTGCGTGATGGTGATGCCGCCGGCGATTTCCATCGCGCCGGTCATGAACGATGGGGTCGCCACTTCTCGATTGGTAGGGCCGAAGATCGAGCGCACCGCCTGCTGCAGCACCATGCTCAACCCCCAGGTCATCAGGAGCGTCTCGAGTGGCCGACCATAGAGGTGGCGGATTGCCCCGCGCTCGAGTGCGACGCCGAGCGCCCCGGCGACGAGGAAGGCCGCGGGAATCGCTAAAAGCAACGAATAGTCGGCGGCATCCGGCGCCGTCGCCAGGACGGCCTGCTGGATGACGAATGTCGTGTAGGCGCCGACCATCACCATCTCGCCATGCGCCATGTTGATCACGCCCATGACGCCGAATGTGATGGCGAGGCCCATCGCGGCGAGCAGAAGGACCGAGCCGAGGCTGAGCCCCTGGAAAACGGTCTGCACGAGGCGAAGCGCCGCCAGGCGGCTATCGACCGAGGCGATCGCTGTGACCGCCGCCTGGCGCAGCTCGTCGTCGACGTCCGATGCGCCGGCAAGCTGCAACAGGATCGCCCGCGCCTCGGTGTCGCTGGACTGCGCCAGCGTCGCGACGCCGGCCAGTCGATGCGCTCGCTCGGGGCTCAGGACCCGCGTTGCCGCCAGGCTGATCTGTAGCTGCGCGCGGACGCGAGGATCTTTCTCGGCCGTCAAGGCCTTTTCCAGCAGCGGCAGATTATCGATCGAACGCGTCTTATAGACCCCGATCGCGGCGGTCAGCCGTTCATCAGGATCGGGACTGAATATCATCAGCCGGCCAAGCGCGCCGCGGATTGCCCCGCGAAGCCGGTTGTTGAGCCGGACCGCTTCGCCGCCCGCTTCAATTGCGCCAGCCGGTTCGCCGGTGACTGCATCGATCGCAGCGGCGTCGCGCGCGATGACCACTTGCCCGCCGGCTTCGCGTACATAGAGATTCCCGTCATTGAGCGCCCGCAGCACCGCCACGCCGCGCGGATCGCCAAGCTCGGCCAGCGCCTCGACCGCCGCGATGCGCTCGGCGAAACCGCCGCTCGCCATTTTCGCGACCGTATCGGCGAAGGCGTCGGCGCGGGCGTCCGAATTTCCACCCGCTACAAGGAGTAGTGCCGCGGCGAACAGGAGCACAGGCCAGAATCGGTTCATCTGCGCGGATCGCCCAAGGTCGATGCGCGGCCGAGCGCCGGACCGCCGCGTTAGCGACGACCCGGCCATGCTCGGACGCTCAGTTGGCCTTGAATTTGGGCTCTACGCAGTTGCCGCAGACCCACGGATAGGTCCAGTCGGCCACCTTGCCCTTGTTCTCGGCGATATGCGGACTCCAAGCTTCGGCGACGATCGGCCCCTTGGTTTGCCAGACGATCTGGAACTGGCCGTCGGATTGCACCTCGCCGATCATCACTGGCTTCGACAGATGATGATTGGGATGCATCATGACATCATATCCCGACAGCGATTTGACCTTCTGGCCGTACATCGCCTGGCGCACCGCGTCGACGTTGGTCGAATTGGCCTGCTTCACCGCCTGCGCCCACATCTTGAAGCCGATGTAATGCGCCTCCATCGGGTCGTTGCTGACCCGCTTCGGGCTTTTAGTGAACTCCTTCCACCGTTTGACGAAGGCTTCGTTGGTCGGATTCTTGACCGACTGGAAGTAGTTCCAGGCCGCGAGATGTCCGACCAGCGGCTTGGTGTCGATCCCGGCCAGCTCTTCTTCGCCGACCGAGAAGGCGACGACCGGAATGTCCTCAGCCTTGATCCCCTGGTTGCCGAGCTCCTTGTAGAAAGGCACGTTCGCGTCGCCGTTGATCGTCGATACCACCGCCGTCTTCTTGCCCTGCGAGGCGAACTGCTTGACGCGAGCGACGATGGTCTGCCAGTCCGAATGTCCGAAGGGCGTGTACTCCTCCATGATGTCGGATTCGGCGACGCCTTTCGACTTCAGGAAAGCGCGGAGGATCTTGTTCGTGGTCCGGGGATAGACGTAATCGGTTCCGAGCAGGACCCAGCGTTTCGCCTCGCCGCCGTCCTTGCTCATAAGGTATTCGACCGCCGGGATTGCCTGCTGGTTTGGCGCGGCGCCGGTGTAGAAGACGTTGCGCGACGATTCCTCGCCTTCGTACTGCACCGGATAAAAGAGAAGCCCGTTCAGTTCCTCGACCACGGGCAACACCGACTTGCGCGACACCGAGGTCCAGCAGCCGAAGATCACGTCGACCTTCTGCACCTGTATGAGTTCGCGCATTTTCTCGGCGAACAGCGGCCAGTTGGACGCCGGATCGACGACGACCGCCTCGAGCTTGCGGCCCAGAAGTCCCCCCGCCTTGTTCTGTTCCTCGACCATCAGAATGATCGTATCCTTAAGGGTCGTTTCGCTGATCGCCATCGTACCGGAAAGCGAATGCAGTACTCCGACCTTGATCGGCGGCTGCTGCGCGACCGCCGGTCCGCCGGCGTTAAGCGCCAGCATCGCGAGCGTGGTCGCGGCTGCGAACACGCCCGCTCTCATATTGATTTTCACGGTTTGACACCTCCTCTTCGCGCCTCATGGCACCGCGTCGGTTCGGCGCGGTGTCGCAGTGCGAAGCGAGATTCGTGCCAATCGCGAGACCAATCCGATTTTCGCGCATAATCACGCGAGATGACCGCCGACTCGCGATTGGCCGCACCATCGCCGCGCCGGTCATGCTTATTAATCAGTCATCCCGCCAGCGCCTGCTCATTCGGTATGCAAAACCAGTGCGCCGTCGCCGGTCGCGTCGAACTACACCGCCTCGGCGCGCTGCGCTCCTTTTGGCGCCGCCTCGGGCTCGTCGAGTTTCTCGAGATCGCGCTCGAGAAAATAATTGAGAAAAGTGCGGATCGCCGCAATCGCCGCGAGCTGACCGATATCGGTCCAGGTCGGCAGGATGACGCTTCGCACGATGTCTGCGGCGAGCGCGAACTGCAGCCCAAGCAGCAACCACATCCCGAAGCTGACCCATACCTTCTTGCGCCAGTCGTGCGGCGCGGGTCGCCCGAACGATGGCCCGAGCGAGCGCAGCACGGCCTCGGCGGCGCCGTAGGCGACGAACAGCAAGGCGAATATCTCGACGCCGAGCGCGACGTACTCGGCGAAATGCTTGAGACCATGTTCCATGGCGAATTCCCTTTGTTCGAGCGCGAGCGTTGCGGCGCGCTGCCTCCCGGTCCTCGCCCGAGCCGAATCGCTCGTCGAGCGTCGTGACACTGCGACCGGCGACGAAAATCTGGAAATGCCGATCGTCTATCGAATCGATAGCCGAGATACTCTAGACATATCAGTTAGTTAGTGGACGACTTCGACGGCGCGGCGACGAAACCGTCGGCGTCCGCCGGCGCCGCGGCGCGCCGCCGCTGCACGGCGCCGCCAGCGGCGGCCGATGGACCTAAAGAAGATGGCCGAAATTATTCTATGTATTTGCGGCGGCGACGAATTCCTGTGCGCCGAGACGCCGATTCGCGTCTGCCTCCCCCCTTGCAAATCGGCCGCACATGGGTCAATCAACGGGACTATTTTTGCGCCCACGGCGGCGCCCAAAGGAAGCAAACGGGGTGGCGGCGGATATGTCGGCGATGATCTCGATTCAGAACCTGACCAAGCGGTTTGGACCGATTCTCGCGGTCGACGATGTCTCTTTCACCGTCGGGCGCGGCGAGGTGCTGGGCTTTCTCGGGCCCAACGGCGCCGGAAAATCGACGACGATGAAGATGATCACCGGGTTCCTGACGCCGACCGGCGGGACCGCGGTTGTCTGCGGCCACGACGTCATCGACGAGCCGGTTGCGGTCAAGAAGAAGGTTGGTTACCTGCCCGAGGGCGCGCCGGCTTATCCCGACATGACCCCGGCCGCCTTTCTCGACTTCTGCGCCTCGGTCCGCGGCCTCGGCGGGGCCGAAAAGCGCGCCAAGATCGATGCGGCGGTGGACCGCGTTCAGCTTCGCGAGGTGCTGCAGCAGTCGATCGACACGCTCTCGAAAGGGTTCAAGCGGCGCGTCGGCCTGGCGCAAGCGATGCTCCACGACCCCGAGGTGCTGATCCTCGACGAGCCCACCGACGGACTCGATCCCAACCAAAAGCACGAAGTGCGATCGCTGATCGAGGAGATGGCGCCCGAGAAGGCGATCATCATCTCGACGCACATCCTCGAGGAGGTCGAGGCGGTGTGCACCCGCGCGGTGATCATCGCGCGCGGCCGCGTCGTCGCCGACGGGACGCCGGCGATGCTGCAATCGCGCTCGAGATGGCACAATGCCGTGTCGCTGACCTTGGCCGACGGCGAAGCCAACAGCGTCGCCGCCGCGCTCAAGGGTTTGCCGTTCGTCGTCGACGTCGAACAGAATCCCGAGGACGAACGGCGGACCTGCGTCACCGCGTTTCCGCGCGGCGGCACGGCGATCGTGGCCGAGATCAATCAGTTCGTGCGCGAGCGCAACATTCCCGCGATCGAATTACGGCTCGAGCGAGGCCGGCTCGACGACGTCTTCCGCGCCATCACCACCGAGAACGCCTGAGGCACGCGATGCGAAACACCTACTTCATTTTCCGCCGCGAACTCGCCGGGTACTTCGCCACGCCCGTTGCCTATGTCTTCCTCGTGATATTTCTGGCCATGGCCGGCGCGTTCACCTTTTACCTCGGAAACTTTTTCGAGCGCGGCCAGGCCGATCTGCAATCCTTCTTCACCTTCCATCCCTGGCTCTATCTCTTCTTGATCCCGGCGATCGCCATGCGGCTATGGTCGGAGGAGCGCAAAAGCGGCACGATCGAATTGTTCCTCACCCTGCCGATCTCGCTGGGGGAAGCGGTCGCTGGAAAATTTCTCGCCGCCTGGGCATTCACCGGCACCGCGCTTGCTCTTACTTTCCCGCTCTGGATCACCGTCAACTTCCTGGGCAATTGCGACAATGGCACCATCTTCGCCGGCTACATCGGCAGCTTCCTGATGGCGGGAGGATTCCTGGCGATCGGCGCGGCCGTTTCCGCGGCGACCAAAAGCCAGGTCATCGCCTTCGTGGTGAGCGCCGCGTTGTGCTTCGTCTTCACGGTCAGCGGCGCGCCGATCGTGCTCAATTTCTTCGCCGGCTGGGCGCCGAAGGCGATCGTCGACGCGATCGCGTCGTTCAGCTTCCTGGTCCATTTCAATGCCATCGTTCGCGGGGTCATCGATCTCCGAGATCTGGCGTTCTTCGCCTCGCTGATCGCGCTGTTCCTGTTTCTCAACGCGATCATCGTCGACATGAAGAAAGCCCGCTGAGCCATGGCTCCGACCTCCCTCTTCAAACGCGAGGCGTCTTCGGCGGGCGCGATCGTCCTTGCGGTCGTTCTCTTCTTCGCGGTGAACATTCTGTCCAACCTGACCCTCGGCTCGGCGCGCATCGACCTCACCGCGGATCGGCTGTTCACGCTCTCCTCGGGTACTCGCACCTTGCTGTCGCGGATCGACGAGCCGGTGACGCTGCGGTTCTACTATTCGGAACGTCTCGGGCGCGAGATCCCGACCTACGGCGTTTACGCCCAGCGCGTGCGCGAGATGCTGCAAGAATACGAAAGCGCTGCCGGCGGCAAGCTACAGCTGCAGGTGATCGATCCGCAGCCCTTCTCCGACGAGGAGGACCGCGCCGTCGCCTTCGGGCTGCAGGGCGTGCCGCTCAACCAGCAGGGCGAACTGGTGTATTTCGGGCTCGCCGGAGTCAACACGGCCGACAAGGAGGAGATCATTCCCTTCTTCCAGCCCGAGCGCGAGCGCTTCCTCGAATACGATCTGACGCGGCTGATTTTCAATCTGTCGACGACGAAAAAGAAGATTGTCGGCCTGATCTCGACGCTGCCGCTCATGGGCGAGTTCCGCGGACCTGGCCGTCCGCCCGAGCCCTGGGCGGTGTACACACAGCTTGCGCAATTCTTCGAGATCCGATCGCTCGAGCGCGACATCGGCGAGGTTCCGGCCGAGATCGGAGTGCTGATGATCGTCCATCCGCGCGATCTATCCGAGCGGACGCAGTACGCGATCGACCAGTTCGTGTTGCGCGGCGGCCACGCAATCGTCTTCGTCGACCCGCACGCCGAGAGCGAGCTTGGCCGTCCGGGCGCGCAGGCGCGACTGGCCCAGACCGGATCCAATCTCAAGCGCCTGTTCGAGGCCTGGGGTCTCGAGATGATCGACGGCAAATTCGCCGGCGATCGCCTGCTTGCGCGGCGAGTCAACGCTGGAACCGAGACGCGGGTGCGCGCCGTCGATTACGTCGCGTGGTTGACCTTGCGCCAGGACAACTTTGCGGGCGATGACATCCTGACCAGCGATCTCGGTACGCTCAACCTGGCGAGCGCCGGCATCCTGCGCGTCAAGGAGGGAGCGACGACGACGTTCACGCCGCTCGTCCAGACGACGGAGCAGTCGATGGAGATCGACGTCGGCAAGGTACGCCTCGCGCCCGATCCGGTCGCCTTGCTCGCCGAGTTCAAGCCGACGGGCGAACGCCTCACCGTGATGGCGCGCGTGCGCGGACCGGCGAAGACCGCCTTCCCCGATGGGCCGCCGCCGGAAAAGAAGGACGAGGAGGCCGAAAAGAAGGAACAGGCGGCGACCAACCCGCCGGAGAAGAAAGAGGCCACCGAAAATCCCGCGCCGCAACTCAAGGAGTCGACCCGGCCGATCAACGTAATCGTCGTCGCCGACACCGACTTGCTGGAGGATCGCTTCTGGGTCCAGGTCGCCGATTTCTTCGGCCAACGGCTTGCGACGCCGATCGCCGCCAACGGCAACCTCGCGGTCAACGCGGTCGACAATCTCGCCGGCAGCGACGAATTGATCGGCCTCAGGTCGCGCGGCCAAGTGTCGCGGCCGTTCCTGCGCATCCAGGAGATCCAGCGCGACGCCGAGTTGCGTTTTCGCGCCAAGGAGCGCGAATTGACCGAGAAGCTGCGCGACACCGAGAGGCAGCTCAACGAATTGCAGACGAAATCGCAGCCGCAAGAGGCCGCAGGCCGGGTGATCTTGTCGAAAGAGCAGCAGGAGGCAATCGAGAAGTTCCGCAGCGAAATGCTGACGATCCGCAAGGATTTGCGCGACGTGCAGCTAGCGCTGCGTCAGGACATCGAGGGTCTCGAGCGGTGGCTCAAGTTCATCAATATCGGGCTGATTCCCGTCTTGATCGCCCTGGCGGCGATCGCGCTCGGCGTGTTCCGCGCGCGCGCGCGTCGCCGCGCCGCGGCGCGCCCGGCGTGATCGGCCGGTGGCGTCCGGTCACGGCCATGACGACGAGGTAGGATGATGAAGGGCAAGTACCTGACCGCGCTGGCCGCGGTGACGGCCGTCATCGCCGTCGCCGCCATCATCGCCACTCGAATGCAGGCGCCGTCCGGTCCCGAAGCCGGATTAGGCGAGGCGATCTATCCGGGGCTGGCCGCGAAGCTGAACGCGGTCGAGAAGTTCACCGTCGCCCGCAAAGAGGGCAATTTCACACTTGTCCGCAATGGCGACGCGTGGACCGCGATGGAGAAAAGCGATTATCCGGCGGACTTCGCCAAGATCCGACGCACGATGCTCGAGATCGCCGATCTCAAGAAGCTCGAAGCCAAGACCAGTTCGTCCGCCAACTATGCCGCGCTCGAGGTCGAAGACCTGACGGCGCTCGACGCCAAGTCGACGCGCGTCGTTCTCGAGGACAGCAACGGCGCGACGGTCGTCGATCTGTTCGTCGGCAAGGCGCGCTTCGGCCGCGGCGGCGCCGAGGGCGACGGCGTCTATGTTCGCAAGGCCGGCGAAGCGCAGAGCTGGCTCGCCAAGGGCCGTTTGACCGTCGATCGCGACGTAGTGCAGTGGCTCGACCGCAAGCTCGTCGATGTCGTCGAGGGCCGGGTGCGCCAGGTCACGATCGTGCAGGCGGACGGCGCGAAGCTGGTCGTCAAGCGCGACAAGCCCGCGGACAAGGATTTCGTCATCGCCGACGCGCCGGCCGACCGCAAGATCAAGGCGCAATTCGACGTCAACAACATCGGCGGGGCGTTCGCCGGTGTCGAGCTCGACGAGGTGCGCAAGCCAGCCGAGATCAGCTTCGCTGCCGGAAGGCCTTACGCCGAAGCGGTTACATTCGACGGATTGACGGTGCGCGCCGACATCGGTGAAAAGGACGGCAAGACCTGGGTCAGGTTCGTGGCCCGCGCCGAGCCGCCTGCGCAGTTGCCGCAGGCCGACGACGAGGCGGCGAAGAAGCTGAAATCCGCCGACGAAGTGCGCAAGGAAGCGGAATCGATCAACACCAAATTCGGCGGCTGGGTTTATATGCTGCCCAACTGGAAGATCGATCCGATGCGCAAGAAGCTCGATGACCTGCTCGAATCGAAACCATCGTAACCGGCGTCTCGCTACTGCTTCTTCTCCGCGTCAGCGGCGACCTGCAGCTTGACGATCGTATCGGGGCTGCGGGGCGGTTCGCCGCGCTTGATCTTGTCGACGAACTCCATCCCCTGCGAGACCTTGCCCCATACGGTGTATTGGCCGTCGAGATGCGGGGCGCGGGCGAACATGATGAAGAACTGGCTGTCGCCCGAATTGGGGTCGCGGGTGCGCGCCATGCCGAGCGTGCCGCGCTCGAACGGCGTGCGGGTGAACTCGGCCGGCAGCTTCTGACCCGAGCCGCCGGTGCCGTCGCCCTTGGGGTCGCCGGTCTGAGCCATGAACCCCTCGATCACGCGGTGGAACACGACGCCATCGTAGAATCCCTGGCGCGTCAGCTCCTTGATTCGCGCCACGTGCTTGGGTGCCAGATCGGGCCGCAGCGCGATGACGACGCGGCCGTAGGTGGTTTCGAGATAGAGGGTGTTCTCAAGGTCCTGGCTCATCGCCGCGCTCCCTGTTGCGATCGCGAGGAGCACGGCGAGGCCAAGCCGACGGACCAGGCGAATCATCGTTTCCTCCCGATCTTCGTATCGACCGACCTGATACGGGCGGCCTGTATGGCAGCAGCCTGCGTCGGTGGCAAGCATCATCGGCGGCCTGGGTAAGGCTTGGCCAAGTCGAATCTTCGCGCCAATTCAACGCGTCCCGCGGGTTGGGTGGCTTCGAATGGGTGGCCGGCCTATGATCGGCCAAGGATCGGGCTGCGCCAGCCGTAGGCATTACGACCGGAGCCGTCGACGGCGATTGCGCCAGATCATATTTCCCAATAAACTTGTGTATTGAAGTTTTAATGTACGGTTTTTATATGTGATTTATGGCGACGCGCCCGGAACGCGAACCATGGAGGGGATCATGGGTTGTTGCGAGCTGATGGGCATGCACAACACGGCGGCAAGGCCGTCGAACCCGCCGGCCGGCGTCGGTCGGCGCGCCGCGCTCGCCGGCCTCGCTGGGCTCGCCGGAAGCGGCGCCGCGTTTGCCAGCGGCATCGCGCTCGGGCAAGGAACCAAGCTCCGCCTCGCTTTCTGCGGCCAGCTTCTGTGCGTGGTGCCTTATGAGGTCACGCGTGATCGTGGTCATTTCCGCGACGAGGGACTCGACGTCGAGCTGGTTTACACGCGCGGCGGCAATCAAGCGATGCAAGCGCTAGTCGGCGGCGCGGTCGATTACGCCGGAACTTCGTTCGATGTGGCGCTGCAAGCCTACGCCAACGGCGCCAAGATCAAACGCTTCGCATCCACGGGGCGGCTGCCGCTTTTTGCGCTCGCCACCTCGCCCAAGACAGCGAACGACATCAAGACGGTCAAGGACCTCGAGAACAAGACCGTCGCGGTCTCCGGTCTGGGTAACGCCGATCATGCCATCGTGCTCTACCTTCTCCGCCAGGCTGGCGTCGACCCGCGCAGCGTCCGCTTCGCGACGATGGGGCCGAATCTTTATGACGCGCTCCGGCTTGGCCAAGTCGATGCCGGCATGGTGCAGGAACCGGCGCTGTCGCTGCTGAGCGCGGCTGGTGGAAACGCGCTCGTCAACGCGATGGATCTCGAGCATGCGCGCGAGCATCTCGGCGGCGCCTATGAGTTCATGGGCGTGACCGTGCGCGCCGCCGAACGCGACGCGCGGCTCGACGAAATGCGCCGGCTCGCCCGCGCGCTTGCCAAGGGGCTGGCCGATACGCAAAACCTGCCGGTCGAAGTGGTGGTCGCGGCGCTGCCGAAGGCGCTCGTCGCCGGCGGCGACCGCGGCCAGCTCATGGAGATCCTCGGCCGATATCGCCGCTCGCTTTATCCCGACGGGGTCAAAATCGATCCCGCGGCGAGCGCGCGCGTCGTCGAGGCGAACAAGATCGCCGGGCTCGTGGCGCCGGCGGTCGAGATCGGCGAACTGCTCGACTTGGCGGCGCTCGAGGGCTAGATGCTCGACGTCGCTGACCTGGCGCTCGCCTACAGCGGCGAGCCGGTGGTGGAGCGCGCCTCATTCGCGGTGAGGGCCGGACAATTCGCCAGCCTGGTTGGACCATCGGGCTCGGGCAAAAGCAGCATCCTGCGCGCAATCACTGGCCTGCAAAAACCGCTTTCGGGCCGCGTGGTCGTCGATGTGCCGCCGAGCGAGGTCGGCTTGCTGTTCCAGGACGACGCGCTGCTGCCATGGCGCACCGCGCGCGAGAATGTGGCGCTCGGCCTCCGACTCCATGGCAAGACCAAAGCCGCCGCGCTTGCCGAAGCGGATGAGTGGCTCGGACGGCTCGGGCTCGAAGGTTTCGAGACGCGCTATCCGCGCAATCTTTCCGGCGGCCAGCGCAAACGGGTCGCGCTCGCCCAGGTGTTCGCGCTCCGGCCGCGCCTGCTGTTGATGGACGAGCCGTTCGCATCGCTCGACGCGATCATGCGGCTGAACATCACCCAGGAATTGCTCGGCTGGGTCGAGCGGGAGCATATGACCGTGCTGCTGGTGACGCACGATCTCGAGGAAGCCGTGTCGGTGTCGGATCTGGTCTACGTCCTATCGCGCGGACCGCGCGCGCGAATCCGCTCGCACTATCCCGTGCCGATCCCGCGACCACGGGACGCGCTCGAATCGCGCGCGCATCCCGCCTTCGGCCCGCTGATCGAGCGGTTGTGGCACGACCTGTCGGATGAGATTGGCCGCGCCGCCCGCGAGGCCGCGTAATGCGACGCATGCTCGCGAAACCTTGGCGCCGGCGCGCGCTGACGCTCATTCTGCTGCTCGCCCTGTGGGAATTCGGCGCTCGTCTGGGCTGGATCGATCCTTTCTACGCGCCGCCGCCGACCAAGGTTGCGCTGGCGCTCGTCGAACTGTTCGCCGAGGGAAGCGTGCTGCCGCATCTTGAGGCGACGTTCACGGCCGCGCTGCTGGGCCTGGCGCTGGGATTGGTGATCGGAATCGTTCTCGGCTTCGCGGCGGCGCTCCTGCCTATATTGGCCGAGCTTCTCGAGCCGGTGATGATCCTGCTCAACGCCGTTCCGCGCGTTATCCTGGCGCCGCTGTTCGTCATCTGGCTCGGCATCGATCTTTCCTCGAAGGTGGCGCTTGCGGTGGTCCTTGTGGCGGTGCTGATCTTCTTCGCCGTCTATGGCGGGATCAAGGAGGTCGACCAGCGACTGGTCGAACGCGTGCACACGTTGGGCGGACGCCGCGCCGATGTCATTCGCGAGGTATATGTTCCCTCGGTCGCCTCGTGGGTGCTGGGCAATCTCAAAGTCTCGGTCGGGTTCGCTTTCACTGGAGCCGTGGTCGGCGAGTTCGTCGCCTCGACGCGTGGCCTGGGATATCTGCTGCAGTTCGCGCAGAGCACCTACAACGCAGCGCTGACCATCGCCCTGGTCCTGTTGATCATGGGCTTCGTCCTGGTGCTGTTCTCGCTCGCCGAGCGGCTCGAGCGACGGCTGCTACGCTGGCGGTATGCATGAAGACAGCGCCTTGGCGGATTTCGCGACGCGAGCCACGAGAATGACGCGCGATCTTGCTGCGTAATTGGCGCTGTCGGCTCGAACGATGGCAAAAAGGGGTGCGCCGCGCGGGTCCAGCGGAGGCGGGCTGGAGCCGGCGCGGCGCGCGACCGCGGGGGACGGTCGTTACTTTGCTGTTACGCTGGACGTGATCGAGGCGATGACCATCGACGCCATCCTGAACTCGGCCTCGCGGCTGGTGATGCCGTGCCGCTGCGCGATCCAGGCGAAATCGGTATAGGCGGTCCATACCTGACCCGTCTCGTCTTGGAACACGAGCAGACGCACCGGCCAATCGAGCCCCGAGACCGGATTGGCGGTCATGAAGTGCGAACCAAGTCCCGGATTTCCGAAGATCAGCAGCGTCGAGGGACGAAGCTTGATGCCGGCGTCGGCGGCGAGTTTCGATTGGTCGACGGCCATGAAAAACGTGATGCCCTTGCTGGAAATATCCTTCTTCAGGCGATCCACGGTCTCGTCCAAGCCATAGGCGCTCTTGGCGACGACGACGCCGTTTTCTCCGACGCCAGGCTTGGCCGCTTGAGCGTGCGCGCCGCCCGAGGCGGCGACGAAGAGGCCGAGGGCCAGAACCGCGGCCGAGCAGAAGGTAACGATGCGCGCGAACATGATTGTCTCCTTCGAGGCTGGCGTTCCCGCGATGGGACGCGAATCTTCGCCATGCAGCATGCGCGAGGCGCCGTACGGTATGGAAATGCCGAGTGGCTATGATTTCGATAGCGATGCGGTATCGCGGGATTTGGTTCGACCGCCACAGGGCGGTTCGCCGCTGGCCGGCGGTCCGACGCGTCGCCACCGAAGACCCCCGGGCGGTGACGCGATACCGGCGCCGACGAGCCGTGATCATTTTATTGACGACGTCGAACGCCACCGCCCCAAGTGTTGTCGAGGAGCCAGCTAGGCTTCAATCGCGGTTTGTCGTCTCCGGTCGAATGCCCCTGCTGCAATCGCAGCCGTACCGCTCGAGCCCTGCAAGAATGGCGTGACCGCTCCGCTTGTCGAGGCGGAAATCCGGCGCCACATCCCGCCTCAGGCGACTCTGGATAATCCGATGGAGGCAGAGATGGAGCGCAAAACGCTATCCGAGGTACGCAGCATTGCCGAAATCCTTCCCAACCCGCTGCGTTTCGATCCAATGTCGAGGCGCGAGCGGCTCGAACGCTGGGCCGAGACATTGGAGCGCCAGCACGGACGGAATTTACGCACACTGTTCGAGATCGAGTATGCGCGGCCGGCGGAGCGCGAAGCGATACGCGCGGACGATTCACCGCTGAGCGTGGCGTTCGACGATGCGCAGCTTCGCGCCGAGGGCCTCAGCGGCGACACGATCGGCGATGCGATGGCCTTCTTCGGCCTAACCGCAACTGAGCTGCACGCCATACTCTGCTACTGCCGTAACGGTGAAACGATGGCGGCCGACGTGGCCGCAATGCGTATCCGCGTGGCGGCATCGCGCGCCGGCGCCGACCGTTCGTCAGGGATAGCCTCGATCTACGGCGGCGGCGGGCTGTTCGCGGTATTGATCGCCGTCGGCGCCCTCGCCTTCTAGAAGGGTGGGCCGGGGAGGCGGCGACAGTCGCGAGCGCGTGCACACGAGCCGTCCAGGTGAAAGCGCGCTGCTTGTCACGTCGTCGGGGCGGATCAGGCCAAGCGAGGTTCGGAGCCCCGTCAAGACACGCGTGCGAATGACGTTCCTCTGCGGCGTCCACCGCCGGCTGCAAAAGCGGCGCCCAAGCGATTCGCAGCGAAGGCCCGCGCCGACAGGCTGCGGAGCCCTTCAGGAGCAACCAACTTCACGCTGGCGGGCGTCGGGAGCGCGGCGGTGAACCGATAGATAGCCTTGATAAATCAATCCCCAAGGATGGTCATCGCAACCATTTAACTCGATGATCATGTTCTGACCCAGCGCCATTTACCGGTGGCCGCTTGACCTTGCTTGGCGACAAGCCGAGGCTGCTGCCACGCTCATGCGCGGCGCGTCGACATCCTGGACCAGGGCAACTCGCGGGCTCCGCGCGCCGCCGATTCGCCGGTTTCCTCGCGAGCGCCCTCGCCACTCGACCGGCCGGCAGGGGCGAATTTGCGCGAGTTCCGTTTATCTTGAAACGCCGCGCGTGCAAGTTTCCGCGGCGTTCGACGGGACAGTCGCGGCTTCGTCCTCCCGTGTCGCAAGCGCCGATCGGCTCGGATTCTCGTGACCATTCCGATCAGCAATCATCCACGTCGTGTGTCATGATGACTGACGTAGATCCACCGCGCGTCGTTGGGCACACGGCGCGGATCGAATTGTGCGCGGCCGAAATGTTGCGTCGATGAAGTGGCGTATTGCGCGAGCCATCTTTGCAGTCGCCGCCGTC
>DATIBC010000035.1:0-6816 GCA_035457725.1 Alphaproteobacteria bacterium | reverse complement strand
GCCCGCGCCACGCACGCCGCATGCTCGAGCGCGCGGATGCGCTGCTTGACCCGCGGAATGTTGACTGTCGCCATCGACAACTCGTTGATGCCGAGCCCGAGCAGCAATGCCGTATAGCGCGGATCGCCCGCCATTTCGCCGCAGAGGCTGACAGGAATGCGGTGGCGCAGCGCCGCCTCGGTCGCGAATTGCACCAGACGCAACACCGCCGGGTGCAGCGGGTTATAGAGATGCGCCACCTGGTCGTCGCCGCGATCGATAGCCAGCGTGTACATCGTCAGGTCGTTGGTACCCAGCGCGAAGAAATCGCACACGCGGGCCAGCGCGTCGGCAGTGAGCGCCGAACCGGGCACCTCGATCATCGCGCCGATCGCCGGCAACGGTTCGGCAATGTCGACGCCGCGCCGAACCAAGCGCCGCGCGACGCGCGCCAATGCCTCGCGCGCCGCGCGCACTTCGCCCGCGGTGGTGACCAGTGGCAACAAGACGCGCACTTTTCCGTGCGCTCCGGCGCGAAGGATCGCGGCGAGCTGGGTCTCGAGCAGCGCCGGCTCCTTGAGCGACAGTCGAATGGCGCGCAGGCCCAGCGCCGGGTTGGGACCCGGGGCGAAGCGGTCGCCGAGCGCCGAGGCAAGTTTCTCGCCGCCGACGTCGAGCGTGCGGATGGTGACCGGCCGCCCCTCGAGCCGCCGTACGATCTGTTGCAGGATCTCGTACTGCTCGTCCTCACCCGGAACGTCGGTCCGGTTCATGAACATGAACTCGCTGCGCAGCAGCCCGATTCCTGAGACTTCGGCGGCGCGCACCGCGTCCAGCTCGCGCGGCAGCTCGACATTGGCCTCGAGCCGTACTTCCACCCCATCGCGCGTCACCGAAGGCAAGCGCGCCAAACGCGCGAATTGCCGCCCTTCGCGCGCCAGCTCGTCGCGCTTGCGCTCATACTGCGCCAACGTGGCCGGGCTAGGTCGCACGACGACGCGGCCAGCGCCGCCATCGACGATGATCGGCTCGCCGCTGTTGATCGCGCCGACCAGGCCGGCGGCGCCCAGCACCGCGGGCAGGCCGAGCGAACGCGCCATGATCGCCGTATGTCCCTCGGCGCCGCCGAGCACGCACGCGAAGCCGGCGACGCGTTCGGGATCCATCTGCGCGGTATCGGCGGGCGTGATCTCCTCGGTGACGACGACCGCGCCCTCGGGCAGGTGCTTGAAGGCTTGATAGGGCGTCTTGGTGAGGTTGCGGATCAACCGGGCGCCGACCTCGCGAACGTCTTGGCCACGCGCCGCGAGATAGGCGTCCCCCATGCCGGCGAAGGCGGCCGCAAGCGCGTCGATCTCGCGTTTGACGGCCGCTTCGGCGTTGAGCTTGTCCTCGGCGATGCGCCGCTCGGCGCCGCGCACCAACCGCGAACCTGACAGCATTTGGCCGTATGCGTCGAGAAGGAATCCCACCTCCTCGGCCGCATTGGCCGGCAAGCTTTCGGCTTTGGCGCGCAACCGCGAGATCTGCCGGCGCGACTTCTCGATCGCCTCCTGCAGCCGCGAGCGTTCGGCGCCGATTTCTGCCGCCGCCACCTCGTATTCGGGAATCGCAACGCTGCCCGCCTCGTGCACCGAAGCCGGGCCGATGGCGATGCCCGGCGACACGCCAAGTCCGTCAAAGACGCGTTCGCCCTTGGCCCGCGGCTGGCGCCGGCGGGCGCGCCGCCGCTCGCGCGGCGCGGTGGGTTCAGTCGTCTTCATCGAATCCAGCGGCGATCAAACCGAGCAACGCATCGGATGCTGCCGCCGCCTCGGGCCCGTCGGCGCGGATCTCGATTTCGCAACCCTCCGCCGCGGCTAGCATCATCAACCCCATGATCGAGCGGCCCGAAACGTTCATGTCCTTGTGCGCGACAGCGATCTGCGCGTCGAAGCGATCGGCTAGCTTGACGAACTTGGCGGCGGCACGGGCGTGAAGTCCGAGCTTGTTGACGATCGTCGCCCGGCGGACGATCGGCCGATTGGCGGCATTCGGCCCGGATTCGTTCACCGCACCTCGCCCGAGAGAAGCTGCGAGGCGACGTTGATGTATTTGCGGCCGGCCTCGCGGGCGGAATTCACCGCTTCGCCGAGGCGTTCGCTATTGCGGACGCTGGTCAGCTTGATCAACATCGGCAAATTGACCCCGGCGATGACCTCGACTTTCGCCTTGTCGATGATCGATATCGCGAGATTGGACGGCGTGCCGCCGAACATGTCAGTCAGCACGACGACCCCCGCGCCGTCGTCGACCCGCGCCACTGCGTCGATGATCTCCTTGCGCCGCAGCTCCATGTCGTCGTCGGCGCCGATGCATACGGCAACGATATTGCGCTGCGGGCCGACTACGTGCTCGAGCGCGGCAATGAACTCGGCCGCGAGGCGTCCGTGCGTGACGAGGACCATGCCGATCATGCCGATTCCTTCCGTTGCCGGCGACTGGACGCGGCGCTCAGCGCGCGCCCGCGGGCGGGGCTGCGTCGGAGCCGCCGCGTTCGATGTCGCGATGGACGAGATTGACCCGCCGACCCAGACCACCGAGCCACTCGGCGAGCCGTTCAGCGACGAATACGGATCGATGCCGGCCGCCGGTGCACCCGACGGCGATCGTGAGATAGCTCTTCCCCTCGCTCTCGAAGCGCGGTAGCAGCGCGCGAAGCATCGTCGTCAGCCCCTCGAAAAACGGCTGAAATGCCGCATCGCGGGCGATGAACGCGGCGACCGCTCCGTCGCGGCCCGAAAGCGCCTGTAACTCCGGCCGATAATGCGGGTTGGCGAGGAAGCGGATGTCGAAGACGAGGTCGGCCTCGCGCGGCAGGCCGTGACGATATGCGAAGGAGATGATCGACACCGCCATGCCGGCCCGCGCTCCGAGGCCGAAATGCTCTTGCATCATCCGTTTCAAATCGGCGCCCGACAGCGTCGAAGTATCGATGACCAGGTCGGCGCGACCGCGCAGTGGCACGATTAAGTCGCGTTCCGCGCGGATGCCATCGGTGACCGGACGATCGGCGGCGAGCGGATGACGGCGCCGGGTCTCGGTGAAACGACGGCGGAGAACCTCGTCCTCGCTGTCGAGGAAGACGAGGCGCGTTTCGAAGGACGGCTCGGCGCGCAGGCGATCGATCGCCGCGTCGAAGGCGGCGATCGAGAAATCGCGCGTCCGCGTGTCGACGCCGACGGCGATCGGCCGTCCGACGCCGTCCTCGGGACGCACCAGCGACACGAGCAGCGAGAGCGGCAGATTATCCACCGCTTCGTAGCCCGAGTCCTCGAGCGCCTTCAGCGCCGTGCTCTTTCCGGCACCCGACATCCCGGTGACGATGGCGACCGCTCGGCGCGCCGGCGCCGCAATCGCGGAAGTCGTTTCCCTGACGAATGGCGCGCTCATCGATCGAGTTCGACGCGCGTCCAATGCCGCTCAGGCGGCGAACGGTACGCCGCGCGCAGCGATGCGCGCGGCGAGCCGGAGCTTGGCTGCCGTCGAGCCTTCGAAAGCGGCGAGGGCGAGGAGTGGCACATCGACTCCTAGATAGGCGCATATGCGTTGATCGGGGAGACGCTCCACTTCGGACGTGGCGACCAGATCGACGACGAGTCGGACCGGCGCCTCGGCGACGGCGGGCGCTTCGACCACCCCGAGGCCGCGCACTTCGAGGCGGCCGGCGATCGCCGCGGGCGCGCGGGCGACGAGTCGGCCGGCGACGACGGCGATGTCGGTATAGTCGTCGGCGACCAGTCGCGCACCCCCATCGATCAGGCGCAACGCGAGATCGGATTTTCCGGCGCCGGGCGCGCCGCGAATCAATACTCCGACGCCGCCGATTTCGACGCACGTGGCGTGGACTTGAAGCCGTTGGTTCGCGCTCACGACGGCCGGCAGGTTGGTCCGCCCCGGCGACCTTGTCAACCATGCGGGCGGATGCGTCGCGGCGACGGATCACTCCACCGGCAGGCGGATTATGAAGCGCGCGCCCGCCACCTCGCCGTTGGCGGCGCGCCGGTTCTCGGCCCAAATGCGGCCGCCGTGGGCGTTGACGATCTGGCGGGAGATCGACAACCCGAGCCCGGAATGGGTGCCGAACTTCTCGCCTTTCGGGCGTTCGCTGTAGAAGCGGTCGAAGATCGCCTCGAGCTTGTCATCCGGAATACCGGGCCCTTCGTCTTCGATCACGATCTCGGCGCTGTTCTTGTCGCGCCGCGCGCGAATCGAGATGGCGCCGCCCGGAGGACTGAACGACGCGGCATTGGCGATGACGTTGCGGAACACCTGGCCAAGCCGATCCTCGATGCCGCGCACGATGAGCGACCGCTGCTCGGCGACGTCGAGCACCAGGCGCGGGCCGTCGGGGCCGCCGGTGGCCGCGTGCACGTCGACCAGCGCCGCAAGCAGGCGTGCGATATCGACCGGCTCGCTCTCGCCACGCGATAGCTCGGCGTCGAGGCGCGAGGCGCCGGAGATGTCGCTGATCAAGCGGTCGAGCCGCGCCACATCGTCGAGGATGATCGCCATGAGGCGGCGCTGCTGCTCTGGATCCTTGATTCGCGCCGCAGTCTCCACCGCGCTCTTGAGCGAGGTGAGTGGGTTCTTGATCTCGTGCGCGACGTCGGCGGCGAAGCGCTCGATGGCGTCGAGTCGCTGCCACAAGGCGTGCGTCATTTCGTTGAGCGCGCCGGATAGATCGCCGATTTCGTCGTTGCGGCGACTCATGTCGGGGATGAGCGGTTGTCCCGCCCCGCGCCCGCCGCCAAGCCCGTGACCGCGACGCACCTGTTCGGCGGCGCGCGCGAGACGCCGAAGCGGCCGCGCGATCGTGCCGGCGAGGTAGAGCGACACCAAGACGGTGACCGCCAGCGAGATCGCGAAAAGCTTGATGATGTCGAATCTGACGGAGCGCAGATTCTGCTCGATCGTCCGGCCGCTCGCCGAAAGCTGGAGCGCCCCCAGGACCCGCTTGAAGCGTTGCACCGGCACGGCGACCGACAAGACGAGTTGTTCATCAGCCGCCACCCGCAGCGCTTGGGCCACTTCGCCGTTGAGCGCCGCTTGCGTCTCCTCGTAGTCGGCCGCCTGCGGCAGGGCGCGCTCGCGGTAGGGAGGCAATTCCTCGCTTTCCGGCAACAGATCGATGACGAAATCGTAGATCGCGTTGGCCGCGCGGGTCAGCGGATCGGCGGGCTCATCGGGCGGCGGCAACAGCGATACTTCGACCGCGCCGCCGTAGCGCCCGAGCACACGAGTGTCGGCGATCAATTCGCCGTTGAGGGCGTAGAGGCGCGCGCGAAATCGCGTCGGTTCGGCGAGTCGGCGCAAAATCTGCCGTGCCAGCTCGGGCGACAGCCGGTCGACAATTTCGACCGCCGCGCCATCGGCGCGCGCCTGCTCGGTCGCGGCATCGTCCGATTCGCTCAAGTCCGAAAGCGGCGAGTCGGTCGCCGCCTCGCCGAGCGCCGCGGCGATGATCTGGCCCTGGGTGGTCAGCGCATTGAATTCGGCGACGATCAGGCTGCGGCGGTAATCGTCGAGATAAAGCAGGCCGGCGACGAGGATCACCAGCGCCAGCGAATTCAAGATCAAGAAGCGGCGCGTCAGCGGCGAGACGCGCCGCCGCCCCATCGGTCGTTCGGCGCGGCGTTCGACGCGCGCCGCCGTGGGCGTATCGAGCGGTCGCTTTGCCTGCACGCGCGCATCGCTCGGTGGCGGCGCGCGCGAGGTGCGCTCGTCGTCGAGAACCACCAGCTTTCGAGGTCGTTCGCCGATCGCCATGCCGTGCCCGCCGCCGAACTCCTGGGCGCCGCTTCTACTTGTCGCGGTACCGGTATCCCAGACCGTAAAGCGTCTCGATCTGGGCAAAATCCTGATCGACGCTTTTGAACTTCTTGCGCAGCCGCTTGACGTGGCTGTCGATGGTGCGGTCGTCGACGTAGATGTGCTCGCCGTAGGCGGCGTCCATGAGTTGATCGCGGCTCTTGACCAGCCCCGGCCGCTGGGCGAGGGCCTTCAACAACAGGAATTCGGTGACGGTGAGCGCAACGTCGTGGCCTTGCCATTGGCAGGCATGCCGGGCTGGATCGAGCGTCAAATCGCCGCGGACCAGCGGCGCCTCGCTGGCGGCCGCCGCCTGCGCCGGTTCGCGAGCCAGTTCCTGGCGGCGGAGGATGGCGCGGATGCGCTCGATCAACAAGCGCTGCGAGAACGGCTTGGTGATGTAATCGTCGGCGCCCATGCGCAGGCCGAGCATCTCGTCGATCTCGTCGTCCTTCGAGGTGAGGAAGATGACCGGCATCTGGCTCTGCTTGCGCAGGCGCTGCAAGAGCTCCATGCCATCCATGCGCGGCATTTTGATGTCGAGAACGGCGAGGTCGACCGGCGTCTGGGCGAGGCCGCGCAGCGCCTCGGCGCCATCGCTGTAGGTACGCACGTTGTATCCCTCGGCTTCGAGCGCCATCGCGATGGAGGTTAGGATGTTGCGGTCGTCGTCGACGAGAGCGATGGTCTGGGGCACGGCGATGTCGTTCCTTGGCGATTGGCGCCGCGGGGTCGGCGACGATTGGCCATCATGCCGCCAAATGTGGCCGCACGACGGCGGGTTCGGGGCATTGGATTGACGGCCCGCGACGGCCGGGATTATAGAGACTTGGCTGCGGTACGGTATAGCCGACTGCGGGCGGCGTGACCGCGCGCGGGACGACAGCGCATCTTGCAAGCGAGGAGCGAATGGGCGCGCGCCAATCCTTGACCGAAACTTCCGCGATCAAGCTCAGCGAAGCGGTACTGCCGGTCGTGGCGGCGCTT
>DATIBC010000034.1:0-38237 GCA_035457725.1 Alphaproteobacteria bacterium | reverse complement strand
GGTGAGCCTCACCGGAACCCCGGGCGCGCGCACGGTGGTGGCGCGCGACGTCGATGATGCGGCGCGCCTTGCCGCCGAGCTCGGCGGACGCATCGCGCTGAAAATCCTGTCGTCGGACATAACGCACAAATCCGATGTCGGCGGCGTGGTGCTCGACCTCGGGCCGGAGGAAGTGCGGGCGGCTGCCGAGGCGATGCTCGCGCGCATCAACGCGCGGAAGCCGGGGGCCCGCGTCGCCGGCTTCACGGTGCAGGAGATGGTTCGGCGCGGCGGCGCGCACGAGCTGATTCTCGGCGTTAGCGAAGACCGCCAGTTCGGACCCGTGCTGCTGTTCGGCCAGGGCGGCACCGCGGTCGAGGTGCTCGCCGACCGGGCGCTGGCGCTGCCGCCGCTCAATCTCGACCTGGCCCATGAGATGATGTCGCGCACACGGGTCTTTCGACTGCTGCGAGGCTATCGCGACCGGCCGCCGGCGGCGCTCGAAGCGATCGCTCTTTCGTTGCTCCGGTTGTCACAGCTTGTCTGCGACCTCGACCAGGTGGTCGAGCTCGACATCAACCCGCTACTGGCCGACGCCAAGGGCGTGGTGGCGCTCGACGCGCGGGTCAAGGTACGTCCGCCGCGCGACGCGCCAGCGCAGGCGCGTCTGGCAATTCGACCTTATCCGCGCGAGCTCGAAACCCGCGTAGAATTCGCCAAGCTCGGCGCGATGCGGCTGCGGCCCGTGCGGCCCGAGGACGAGCCGGCCTTTCACCGGGCGTTCGAACGGCTGTCGCCCGAGGACGTCCGCATGCGCTTTTTCGCCCCGTTGCGGCGTCTATCGCATGAAATGGCGGCGCGCCTGACGCAGATCGACTACGACCGCGAGATGGCCTTCGTGCTCGAGACGCTGCCGGCCGATGGAGCGCGCGCCGAGATCTGCGGCGTGGTGCGGCTCGCCTGCGATCCCGACGGCAAGCGCGGCGAGTTCGCGGTCATCGTCCGATCGGACCTCAAGGGCCATGGGCTCGGCGCATTCCTGATGCGCCAGATCATCGACTATGCGCGTGCGCGCGGGGTCGAGGAGCTTTTCGGCGACATCTTGCACGAGAACGCAGCGATGCGGCGGCTCTGCCTCGATCTCGGATTCACTCTGGAGGAGCTGCCGGAGACCTCCGCCATCCTGCGCGCGACGCTCGAGCTTCAAGAATGACGCCAAGCCGGCCGTTGCGGCGCGAGGCCGGCGGCGACAACAGTCGATAAAGTGATGACCGAGGCCGCACGGAGCTTGGCGCCGGCGCAAGCGTCGACGCGAGACGCCGCCTCAGCCGCCGATCTCGCCGCCGTCCTGCTTGGTGATGGCGACGACCGCCGGGCGCGGCGGCATGCCCGGCTTGAAGTCGGGCCAGCGCGTCGAGGGCGTATCGAAGACCGAGCCGCGCTCTTCGGCTGGATGTTGTATGGCGACGAACAGCGACCGGCTATCGGGGGTGAAAGCGGGTCCGCACACTTCAGCGCCGCGCGGCGCGGCGAGGAAGCGCC
The DNA here is from genome assembly GCA_035457725.1 of Alphaproteobacteria bacterium. GTDB lineage: Bacteria > Pseudomonadota > Alphaproteobacteria > CACIAM-22H2 > CACIAM-22H2 > DATFES01. The sequence goes on along the minus strand of DATIBC010000034.1, from coordinate 36,716 downwards.
GTGTCACGGCGCGGCCGGGCCCGCTGGTATCGGCGCCAAACAGCCCGTCGGCCAAGTTGGGCTTGGTCGCCGACGGCATGCCGTCGGTAGCGATCCAGATGCGTCCGCGGGCGTCGAACGCGCAATTGTCGGGCGCGGCAAGCCAGCCATTGGCCGACATGCCGGCGCCGTACTTGGCTCCTTGCGCGGCGTCGCCGGGATCGCCGCCGAGCAGGAAGATCTCCCAGCGGAACGCGTCGGCGGCGTGGTCGCCGTTCGGACCGTCGCCGCCCGGCGCGATCATTTCGATGATGTGGCCCGCGGCGTTATTGGCGCGCGGATTGGCAGCGTTGGCGCGCTGGCGCGTATCGGGATCGTCGGCTTTTTTGCGTCGCGTGTTGTTGGTGAGCATGATGTAGACGCGCCCGGTCCTGGGATTGGGCTCGACGTCCTCGGGCCGGTCCATCGGCGTGGCGCCGACGAGATCGGCGGCGCGTCTGGCCTCGATCATCACGTCGGCCTGGCTGTTGAAACCGTTGGCGGCGGTAAGTGGCCCGCTGCCGTGGACGAGCGGCATCCACACGAGCGTGCCGTCGTCGTTGAAGCGCGCCACCGACAGCGTGCCTTCGTCGAGCAGATTGTAGTTGGCGGCGCGGTTGGCGGGATCGAACTTGCCCTTGGTGACGAAGCGATAAACGTATTCGAAACGCTCGTCGTCGCCCGAATATACGGCGACGCGGCCGTCGCGGCTGACGACGCAGGTGGCGCCCTCGTGCTTGAAGCGGCCGAGCGCGGTGCGTTTCACCGGAATGGCGGCGGGGTCATAGGGGTCGTACTCGACGATCCAGCCGAAGCGATTGGGCTCGTTGGGCTCCTTCTCGATGTCGAAGCGCGCGAAATGCCTGCCCCACGAGGCGTCCTGCCATGGCTCGACGCCATAGCGCTTGTGATTGCGCGCCTCCGGCGTCTTGCTCGCGTCGCCGAGCCAGTAACCGTTGAAATTTTCCTCGCCCGAAAGCACCGTTCCCCACGGCGTGACGCCGCCCGCGCAGTTGTTGAGCGTACCGTAGGCGAGGCGGCCGCTGGGGTCGCCCGAGGTCTGCATCCGCTTGTCGCCGGCGGCCGGGCCGGTCAGGCGGTACGCGGTCTCGTTGAGCGTGAAGCGGCGGTTGTATTTGCTGTCTTCGACGACGCGCCAGCGATTGCCGTTCTTGCTGATCTCGACGACCGACAAGCCGTGCGCCGCCATGTCGACCTCGGCCTGCTCGCGGGTAAGCCCGGTCTTGCCGTTGTGCGGCTGCTTGAACCCGGCGAACATCAGCTCGGTGTTGGTGTATTCATGATTGACGCACAGCAAGCCGTGGGTCGAATTTCGCGAACCGAGCGGTAGCGGCATGTAGGCGATGAAGTCGGCGTTGTAACCGAACTGACCGACCTGCGCGGCGCCGGTCTGCTTGGCGATGTCGAATTCGGGCGCCTCCTTGAGCACCCGGTCTCCCCAACGGATCAACACCCGCGCATCGTACCCGGGCGCCACATGCAGCTTGTCGTCGAGTCCGTGCGGAACCTCGCTGAAGGCGAGGGAGGAAACCCCTGACCTAGCCTGCGCCAGCGCCCGGCCGACCGCGGTAAGCGGGGCGGCGCCCGCCACCGCCGCGACGGCAAGCCCGCGCAAGACTCCGCGCCGCGATAGCCGAGCGTCGATCACGTCTTGCAGGGTTGGCGCGCGCGAAGGATTGCGGCCGAGGTCCTCGGGATCGAATGCGTCGTCGTCGCGGGTTGCAGCTTGGTCGAGTTCAAACATGTCGGGCGCTCCTCCGTATGGCGGCGCCAACGCGCCCCGGGCGGAACCGCCGGTGCATTGGCCGCAGCTGCAAAATCGGAGGGACTCTAGCGGGCGGCCAATCCTTAAGCCATAGCCGCCGCGTCGCACCGCCGCGCGCGGCGTGGAGACGCCGGCCGGAACCGAGGGTCGCTCAGCTGGCTGGCGCGCGGACTCGGTACAATACCCAGTTGACGAGCTCGGACGGCGGACCGGAGTTTTGCTGCGAGGTGAGCTTGACCACGAAGCCGACATCGGGCGCGTACCAGAACGTGCGAACGCGATGGTAGTCGCCCTGCGCCGGGTTGATCGCCCGCTCGTCATCCTCGATCACGAAGGCGTCGAAGGGTCCTGCCGGGGTCCAAACCGTCTCGTAGCCGCGAATGCGTAGATGGTGGCGCCAACCGTCCTGACCGATTCGCTCCTCGACGACGGTTTCGCGTCCTTCGCTCAACGGCCTCAACGTGAACATCGCCGACACGTCGATGCCGGCGCCCGGCCGTACGGGGAAGAACCCCATGATCCACCGCGCGGTGCGGTTGGCGCTGTTCGCCGTGGTTATGCCGTTTGCACCGACGTCGGTCACGGCGAAGTAGCCGCCGATCGCGCCGTTTTCAACCACCTCGTATATGGTGCCGAGCGCTGGAACCAGCGGGCTGATGCGCAGCGGATTGACCGGCGATTCCGGCGGCGGCGCAACGCTCGACTGCGCGTGGCTCGAAGCGGCGGAAAATGCGCCGACCGTCCCGGCGACCAACGCGATTGCGACCAAGAGAGGAATCCGATTCATGGCCCCATCCTCGGATCGTCACGACGCAAAGGGTCTGGAGAATGAATCTCCATTAACAGGGGTGAAGAATTCCTCAATGCGATCCGCCTCAGAGCGACGGTTCTTGCCGGAATTTGCGGCAAAGTCGAAGCGTCGGGCGAATCGGAATGGCGCGAAAGACGTTAGCGCTGTTGCAGCGCACGCACCGGTCGACAGAAAAATCGGGCCTCACCCTGGGACAATTTCAGGATGAGGCCCGAAGCGCTGGGCGAAGATGGTTAAGCGCTAGCTGCCGACTTCGCCGCCGCCGTTACGCGTGATCGCCAGAACCGCCGGGCGCGGCGGCATGTCGTCCTTGAAATCGGGCCAACGCGTCGACGGTTTGTCGAAGCTCGAGCCCTTCTCCTCGGCTGGGTGCTGAATGGCGAGGAACAACGTCGTGCCGTCGGGCGTGAACTCCGGTCCGCAGATTTCAGCGCCGGTCGGTCCATTGAAGAACAGGCGCGTGATGCCGCGCCCGGGCCCTCGCGTGTCGGCGGCGTAGACGCTGTCGCAGAAGCCGATTGCGTCGTCCTGGCCGTCGGTCGAGATCCACAGCCGGCCGCGCGGATCGAAAGCGACGTTGTCGGGACAGGCGAGCCAGCCATGTTGCGAGACGGGTCCGAGATACTTGGCGCCTTGCTCGGGCTTGCTCGGGTCGCCGGCCAGGACGAAGAACTCCCACCTGCATTCGATGGCGGCGTGATCGGGCTTGCCGTTCACCAGCGGCGGGATGATCTCGATGATCTGCCCCCATTTGTTTTCCGCGCGCGGGTTGGCCGGGTTCACCTGGTCAGCCTTGCGGCGGTCGTTGTAGGTCAGCACGACGTAGATACGGCCGGAACGCGGACTGGGTTCGATGTCTTCCGGCCGGTCCATCGGCGTGGCGCCGACCAGATCGGCGGCGCGCCGGACTTCGATGACCACGTCGGCCTGACTGCCGAAGCCATTGGCTGCGGTGAGCGGCCCGCTGCCGTGCACCAGCGGCAGCCAGCGCATCTTGCCGTTGGCTTCGAACTTCGCGGCGTAGAGCGTGCCCTCATCGAGCAGGTTGCGGTTCGCGGCGCGGCTCTTGGGGTCGAACTGCCCCTTGGTGACGAACTTGTAGACGTACTCCATGCGCTCGTCGTCGCCGGTGTAGACGGCGACGCGTCCATCGTGACTCACCGCGCAGGTGGCGCCTTCGTGCTTGCAGCGACCGAGCGCGGTGCGCTTGACCGGCGTCGAGTTCGGGTCGTAGGGATCGATCTCGACCACCCAGCCGAAGCGGTTGGGTTCGTTGGGATCCTTGTCGAGATTGAAGCGATCGTGGAAACGGCCCCACTGGTAACGCCCGCGGCCGGTGACGCCCATGCGTTTGTAAGCTTTGGCCTCGGGCGAGGCCTCGGCGTTGCCGATGAAGTAGTTGTGGATGTTCTCCTCGCCCGACAAGACGGTGCCCCAAGGTGTCTTGCCGCCGGCGCAGTTGTTGAACGTGCCGATCGCCTTCAATCCCGTGGGATCGGCGGCGGTCTTCATTCGCGCATGCCCCGCCGCAGGCCCGCCGATGCGAAACTCCGTGTCATAGGCAACGAGGCGGCGGTTGTACGGAGAATCGGTCACAACCTGCCACTTGCCCTCGCGCTTGCGGATTTCGACCACCGTGTGGCCTTGCGACGCCATTTCCACCTCGCACATCTCGCGCGACATGGTCTTGAGCGCGTCCGGCCCATCCATCTTCGACCACATCAGCGCCGGGGTGGTGCGTTCGTGGTTGGCGCACAGCAGGCCGCGCGAGGAGCTGCGCGAGCCCATCGGCAGCGGCATGAAGGCTAGGAAATCGTTGTCGTAACCGAACTGCATGCGCTGGCTCTGCGCGCTCTGCTTGGCAGGATCGAACGGCGGCGCGTCTTTCTTGACCGGGTCGCCCCAGCGGATCACGACCTGCGCGCTGTAGCCCTGCGGCGCCCGGTGGCCGGTGATCGTCTCGTGCTCGATCTCCTTGAAGGCGAGCGAAGATTTGGCGGCGGTGGCGGCGTCGGCGGCGCGCGACAGGGCGCTGCTGCCAAGCAGACCGAAGGCGGCGCTGGCGGCAAACCCGCGCAGCGTGGCGCGCCGTGACAGGCGCTCGGCGATCAAAGCGCCGAGAGGGGTGTTGGCCGACGGATTGACGACGGTATCGGCATCCTCGTCGTCATAGGCAAAGCTCAAGGCGTCGTTGGACGATGGCGGACGGTGCTCTTGCATGCGGTTCCCCCTCGTTTCGCGGCCAGCACGCCGCGTTACAGTTTTATTACGACGGGGACTCTAATCCCGAATGCGGTGGTGCGCCATAGCCTGGGAGCCCGGGAGCGCCTCAATTGGCCAGCTCGTCGAGCGCGTATCCGGCCGAGCGCACGGTGCGGATGATGTCCTGATCGGCCGGACCGTTGAGCGCCTTGCGCAGTCGCCGGATATGGACGTCGACGGTGCGCGGCTCGACATAAATATCGCGGCCCCACACCGCATCGAGGAGCTGCTCGCGGCTGTAGACGCGGCCCGGACGCTCCATGAGATAGCGCAAGAGGCGGAACTCGGTGGGGCCCAGATGCACCGGCCTTCCGTCGCGCAGCACGCGATGCGATGCGAGGTCCATGACCACGCCGGCATAGGTCAACAGGTCGTCGCCGGCGGCCGGGCGCGCCCGCCGCATCACGGCGCGAACCCGCGCCACAAGCTCGCTCGGGCTGAACGGTTTGCTGATGTAGTCGTCGGCGCCGCCCTCGAGCCCCCGCACGCGATCCGCCTCCTCGCCGCGCGCGGTCAACATGATGACCGGCAACTCGCGCGTCTCGGGCTTGCGGCGGATTTGCCGGCACACTTCGAGGCCGGAGACCAACGGCAGCATCCAGTCGAGGATGACGAGATCGGGCGGGTTCTCGGCGATTGCCGATAGCGCCTCCTCGCCGTCGGTGGCGCTGGTCACCCGGAAGCCTTCCTTCTCGAGATTATATCGCAGGAGCTCGACGAGCGCCGTTTCGTCCTCGACGATCAGGACTTGCGCCTTCATTGCGCCTCCTTCGCTTCGGAGCTCGGCTGGACGACGGCGAAGCTCGACGAGTCGTGCTTGGGCCGGGTCGCGCGCAGCGGCGTGCCGACGACCAGGAAGTGGATCGTCTCGGCGATGTTGGTTGCGTGATCTCCCATCCGTTCGATGTTCTTGGCGATGAACAGCACATGCGTCGCCGGCGTGATGTTGCGCGAATCCTCCATCATGTAGGTGAGCAACTCGCGAAATAGGCTCGAATGCATCTCGTCGAGCTCCTCGTCGCGAGTCCATACGCCGATCGCTTTCTGCACGTCGCGGTTGACGAAGGCGTCGAGCACGTCCTTGATCATCTCCTGCACGACGCGGCCCATGCGCGGAATGGCGCCGACCGGCCGCACCGGCGCAACCTGGTTGAGCGCGATCGACCGCTTGGCGACGTTGGCGGCGTAGTCGGCGATGCGCTCGAGATCGGAGGCGACGCGCAACGCCGAGACGATATTCCGCAAATCGAGAGCCATTGGCTGGCGCAACGCCAAGAGCCGTACCGCCATGTCGTCGATCTCGCGCTCGAGTTGATCGACCTTCTCGTCGTTGCGGACGATCGCGGCCGCCAGTTCGCTGTCGCGCCGGCTCATCGCCTGGATGGCGCTGGCGATTTGCGATTCCGCCAGGCCGCCCATGCGGGCGATCGCGCTGTTCAAGCGCTTCAGCTCCTCGTCGTACGACTTAACGGTGTGTTCGGCGCCCATTCATTCCGTTCCTTTCGCGCGCGGCTAGTCCGGTTCACCCGAAACGGCCGGTCACGTAATCTTGTGTCCGCTCGAGATGGGGATTGGTGAAGATCGAATCGGTGTCGCCATACTCGATCAGCCGGCCCAGATACATGAACGCCGTGTTATCGGAGATGCGCGCGGCTTGCTGCATGTTGTGGGTGACGACGATGATCGTATAGCGACCTTTGAGGCCGTCGATCAACTCCTCGATCTTCGAGGTGGCGATGGGATCGAGCGCCGAGCACGGCTCGTCCATCAGCAGTACCTCGGGGTCGGCGGCGATAGCGCGGGCGATGCACAGCCGCTGCTGCTGGCCGCCCGACATGCCCAGCGCGTTTTCCCTCAGCCGGTCCTTCACCTCCTCCCACAACGCCGCGCCCTTGAGTGCGCGCTCGCACGCCTCGTCAAGGCTGGCGCGGTCGCGCACGCCGTCCACCCGAAGCGGGTAGACGACGTTGTCGTAGACCGACATCGGGAACGGGTTGGGCTTCTGAAACACCATGCCCATCCGCTTGCGCAGCGCGATGACGTCGATGCCGCGGCCATAAATGTCCTGCCCGTCGAGCGTCATGCGGCCGGAAACACGCACGCCATCGATGAGATCGTTCATCCGGTTCATGCAGCGCAGCAGCGTCGATTTCCCGCAGCCCGAGGGGCCGATCAGCGCGGTGACCAGCCCTTTTTGTATGTCGAGCGAATTGTCGAACAGCGCCTGCTTAACGCCGTACCACAAGCTGAATTCGGAGATACGAAAATTCGCGCCGTCGGACCCGTTCCTGACGTGATAGACGGTCGCCTCAGAGGGTTGGAGTTTCAACGCGGTCGCCATGGCGTGCTCCGGCTAGAATTGGCTGCCGACGAAATTCCGCTTGAGGCGGTTTCGAATGACGATCGCCGACGCGTTCATCAAGGCGATAAGCGCGATCAAAAGCAACGTGGTCACGAAGACCATCGGCTTTCCGGCCTCGGAATTGCGCGACTGGAATCCCACGTCGAAGATGTGGAAGCCCAGATGCATGAAACTGCGTTCGAGATGCAGATAGGGGAAAAATCGGTCGATCGGCAGTTCGGGCGCCAACTTCACCACGCCGACCAGCATCAACGGCGCCACCTCGCCGGCACCGCGCGCCATGGCGAGAATCAGTCCGGTCATGATGCCGGGCATGGCGCGCGGCAACACGATGCGGCGGATCGTCTGCCACTTCGATGCGCCGCAGGCGAGCGAGCCCTCGCGCATCGAGCGCGGAACCGCGGACAGCGCTTCCTCGGTGGCGACGATGACCACCGGTACGGTCAAGATGGCCAGCGTCAACGATGCCCATAAGAGGCCCCCGGTGCCGAAGGTCGGGTTGGGCAGTCGCTCGGGATGGAAAAGCTCGTCGATGGTGCCGCCGACGATATAGGCGAAGAAGCCCAGGCCGAACACGCCGTAGACGATCGAGGGCACGCCGGCGAGATTGTTGACCGAGATGCGGACGATCGACACCAAACGGCCCTGGCGCGCGTACTCGCGCAGATAAAGCGCGGTGACGACACCGAACGGGGCGACGACGACGACCATCAACAGCGTCATCGCGAAGGTGCCGAAGATCGCCGGCCACACGCCGCCTTCGGTGTTGGCTTCGCGCGGACTGCCGGTCAGAAACTCCCACCAGCGCGACAGGTAGACCGCCAGCTTTCCCGCCAAAGTCAAATCGTTCGCCGGATGGAAACGGACGAATTCCGACAGCCGGAATGTCCGTTCCTCGCCGGACGCTTCGAGCATTGTGATCCGGTCCTTGGCGTCCTCGGCCTTGATTGCCTGCGCCTCGGCGGCGAGCGTTTCGTACTCGGCCTTGAGTTGCTCGGTGCGGCGGTCATGGGCCGCCTTCGCCGCTGCGTAGGCCGCGCTAGCCTCGCCGTCCCGCAGGCTGACGCGCCGCAGTTTCAGGCGCTCTTGATTGAGGTAATAGTTGGTCGCGCCGATTTCGTTGTGATCGATCTCGCGCACCCGCTCCCAGCGCGCACGCGCGGTACCGTGCGCGGCGGTCAGGCGCGCCATGTCGATACGCTCGCCGACGAGCGTCTCGCCGGCGAGATCGACCGACTTGATCTTGCCGATCAGGGGGCCCCATTCGAGCCGCTCGACGAAGAAGAATCCGCTTGGCCACTCGATCTTCGCCACGTCGAACTCGGAAACCCAGCGGAAATCCTCGTTGTAGAAATCGTAGTTGCCGACGCGATAGAGCGTGCGGGCGGCGAATCCGTCGTTGGCGGCGACGTTGCGACGATCGGCGTCGGCAAGTGCGGCCAGCTGCTCGGCGCCAAGGCGATACCGCTCGGTGCGCGCCGGCTCGCCGGCGAGGACGGCGCCGTTCTTGAGCGTCACCAGCGCGATCGGCTTGGGGTAGAACGTCGTCAGTCCGTTCCAAAGAACCAGGAGCAGGAAACCGACGATCATGGCGATGCCGAGCGCGAGCGTGCCGCCGAACAGCCACAACATGGGCTCGCCGCGCGCGCCGAGATCGGTGGCGCGGACGCGGGCGCGCATTACAGTGGCCGGCTTGGCTGCGACGTGTTCGACGGTCGCCGGCATTGCGCGCTCCTTCCTGCGGGGCGTGGCGCTCACAACTGGACTGCACGCTTGCGGAAGCGCTGGCGCACGATCTCGGCCATCGTGTTGACGACGAAGGTCATTACGAACAGCACCAACGCGGCAAGAAAGAGCGTGCGATAAAGCGTCCCGTCCTTGACCGCCTCGGGCAACTCGACGGCGATGTTTGCCGACAGCGCGCGCAGGCCGCTGAAGATGTTCCACTCGAGGATCGGCGTATTTCCGGCGGCCATGACGACGATCATCGTCTCGCCGACGGCGCGCCCCATGCCGACCATGATTGCGGCGAACACGCCGGAAATCGCGGTCGGCAGGATCACCGAGACGCCGGTCTGCCACGGCGTCGCCCCGCAGGCGAGCGAGGCGGCGCGCAAATGCTCGGGCACCGCGTTCAACGCGTCCTCGGCGATGGTGTAGATGATGGGGATGACGGCAAAGCCCATGGCGAAGCCGACGACGAGCGTGTTGCGCTGAACATAGGTGTCGACCACGCCGCCGCGCGGATCGCCGCCAAAAGCGTCAAGCGTCAGCGCCGCCATCCACGCTATCGCCGCCGCGCACGCGAAGACGGCCAACCACCGGACGAAATCGAACAGGGCGGCGCCATGGCCCGGCTGACGGCGCGCGGCCGAGATCCAGTCGCCCAGGAAGCGTCGCGCCGTCATCGCGACCGCGGTCGCGGCGATCGGCAGCAAGACGAGGAAAAGAAACGGCGCGCCACTGCCGACATCGCCGTTCGCCCAGGCCTTCACGTCGCCGGCGAAAAATACGTCCTCGAAGATTCCGCCTGCGGCGTAGCAAAGATAGAAGGCAAGGGCGAGCACGACAAACATCAAGGCGAGCTTCGGCGCGCCTTGGAGGCGCAGCGCGATCGTTTGCGGCACGAGTTGCCAGAGATAGGCGGAGACCAGCAACGCCAACGGAAGCGCGACGAACGCCATCAGCACCGCGGCGATCCAAGTCTCGACGATCGGCGCCAGGATCAGCGCCGCGATGAAACCCAGCACGACCGAAGGTAGCGACGCCATCATCTCCATCACCGGCTTGACCGTAGCGCGCACGCTCGGATGCACGAACTCGGAGGTGTAGACCGCCGCCAGCAACGCCACCGGCACGGCGAAAAGCATCGCGTAGAGCGTCGCCTTGATGGTGCCGAAGATCAGCGGCACCAAGGACAGTTTAGGCTCGAAACTGTCGGTGCCCGAGGACGACTGCCAAGTATACGAAGGCTCGGGATACCCTTCGTACCAGACCCGGCCGAACAGCGAACGCATCGTCGTCTCCGGATGCGGCGCGGAAATTCGCCAGAACGCCGCGGCGCCACGCCCATCGACGGCGAGCACGCCGTCCTCGCGCGGGCTGAGCTCGAGCGCGCGCAACGTCTCGCCGGCGCCATCGTGCGAAAACTTGAGCAGCGTCTGCTCGCTGGTTGAGTGACGAATCCAGACCTCGCCAGCGGCGTCGGCGGTGGCGAAGGTCTTGCTTCGCGCCGAAGGCGAGAAGCCGACCACGGCGGAGCGATGCGGTTCGAGCAGGTGGCCGCGGACCATCTGAAAGTTGTCGGTTGTGCCGGCGTCGGGCCGCGGCAGACGGAAGAACACCGCGAGCGAACCATCGGACCCGCCGACGACCAGCGACTGCTCGCCGATGAGAAAACCCATGACGGTGAGAGTGACGCCGCGCGGCAGGAGTTGCGCCGTTTCGGCGAGAACCGGCGCCTTGAAATCGCGCGTGTCGAACCGGAACAGCCGCCCCTGTTCGTCGGCGATGAAGACTTGGTCCGCTTTCTCGGTGGTGAGCGCCGCGGCGACCTTGGTTCCGGCGGAAAGCGCCGGCAGCTCGCTGGTGTCGATCGTCGTCGTGACCTTGCCGGTGATGATGTTGGTTCGCGATTCGGCGAGGCTGAGCCGAGTCACGCCCACGGCGTCGACGGTAGCGACGGCTTGCACGGGGCGTTCGGACGTGCCGCCGACATGGTAGTCGATGGCGACGATCGCTTGCCCGGCCGCGATCACCTGCGCCTCAGCCAACGATGCAGCGAGCGATGTCTTGCGAATCTGGTTGCCGGTGATCGGCGAATAGATCGCCGTTCCGTCGCTACGGTCGCGCTCGTCGAGCGCAGCCAGCCGCGCCGGAACGGCGTCCGGCGTCAGAATTTCGGTCGCCAGCCCGAGACGGCCGAAGCGCACGCTGCCGTCGGCGAAGCCAAAAGCGACGAACGAGCCGGCGGTGGTACGGTCAAACGCGGTGACCTGCTTGCCGCCGAGATCGAGGATTTGCGAGACGACGACCTTGCCGGTGGCGATGTGGATCAGATCGACCTTGCCGTCGACGGTGAGCCGCAGCGTCACCGCCCGGTGCTCGTCGATCGATGCGTCGAGCAATGCCGCCTCGGCGGGCGGCATGGTGAACGAGTTAGCGCCGATAAGCCTGGCGCCGGTAAACAGCGGCACCACGACCTGGGTCAAGAAAACCATGATGCCGATGACGCACAAGATGACGAACAAGCCGCCGACGGTGATTGTCAGGTCGGCGAGTCGATCGATGATCAATACCGAGCGCCGCGTCGTGTGGCGGCGGCGCGGCGCGGCGGAAGCGGGGTTATCGATCGATTGCGCGGGCGTGGCCATCATTGGCTCCCCTGCCGCTGGAGAAAGGGCTTATCGCGAAGCAGCAAAAGGCGACATAGAAGCGTAGGATTTATCGCCATCGTCGTTTGAAGCGGGCGGCGACCACGGCGCATTCGACAACGCGGCCGCCGCCCTGCTGCCGTCGTCGACTCAAGAACCGGCGGACTTGATGCCCAACCGGCCGAGATCTTCGTCGGCGATCTTCTTGGTCACCGGGAAGTACCCGTCCTTGACCACCACTTGCTGTCCTTCCTTCGAGAACACGAAACGGATCAGCTCGGCGCGTACCGGATCGAGCGGCCGATTCGGGTTCTTGTTCAGGTAGACATAGAGAAACCGCGCGATCGGATAGTCGCCCGAATAGGCGTTTTCGGCGTTGGCGTCGTAGCATTGTCCGCCCGCCTTGGCGGCGATCGGCACGGTGCGTACGTCGGCGGTCTTGTAGCCGACGCCCGAGTAACCGATGGCGAACTTGTCGGAGGCGACGGCCTGCACCACCGTCGAGGAGCCTGGCTGCTCTTTCACGCTATCCCTGTAATCGCCGTTGAACAGCGCCTCCTCCTTGAAGTAGCCGTAGGTGCCGGAGGCTGAATTGCGGCCGTAGAGCGAAATCGGTTTGCTCGCCCATTCGCCAGTTAGGCCGGCGTCGCCCCACGTGGCGATGTCCTTGGCGTGGCCGCCCTTGCGCGTCTTCGAGAAGATCGCGTCGATCTGCGGCAGCGTCAGGCACTTGATCGGGTTGTCCTTGTGCACGAAGACGGCGAGCGCATCGAGCGAGGTGCGGATCGCTGCCGGCTTGTAGCCGAACTTCTTTTCGAACTGGTCCACCTCGGCGGCCTTCATCGGGCGCGACATTGGACCAAACTGCGAGGTTCCGGCGATCAAGGCCGGCGGCGCGGTCGACGAGCCTTTGCCCTCGATCTCGATCTTGACGCTCGGATAGTGCGAGCGGAATCCTTCGGCCCACAGCGTCATCAGATTGTTGAGCGTGTCGGATCCGATCGATTTGACGTTGCCCGACACGCCGCTCACCGGCTTGTATCCGGGCAGTGCGGGATCGACTTGCTGGGCCGACGCCGCGAACGGCATCAGCGCCATAGCCGCCGCCAACATGGATTTCTTGAGCATGGACAGAGTCTCCGTTTGCTCCGGGGCGAGACCGTTGGGGGGCGATCTCGACCGGCGGCACCTTGCCGCCGATGGTCGCGGACGTTAGTACCCGGGCACGACGAAATTACTACGCCGCAATGACGCTTTTATGACAGGGAGTGATTATTTCCAGTTCGCGCATTTACCATATAATCCTTTCAAAAACCGATGTTTTTCGACGCAGTCCCGCCAAAACGGCGGGCCTTCAGGCGACCGGCAGATAGACGGTGAAGACCGAGCCTTTGCCGGGCTCGCTGTCGATCGCAAGCGCGCCACGATGGCGGTTGACGATGTGCTTGACTATCGCGAGACCAAGGCCGGTGCCGCCCAGTTGTCGCGAGCGTCCGGGGTCGACGCGGTAGAAACGCTCGGTCAGGCGTGAAATATGATCGCGCACGATTCCTTCGCCTTCGTCGGCGACGGCGATGGCGATCATCCTCTCCGGCGACAGCTTGCCGACGAGACGGGCGCCGGTTGGCAGGGGGCGCGGCGCGGCGGCCGGCTCCGACGGCTGAACCAGCTGGGCGGCGAGTCGCACGCGCGTTTTCGGCCGGCCATATTTGATCGCGTTGTCGAGCAGGTTCTGGAACACCTGGGCGAGCTGGTCGGCGTCGCCGATCACCGCCGGCAGGCCGGGGGCGATATCGAAAACCAATTCGATCTCCTTGGCCCGCGCTTGGAACGTCAGTAGGTCGCCGACCGCGGCGAGCAGCGGCGCCACCTCCACCCTGGCGGTCGGCGGGCTGTGCTCATTCTCTTCTATGCGAGACAACGACAGAAGATCGCGGACCAGCCGCGCCATACGGCTCGCCTGCTCGTTCATGATGGCCAGGAACCGATCGCGCGCCGCCGTGTCGTCCTTGGCGGCGCCGCGCAGCGTCTCGATGAATCCGACCAGCGTGGCGAGCGGCGTGCGCAACTCATGGCTAACGTTGGCGACAAAATCGGCGCGCGTTTGCTCGGCGCGCCGGATCGCCGTCATTTCGAAGATCGCGATCAACAACGCATCGCCATTGGCGGTCGGCGCGGGCAGACGAACCACCCGGGCGCTGAAATAGCGGGCGACTGCTCCCGGCAGCAGAAAATCGACCTCCTCCGCCGCGCCGGCGTCGATGCCGTCGAAGGCGGCGTCGACCGCGTCGAGGACGATCGGCGCGCGCAGCACGGCTGCAAGGTCGCGTCCATCGATGTCGTCGCCGAAGAGCCTACGGGCAGCGGCGTTGGTCCGCGTGATGCGCCGCTCGCCGTCGGTCAAAATCAACGCCTCGGGAATCGCATCGAGCAGGGCCGCGTTGGCGGCGACCAGCGCCCGCAGCTCCATGCTGCGCGCCGCCCATGTCCGATGCAGCGCCGCGATTGCATTCGACAGGCCGCCGCCAGCAGCCCGCCCGCTCGCATGCGCGCGCGCGCCGCTGTCGTTCGTCGGCAGGCTGTCGATTTCCGCCTCGAGCGCTTCGATACCGGCGACATGGCGATGCGCCAACGCGGCGAAACAGGCGCCAAGCGCCAGAAATCCGCCGACCGCCCAGCCGAGAGCGAGCCCGCCGAAGCCGACCGCAGTTGCCAGCGCGGCCACGACCGGCGTCATCAGCGCAGCGAGAGTAACCGCCCGCCGCCGCGCCCCTGGACCGAGCGCAAATGCCTTCACGATCATCCGGACACGATCCATCGCGACATCCTGGGCGAGACGAATCGCCATGGCAAATCGCCGGCTAGGCGAAATTCACCGCAACGAAGGCGCGACACAAGCACGTTTTGCCGGCGCATGGAGGATGCGCCGTGAAACCCCACGCACCCTCCTGGTGTGCACGAGGTGATGAGTGAAGCCGCGGCGATGCCGAGCGCTACATCGCCGATGAAACGCCGCTAGGAAATCGCCACATCGGCTTGATGCATCAGCGTCTCGACCAATGGGCATGCGGGCAGCGTGCCATCGGCGCAGTCGGCAACAAGCCGGGCAAGCACCGATTCCATCCGCCGTAGATCGGCAATCTTTCGGCGCGTCTCATCGAGATGTGCCTGGCCCATCCGTTGCGCCCTGCTGCATGACCCGATCCTGCGGTCAGCGAGGCTGAGCAGCGCTCGGACCCCGTCCAGACTGAAGCCTAGTTCGCGCGCCCGGCGTACGAAGGCTAGGCGTCGCGCATCCGTCACGCTGTAAAGACGGTATCCTCCCGCGCTGCGCGGCGGTCGCGGCAAGACACCAACGCGTTCGTAATAACGGATTGTTTCGATATTGACCCTCGTGCGTCGTGAGACGGCGCCGATCGTCAGACGTTCGCCCACGGGCGCCATCGTCCACCTCACCAAGCTGTGATGACCCGGTGCTTGAGCCTGTAGCCGCTACAGAGCCTATGGTCACCGTACCGTGACGATGGAGACGGATCAATGGCGACCCTGCACGGCGCAGCCAACACCGGCCCGAAGGATCGAGTCAGCAGCGAATTCTCGGGTGATCGCAGCAGGGGTCTCAAATCGATCGCCGCTGGCGGCGGGATCCTTTCCGCCCTCGCAGCGTCGTCGTGCTGCGCCATTCCGCTGGCACTGTTCATGGCGGGCGTCGGCGGGGCGTGGATCGGAAATTTGACGGTGCTGGCGCCTTACCAGCCGGTGTTTCTAGCCGTCGCGCTCGGCTTCATCGCCACGGGATTTGTCCTGGTCTACCGCAAGCCGAAGGCCGCGTGCGCCGAGGGCGCCGTGTGTGCCACGCCACACTCGGATCGCCTTACAAAGATGGGTTTGTGGATTGCAGCCGGACTGGTCGTCTTGGCGCTCCTCTTTCCCTACACCGCGCCATGGCTTCTGAACACGTGACCGGTCTCCAACGATATGAATGTTTGATGACGGAGGTTTCCATGCATCGTCGAATCTTGGCCGCCGCCGCATTCGTCGCTTGGGCATGGTTCGCTCCCGTCTCCGCTGACGCGTCGGAACGAATCGCCGTGTTGACGGTCGAGAACGTGTCATGCGTCTCGTGCGGACCGATCTTCAAGCGAGCCTTGGCGAGAGTGGCCGGCGTGAGCAGCGTCGACGTCGTGGTTTCGGGCACCACCGGAACCGCGACCGTCGTTTACGACGATGCTCACACCGGGCCGGCGGCACTGGTGGCGGCTACCGTCAAGGCAGGGTTCCCGTCCCGCCTCGAGCAGTAAGAACTGGGCGCGAAGTGGTATCGACAATGTCGAGCGTTGCCTCCCGTCAAGTGATACTGCGACCAGGCGTGCGGATGCCAGATTGGTCGGCGATCACGCGCTCGGCCGCCCGCGAGGCACTCACCGCTCTCTATGAAGTGCTGGACTGGGATAACAAACTTGCCGGGATCAGTCCCGGGGAGGATTGCGTGTGGCGAGCGGCGGTCGACCAGTTCGTCGAATCGGGCGCCGGACCGGTTTTGGATCGGATTATGCGCGCCACGGGCCTGTCGCGCGACGAAGTGGACGCGGCCGTGGCGCGATTGGCGCAGCGGGATGTCTTGGTGGTCGACGAATCAGGCGCGATGATCGTCGGCGCCTATCCGTTTTCGGTTCGGCCGACCGGTCACATCGTGAGGGTCAATGATCGCGCGCTTAACGCAATGTGCGCCGTCGACGCGCTCGGCGTCGGCGCGATGTACGGCCGCGACGTCTCGATCGATTCGGCGTGCCGTCACTGCGAGAAAGGCGTAGCGATCGCGACAAAGGCGGCGGGCAAGGCGATCGCGACGGTGACGCCGCGCGGCGCCGTCGTATGGTCGGGAATCCGCTATGCCGACAATTGTGCGGCCAGCTCGCTGTGCCGGGTCCTCGTCTTTTTTTGTTCGGACGATCATCTCGAGGCATGGCGCGATGCACGCGATCCCGGCGCGCCAGGGTATCGACTTACGATCGAGGAAGCGCTCGAGGTCGGCAAGGCCATCTTCCAACCGATCCGCTTGCCGGCGTCGCCGACGGCAATGCAAGGAGCAGTGGGCGATGGATAACAAAACGCTGTGTAAGTCCGGCGTCGTCGGGTCGGTGGTGGTGGCGATCTGCTGCTTCACCCCGGCGCTCGTCATCCTACTGCCGGTGATCGGCCTTGCCGCTTGGCTTACCTGGATCGATTACGTCTTGTGGCCGGCCCTGGCGCTGTTTCTCGCGCTGACCGCTGTGGCAATCCACCGGTTGCGACAGGAAAAGCGCGCCGGAGTACGCCGAAACGCGGCCGAACAGAGGCGAATTGGAGCTGGGCCGTGACCGGTATCGACACTGCGTGGCGCGAAGTGGCCAACGGCGACCCTGACAGCGCATTCGACCTTATCGTGGTCGGCGCCGGTTCGGCGGGATTTGCGGCGGCGATCGCGGCGGCCGAGCTCGGAGCGCGCGTGGCGCTCGTCGGCGACGGCCCGATCGGCGGGACATGCGTGAACATCGGCTGCGTCCCATCGAAGACCTTAATCCGCGCCACCGAAGCACTTCACCAGGCCGAGGCGGCGCGTCGCTTTGCCGGAATCCGCATGACCGGCCGGCTCGAGAGCTGGCGAGCCGTGGTGGCTCAGAAGGACGAGTTGGTGGCGGACCTGCGCCGCGCGAAGTACCTCGACTTGCTGCCAGCCTACAACCGTATCGCCTATGTCGAAGGCCGGGCACGGTTGGTGTCCGGCGGTGTCGCCATCGGCAACCGCGTCGTCCACGCTCCTCGCGTCATTATCGCCACCGGCGCGCGGCCGGCCCTGCCGCCGATCCCAGGCGTTGATGACGTGCGTTATCTCACCAGCACGACCGCGCTTGACCTGGACGCGATCCCCTCGTCCTTGCTCGTGGTCGGTGGAGGGTATATCGGCTGCGAGTTGGGGCAGCTTTTTGCACGAGCAGGTGCACGAGTCACGATCGTCGATGTGACATCGATACTGCCAACGGCGGAACCGGAGATCTCCCGCTGCCTTGCGCAATACCTGGACAGCGAGGGGATCATCCTCCACGAGCGGGTGCATCCGAGGCGTTTGCGGGCGACGTCGGCCGGCGTTGCGCTCGAGCTTACGGCAAACGGGCGCGACGAGACGCTCGAAGCGAAGGCGGTGCTCGTGACCGCCGGACGTCAGCCGAATACGGAGAATCTTGGCCTCGCCGAGATGGGTGTCGCGACGCTGTCCAACGGCGGCATCGAGGTGGACGACCGTATGCGCACCACCCGGCCGGGCGTCTACGCGGCGGGCGACGTAACGGGGCGCGACCAGTTCGTTTACATGGCGGCCTACGGGGCCAAGATCGCCGCCGAGAACGCGCTCAATGGCGACGCTCACCGATACGACAACGCGGCCATGCCGCTGGTCGTGTTCACCGATCCGCAGGTCACGAGCGTCGGCCTGACGGAAGCGGCCGCGCGGGCGGCCGGCTACGACGTTCGCACGTCGGTTCTGCCGCTCGATCAGCTGCCGCGCGCGCTGGCGGCCCACGACACACGCGGCCTCATCAAGCTCGTGGCCGAGCGCACTAGCGATCGGCTGCTCGGCGCCCACATCTTGGCGCCGGAGGGTGCGGACAGCATTCAGACCGCAGCACTCGCGATCCGCCACCGCATGACCGTACGCGAACTCGGGCGAACCATCTTCCCCTATCTCACCACGGTCGAGGGGTTGAAGCTTGCCGCGCAGGCGTTCGAGAAAGATGTCGCCAAGCTTTCCTGTTGCGCCGGTTGAACGGCATCAACACTTCGAGCGGCCTAGCGCCGCCGCCCACTTGACGCCCTTGCGGCCGGCGCAATTAGACTCACCCCGCGGTCAGCGCTTGGGGCCGATCGATTCATGCGCCGCGAGCGCCGCCATGTTGACGACGTCGGCGACCGAGCCGCCGATCTGGGCGATCTGCACCGGCTTCTCGAGCCCGACGACCAGCGGACCGATGACGTTGCCGCCGCCGAGCTTCTGCAGAAGCCGCGCCGAGATATTGGCCGAATGCAGCCCCGGCATGACCAGCACGTTGGCCGGTCCGGAGAGTCGCGAGAACGGATAAAGCGATTTCATCAGCTCGTAATCGAGCGCCACGTCGGCGGCGATGTCGCCCTCGTACTCGAAATCGACCTTACGACGGTCGAGCTCGGCCACCGCCTCGCGGACCATCAACATATTATCCTTGAGCGGATTGCCGAAGGTCGAGAATGACAGCAGCGCCACGCGCGGCTCGTGCCCCATCTCGCGGGCGCGCGAAGCCGCCTGAATGGCGATATCCGCCGTTTCGGTGGGCGTCGGCAACTCGTGAAACGTCGTATCGGCGAGAAACACGGTGCGGCCCTTGGTGACGATGATCGCCAACCCGATGAGTCGCCGGCCCGGCTGCCGATCGATCACGCGGCAAATATCCTCGAGCGCCACGTAGTAGCTTCGCGTGACGCCGGTGACCATGGCGTCGGCGTCGCCGCAGGCGACCATCAGCGCGCCGAACACGTTGCGGTCCTGGTTGACCAGCCGCTGGCAGTCGCGCAGCAGGTAACCCTGCCGCTGTAGGCGGGCGTACAGGAACTCGGCGTAACGGCGATTGTCCTTCGACAGCCGCGCGTTATGGATTTCGAGCGCGTCGGTCTTTTCGATGCCGATGGCGCGCATCGTCTCGACGATGCGCTCGCTGCGGCCGATCAGCACCGGCGTGCCGTAGCCCGAGCTGCGATAGAGCAGCGCGGCGCGGATGGTCTTCTCCTCCTCGCCCTCGGCGAAGACGACGCGGCGCGGGTTGTTGCGCACCGCCTCGAAGATGAGATCGAGGCTCGCCGCCGTCGGATCGCGTCGCGTCGAGAGCTGGCGGCGATACGCCTTCATGTCGACGATCGGCCGCCGC
This sequence comes from Alphaproteobacteria bacterium, assembly GCA_035457725.1. Lineage (GTDB taxonomy): Bacteria > Pseudomonadota > Alphaproteobacteria > CACIAM-22H2 > CACIAM-22H2 > DATFES01. Next base: position 17,170 of record DATIBC010000034.1, on the reverse strand, counting down.
GCCACGCCGGAATCGACCGCCGCCTTGGCCACCGCCGACGGGATGACCGAGATGAGCCGCGGATCGAACGGCACCGGCAATATATACTCGGGCCCGTAGCGGAGGCGGCGGCCGGAATAGGCGGCGTCGAGCTCGTCGGGCACGTCCTCGCGCGCCAGCTTGGCCAGCGCCTGCGCCGCGGCGATCTTCATCGCGTCGTTGATCGTCGATGCGCGCACGTCGAGCGCGCCGCGAAAAATGTAGGGGAAACCCAAAACGTTGTTCACCTGGTTTGGGTAGTCCGAACGGCCGGTGGCGATGATCGCGTCCGGCCGGACTGCGCGCGCCGCCTCGGGCATGATTTCCGGGTCGGGATTGGCCATGGCGAAGATGATCGGCTTGCCGGCCATCGCTTTCACCATCTCCGGCGTCACCGAATCCTTGGCCGAGAGCCCGATGAACACGTCGGCGCCCTTCATCGCCTCGGCCAGCGTGCGCGCCTTGGTCTGGACGGCGTGCGCCGATTTCCACTGGTTCATCGATTCGGTGCGGCCCTGATAGATCACGCCCTTGGTATCGCACAGCACCGCATGGTCGGGCGGCAGGCCCATCGCCTTCAAGAGTTCGACGCAGGCGATCGAGGCCGCGCCGGCCCCGTTGAAGACCGCCTTGACGTCCTTGAGGCTGCGCCCGGTGAGATCGAGCGCGTTGATCAGCCCGGCGGCGGTGACGATCGCCGTGCCGTGCTGGTCATCGTGGAAGACGGGGATGTCGAGGAGCTCGCGCAGCCGCTGCTCGATGACAAAGCACTCGGGCGCCTTGATGTCCTCGAGATTGATGCCGCCGAACGTCGGATGCAGATAGCGCACGCAGTTGACGAAGGCGTCGACGTCCTTGGTGTCGATCTCGAGATCGAAGGCATCGACATCGGCGAAGCGCTTGAACAGGCAGACCTTGCCCTCCATCACCGGCTTGGCGCCGAGCGCGCCGAGATCGCCGAGGCCGAGCACCGCGGTGCCGTTCGAGATCACCGCCACCAGATTGCCCTTGGCCGTGTAGTCGTAGGCAAGCGCCGGGTTCTTGGCGATGTGCAGACATGGCCACGCCACGCCCGGCGAATAGGCGAGCGACAGGTCGCGCTGGGTGGTGAGCGGTTTTGTCGGACTGATCTCGAGCTTTCCCGCCCTGCCGTTCGAATGGAACGACAGCGCCTCGGTCTCGGTCACGTTGCTGGCCATGGTCGGTGCCTTATGGTTGTTTGGCTTGACGTTTCTCCGCCGCCGGCGCCGGCTTGCGCCCGGCTTTCGGCGTTGATCCGACGGCGCCCCGCGCGGCCACGAAGCTCTAAAGCTCGCAATCGGATCACGATTCTTGTGTCCTACGCCGCCAATCCGTGCCGAAGGCGCGTATCGGCGGCGCCGAGTACCGGCGCGGCACTCGGGGGGCATGTTAGGGCGGCGGGCCTGCGGCCGTCAAAGCGGCTACGCGCACGACGCGTTCGGGTGCTATGGTCGCCCGCGCCGCTTCCACGCCGATGACGCGCCTCCAGACGATGGACGACACCGCGACCGCACCAGGATCGAGCGCCGCGCAATCGATCGCCGCCGCCTCGCCGATGATGGCGCAGTATCTCGAGGCCAAGCACGCCCATCCCGGGTGCCTGTTGTTCTTCCATCTCGGCGATTTCTACGAGTTGTTCTTCGAGGACGCGGTGATCGGCGCCAAGGCGCTCGATCTGACGCTGACCCGCCGTGGCCGCCATGGCGAGGCCGACGTGCCGATGTGCGGCGTTCCGGTGCACGCGGTCGAGTCTTACATCGCCCGGCTGATACGCCAGGGCCACCGTGTGGCGGTTTGCGAGCAGCTCGAGGATCCGGCGAGCGCCAAGAAACGCGGCGCCAAGGCCGTGGTCCGCCGCGATGTGGTTCGCGTCATCACGCCGGGCACGCTGACCGAAGATGCGCTGCTCGATGCGCGGCGGCACAATTATCTGGCGGCGCTGGCCGAGGCGGCGGGTACGCTTGGCCTCGCCTGGCTCGACATGTCGACCGGCGATTTCTGGCTCCAGGGGGTAAGCGTCGCAAGGCTGGCGCCGGCGCTGGCGCGCGTCGCGCCGGGCGAACTGCTGGTGTCGGAGCGATTGCTGGCGCGCGGCGATATCGCCGCCGCGCTCGCCGAATTCAGGCCTGCGCTTACCCCGCTGCCGGGCCCGCGCTTCGACAGCGATAACGGGCGCCGCCGTCTCGAGGCGCTCTACGGCGTCAGGGCCCTGGAAGGCTTTGGCGAGTTCAGCCGCGCCGAACACGCCGCCGGCGGCGCGCTGGTCGACTACATCGCGCTGACGCAGAAGGGCAGGTTACCGCGACTCGCACCGCCGACGCGGCTCGGCGAGCACGGCGTGCTCGAGATCGATCCTGCGACGCGGCGCAATCTCGAGCTCGGCGAGAGCCTGACCGGCGTGCGCAAGGACTCGCTCATCGGCGCCATTGATCGCACCGAGACAGGTGCTGGCGCGCGCATGGTGGCGGCATGGCTGGCGGCGCCGCTCACCGAACCGGCGGCGATCGAACGGCGTTACGACATGATCGGTTATTTCGCCGATGCCGACAGCCCAGCGTCGGCGCGCCGTCGCGCCGAGCTGCGGGCGAGGCTCCGCGGCCTGCCCGATATCGAGCGCGCGCTGTCGCGGCTGTCGCTCGGCCGCGGCGGCCCGCGCGATCTGGCGAGCCTGCGCGACGCGCTTGCTTCGATCCCGGCGTTGAACGCCGCGCTAGCGCCCGACGGCCTGACGCCGCCGCCCGACGGCGTCGCGCAAGCGGCGCGAGAGCTTGGGCAGCATTCCGAGCTGGTCGAGACACTGACGCGCGCGCTTGGCCGCGATCTGCCGCTTGCGGCGAGCGACGGCGGGTTCGTCGCCGCCGGCTACTCGGCGGCGCTCGACGAGCTGCGCACGCTCCGAGACGAGGGTCGGCGGCTGGTCGCCGGCTTGCAGGCGCGTTACGCCGACGAAACCAAAGTGCCGTCGCTCAAGATCCGACACAACAACGTGCTTGGCTATTACATCGAGGTGACGCAGCTCCACGCCGACAAGCTGGCGACGCAGAGTGCGCCCGGCGGCGGGCGGCCGTTCATCCATCGCCAGACGCTCGCCGGGTCGGCGCGCTTCACCACCGTCGAATTGTCGGAGCTCGAAAACAAGATCAACTCGGCCGGCGACAAGGCTCTGGCGCTCGAACAGGAAATTTTCGCCGCGCTCGCCAGCGACGTCGCGGCGCGCGCCGAGGCGATCGCGCTCGCCGCGCGCGCCATCGCCACGCTCGACGTCGCCGCTAGCCTTGCCGAACTCGCCGTCGCGGAGCGCTACTGCCGACCAAAGATCGACGACAGCCTCGTCTTCGAGATCAAGGGCGGACGCCATCCGGTCGTCGAGCAGGCGCTCGCGGAGCGCGGCGAAGCGGCGTTCGTGGGCAACGACTGCTCCCTCGTCGGCGGCGACGGCGCGCCGCGGCTCTATCTCTTGACCGGACCCAACATGGCCGGCAAATCGACCTACCTGCGGCAGAACGCGCTGATCGCGATCCTGGCGCAGATGGGCTCGTTCGTGCCGGCCGAAGCGGCGCATATCGGCGTCGTCGATCGACTGTTCAGCCGCGTGGGCGCGGCCGACGATCTGGCGCGCGGCCGATCGACCTTCATGGTCGAGATGGTCGAAACGGCGGCGATCTTGAACCAGGCGAGCGAGCGCTCGATGGTCATCCTCGACGAAATCGGCCGCGGCACCGCCACCTTCGACGGCTTGTCGATCGCTTGGGCGACGGTCGAGCACCTCCACGAGACCAATCGCTGCCGCGCGCTGTTCGCCACGCACTATCACGAGTTGACCGCGCTCGCGGGCCGGCTCGCCGGGCTCGCCTGCTTCACGATGCGGGTCAAAGAATGGAAGGGCGACGTCGTGTTTTTGCACGAGGTGGCGCCGGGCGCGGCCGATCGCAGCTATGGCATCCATGTGGCGAAGCTCGCCGGGTTGCCGCACACGGTGGTGGCGCGCGCCGAAGAGGTGCTTGACAAACTCGAGCAGGGCGCCGAGGCCGACGCCGTGGCGCGCCTGGCCGACGATCTGCCGCTATTCTCGGCTGCGCGACCGAAAAGCGGCCTTTCGGGCGGCGCCCGCCCATCCCAGGTCGAGGCGGCGCTCAACGAAATGAATCCCGACGAACTCACCCCGCGCGCGGCGCTGGAGGCGCTTTATCGCTTGCGAGCGATTCTACGCGCCAGCGAGGAGTCCTGAGGATTCTGCTCAAGCCGCTCGCCTTCGCGGTCTTCGCCGCGCCCGCCGCATGGCTCGCCGTCGCCTACGCAAGCGGCGCGTTGGCGGCGAGCCCATGGCGGTTCTTGATCCAGGAGAGCGGGTTGTGGTCGCTACGCCTGCTGGTCGTGAGCCTGGCGCTTGGGCCGCTCGCCGCGGCGACCGGGTGGCATTGGCCGCGACGCATTCGCCGGATGGCGGGATTGTTCGGCGCCTTCTATGCCGCGCTGCATGCCTGGGCGTGGGCGCGCCAGTTCGGCTACGATTGGCCGTTTCTCGCGAACGAACTGATCGCACGGCTTTTTCTCGCCGTCGGCGCCGTCAGCGTCATCGGCCTCGCGCCGATGGCCGCGACGTCGTTCGATGCCGCGCACCGGCGGCTCGGGCCCGTCAACTGGCGCCGGATGCATCTGCTGATCTACCCGACCCTGGCCTTGGCACTGCTGCATTTCTATTTGTCGCGCCGCTACGGTGGCGTCGAGCTGGTGATCGAGGCGGCGGTCTTCGCGGCGGCATTGGCCATGCGTTTCATGCCTGCTGCGCGTCGCACCTGATGGTCAAAGACCGGGATAGACATGGCGTCGCAGGCGTACCTGGTCGCTCGCACGCGGCATAGGCCGCGAGCCGGGCCGATATTGCCCCGGCGACGACCGAATCGCCGATCTTGAAGCGTATCACCCAGTAAACTGGCGCCTGCCTGCGGCGGTGCAAGGCTGCCCGGCAGGCTTTATATTAGAGACATCAGTCGCCACGGTCGGAGCATGGACGCACCGTCACCCGAACTTCCCTCCCGCGAGGTCCACGATCAGCGCGCGATCATCGATCGCCGGGCGCTAGCAGGGACGCTGGGCGAGATTGCCAAGCGGCCGGAGCTCGCCGCCGAGCGGCGGCGCGGATTGGTGCTCGACGCGCTGCGCCAGGCGCTCGCCAAGGGCAGAGCGGAAATCGCCCGGCGCTTCGAAGAACGCGAGGCGGGCGGCGCCGCCAGCGTGCGTTCGATGAGTTTCCTCGTCGACCAGATCGTGCGCTTGATCCACGACTATGCCGACCAGCACATGTTTCCGGTCGCCAGCCCGACGATGGCGGAGCGGCTCGCCATCGTTGCCGTCGGCGGCTACGGACGCCAGGAACTGGCGCCGCAATCCGACATCGATCTGCTCTTCTTGCGGCCCTACAAGCAGACCGCGCGCGGCGAACAGATCGTCGAATTCATCCTCTACATGCTGTGGGACCTCGGCCTCAAGGTCGGGCATTCGACGCGCTCGCTCGACGAGTGCATCCGTCTCGCCCAGGACGACATAACGATCCGCACAGCGCTGCTCGAATCGCGCTACTTGTGGGGCGACGACAAGCTCGCCGCCGAGCTGCGCAAGCGTTTCCTCGCCGAGATCGTCAAGGGCACGGCGCACGCTTTCATCGAGGCCAAGCTCGCCGAGCGCGACCAGCGTCACAAGCGGCTCGGCGATTCGCGCTACGTGCTGGAGCCCAACGTTAAGGAAGGCAAGGGCGGCCTGCGCGACCTGCACACGCTGTTCTGGATCGCCAAGTACGTGCACCGGGTCGACGACGTGAGCGAGTTGGTGCTGAAGGGCGTGCTCACCGCCGAGGAGGCGGCAAAGTTCGCCAAGGCGCAGGAGTTTCTGTGGACCGTACGCTGCCATCTGCATTACGTCGCCGGCCGGCCCGAGGAGCGGCTGACCTTCGACGTGCAGTCCGAGATCGCCCGGCGCATGAGCTACACCGATCACCGTGGCACGCGCGGCGTCGAGCGCTTCATGAAGCATTATTTCCTCGTCGCCAAGGACGTCGGCGACCTGACACGCATTTTCTGCGCCGCGCTGGAGATCGACGCCGAAAAGAAGCCCAAGCTGAATTTCGGCCGGCTGTCGCTGTCGGCATTCATGCGGCGCGCCAGGTCGCCGGCCGGCTTCGCCATCGAAAGCGGCCGCCTGACGATAGCGAAAACCACCTCCTTCGCCGACGACCCGCTCAATTTCCTGCGGATCTTCCGGGTCGCCCAGGAAAACAACCTCGAGGTCCATCCCTACGCGCTGCGGCTGATCCGGCAGAACCTGCGGCTGGTCGACGGCAAGCTGCGCGCCGATCCCGAGGCCAACCGGATTTTCATGGATATCCTGACCGACCCGAACGACGCCGAGAACACGCTGCGGCGCATGAACGAGGCCGGCGTGTTCGGCCGTTTCGTGCCCGATTTCGGCCGCGTCGTGGCGCAGATGCAGCACGACATGTATCACGTTTACACGGTCGACGAGCACACCATCTTCGCCATCGGTATCCTCCACCGCATCGAATCGGGCGCGCTCAAGGCCGACCATCCCTTGTCGTGCGAGGTCATCCACAAGATCCAGTCGCGCCGCGCGCTGTATCTGGCGCTGCTGCTGCACGACATCGCCAAGGGCCGCGGCGGCGATCATTCGTTGATCGGCGCCGATATCGCCCTCAAGCTCGGACCGCGCGTCGGGCTCAGCGAGGAGGAGACCGAGACCGTGTCGTGGCTGGTGCGCTATCACCTCGCGATGTCGTCGACCGCCTTCAAGCGCGACATCCACGACCCCAAGACGATCCGCGATTTCGCCGAGCTCGTGCAGTCGCCCGAGCGCCTGCGGCTGCTGCTCTGCCTTACCGTCGCCGACATCCGCGCCGTCGGTCCCAACGTATGGAACAATTGGAAGGCGACGCTGCTGCGCGAACTATACTGGCGCACCGAGGAGGTGCTTGCGGGGGCCCCGGCCGACGACAGCGCCAAGGCGCGGGTCGCCGCGGCGCAGGCAGCGCTCGCCGCCGAACTCAAGGATTGGCCGGCCAAGGAAATCGAGGCGCATCTGGCGCGCGGCTATGCGGCGTATTGGCTGGCTTGCGACGCCGCCACGCTCGCCCGTCACGCCCGGCTGGTGCGCGAGGCCGAGCGCGGCCAGGCGCCGCTCGCCATCGACACGCGCATCGACCGCGCCCGCGCCATCACCGAGATCACCATCTACACCGCCGACCATCCCGGCCTGTTCAGCCGCATCGCCGGCGCGATGGCGCTGGCCGGCGCCAACATCGTCGGAGCGCAGATTTTCACCATGACGAACGGCATGGCGCTCGATACGTTCCTCATCCAGGACGCTGCGGCGGGCGAGGTGAGCGGAGCGCCCGGCGCCGGCGTCGCCTTCGATCGGCCCGAGCGGCTGGCGCGGCTTTCGACCCACATCGAGCACGCGCTGTCGGGACGGCTCAGGCTCAAGGAGGCGCTGGCCCGGCGTCCGGCGATTCCCAGCCGCACGTCGGTGTTCACCGTACCGCCGCGCGTGCTGATCGACAACGCGGCGTCGGCGACGCATACCCTGATCGAGGTCAATGGCCGCGACCGCACCGGGCTGCTGTTCGACGTGACCAGCGCCCTGACCGAGCTCGGTCTGTCGATCTCGACCGCCAAGATCGCGACGTACGGCGAGCGCGTCGTCGACGTCTTCTACGTCAAGGACGTCTTCGGCCACAAGATCGACCAGGAGCACAAACTGAAGCGCATTCGCGAGCGACTGCTGGCCGCGCTCGCCGATCCCGACGCCGAGATCGGAAAGCCGAGCGCTCCACCGCTGCGGCCGCGCCGCCGGGCGAGCGCGGCGGCGGTGCACTAGCGAGCGAACCGATGATGCGCGGTTTGCTTGTTGGCCTCGTCATCACGACAAACCTCATTGCGCCGCGCACCGCGGCGCAGCTCTTCGACGCCGATCGCATCCACCGCGAGCAGCTTCAGCGCGACTATCAGCAGCAGCAAGATCGCGCGGTGCGCGATTATGACGCCAGGCGCGCCCGCGAGCGCTCGGAGCGCGCCGAGCGCGACGCGCGCGGCGCGCAACGCAATTATGACGCCGTGCGCGACTTGGAGAACGCGCCGTTGCGCTCCGATCGCGACATCTATCGCGAGCAGAAGCTGGAGCTGGATGCGGCGCGGACGCGGGCGCGCGACGTCGAAGAGATCATGGCGCCCTGGTAAGGGCCCGAGGCGGAATCAGCGGTCCCGGTGCCCGCCATCGGCGCTGTAGCCGCGCAATTCGGCGTAACGCGCGTTCTGCGACGGCGTGAGCAGCGCTGCTTGCGCGAGATGCGCCTCGAGATGAACGGCGCGCAGCCGCCCCTTGAGCGCGGCGATCCCGGCGGCCCGCGCGTGCACAACGGCGCGGTCGACGGTCCGGTCGGCGAAGGCGCGATCGAGCGCCACTTCGGCGGCGACGATTTCGTCTCCCAAGGCGCTTGCCTTCGCCTGCATGTCGTCGCGCAACCGCGCGGTTGCGCGCCGCTGTCCCGGGTCGAGCGCAAGCGCGTCCGCCAGCTCGAGGACGTGGCGCGGTCCCGGGTAGCCGTTGAGCTCAGCGGCGAGCGCCAGCCCGGCGCCATTGCCGGAGAGCAAGTCGTCGATCGCGCGCTGGTCGAGCGCCTTGATCGCCCGCGCGCGGTCGTGAGCGTAAGGCGACTTCACCGGATGGGCGGCGTTGATCTCGCCAGCGGTTGAGTTCGGCGCGGTCACGGGCAGCACCAGCGCGACTGCCAAGAAAGCGAATGAAATACGAGCCATGGCAATATCTCCGGACGGGTGAATGGTTTAAGTTACAACGTCTGCAGGTCATGGAGTATGACTGGGGTCATATTCCGGGGCGACGACGAACCCTGGCGCTGTTCGAAAACAAACAGGCGCGGCGTCGTCAGGCGAGCCGCCGCGCCCTAAACTCGCCTCCTCGGGGGACCGCCATGCCAAACCAGGAAAGCTATTTCGCCTTCGCCGGCACGATCGACCAGCAAGCGCTGCACCGCCTGTTCAACGGCTTCGGTTTCGCCATGGGCCAGGGCGTCCAGCGTGTGCACTTGCTCTTTCAGTCGACCGGCGGGTTGGTGTCGGACGGCGTGTGCCTCTACAACTACTTCAAGGGCCTGCCGATCGAGCTTGCGATCTACAACGCCGGCTCGGTCGCCTCGGTGTCGACGATCGCCTTTCTCGGTGTCGAGCAACGCTACGCCAGCCGGTACAGCACCTTCATGATCCACCGCACCTACATCAGCCAGGTGACCGGCGACGCCAGCAAGATGCAAGCCTTCGCCATCAGCCTGTTGATCGACGACAAGCGAACGGAGGAAATCCTGCGCGCCCATGTCGCGATGCCCGACGACGTCTGGGCGTTGCACAAGCTCCAGGACGTCATCCTGACCGCCGAAGAAGCGATACGCTACGGCTTCGCCCGCGACATCCGCGACTTCGCGCCGCCCAAGGGAACGCAGGTCGTCAATCTTTGATCGTAAGTGTCGCAAACGATCATGCGGCGCGTTGTGTCAGCGTAATTCGTCGGCGCGCGCGGCGGATCGCGCCGTCGGCCTCGAGCGCGGCGAGTGCGCGATAGAACGCCTCGTGGGTGAGACCGATCTCGGCCGCGATGTCTTTCAGCGGACGGTCGAAGATCACCGTGTTGGCTTGGCCGCCGGCGGCGAGCAGGAGCATCTGCCAAACACGTTCGCGAGCGCTTCGCACGTTACGCAGCTCGAGCCGGGCGCGCAACGCTTGCACCTGGCGCGCCAGCCGCGCCATGACCTCGCGCGCGAGATCGGGCTCGCTCGCCAGCGCCACGGCGAGCGCGTTCTTCGGCAGAACAGCGACGCGCGAGGCAATTTCGGCCAGCGCGTCGCAATGGTACGCCTCGGCAAATAGCGCCGCCTCGGCAAGGCTGTCGCCGGGGCGCGCGACATGGAGCACCAGGCGCCGCCCGTCGGCGGCGTCGCGCACCAGCGCCAACCGCCCGGTTTCGACCACGAAGACCGCGCCTACCTTGTCGCCTTGATGAAACAGATAGCCGCCGGCGGGCACGGCCTTTCGTTCGGCGGCACGGCCGATCGCACGTTCGAAGCGCGGCAGACCGAATAGGTCCATGGCGCGGGCGAGCTTAACAAGCCAGACCGGACACGGCCGCCTTCTTTTTGCCGCGCGAATCGGGTAGGCAGGAGCCGCCCGCCGCCCGCCGGCGTGGGCGACGCCCATTGCCGGCTCCCCGACCGCGAAGTCCCTGCTCCCGCCCCATGGCTCTCTTCCGCGCCATCGCCACCGTCGGCAGCTTCACCATGGCGAGCCGGATGCTGGGATTCGCGCGCGACGTGCTGATCGCCGCCTACATCGGCACCGGGCCGGTCGCCGACGCATTTTTCGTCGCCTTCAAGTTCCCCAACTTCTTTCGCCGCCTGTTCGCCGAAGGCGCGTTCAACGCCGCGTTCGTGCCGAGCTTCGCCGGCATCGTCGCGACGCGCGGCCGCGCGGCGGCGCGCGCCTTCGCCGAAGACACGCTCGCCGTCCTGCTCGCCGTGCTGTTCGCGCTGCTCGTGCTCGCCGAGGCAACGATGCCGTGGCTGATGACGGCGATCGCACCCGGTTTCGTCGGCGATCCGGCGAAATTCGCGCTGGCCGTCGAATTCACGCGCATCACCTTTCCATATCTGCTGTTCATCTCGCTGGTGTCGCTGCAAGGCGGCGTGCTCAATTCGCTCGACCGCTTCGCCGCCGTCGCCGCGACGCCGATCGTCCTCAATCTGGTGCTGATCGCTTCGCTCCTCGGCTTTGCCGCACTCATGCCGAGTGCCGGCCACGCGCTCGCCTGGGGCGTGGCGCTCGCCGGCGTGGCGCAGTTCTTGTGGCTCGCCGAGGCGTGCCGGCGCGCCGGCATGGCGCTCGGATTGCCGCGCCCGCGGCTGTCGCCCGAGGTGCGGCGGATGCTGACGCTCATGCTGCCGGCGGCGATCGGCAGCGGCGTGGTGCAGATCAATCTCGTCATCGACGTCATCATCGCTTCGCTTCTGCCGACCGGCTCGGTGTCGTATCTCTATTACGCCGACCGCATCTACGAACTGCCGCTTGCCGTCATCGGCATCGCCATCGGCACCGCACTGCTGCCGGCGCTGGCGCGCCAGGTGCGGCGCGGCGAGGACGCGGCGGCGCTTTCGACGCAAAACCGCGGCCTCGAGGCGGCGTTGCTGCTCACCTTGCCGGCGGCGGCGGCGCTGGTCGTGCTGGCGCGGCCGATCATCGCCGTGCTGTTCGAACGCGGCGCCTTCGGCGGCTTCGCCGTCGACGCCACCGCCGCGGCGCTGCAGGCCTATGCGCTCGGACTCCCGGCCTATGTGCTGATCAAGGTGCTGACACCGGGCTTCTACGCGCGTGAGGACACCGCCACGCCAGTCAAGATCGCCATCGCTTGCGTCGTCGCCAACACCGCGCTGGCGCTGATCTTGATGCGCCCGCTCGCCCATGTCGGCATCGCGCTTGCATCTGCGCTCGCGGCGTGGCTCAACGCCGCGCTGCTGGCGTTGATGCTGAAGCGCCGCGGCGCGTTCGCGCCCGATGTGCGGCTCGGCGCGCGCCTGCCGCGCATGATCGCCGCCACCATCGTCATGGCGGCGCTGCTGTGGGGGCTGGCGCAACCGCTCGCCCCGTGGCTCGCCGCAGGCCTGGCGCATCGGGCTGGCGCGTTGGCGCTCCTGGTGGCTGGCGGGCTCGTCTGCTTCGCGCTCGCGGCACAGGCGCTCAAGGCGACCGATTTTCGCGACCTCATGCGCCAGCTCGGCGCTGGAAGTTGACCCAAGCGGCATTAGCGGCGATAAACGCGCGGCTTCGCGACGGATGTCACCGAAAATGAACCGCATTTTTTCCGGCGTTCAGCCGACCGGCAACCTGCACCTCGGCAATTACCTGGGCGCCATCCGCAACTGGGTTCTGCTGCAGCAGGATTTCGACTGCATCTTCTGTATCGTCGACCTGCACGCCTTGACGCAGCCGCAGGACCCCAAGCTGCTGCGCAGCCAGACGCGCGAGGTGACCGCCGCCTACCTCGCCTGCGGCATCGATCCCGAGCGTTGCATCATTTTCAACCAGTCGACGGTTCCTGGACACGCCGAACTCGCCTGGCTGTTCGGCTGCATCACGCCGCTCGGCTGGCTCAACCGCATGACGCAGTTCAAGGAGAAGGCCGGTAAGGACCGCGACAACGCCGGGCTGGGGCTCTACGCCTATCCGGTGCTGATGGCGGCCGACATCCTGCTCTATCGCGCCACCCATGTGCCGGTGGGCGAGGACCAGAAGCAGCATTTGGAGCTGTCGCGCGACATCGCCGGCGCCTTTAACCGGCGCTATGGCGTCGAATATTTTCCGCTGCCCGAGCCGCAGATCTTTGGCGCCGCGACGCGCGTGATGAGTCTGCGTGACGGCACCAAGAAAATGTCGAAGTCGGACGTCTCGGACTACAGCCGCATCAATCTCACCGACGAAGCCGACTTGGTGGCGCAAAAAATTAAGCGGGCCAAAACCGATCCCCACCCGCTGCCCGACCGGCCGGCAGGGCTCAAGGACCGTCCCGAGGCCGAGAATCTGTTGGGAATCTACGCCGCGCTCACCGGCAAGACGCTGGCCGATGCCGTCGCCGAGTTCGCCGACGGGCAGTTCTCCGCCTTCAAGAACCGGCTGGCCGAGATCGCGGTCGCGGTCATGGGACCGATCGGCGCCGAAATGAAACGCCTGATGGCCGATCCCGGCCATGTCGACGCTGTCTTGAAACGCGGCGCCGAGCGCGCGCGCGCCATCGCCGACAAGAACCTCGCCGAAGTCCAGGACATCGTCGGGCTGCTGCGGCCCGATCGCTGATCGGCGCGCTTTTTCGCGGCCAGGAATCGACGCATTTTCCTTGCGCCATGCGGATGCCCGGCGCAAAGTAAAAAAAGTCTTTGCTTTCGCCGCGTTACTCTGGCTCCACGGGGCCCGCAAGCGGCCGTTTTGGAGCGGTGTGGCGCGGCGCTCGATTCCGAGGGGTCGGGCGTTGCCGCAAGTCCTGCCCGCTCGATTTTCCGCCTTCGCCACGCTGTAATCGACCGACGCCGATGCAGATCTACCTGCCGATCGCCGAGATGTCCGTGAACGTGTTCTTGTTGCTCGGGCTCGGCGGGCTGGTCGGATTGCTCTCAGGGCTATTCGGCGTCGGCGGCGGCTTTCTCATGACGCCGTTGTTGATCTTCATCGGCGTGCCGCCGCCAGTCGCCGTCGGCAGCGAAGCGGCGCAGATCGTCGCTTCGTCGGTGTCGGGCATGCTGGCCCATATGCGTCGCGGCAACGTCGATTTCCGCATGGGCTCGGTTCTGCTTGCCGGCGGCATTGTTGGCTCGACGCTAGGCGTGCAGATCTTCGCCTTCCTGCGCGGCGCGGGCCAGGTCGATATCTTCATCTCGCTCTCCTATGTCGTCATACTCGGGCTCGTCGGCGGCCTGATGCTGTTCGAATCGGCGCGCGCCTTTCGCCGGCACGCCACCACCGGCACGACGCGTCGCGGAAAGCTGCACCAGCACACCTGGCTGCACGGCCTGCCGCTCAAGCTGCGCTTCCCCAAGTCGAAGCTCTACATCAGCGCGGTGCTGCCGCTCGTGGTGGGCGCACTGGTCGGCATCCTCGCGGCGTTGATGGGCGTGGGCGGCGGATTCATCATGGTGCCGGCAATGATCTATCTGCTCGGCATGCCAACCTCAGTCGTCATCGGCACGTCGCTGTTCCAGATTCTCTTCGTCACCGCCAACGTCACGTTCCTGCAGGCCTACCAAGTGCAAACCGTCGACGTATTCCTGGCCCTGCTGCTGCTCGCCGGCGGGGTTATCGGCGCGCAGTTCGGTGCCCGCCTTGGCGCCAAGCTGCGCGGCGAGCAGTTACGGGGGCTGATGGCGCTGCTAGTGCTGGCGGTGGCCGCGAAGCTCGCCTTCGACCTCGTCGCTTCCCCGACCGATCTTTATTCGGTCGGCGATGCGCCACGGCACTGAGCGAGGCGAACGCGGGTGCCGATCTATCTTCCGATCGCCGAGCTGTCGCTCGATGTCTTCATGCTGCTGGCGATCGGCGGCGGCGTCGGGCTGCTGGCGGGCATGTTCGGCATCGGCGGCGGATTCCTCATCACGCCGTTGCTGATTTTTCTTGGCGTACCGCCGGCGGTGGCCGCGGCGACCGGCGCCAACACGGTGATCGCGCCATCGGTTTCGGGCGTCTTGAGCCAATGGCGTCGCCGCGCGGTCGACCTCAAGATCGGCGCCGTGCTGCTCGCCGGCGGCGTCGCCGGATCGGCGGCGAGCGTGTCGCTGTTCGGCCTGCTGTCGCGGCTCGGGCAGATCGACCTGGTGGTGCAGCTCACCTACGCGCTGCTGCTCGGTTCGGTCGGCGTCATGATGCTGGTCGAGGGCTTGCGCGCGCTCCGGCGCGTGCGGACGCCCGGCTCGCCGCTGCGCCGGCTCCACTGGCACACCTGGCTCCACGGCCTGCCGCTCAAGCTGCGCTTTCCCAAGTCGAAGCTCTACCTCAGCGTCTTTCTACCGCTCGGGCTCGGGCTGATCGTCGGCGCGCTGTCGGGCCTGATGGGCATCGGCGGCGGCTTCCTGCTCGTGCCGGCGATGATCTATCTCCTCGGCATGCCGACCTCGGTCGTCGTCGGCACCTCGCTGTTGCAGATCATCTTCGTGTCATCGAGCGTGACGTGGCTGCAGGCTTGGTCGCACCAGACCGTCGATGTCATGCTGGCCTTGGTGCTGATTTTCGGCGCGGCTGCCGGCGCCCCGCTCGGTGCGCGCCTCGGCGCCAAGCTCAAAGCCGAGCAGACCCGCGTCTTGATGGCGCTGCTGATCGTCGCGGTCGCGTTGCGGCTGGGACTGAACCTGGTGTTGACGCCGGCCGAGCTCTTTTCGGTCGAGACGCATTTGGTGGTGGAGCAATGAGGCGCGCGCTCCTCGCGGCGGCCGTGTTGTTCCTCCTCGCCGCGCCGGCCCGCGCCCAGCCGCTGGTCGCCGATTTGTCGAGCCACCTCATCGCGATCACCACCGGTTTCGCCGGCACAGAGGTCTTGCTGTTTGGCGCCACCGAGGGCCAAGGCGACGTGGTCGTGGCGCTGCGCGGTCCCGAGAGCGAGGCGGTTGTGCGTCGCAAATCGCGCATCCTTGGCGTCTGGGTCAACCGCGACGAGGTGACGTTTACCGGCGTGCCGTCATTCTATCGCGTCGCGGCGAGCGATCGCATCGAGGATATCGCCGCGCCGGCAACGCGCGCGCGCCACCAGCTCGGCGTGCATTATTTGCGGCTCGGCACGCGCGAAGCCCGCCCCGCAGCCGAGACCGCCATGTTTCGCGAAGGCTTGCTGCGCAACAAGGAGCGCCAGGGTTTGTTCGCCAGCGAGGTCGGCCAAGTTTTGTTCCTGGGGCCGCGCCTGTTCAGCACGCGCTTTCACCTGCCCTCGAACGTGCCGACCGGCGCCTATACGGTCGAGGTGTTTCTGATCAAGGACGGCCAAGTCATCGCCGCGCAGACGACGCCGATGTTCGTCAGCCGCGTCGGCGCCGGGGCCGAGGTCTACGAATTCGCCCACCGTCGCGCCGCGAGCTACGGCATATTGGCCGTGCTGCTCGCGGTCGCCTCCGGCTGGGCTGCGGGCGCCCTGTTCCGGCGGGCGTAAGCATTGGGGAGCGAGAGGATCACGCCATGCCCGATCGCATCAAGCAGACCCAGCGCGTCTTTCTCCTGGTGGTCGACCAATCGGCCGAGCTGAAGGTCGCGCTCCGCTTCGCCAGCCGCCGCGCCAAGGCGACTGGCGGACGCGTCGCCATGCTTTACGTCACCGAGCCGGCGAACAGCGAGTGGCTCGGCGTCGGCGAGATCATGCGCGAAGAGCGCCGCAGCGAAGCCGAGCATAGGCTGCAAGAACTGTCGAAGGCGGTGCTGGAGCTCGCCGGCGAAATGCCGATTCTTTATGTGCGCGAAGGCAACGTACGCGACGAACTCATCAAGCTGCTCGAGGAAGAACCGGGAATATCGATCCTCGTGCTCGGCGCCGACACCGGCCCGCGCGGTCCGGGCCCGTTGGTCTCGGAGCTGGCCGGCAAATATGCCGGCAAGCTCCGCGTGCCGCTGACCATCGTCCCCGGCACGCTTTCCGACGAAGACGTCGACGCAATCACCTGATCTCCCCTTTCCCCTCAGTCTGGTTCGACAAAGCGGCGTATGTTGACGAATTCGTGCGCCAAACCGTCGCACTGCCGGACGAAAGCGTCATCGGTCACCCCAGGCCACTGGAAATTGGTGAAAATGAACGCACTCGACCCGCCCGGAAGCGCCACGACGCGCGCCGGCCAATAGGCCAGCCGATCCTCGCTCGGCCCGCCATACATGTCGATCGTGCCCGAGCGCGGGTCGGCGTCGATGCGAAATATTATCTCTCCCTCGGGCGTCACGACCCTGTGTTCGCCGCCGACCGTCTTGAGCGCGCGGCAGAACGCAGTCGCCCATTTCGGCAGATTGTTGATGTCGGCGAGAAAGGCGAAAAGCCGATCGCGCGGCGCCGAATGCACGAGCACGCTGGTCCTTGAGTTCATCGTCGTCTCCTTTAGTCTGATATCGTACCAAATCGCCATTGAAGGTTGCCGCAGTGCGCCGCGACGGCCATCTCATCGGGCGAGCCGCGCCACGGTCTCGAGCCAGACGCATGCTGCGCGCGTCGCCGCCGGCGCGGCGGCGCGGGCGAGCGCGCGCTCGAGGCCGGCAAGGGCGCGCTCGGCAGCCGCGCGGAATCGCAGCGCCTTTTGCGAAAGTCGGATGATGAACGCCCGGCCATCCTCGGGGTCGACGGCGCGCCGGACGAGGCCCGCCCGCTCCATTTTGCGAATCATCGTCGTCATGGTCTGTTTCGATAGCCGCGCGCGGCGGGCGAGTTCGCCCATGCGCAATCCGTCCTCCTCGTAAAGCGGTATCAAGATCGACCCATAGGCCGGCCGGACCTCGGCGATGCCGGCCGCGGCGAATCGGCGGGCGAGCAGCTCGTTCCAACGTTGCAGCGCCTT
>DATIBC010000033.1:0-60498 GCA_035457725.1 Alphaproteobacteria bacterium | reverse complement strand
GAACACGTCCGCACCCGGCTCGCCGCGCACGAGTACCCCCGCGAGGTCGAGTTCGTCGACACGCTGCCGCTCACCGCCACCGGAAAGATCATGCGTCGCGAACTCAGAGCGCGCGAGGCCGAGAAACGCCAATCGCTGGAGCGACAATGACCCCGGTCGTCGACTATTTCATGACGCTCAATTCGCCGTGGACGTATTTCGGTCACGAACGCTTTCGCGAGATCCTGCGCCGTCATGGCGCCACGGCGCGCGTCAAACCGGTCGATTACGGCCGCGTCTTCGCCGCTTCAGGCGGATTGCCGCTCCGTCAACGCGCACCGCAGCGTCAATCGTACCGCCTGTTCGAGCTCGAGCGCTGGCGGACGCATCTTGGGATCCAACTCAACGTCCACCCCAGGTATATTCCGGTCAATGGCGATCTGGCGGCGCTGACGGTGATCGCCGCCGATGCGCTCGACGGCGCCGAGCGGGCGCTCGATCTGGCGGGCGCAATCTTGCGTGGCGTGTGGGCCGAGGAGCGTAACATCGCCGACATCGCCGAGCTGAAGGCGATCGCCGCATCGATCGGCTTCGCGGCCGAGCGCCTCGCAGTACGCGCAATGGCGCCAGAGACCAAAGCAGCCTACGTGGCGCTCACCGACGAGGCCATCGAGCGCCAGGTTTTCGGCGCGCCGTTCTACGTCTACGCCGGCGAACCGTTCTGGGGCCAGGACCGGCTTGAATTCCTGGATCGGGCGCTGGCTCGCCCGGTCTCCTAGCTGCGCGCGCCGCTCAATCGGCCTGCTGCGCCGCCGGCATGGCGGCACCTGTCGGCGCCGGCATTCTGAGCCCGAAGGCCAGCAGCGCCGCGACGACCAGGGATACCCCGATTCCAAGCACGCAAGCGGCCCATCCCAGGCGATCGAAGATCTGGCCGAGCACGAAGCTGCCGACCAGGCCGCCGAGGAAATAGCTGGCGAGATACATGCCGCTCGCCGAGCCACGGTCGCCCGTGGCGGCGCGGCCGACGAAGCCGGTCGCCGTCGCTTGCGCAAAGAATGTGCCGACGCCGACCATCGCCAGGCCGATCAAGACCGGCACGAGCGACGACGCCAACAACAAAGGCAATCCCGCCAACGCCAGGCCGAGCGAGCCCCAGAACGTGTGCTGGGTGCCGAACCGTTGGACGGCGCGGCCGGCGATCGGCGTGGTGAAGATCGAGGGCGCGAAGACGAAATAGACGAAGCCAAGCGCCATCGCCGAGAGTGCGATGGGCGGGCGGACCAACACGAAGTTCACGTATGTAAACGTGCCGATGAAGGCGAACAGGATGCAGAAGCCGATGGCAAAGGCGACGCGCAGCGAGGGATTACGAAGATGTTGCGCCCAAGCGGCAAATGCCGAGCCCATGGACGGCCCGCTCGCCGCCATCGGCGTGGTACGGCCGAGGCTGAAATAGACCAGCACCGCGCCAGCAAGATTGAGCAGCGCAAAGATGTGGAAATTGGCGGCGAGCCCGAAATGATCGGCGAGCCCGGCCGAGATCAGGCGGCCGAAGAGGTTACTGGCGACGTTGCCGGTGATGTAGGCGGCGAACGCGGTTGCCGCGTCGCTGGCGCTGCAGTGCTCGGCAAGATAGGCCAGCGTCAAAGTGAAGGCGGCCGACATGAACAGGCCCTGCACGATGCGCAGCATCGTGAAGGTGGTGAGATCGGGCGCCACCGCCAGGAGCGAGGTTGGAATTGCGAGCAGCGCCAGGCTGGCGACGATGCCGAGCCGGCGATTGATCTTGCGGCTGAAGAGGGCGACGGCGAGCCCGGCGAACGCCATGCCCATCGTGCTCGCGTTGACCGCGAAGCCCATCGCCGCTGGCGTCACCTGATAATACGCGACGAGCGACGGCAGGATGGCCTGCGTGGCGAACAGATCGACGACGGTCAGGAACGCCGCGAGCCCGATCACGAAGCTACGTAAGAACGCGGCGGCGGATGCGTGATGGGCGTCCATGTGGGCGCGGGCGACGGCGGCGTGGTCGGGGGACATCATGACGAAGCTACTCCCGCTCGGGTGAAACGAGGCCGGGTGCGGCGCCCGTGGAGGCGGACGGACGCCGCAACCCGGTTGCCGGCGCGACGTGGCGCGCCGGGGGCGAACTACATGTTCTTGTCGTTGGGATCGTGGAGGACGTCGGCCGAGATCAGTACGACCGTTTCCTTGCCCTTGTTCTCCCACCAATGCGCGACGCCCTTGGTCTCGGGCGAGACGTCGCCAGCCTTGTGGAGGATCGGCACCGAGCAGTCGCTCGAGTACTCGTAGATCTCGCCCTTGATGACGTAGATCAGGGCCGGCCGCTCGCCGTGGCTGTGCCAGGGAACGATGCCGCCCGGCTTGATCTCGAGCTTGCGGATACGGAACATATGGTCCTTGAGCGCGACCTTCTCCTTCGACAGGTCGATGGCCGCCAGCACCTTGTCGGTCACGTCCTTGGGCTTGTGGGTGACCGGCTTGCGTACATCGACGCCGCGCTTGTCGGCCGGGCATTCGCCGGCGAACGCGCCGGGCGCCACCGCTAGGAGCGCGCCGGCGACCAGGCCCGCCGCCGAGAGGGTCCGCCAGGCGCCGCGGCGGGTGTTGATGTTGCCAATCATGTTGTTTGACTCCTGTTTGATCCGAAATCGCTGCGGCCGGAATGACCGAAACGTCAGCGTCCATGATCGAGGAGTGCGTTGGCGGAATGAAATACCGAATAACTTTCGATTTGATAATCTACGGCTATCGCCCCTGGGACGGTTTACCAGCCCCCCAGGTCGCCTCAAACTTTCGTGAATGGGAGTGCAGCGACGCCCAGCGGGACTAACTATCAATTAATCCCCGTCAAGCAGGAGAGTGGCCACCATGCCCGTGTTCAAACTTGGCCGGCTTCAGGCGATCGCGCTCGCGGCCGGGCTGTCCATCGCCGCCGCCGGAAGCGCCGGCGCGCAGCAGGTCTTCGTCGACAAGGGTGCGGCGATCAAGGGTTACGACC
This sequence comes from Alphaproteobacteria bacterium, assembly GCA_035457725.1. Lineage (GTDB taxonomy): Bacteria > Pseudomonadota > Alphaproteobacteria > CACIAM-22H2 > CACIAM-22H2 > DATFES01. The sequence continues at coordinate 57,494 of DATIBC010000033.1, read as the reverse complement.
CGGTCGCGTACTTCGTCGATGGCAAACCGGTCGCCGGTTCGCCGCAATTCACCCACAGTTGGAACGGCGCCGAATGGCGGTTCGCCAGCGCCGCCAATCGCGACAAATTCGCCGCCGAGCCGGAAAAGTATGCGCCGCAGTACGGCGGATTCTGCGCTTACGGCCTGTCGCAGGGATACAAGGTCAAGATCGAGCCCGACGCCTGGCGGATCGTCGACGGCAAGCTGTACCTCAACTACGACCAGAGCGTGCAGCAGACCTGGGTGAAGGACATTCCGGGTTACGTCGCCAAGGCTGACGCCAACTGGCCGAAGTTGCGCGACAAGCGCTGATCCTCCATTGGCAGGCGCATCGCTAAGGCCGGGCTTCGGCTGCCTCACAAAAACGTGATCGACGGTCGCGCGGTCGTGAGTAGCGGCCCGCCGCGGACCCGGCGATGCTCACCGCCGACCAAACCTAGGGTTTTGTGTCGTGGGTCTGCTCGCCCTTGCGTTTCGTTGACCGGCGATGGTCGCAGCGATGTCCGCCGACGCGTCGCCGAGCCATCGAAACGCTTTGCCGATTAAAGGGGACCGCAGGCTCGCTTGTGTCTTGGCCAGCGATCGCCCGTACCAGTTGCTGTAGAGGACTAGGACAAAACTCATCGAGACCGCGGCACTCTTGCCGCTGACCCCACGCCGCTTCGTCGATCGACGCGCCGCCGATTGCGATCCCCCGCTGGTCGGCATCGCATAAGTCGGCGGAGCGGCACCCTCATCCATCCGAACGGTCGGCGGGACCCTCGGGTGGCCTATACGGCCGTCGCGGCGAGCTGCGACGGCCGCTTTTTTTGTTAACGGCCTGCCGGCCATGCCCATCCCTTCCCCCACCCGGCGATTTGAGCTAACAACTTGGGGAAACAGGGGGATGAGGGGGATTCATGCTGGCGAACCAGGTCCGCACCGCCGACGACGCGCGGAAGATCGTCCGCGCGCGCAATCTGAGCCACGTCAAGGTCGGAGTGTTCGACATCGACGGCATTTTGCGCGGCAAGTACCTCGCGCGGGACAAGTTCTTCTCCGCCCTCGATGGTGGTCTCGGATTTTGCGACGTCGTCCTCGGTTGGGACTCCAGCGACCAGCTCTACGACAACGTCACCTACACGGGCTGGCACACCGCATATCCCGATGCCCAGGTACGCATCCTGCCGGAGACCTGCCGCGAACTGCCGTGGGAGAACGGCATGCTGTTCTTCCTTTGCGAGTTCGTCGGCGCCGCCGAAGCGATTTGCCCGCGCGCCGTGCTACGTCGCGCCGTCGAAAAGTCGCGGCGCATGGGGTTCGAGCCCTATAGCGCACTCGAATACGAGTTCTTCGTCTTCGAAGAGACGCCGCATTCGGTCCGCGAGAAGCGCTACCGCAATCTGAAACCGATCTCGCCCGGCTATTTCGGATATTCGGTGCTGCGCAATTCGGTGCTGTCGGAGTGGTATCACGACCTCCTCGCCCAGTGCGAAGCCATGGACATGGGCCTCGAGGGACTGCACACCGAGACCGGATCGGGCGTCCTCGAGGCGGCGATACGGGTCGATCGTACGCTCCTCTCGGGCGACAAGGCGGCTTTGTTCAAGACCTTCTCGAAGGTGCTCGCCGAGCGGCGCGGCTGGATGGCGACCTTCATGGCCAAGTGGTCGAAGGACTGGCCTGGTTGCGGCGGCCACATCCACATGTCGTTGCGCCGCGCGGCCAAACGCGGCAACGGCGAATCAGCTTTCTTCGACGACAAGGCGCCGAACAAGATGAGCCAGACGATGCGCCATTTCGTCGGCGGCCAGCAGGCGTTGATGCCGGAATTGCTCGCCATCGTGGCGCCGACCGTGAACTCGTTCCGCCGGCTTATCCCCGGCTTCTGGGCGCCGACCTCGGCGACCTGGGGAGTGGAGAATCGTACCACGGCGCTGCGGGTGATCCCGGGCTCGGCGAAATCGCAGCGCGTCGAGTACCGCATCGCCGCGGCCGATGGAAACCCATACCTCACCGTGGCGGTAGCGCTGGCTTCGGGGCTGTGGGGCATCGAACACAAGATCGAGCCGAGCGCGCCACTTAAAGGCAACGCCTATGAAGCCAAACATCCGCCCAAGCGCGACCTGCCGCGCACGCTCATGGAGGCGGCGGCCCGGCTCAAAGGCTCGAAGGCGGCACGCGCGCTTTTCGGCGACGCCTTCGTCGACCATTACGCCGCGACTCGCGAGTGGGAGGAGCGCGAGTTCCGCAAGCAGATCACCGAATGGGAGCTCGACCGCTACTTTGAGATCATCTAGCCGCCGTCTCGCCCCGGCGCAACAGGACCGCATGCCCGCCTCGTTGAAAACCATTTCGCCCGTCGACGGACGGATCTATGTCGAGCGGACGCTGGCGGATACCCCGGCGATCGCCGCGACGCTGGCCGCCGCCCGAGCGGCGCAACGCGCGTGGCGCGACGTGCCGGTCGCCGAACGTACCAGGATCGCCACGCGTTTCGTCGCGGCTATGACGGCGCGGAGAACGGCTATCGGCGAGGAGCTATCGTGGCAGATGGGACGGCCGATCCGCTACACGCCGGCCGAGGTCGATCGCATGGCCGAGCGCGCCCGCTACATGATTGCCGCAGCGCCCGAAGCGCTTGCCGACACCGCCGTCGAGCCGATGGCGGGATTTACCCGCTTCATCCGCCACGAGCCGCTCGGGATTGTCTTCGTGGTCGCGCCGTGGAACTACCCGCTGCTGACCGCCATCAACGCCGTCATTCCGGCGATTGTCGCCGGCAACGCCGTTGTCCTCAAGCATTCCGCGCAGACGCCATTGGTTGCCGAGCGCTTCGCCGACGCCTTCGCCGATGCCGGGCTGCCAGCTGGCGTGTTCGCCGTTCTCCATCTCTCCCACGCCGATACCGAGAAAGTGATCCGCGCGCCGGAAGTCGATTTCGTCGCTTTCACCGGCTCGGTCGAGGGCGGCCATGCCGTGCAGCGCGCCGCCGCCGACCGCTTCATCGGCACCGGCCTCGAGCTCGGCGGCAAGGATCCGGCGTATGTCCGTCCGGACGCCAATCTCGAACATGCGGTCGAAAACCTGGTCGACGGCAGCTTCTTCAATTCCGGGCAATCGTGCTGCGCCATCGAGCGCATCTACGTCCACGGCGACGTTTACAATCGTTTCGTCGATGGTTTCGTCGCGCTGACCAAGCGCTACAAACTCGGCTCGCCGCTGGAGCCGGACGTCACCCTCGGCCCGCTGGTGCGGGCTTCGGCGGCCGAGTTCGTCCGCGGCCAGGTCGCCGCGGCGGTGAGTTCGGGAGCGCGCGCGCTCATCGACCCGCGCTCGTTCCCGGCCGATCGCCCGGGCACCGCGTACATGGCGCCGCAGGTCCTCGTCGACGTCGATCATTCGATGCGCGTGATGACCGAGGAGAGCTTCGGGCCGGTCATCGGCATCATGAAGGTCGGCTCCGACGATGAAGCCATCGCGCTGATGAATGACAGCCGTTATGGACTCACCGCCGCGATCTGGACCGCCGATCCGGAGGCGGCGATGCGAATCGGCGACCGAGTCGAAACCGGCACCTGGTTCATGAATCGTTGCGACTATCTCGACCCGGCGCTGGCCTGGGCCGGCGTCAAGGATTCGGGCCGCGGCTGCACGCTGTCCAAGCTCGGATTTGTCTACCTGACACGACCGAAATCGTTTCACTTGCGCACCGCCGTATAACGGCGGTCCTCGTCCCGAGCTTGTCGGGGGACCAGGACCGCGGACCTCACCGGCCCTCATGCTTCGACAGGCTCGGCATGCGGGCGAAAGCAAATCCGGCCATGACCGACCCAAAATCGTTCACCAGCAACATTAACTGGCCGACCGCCATCCGCTTCGGAGTCGGGCGCATCAGGGAACTGGCCGAGGCATGCAACGCCGCTGGGATCGCCCGCCCGCTGTTGGTGACCGATCCCGGCTTGGCGAAATTGCCGATGATGAAAAAGATCGTCGTACTATGCGCCGAGGCCGGCTTGGGCACGACGATGTTTTTCGACATCAGGCCGAATCCGGTCGAGCAGAACATCTACGACGGCCTCAAGACCCTGAAAGCAGGCGATCACGACGGCGTCGTCGCGATCGGCGGCGGCAGCGCGCTCGATGCCGGAAAAATCATCGCCTTCATGGCGGGCCAGACGCGCCCGATGTGGGATTTCGAGGATATCGGCGATTGGTGGACGCGCGCCGACGCCAAGGGCATCCTGCCGATCGTCGCCGTGCCGACCACCGCGGGTACCGGATCGGAGGTGGGTCGCGCCGCCGTGGTGACCCACGTCGCCAGCCACACCAAGAAAATCCTCTTCCATCCGAAAATGATGCCGCGGGTGGTCATCTGCGATCCCGAGCTGACGATCGGGCTGCCGCCGAAGATCACCGCCGGCACCGGCATGGACGCCTTCGCCCACTGTCTCGAAGCGTATTGCGTTTCCTCGTTCCACCCTTACGCCGACGGGGTCGCGATCGAGGGCGTGCGCCTGATCAAGGAGTTTCTCCCGCGCGCCGTGGCCGACGGCGCGGACATCGAGGCGCGGGCATACATGATGGCGGCGGCCGGAATGGGGGCCACGGCGTTCCAGAAGGGGCTCGGCGCCATCCACTCGCTCTCGCATCCAGTGGGCGCCGTGCATGACACGCATCACGGCATGACCAACGCCGTGGTCATGCCCTATGTGTTGCGCTTCAACCGTCCGGCGATCGAGCCGAAGATCGTTCGGCTAGCGCGCTATATCGGCCTCGCCGACGCCAGCTTCGAGGGTTTCGTCGACTGGGTTCTCGCGTTGCGCAAGGAGATTGCGATTCCGCACACGCTCAAAGATCTCGGCATGAGCGAGGGCGAGATCGACCGCTTCGCCGAAATGGCCGCCGTCGACCCGACGGCGGGAACCAATCCGGTCAAGATCGGGGTTCCGCAATTGAAATCGCTCTATGCCGCGTGCCTCGAGGGACGGCTGTGAAAATTCGCCATCAGAGGAGCCGCGTTCGTCGGCCGGCGTGTGGCGAAGCGACGCAAGCGTCGTCTCGAGCCTGTCGAGGCGCGCGGAGAAGATTTCGATCTCACTCATAGAACCGATGCTGCAAACGGCGGTCTTCCATTTCATCGCCCTGTTCGTCATCCTCGACCCAGTCGGGACGGCGGCGATCTTCGCCGGACTTACCCGCGGCACGTCGGAAAAGCATCGGCACACCATGGCGTTGCGAGGCGTGGCGATCGCCGGCGTCATGTTGTTGCTGTTCGCCTTCGCCGGCGATTTTCTTTTACGCGCCCTCGGCATCGGATTGCCGGCGTTTCGCATCGCCGGCGGCATTCTATTGTTCCTGTTGGCGATCGATATGCTGTTTGCTCACCGGCTGGGCTTCCAAAATCTCACCGAGGCCGAAAGCAAGGAAGCCGACAAAGCTCACGATATTTCGGTGTTTCCGCTGGCGATTCCGCTCATCGCCGGCCCCGGCGGCTTGACGACGATGGTCCTGCTGATGGGTCGCGCCGGCGGCGCGTGGCAGGCCGAACTGTTGCTGGTCGGCGTGCTCGCCATCGTTCTCGGCCTGACGCTCGTCTTGTTGTTCGCGGCGGCGCGCGTCGTATCGGTTCTCGGCGAGATCGGCGTCAACGTCGTGACCCGCGTGCTCGGCATCCTGCTCGCGGCGCTCGCGGCGCAGTACGTGCTCGACGGACTCAACGCGGGCGTAAACCTGGGATAGCCCGATGTACCGCGCGCGACCGCGCTCGGACGGCGTCGATTAGTGCGTCACGATGATCAGCGTTCGCCTGTGTCGACGACGCGAACGAGCTGCTTGCCGAAATTCTCGCCTTTCAGAACCCGGACTAGCGCCTTGGGCATGTTTTCAAAGCCCGCCATGATGTCCTCGCGCCAGACGAGCTTGCCCTCGCCAAGCCAGGCCGCAAGTTGCTTCAGTCCCTCGCCGTACCGCGCGACGTAGTCGAACACCAGGAATCCCTCAACGCGCGCACGATTGATCAGAATCTGCCGCAGCCAGCGCGGCCCGATATCCGGCCCCGGTTTGCTGGTAATCGCGATCGTGCCGCAAACGATCGTCCGCGCCCGCATCGCCAGGTTCTGCATGACCGCGTCGTGGATCGGCCCCGCCGTGTTGTCGAAGAAGATATCGACGCCCTTCGGGCAAACCTCCGCGACGGCCTTGGCCAAATCGGTGGCGGTACGGTGATTGATCGCCGCGTCGTAACCCAGCTCCTTGCGCGCAAATTCGAGCTTGGCGTCGTCGCCGGCGATGGCGATGGTGCGGCAGCCTTTGATTTTGGCGATCTGGCCGACGATCTGCCCGACCGCGCCAGTGGCAGCCGAGACCACGACGGTCTCGCCGGGTTGGGGCCGACCGATCTCGAGTAGCGCGAAATAGGCGGTGAGGCCAGGCATCCCCAGCACACCCAGCGCGTGACGGATCGGCCCCAGCGACGGATCGAGCTTGCGCGTGCCCTCGGCCTTGAGGACAGGATATTCCTGCCAACCGAACCCCATGCTTTCGACCACATCGCCTTCCTTGAACGCTGGATTGCGCGACTTGAGAACCCGCCCAACGCCGCCCCCTTGCATCACCTCGCCCAGCGCCACGCCCTTGGTGTAGCCCTTGGCAGCGCTTATCCGGCCGCGCATGTAGGGATCGACCGAAAGCCACAGCGAGCGCACCAGGATTTCACCTTCGCCAGGCTCGCGCAGCGCCGTCTCGACCAGTCGCCAGGTCGACTCGCTCGGAAGCCCGTCTGGATGTGCAACCAGAACGAATTGTCGGTTGGTCGTCATCGGCTGCCTCCCATTACTCTTCGTCGTCCAGCGCCAGCAACGAAGCATTGCCGCCCTGGGCGGTCGTGTCGACGGCAAGCGAACGCTCGACGGCGAACCGAGGTAGATAGTGCGGACCGCCGGCCTTGGGTCCGGTGCCCGACAAGCCCTCGCCGCCGAAGGGCTGAACGCCGACGACCGCGCCGATCATGTTGCGGTTCACGTAGACATTGCCGACACGCGCCGCGGCGCGAATGCGCTCGACCGTGCCATCGATCCGGCTGTGAATGCCGAGCGTGAGACCGTATCCGGTGGCGTTGATTTGACGCACGATGTCGTCGAGGCGGTCGGCGGAGAACCGCACGACATGCAGGATCGGCCCGAAGACCTCGCGCTCCAGCCGAGCCAGCGCGTCGATCTCGAACGCGCGCGGTGCAAAAAATGTCCCATGCGCGCAATCCGCCGGCAGCGCGCACTCGTAGATGAGTTTTGCCTCCCGCACCATGCGACGGGCGTGCGCATCGAGCGACGATTTCGCATCATCGTCGATCACCGGCCCGACATCCGTGGCGAGCCGCGCGGGATCACCGATCACGAGCTCGGCCATGGCGCCGGCCAACATGTCAAGCAATTTGCGCGCCACGTCATCTTGGACGAACAGCACGCGCAGCGCCGAGCAGCGTTGGCCGGCGCTGTTGAACGCCGAGGCTAGCGCATCGGCCACCACTTGTTCCGCCAGCGCCGAAGAATCGACGATCATCGCGTTGAGACCGCCGGTCTCGGCGATCAATGCTGCGATCGGCCCGGGCCGTTCGGCAAGCGAGCGGTTGATCGCCCGCGCCGTGTCGGTACCGCCGGTAAAGACGACGCCGGCGACTCGCGGATCGGTGACGAGCCGCGCGCCGACGGTAGGGCCGTCGCCGGGCAACATATGGAGCGCTTGGCCCGGAACGCCCGCCTCGTGGAGGAGCGCCACGGCGCGCGCGGCGATCAGCGGAGTCTGTTCGGCCGGCTTGGCGATGACGCCGTTGCCGGCCGCAAGCGCCGCGACCACCTGGCCGGTGAAGATCGCCAAGGGAAAATTCCACGGACTGATGCACGCGAACACGCCACGTCCCGACAGGCGCAAATCGTTGCGGCCGCCGGTAGGGCCGGGCAGGAGTTGCGGCTGTCCGAACTCCTCGCGCGCGCGGGCACCGTAATAGCGGCAAAAATCGACCGCCTCGCGGACCTCCGACAGCGCATCGGCGACCGTGCGTCCGGCCTCGCGAACGACCAGCGTCATCAGCTCGGCGCGGTGAGCCTCGAAAAGATCGGCGGCGCGGTCGAGGATCGCCGCGCGATCGCCGGCTGGAACGGCGTCCCAGTCGCGCCACGCTGCGCGGGCCGAGGTCAGCGCGGCATCGACCTCGGCAGGCCCAGCGTCGGCGACCTGGCCGACGATCCGCCGCCGATCGGCCGGATCGAGCACCGCACGCGGCGGACGTCCGGGCCGTTTCAGCCCGTCGATCAGCGGCCCGGCGAATGGGCGCGCCAACGCCGCTTCTTCCATTTCCAGGTCGAGCTGCAGCAGGGTAGCACCGTCATTGAGGTCGAGACCGGTCGAATTGCGTCGTTCGGGCAGATACAAATCGGTCGGGAGCGGGATGCGCGGGTGCGGCTTGCTGTCCAGCGCCGCGATTTTCACCACCGGATCGGCGACGATCGCCTCGATCGGCGCCGCATCGTCGGCCAGCCGGTTGACGAACGATGTGTTGGCGCCGTTCTCGAGCAGTCGTCGCACCAGATAGGGCAACAGATCCTCGTGGCTTCCAACCGGCGCATAGACGCGGCACGGCCGCGACGGGCTGACGATTTGCTCGTAAAGCGTCTCGCCCATCCCGTGCAACCGCTGAAACTCGAATCGTTTGTTGCCGGCGAATTCGAGAACGGCCGCCAGCGTCTGCGCGTTATGGGTGGCGAATTGCGGATAAATCAAATGGTCCGCCGCAAGCAACGCGCGCGCGCATGCGAGATACGATACGTCGGTCGACGCCTTGCGGGTGAATACCGGGTAGCTGTCGAGCCCGCGCTCCTGTGCGCGCTTGATCTCGGTGTCCCAGTACGCCCCTTTGACCAATCGCACCATCAGCGGGCGGCGTCGGCTCCGCGCCAGCTCGCTGACCCAGCCGGCCAACGGCAACGCCCGCTTTTGATATGCCTGAATGGCGAGGCCAAACCCCTCCCAGGATCCGAGCGACACGTCGCCCGCCGTCGCGGCGATCAGATCGAGCGATAGATCCAGACGCTCGGCTTCCTCGGCGTCGACGGTGAAGCCGATTTCGAAGCCGCGAGCGAGGCGCGCCAGCTCGATCAACCGTGGGCCCAGTTCCTTGCGCACGCGCTCCGCCTGCGCCAGCTCGTAGCGCGGATGCAGCGCCGACAGCTTCACCGAGATCCCTGGGCCGTCGATCGGGCCACGTGCCTTCGCCGCAGCACCGATGGCCTCGATGGCGGCGACATAGGACCTGAAGTAGCGTTCGGCGTCGGCAGCGGTGCGCGCCGCTTCGCCCAGCATGTCAAAGGAATGACGCCAGCCATTCGGCTCGGACGGCATCGCGCGGGCCAACGCTTCGTCGATCGTGCGGCCCATGACGAACTGGCGTCCGAGAATCCGCATCGAGGCCGTCACCGCATGCCGAATGACCGGCTCGCCCGAGCGCGCCACCAGGCGCTTCAGCACCGTGGCGAGCCCCTCCTCTTCCTCCGCGCCCTCGAGGCGTATGACGCGGCCGGTCAACATCAGCGCCCAGGTCGAGGCGTTGACGAAGAGCGAGTCCGACTGCCCGAGATGGCGCGCCCAATCGGCGTCGGCGAGCTTGTCGCGTATTAGGCGGTCGGCGGTGTCGGCATCCGGGATGCGCAGCAGCGCCTCGGCAAGACACATCAGCACCACGCCCTCGCGGCTGGACAGACTGAACTCATGCAGGAAAGCGTCGACCCCGCCATGGCCCCGGCGGCGTTTGCGAACCTCCTCGACCAATCGGCGCGCGGTGTCTTTGATACGCGCCTGCGCCGCGGCATCGGCGCGCGCGACTTTGAGTATATTCTCGACCATGTCGCTTTCGCTGGCGGCGGATGCCGCGGCGAGGCTTTCGCGCGAAGCGTCGGCGATCGACGGTTCGTGGCCGAACAGCATCAAAGCAGGCCGAGTTCGCGAAGCGCGTCGATCATCTTGGGCGGCATTTCCGAGAGCCCGTCCTTGCGCTCGCCGAGATCGGCCGGCGCCGCCTTCGCCTCGAGATAGCGCCAACCCTGGAAGGCGCGCATGCCGCGCGGCACGACGCGCACGAGCCTGCGGTCGAGGATAAGCGCGCAGCGTGGCTTGCCATCGACGACGAGCGGTCGCATGTCGACGATCCGTTGGCGCACCCGGATGACCCCCTTGATGACCCAATAGAGCGAGCCATCGTCGAGGATCTCCGTGGCGCGCTTGGGCGTATTGCGGGTGACATGCCGCAGGATGGGTTTCTTGACGCCTTTTTTGCGCTGGTCGGCAAGGCGTTTCTTCTGCCACGCCTCGAGGTCTTCGATCGAGTCGCAGCCGACGCAAAGCTTGACGAGGTGAACGGTCACGCCGCGAGCCTGCCGATCAACGCCTGCGCCACCTTCGAGGTCGGCGCGCGGCCAAGGTGTCCGCAGATGAAGCGCCCGGCGGCGGCGAGCTTATCGAGATCGACGCCGGTCTCGACGCCCAACCCGTTCAACATGTAGCACACATCCTCCGAGGCGACGTTGCCGGAGGCACCCTTGGCGTAGGGACAGCCGCCGAGCCCGGCAACCGAGGAGTCGACCACCGCCACGCCGCGTTCGAGGCAGGCGAGGATATTCGCCAGCGCCTGTCCATAGGTGTCGTGAAAATGCACGGCGATTTTTTCGCGCGGCACGCGCTGGGCGACGGCGTCGACCATCGCTTGCGCCTTGGCCGGAGTGCCGACGCCGATCGTATCGCCAAGCGAGATCTCGTAGCAACCGAGCGCAAGAAGCGTGGCCGAGACGTCGGCCACGGCGCTGGCGGCAATCTCGCCTTCATACGGGCAGCCCAAGACGCAACTCACGTATCCGCGCACACGCATGCCGTGCTTGTGCGCGGCCGCGGCGACGGGTGCAAAGCGCGCCATGCTCTCGTCGATCGAGCAATTGATGTTCTTGCGCGAAAACGTCTCCGAGGCGGCGCCGAATATGGCGATCTCCTCGACCTTGGCGGCAAGCGCCGCCTCGAAACCCTTGGCGTTCGGTACGAGCACCGGAAAAGTCACGCCGGGACGCTTGGCCAAGCCGGCCAGGACTTCCGCCGTATCGGCCATCTGCGGGACCCACTTGGGCGACACGAAACTGCCGGCCTCGATCGTCGAAAGGCCGGCGTCGGCGAGCATTTCGATGAGTTCGATCTTGACCGCCGCGAGCACCGACTTCGCCTCGTTCTGCAGTCCGTCGCGTGGGCCCACCTCGACCATCTTGACGCGCGTCGGCCGGTTCATTCGGACGTCTCCGGCTTGAATTCGATGAGTGCCGCCCCTTCCTCGACCTGTTCGCCGACGCCGTAGCGCAACGCCGCGACCGTGCCGTCGGTTGGCGCCGAGATCGTGTGCTCCATCTTCATCGCCTCCAGCACCAGGAGCGCCGCGCCGCGCTTGACCTTGGCGCCGCGCACAACCTTGACGGCGACGATCTTGCCGGGCATCGGCGCCGTCAAGCGGCCGTCTTCGCCGGCATGTTTCGCCTCCGCCAGTGGGCGATGCAGAATGAGCCGATGGGCGCGCCCTGCCTGGACCACGGTCAGTTCGTCACCGCGCCGAACCACCGTCGCCTCGAGCCGCGCGCCGCCGAGATCGGCGGCGATGCGCGTCGCATCCAGCCGGTCGCCGCGCACCGCAAGCGCACCGCCCGGCAAATCGAAGACGAACCCGTTGCGCCGAAAATGCGCTGTCAGCGTGACCTCGCGCGCCGCGGGAGCCAGCGGATCGCGAAACCGCAGCACGTGATGGGCATAGTCGTTGAGGCGCCAGCCGTTGACCATGTGCCACGGGCTGTAGGGATCGTGCGAGCTGCGTGCGGCGGTTTCCGCCTCGGCCGCGCGGTCGAGCAGCACGGCGAGCGCCGCCAACGCCAAGGTTCGGTCGTCGGCCGGTCGGTGCTCGGGCACCAGTTCGGCGCGATGGCGCCCGATGAACCCGGTGTCGAGTTCGGCGGCGGCGTAGGCAGGATGGGCCGCGACATTGCCGAGAAACGTCAGGTTCGTCGCCAATCCGGCGACCTCGCAGTCGGCCAGCGCCGCGCGCAAACGGCGCAACGCCGCCGGCCGATCGTGATCCCAGACGATCAGCTTGGCGATCATCGGGTCGTAATGGATGCTCACCACATCGCCGGGGCCGACGCCAGTATCGACACGCACATGCGCGCTCTCGGCCGGAAAGCGGAGGTGCTGCAGCATGCCGGTCGCCGGCAGGAAATCGCGCGCCGGATCCTCGGCGTAGATCCGCGCTTCGATCGCGTGACCGTTGATCGCCAGTTCCGTCTGCCGGAGCGGCAGGCGCTGTCCGGCCCCGACACGAAACTGCCATTCGACGAGATCGAGCCCCGTGATCATTTCCGTCACGGGGTGCTCGACCTGGAGGCGGGTGTTCATCTCCATGAAATAGAACCGCCCATCCGGCTCGGCGATGAACTCCACGGTGCCGGCGCCGACGTAGCCGACGGCCTTCGCCGCCTTGACCGCCGCCTCGCCCATCGCCTTGCGCCGCGCCTCGGTCATGCCCGGAGCCGGCGCTTCCTCCAGCACCTTCTGGTGGCGGCGCTGGATCGAGCAATCGCGCTCGAACAGATAGATGCTACCGCCGTGCGCATCGGCGAACACCTGGACCTCGATGTGCCGCGGTCGCGTCAGGTACTTTTCGATCAGCAACCGATCGTCGCCGAACGCCGACTTCGCCTCGCGCCGCGCCGAAACGATCGCCTCGGCCAGCTCCCTTTCGGCATGGACGATTCGCATGCCCTTGCCGCCGCCGCCGGCCGACGCCTTGATCAACACCGGATAACCGATCTTTCGTGCCGCCGCTCCCAGGGTTTTAACGTCCTGTCTGTCGCCGTGATAGCCGGGAACGATCGGCACGCCTGCTTGCTCCATGAGCGCCTTGGCCGCGCTCTTGCCGCCCATGGCACGAATCGCCGCCGGCGGCGGGCCGATGAAGATCCGCTTCGCCGCCGCGCATGCCTGCGCGAACTCGGCGTTCTCGGAAAGGAACCCATATCCGGGATGGATCGCCTCGGCGTTCGACTTGCGCGCCGCTTCAAGAATCGCCTCGCCTTTCAGATAGCTTTCGCGGGCTGGAGCGCCGCCGATCAGATGCGCCTCGTCCGCCATCGCGACGTGGCGGGCATTGGCATCGGCCTCGGAGTACACGGCGACCGTTCGGATTCCCAGCCGTCGTGCCGTCCTGATCACCCGGCAGGCGATTTCGCCGCGGTTGGCGATCAGGATCTTGTTGAACATCGTAGCTTCAGCTCCGCCAAGCCGGCTTGCGCTTCTCGAGGAAGCTGGCGATGCCCTCGCGCCCCTCCTGCGTCACGCGGATGCGCGCGATACGCCCTGCGGTCTCGGCGGTCATCGCATCGTCGATCGGACCGCGCGACACAAGGCGGAGCATATCCTTGCACTCGGCGAGCGCTTTAGGGCCGTTGGCGAGCAACAGATCGCAAACCTGGTTCACCGCGAAATCGAGCTGGTCGGGCTTGAAAGCGCCATGAATTAGGCCGATGCGTTCGGCCTCGCGGGCATCGAACGTCTCCGCGGTGAGGAAATAGCGCCGCGCCCAGCGCGGACCGATCGCCTGCACGAGATAGGGGCTGATCACCGCCGGGATAAGTCCGATACGGACCTCGGTGACGGCGAACTTCGCCGTCTCCGCCGCCAGCGCGACGTCGCAGCAAGCGACAAGGCCGGTGCCGCCGGCGTAGGCGGCGCCTTGCACTTTGGCAACGGTGGGCTTGGCCAGCCGATCGAGCGTACGCATGAGGGTCGCGAGCTGCTCGGCGTCGCGCCGATTTTCGCGCTCGCTGTAGGTCGCCATGCGTTTCATCCAATTGAGATCGGCGCCGGCGCAAAAACTTCTGCCGCTCGCCGCCAGGACGACGACGCGAACCTTGGGATCGAGCTCGACGCGCTTCAACGACGCGATGAGATCGACGATCAGCGCGTCGTCGAAGGCGTTGTGGATCTGCGGACGGTTGAGCGTAATCGTCGCCACGCCGCGCGCGTCGGTGTCGAGGAGCAGAGTATCAGCCATCGCCCCTCACATCCGGAACACGCCGAAGCGTGTCTCGCGCACCGGCACGTTGAGCGCCGCGGACAATCCCAGCGCGAGCACGGTGCGAGTCTCGGCCGGATCGATGATGCCGTCGTCCCACAGCCGAGCCGAAGCGTAATAAGGATGTCCCTGATGCTCGTATTGATCGCGGATCGGCTGCTTAAACGCCTCCTCGTCCGCCTTTGACCATCGCTTGCCCTGCGCCTCGATATTGTCGCGCCGGACCGTCGCCAGCACGCTCGCCGCCTGCTCGCCGCCCATGACGGAGATGCGGGCATTGGGCCACATCCACAGGAATCGGGGTCCATAGGCACGGCCGCACATGCCGTAGTTTCCAGCGCCGAAACTGCCGCCGATGATGACGGTGAATTTCGGCACCGCCGCGCAGGCTACCGCGGTGACCATCTTGGCGCCGTCCTTGGCGATGCCGCCTGCCTCGTATTTCTTGCCGACCATGAACCCGGAGATGTTCTGCAAAAAAACGAGCGGGACGCCGCGCTGGCCGCACAACTCGATGAAATGCGCCGCCTTCTGCGCCGATTCCGAGAACAGGATGCCGTTGTTGGCGACGATGCCGACCGGATATCCCCAGAGGCGCGCAAATCCCGTGACGACGGTGGCCCCGTAGAGCGCCTTGAATTCGTCGAGCTCGCTCGCGTCGACGATGCGTGCGATGACCTCGCGCACGTCGTAGGGCTTGCGTAAGTCCTGCGGCACCAACCCATAGATCTCCGCCGGATCGTAGCGCGGCTCGACCGGCGGGCGGATGTCGAGTTCGAGACGCTTGACCCGGTTGAGATTGGCGACGATGCGCCGCGCGATGGCGAGCGCGTGCGCGTCATCCTGCGCGTAGTGGTCGGTGACGCCCGAAACGCGGCTATGGACATCGGCGCCGCCCAGTTCCTCGGCGCTGACCACCTCGCCGATCGCCGCTTTGACCAGCGGCGGGCCGCCAAGAAAGATCGTGCCCTGGCCCTTGACGATGATGCTCTCGTCCGACATCGCCGGGACGTAGGCGCCGCCGGCGGTGCACGATCCCATGACGACGGCGATCTGCGGGATCGACGCCGCCGACATGGTCGCCTGGTTGTAAAAAATGCGTCCGAAATGGTCGCGGTCGGGGAAAACTTCGTCTTGATTGGGCAGGTTGGCTCCGCCCGAATCGACGAGATAGATGCACGGTAGATTGTTCTCGCGGGCGATCTCCTGCGCGCGCACGTGCTTCTTGACGGTGAGCGGGAAATACGTCCCGCCCTTGACCGTCGCGTCGTTACAGACGACGACGCACTCGCGGCCCGCGACGCGACCGATCCCGGTGATGATGCCGGCGGCCGGAATGTCGCCGCCATACATGCCGTATGCGGCGAACTGCGACAGCTCCAGGAACGGCGAGCCAACGTCGAGTAGCGTGCGTACGCGTTCGCGCGGCAGAAGCTTGCCACGCTTGAGGTGCTTGTCGCGCGCCGCGGCGCCGCCGCCCTGCTTGATCTCGGCCAGCTTGGCGCGCAGGTCGGCCACCAGCGCGCGCATCGCCAGATCATTGGCCTTGAACGAATCATCGCGCGGGTCGGCGGCGGTCTTGAGGACCGTCATGGTCGAGCGTTCCCCCCTTGTGCCGATTTCACCATGCCGTCACCACCCGCCGGTGGCAAGCCAGCGATCGACCTGGTCGAGCCGGTCGGCTCCCCAGAACATCTCGCCATCAACGAAGACGGTGGGCGAGCCGAACACGCCGCGGCCCATCGCCTGATCGACCTCGCGGACGAGCCGCTGCTTCACCTCCGCCTCGGCGAGCGCGGCCCGCAGCGCCACGCCGTCGATGCCAGCCCTGGCGGCAAGATCGACCACCATTTCGACCGGCGTCACATCGCCGCCCTCGCCCAGTCCGGCGCGAAAGACCGCTTGGGCAAACGCTTTCGCCCGCGCCTTGTCGCGATCGCCGATCCAGTAGAAGGCGCGACTTGCGGCGACCGCGCCGAACGGGAAATTGGCCGGCATGGTGAACGGAACGCCGAGCAGGCGGGCGAAGCGCGCGAAGTCGTGCGCCACATATCGTCCCTTGATCGGGTAGCTCACTAGCGGCGACGTGCCGACCGCCTTGAACACCGGCCCCAACAGAATCGGCCGCCATACCGTATCGCGGCCGTGGCGCGCGGCAAGCTCGTCGATGCGCGTCGAGGCGAAGTAGCCATATGGGCTCGAGAAATCAAAATAGAAATCGATGGCGGCCGGCATCTCAAGCGTCCGCGGCCAGCGACCGGGCGATGATCAGCCGCTGCACGTCGCTGGTGCCTTCGTAGATCTGGCACACCCGCACGTCGCGATAGATGCGCTCAACCGGAAAGTCGCTGAGATAGCCGTAGCCGCCATGGATCTGGATGGCGTCGGAACAAACGCGCTCGGCCATTTCCGAGGCGAAAAGCTTAGCCATCGAGGCCTCGGTGAGGCAGCGTTTGCCGGCGTCACGCAGTCGTGCCGCGTTCAACACCAGATGCCGCGCCGCCTCGATTTGCGTCGCCATGTCGGCGAGGCGGAAGCCGACCGCTTGGTGCTCGATGATCTTCTTGCCGAATGTCGTGCGTTCCTTGGCGTAGGCTCGCGCCGCGTCGAAGGCGGCGCGCGCCATGCCTACCGATTGGGCGGCGATGCCGACGCGGCCGCCCTCGAGGTTGGCCAGCGCCACCTTGTAGCCTTCGCCCTCCTCGCCCAGCATCAGATCGGGCGTCAGCCGTAACTCGTCGAAGACGATCTGGCAGGTGTCGGTGGCGTGCTGGCCGAGCTTGTGTTCGACGCGCGCCACGGTCCAGCCCGGCGTCTTGGTCGGCACGATGAATGCGGTAATGCCCTTCTTGCCTTTTTCCGGCGCGGTGACGGCGAAAACGATGGCGAGATCGGCGTGCCGTCCCGAGGTGATGAACTGCTTGGTGCCGGTCAGGACCCAGTGGTTGCCGTCGCGCCGCGCCCGGCTACGGATCGCCGCAGCATCCGATCCGGCCTGGGGCTCGGTCAGGCAGAAGGCGCCAAGCATGTCGCCCTTGGCGAGCGGCTTTAGAAATCGCTCCCGCTGCTCGCGTGTGCCGAATTTCAAGATCGGCATGCAAGCGACCGAGTTATGGACGCTCATCACTGTGGAGCACGAGCCGTCGCCGGCCGCGATCTCCTCGATGGCGAGCGCATAAGCCACGTAATCGGCGCCGACGCCGCCCCACTCCTCCGGCACCAGCATCCCCATGAAGCCGAGACGTCCCATTTCGCCGATGGCTTCGGCGGGAAAGGCCGATGTGCGGTCCCACTCGGCGGCGAACGGCGCCAGGCGTTCCTGCGCGAAGGCGCGCGCCTGGTCGCGGATCATGGTTTGGGTATCGGTCAGTTCCATGGCCTCACCACGAGATTTCGCCACCATCGTAGTTGAAAAACCGCCCGCTGACCGCCAATCCGGCCCGCTCGACGATCGCGCGCAACCCGCCGACCGACGCCCTGGGGCTCACCGGGGCGCCCGCTCCGCCCATGTCGGTGCGAACCCAGCCCGGGTGGGCGCATATCACGCTGATGCCTTTGCCTCTCAAGTCGCAAGCGAGGCCTGTCGTGATCAGGTTGAGCGCCGCCTTGCTGCTGCGGTAGGCGTACGAACCGCCGGTGTTGCCGGAAATCGAGCCCATCCGGCTTGTCATCATCAGCACGAGTTTCTTGGCGCTGGCAGCGAGATTATCGGCCAGCGCCACCGTCAGCGTATAGGGCGCAAAGGCGTTAGTCGTCATGGTGGCGATCCATTCGTCCCACTCGAGCCCCTCGAGGCTGCGACCGCGTCCGCCATAGACGCCGGCGTTGTTGATCAGCACGTCGATCGGATGCCCATCGAGCTCGGCCGCGAATCGCAAGATCGCCGTGCGGTCCTTGAGCTCCAGTCGATGCACTGCGACCGATCCTCCGAGTTCGGCGAGCGCGCCGGCCTTGGTCGCATCGCGCACCGTGCCGATAACGTTCCAACCCTCGGCGGCGTATTGTCGCGCGAACTCGAGACCCAATCCGCGACCGGCGCCGGTGATCAAGACGGTCGGCATGGGTGGGCTAAGAGGTGCGCTTGCGCGCCGTGACCTCGATTTCGATGCGCATGCGCGGATCGACGAGGCCGCAGATGACCGCCGTCGATGCGGGGCGAATGTCGCCGAAATATTGCCCGAGCAGCGGCGCAACGGCCGGCCAGTCTTCGGCGCGCGGGAGGTAATAGTGGGCGCGAACTACGTCGGCCAGCGACGCGCCAGCCTCGGCCAGCGCCGCCTCGATGTTGGCGAAGGTCTGGCGCGCCTGCGCCGCTATATCTTCCGCGATCGTCATCGTCTTGTAATCGAAGCCGGTCGTGCCGGAGACGAAGATCCACTCGCCGTCGACGACAGCGCGCGAGTATCCCGCCACCTTCTCGAACGCCGAACCAGAGGAGATGAGTCGTCGGGTCATGCCACCGCCCTCGCCTGGCGCCGCGGCCGGCGCAGTAATTCGCCGCCGCAATTGGGGCAGCGGCGCTCCATTGCCTCGGCGCACGGGCCACAAAAGGTGCATTCGTATGAGCAGATATGCGCCTCGCCGTCGTGCGGCAGCGCCGCGTCGCATTTTTCACATTCGGGCTTCATTTGCAGCGCCATGACGCCGCTCACGCCGTCTCGGCGAACAGCTCGCGGCCGATCAGCCAACGGCGGATCTCGGAGGTACCGGCGCCGATCTCGTAGAGTTTGGCGTCGCGCAGCAGACGGCCGGTCGGATAATCGTTTATGTAGCCGTTGCCGCCCAGCAGCTGAATCGCGTCTAGTGCGACCTGCGTCGCCTTCTCGGCGGCGTAAAGGATCGCTCCAGCGGCGTCCTTGCGCGAGGTCTGGCCGCGATCGCAGGCCCTTGCCACCGTGTAAACATAGGATTTGCTGGCGTTCATCGTCGTGTACATGTCGGCGAGCTTGCCTTGGACGAGCTGAAACTCGCCGATCGCCTGGCCGAATTGCTTGCGCTCGTGGACATACGGCACGACGACGTCCATGCACGCCTGCATGATGCCGCACGGACCGGCGGCGAGCACCGCGCGTTCGTAATCGAGCCCGCTCATCAGCACGCTGACCCCCTTGCCGACATCGCCCAGCACGTTCTCCTCTGGCACCTCGCAGTCCTGGAACACCAGCTCGCAGGTGTTGGAGCCGCGCATGCCCAACTTGTCGAGCTTTTGCGCGGTCGAGAAGCCATTGAACCCCTTTTCGATCAGGAGCGCCGTGATGCCGCGCGGCCCCGCGTTGAGATCAGTCTTGGCGTAGACCACAAGCACGTCGGCGTCCGGGCCGTTGGTGATCCACATCTTGCTGCCGTTAAGGATGAAGCGGTCGCCCCGTTTATCGGCGCGCAATTTCATTCCCACGACGTCCGAACCGGCGCCGGGCTCGGACATGGCGAGCGCGCCGACATGTTCGCCCGATATGAGCTTCGGCAGATACTTCCGCTTCTGCGCCGTGCTGCCGTTGCGGCGGATCTGATTGACGCAAAGGTTCGAATGCGCGCCGTACGAAAGGCCCACCGACGCTGAAGCGCGGCTTATCTCTTCCATCGCCACGCAGTGCTCGAGATAGCCCATCGCGGCGCCGCCGTATTCCTCTTCGACCGTGACGCCGAGGATGCCGAGCTCGCCCATCTTGCGCCACAGATCCATCGGGAATTCATTCGAGCGGTCGACCTCGGCGGCGCGCGGCGCGATCTCGTCGCCAGCGAAATCGCGCACGCTGTCGCGCAGCATATCGGCTTGTTCGCCGAGCCCGAAATCGAAGTCGGGCAGCCGATTCGAGATCATGTGACCGCGCTCCTCCTGTGGCTACCTGGTATCGATTTTGGCCCGGACTCTAGCCGGAACGAGGCCAGGGAGCGAGCATCGGATCAGCCGCGCAACGCCGGCGTGTCCGGCCGCCCGGCGAGACACATCAGTGTCTGCAGCGCCGTGGCTGTAATGCGCTCGATTCCGCCTTTGACCGCCGCGACCTCGAACTGCGCCACGGTGAGCGTTCGGCCCGGCTTGACGACCCGGCCGCGGGCGATCAGCAACTCGCCATCGGCAGGCGCGATGAGGTTCAGCTTGTACTCGACGGTCAGTACGGCCGCATCGGCCGGCATCAGGGTGAAGGCGGCGTAGCCGCCGGCCGAATCGCCGATCGTGCCGACGATCCCACCATGGACGTACCCATGTTGCTGGGTGAGCTCGGGGCGATGCCGCAGCCGTATTTCGCAGTAGCCGGGCCGCACGTCGGCAAGCTCGGCGCCAATGAAGGCCATCACGGCCTGACGGGCGAAACTGCCGCGCACGCGCGCGGCATAGTCCGGGTCCAGCGGAGTGAAAGTAGCCATGGCGTTGCTCCCGGCGATCGCCCGAATCGCCGCGCGCCCGGTTCTGTGCCCGGTTCGCGCCGACGGTCGGGCAATTTAACTTACGTTTACGTAAACGTCAATATCTATCCTTGCACCGTGGATAGACTGGGTGGTTAGCGTCATCCGACCGACCCGGAGGCTTCAATGAAAAACCTGGCGCCGGATATCTTCCGACAGCGGCTGCTTATCGAGGCGTTCTACCAGCGAAGCGTCGACGAAGCGGCGATCGGGAACTATCTCCTCGGCGTCGCCAAGCACTTGGGCCTCCGCACGTATGGCGCGCCGGTGGTGTTCGCGCCGGCAAGCTCGGACGGAAGGCCGGAGAACGCCGGCTACGATGCGTTCGTGCCGCTGATCGACAGCGGGATCTCGGGCTACTTCTGGTCGGGGCCGCGGTTTCTGTCGATCGTGCTCTACACCTGCAAGGGTTTCGACGCCGAGGCCGCCGTCCACTACACGCGCGACTATTTCGAGATCAAGGGCGAGATCGTCCGCCACGCATTTTGAGCACACGGCATCATCGGCCGGCCTTACGCCCGGCCAGTCCGGCAAGCTGCTCGATGCAGCGCGCCTCGACTTGGGCAAGCTCGGCGAGCGTCTCGGCGATGTCGGCGCGCTGACGCTCGAGCGCGGCGCGCCGCTCCTTGATCTTGCCGAGAAAGTGACGAAGCTGCCCAGCCTCGCCCGGCGCGGCGTCGTACAAATCGATTATTTCGCGGATTTCGCCCAGCGAGAATCCGAGCCGTTTGCCGCGCAAGATCAGCCTCAGTCGAACGCGGTCGCGCGGGCTGAAGACGCGGCGCTGACCTTTGCGCGCCGGGGCGATCAGGCCTTCGTCTTCGTAAAAGCGAATCGTGCGCGTGGTCACCTCGAACTCCTGCGCCAGATCGGCGATCGAGTAACTGGCTTCGGCAGCCGCGGTTTTCACAGAAGAAACCATGTTGCCAATCCAAGGAACGATAGGAACCCGACGACGTCGGTCACCGTGGTGAGGATCACCGTCGAGCCGATGGCCGGATCGACATTCAGCCGTTGCAGGATCACTGGAATCAGAAGTCCCGCGAATCCCGCGGCAAGGAGATTTATGATCATCGCCGCGGCGATGCAAGCGCCGATCAGCCACTCGTCGAACCACGCCACCGCGACGGCACCAGTGATGATCGCAAAGACGATTCCATTGATGCCGCCGATGATCACCTCGCGGTAAAGGATGCGCAGCGCGTTCGCCGTCGTCAGCTCGCGCAGCGCCAGCGCCCGCACCGCGACGGCGAGGGTCTGCGTTCCGGCGTTGCCGCCCATCGAGGCGGTGATCGGCATCAAGACGGCGAGCGCAACGATCTTTTGCAGCGTCTCCTCGAACAGCCCGATCACCGCCGAGGCGATGAACGCCGTAACGAGGTTGACGAGCAGCCATGCGGCGCGCGAGCGGACGATATCGCGCAATGGCGAATGAACGCCACTTTCGCTGACCCCAGAAAGGCGCATCAGGTCCTCGCCTGCCTCCTCCTCGATGACGTCGACCACGTCATCGATGGTGATCGTGCCGACGAGCCGTCCGGCGCGATCGACCACCGGAGCCGACATGAGATCGTGCTGCTTGAACAGGAAGGCGACCTCCTCCTGGTCCATGTCGACCGGGATCGGCCGCATGTCGGCCTCCATGATGTCGCCGATCTTGACCGGCCGTTTCGAGCGCACGAGCTTGTCGAGCGGAACCCAGCCGACCGGACGGTGCTTGGGATCGACGACGAAGATGTCGTAGAAATCGTTGGGCAGCTCGTCGGATTCGCGCATATCGTCGATGCAATCGCCCACCGTCCAATACTGCGGCACCGCCACCACCTCGCGGCGCATCAAGCGGCCGGCGCTTTCCTCGGGAAAGGCCAGCGCCTCCTCGAGTTCGCTGCGTAGCGCAGCCGGGATAGCGTGCAAGACTTGGCGCCGCTTGCCCTCCTCCAGCCCCTCGATGATGTAGAGCGCATCGTCGGATTCGAGGCCGACGATCGCCGCCGCCAGATCCTTTGTCCCGAGCTGCTCGGCAACCGCGTTGCGCACCGGCTCGTCGAGCTCGGGCAGAATTTCGACCGGAAAACGCCGACGTAGCACCTCGACCAGCATGCGTTGCTTTCCGATGTCGAGGATTTCCAGCAGATCGGCGAGATCGGCGTAATGCAGCCCTCCGACGGCGCGCAAGACCGCCGGGTCGTCGCCGTGTTCGAGCGCGTTCGCGACCTCTTCGATAAGCTCCGCCGGCAGCTCGATCCGCCGAACGACCTCGACGTTCTCCGGCGCTTGGTTGGCCGCGTCCGCCGCCGGCTCGGGCATCGAGTTATCCGAGCGCCTGTGCGGCGGGGCGATCCTGCGCCTCGACGACGCACAGCGCGGTCATGTTGACGATGCCGCGGACCGTTGCCGAGGAATCGAGCACGTGCGCCGGCCGCGCGGTGCCAAGCAGGATCGGTCCCACTTTCTGTCCCGTCGCCATCTCGCGTAGCAAATTGTATGCAATATTGGCGGCGTCAAGGCTCGGCATCACCAGTAAATTGGCGGCGCCGCGCAGCCGGGCGTCCGGATACGCGCGCGCGCGCGCCTCTTCCGACACCGCCGCTTCGGCATTCATCTCGCCGTCGATGACCAGCTCGGGACGGCGGTCGTTGATCAAGGCCAGCGCTTCGCGCATCTTCGCCGCCGAAGGGGTGTTCATGCTGCCAAAGTTCGACGCCGATAGCAGTGCCACTCTTGGCTCGATGCCGAATCGCTTGACCATGTCGGCGGCGCGCAGGGTCATGTCGGCAAGCGCCTCGGCCGAGGGATCGGAGGCGACATGCGTGTCGCAAATGAACAGCGTGCCTCGTGGTAGGATGAGCACGGTGAGCGCCGCCGGCTGGCTTACGCCCGGCTTGAGCTCGAGCACATCGACGACGTCGCGCAGAATCCGGTGGAAGCGGCCGATAAGGCCACAGATCATTCCGTCCGCCTCGCCCTGGCGGACCATCAGCGCGGCGATCACCGCGTTGCGCACCCGCACGAACGTGCGCGCCGCGTCGGGCGACACGCCGCGCCGCCCCATCAACTTGTGATACAGCGTCCAGTCGCGCAGGTAATGCGGCAGATCCTCGGGATTGCGCAGTTCGACATCGCGATCGAGCCGCATGCGAAGCCCGAGGTTTTCGATGCGTTTGCGGATCGTCTCGCGGCGGCCGACGACGATCGGCCGCGCTAGGCCCTCGTCGATCACGGTCTGCGCGGCGCGAAGCACGCGCTCGTCCTCGCCATCGGCGTAAACGATGCGTCGCGGATCTTGCTTGGCCCGTTCGAACAGCGGCTTCATCAGCAGGCCCGACCGAAAGACGAACTGCGTCAGCTGCTGCCGATAGGCGGTAAAATCGCCGATCGGTCGTGTCGCCACGCCGGAATCCATCGCCGCCTTGGCGACCGCCGGAGCGATTTCGAGGATCAGGCGCGGATCGAAAGGTTTCGGAATCAGATTCTCCGGTCCGAAGACCGGCGGCTCTCCGCCATAAGCCGCGACGACGATCTCGGACGGCTCGGCGGTGGCAAGATCGGCGAGCGCGCGAACGCAGGCAATCTTCATCGCCTCGTTGATCGTCGTGGCTCCGACGTCGAGGGCGCCGCGAAAGATGAAGGGAAAGCAAAGGACGTTGTTGACCTGGTTCGGATAGTCGGAGCGCCCGGTGGCGATCACGGCGTCGGAGCGCGCCGCTATCACCTCCTCGGGCATGATCTCCGGCACCGGGTTGGCGAGCGCGAGAATGAGCGGCTTTGCCGCCATCTTCCTCACCATGTCGGGCTTGAGCACGCCGGGCGCCGACAGGCCGAGGAAAACGTCGGCGCCCTCGATCACCTCGCCGAGCGCGCGCGCCTTGGTCGCGCGCGCGTAACGCGCCTTGCGCGGATCCATCAGCGCCTTCCGCCCCTCGTAGACCACACCCTCGATGTCGGTGACCCAGATATTCGCGAGCGGCAGCCCTATGTCGACCAGAAGATCGAGGCAGGCGATCGCCGCCGCGCCGGCTCCCGACGTCACCAGCTTGATCTTGGCGAGGTCCTTGCCGACGACGCGCAGGCCATTGAGGATGGCGGCCGAGACGATGATCGCCGTGCCGTGCTGATCGTCGTGGAACACCGGGATCTTCAGCCGCTGGCGCAGCTTGGATTCGATTTCGAAGCACTCCGGCGCCTTGATGTCCTCGAGATTGATGCCGCCAAAAGTGGGCTCGAGCGCGGCGACGATATCGACCAGCTTGTCGGGATCGCGTTCGCTGAGCTCGATGTCGAAGACGTCGATGCCGGCAAACTTCTTGAACAGCACCGCCTTGCCTTCCATCACCGGCTTGGCGGCGAGCGGTCCGATCGCGCCGAGGCCCAGCACGGCCGTGCCGTTGGTGATCACCGCGACCAGATTGCCGCGCGCCGTCAGCGACGATGCTTCCGCTGGGTCGGCCGCGATCGCCTCGCACGCCGCCGCGACGCCCGGCGAGTAGGCGAGCGCCAGATCGCGCTGGTTGGCGAGCGGCTTGGTGGCGATGATGGCGAGTTTGCCCGGCTGCGGCTGACGATGATATTCGAGCGCGCTGTCACGCAGCTGTTCGGCCATTGGCGTCCCCCTTGAATGCATTGCGCCCGAATATGCGGCGAGGATTTGGTGCGGTCGAGAAGAGTCGAACTTCCACGGGGTTTCCCCCACTAGCACCTCAAGCTAGCGCGTCTACCATTCCGCCACGACCGCACGGGGGAAGGCCAGCCGGTGCGCTAATCACGGCGTCCGGCCTTGCCAATCGACCGCGCCGGGAATACCAAATCGCCTCAGGCTTCGCAAGCCGCGCGGAAATTCAAACGATGTCCATATATATCAGGGACTTGGGCGATGTTTCATGGGACGTCTCCGACGCCGCGGTCGATTATCTCGATGCCGTGAGACGAATGGAGGAGCGGGTCGAGGACATTCGCGCCGAGCGAGCCGGCGAACTCGTCTGGTTGCTCGAACATCCGCCGCTCTATACCGCCGGCACGTCAGCCACGCCGTCCGACCTGCTGGACCCCGGGCGGCTGCCGGTCTTTGCGACCGGCCGTGGCGGCCAATACACCTATCATGGACCGGGCCAGCGCATCGGCTACGCGATGCTCAATCTCAAGGTACGCGGTGTCGACGTCCGCGCTTACGTCGCGCGGCTCGAGGACTGGCTGATCGCCACGCTCGCCCGTTTTGGCGTCCGCGGCGAACGACGCGCCGGCCGCATCGGCATTTGGGTCGATCGCGGCGGCGGGCGCGAAGACAAGATCGCCGCAATCGGCGTTCGTGTGCGCCACTGGGTGACCTATCACGGCGTGGCGTTGAATGTCGATTGCGACCTGTCGCATTTCGCCGGAATCGTGCCTTGCGGAATCCGCGGCCATGGCGTGACGTCGCTGTCCGATCTCGGCGTTGCGTGCTCGATGGCCGAGGTCGACGCCGCGCTGAGGGAAACGTTCGCCCAGACCTTCACGACGGCGATTCGGCGCCCGGTGTAAACCGGAATGCACGCCGGCGACGGCGCCGAACTAGCGGCCGAGGACCCCCCGCGAAGGCGGTAGGCCGAATTGCGGCGCGGGCGGACGGCCGGTCGACGCAGCGCCTTCCGTCGACGTCGTCCGAGCAATCGCCTCGACCAGCAATCGCTGCACGGCAGCGTTGGTCTCGCGAGCGATCTGCGGCGTCTTGGCAAGCAGCGAGCGTCCCGCTGGCGTGTCGTAAAATCCGCGAATTTGGCGAAGCTCGGGGGCCGTGAAGTTACGGCTCCACACATCGATGACGATGTCGCGATAGCGAGCATCGTTGGCGAGCGCGCCGAATGCCCCGCTCAGCGCGTCTCGATGCTCGGCCGGCGCGGTCGAGGAGATCGCTTTGGCGGTTTCATCGATCGACGCAACGACTTGGGGCCAAAGCTGCGCCACGATCGAGGCCGCGAGCTCGGCTCGTTCTTCGCGGCTGTCCTGCGCGCGGCCGGCGCCGGGCGAAAGCCCCAGGGCCACAATCAACGCTATTAGTGTTCTCATAATGATCACCAGAGATTGTATCATGTCGCATGATACTCCGCCTGGCTCGCCCGTCAAACCGTCGGCGCCTGGCGAAATCCGCTTGAACCGTCGTCGGCCGCAGGTTCGCGAATGATCTGCTCGACCCGCGCCGCAGGCGGACCGCGGCGACACGCTTCGACCATCGAATCGATTTGGCCTCGCGGGCCAATCAGCAGCACTTCGACGGTGCCGTCACGACGATTGCGCACCCAGCCTCGTAGTCCGCGCGCCTGCGCCTGATCGATCGTCCAGCCGCGGTACCAAACGCCTTGGACGCGGCCGGCGATCCGTACCCGTACCGCGGCGAGTTCGTCGGCAATCATCGCCACGCGCCCGCGAACAGCGTCTTGAAGACGATGCGCACCGCCCCTTGCGCCGTCGCCTCGAGCGCTCGTTCGTCAAGCGCCTCGCTCAATTGCTCGGTCGGCCCGACATGGGCAAGCCGATTGCGCCGCTCGCGCAGCCAGTCGATATCGGGGCTATCTGCGGCCGCGCCTCGGGCGCGTTCAAGCGCCCGCGTTTCGGCCTCGACGATCGCCCAGGCGAGAATGACCACCGCCCCCCAGGCGCCAGCGCAGAACACCACCTCAAGCTCGTGCAGCAACGTCTCGGCGCGTGGGCCCAGATCGAGCGAATGCGGGCCGGCGTTGGCGTCATGGGCGCGCCAAAACCAGGCGGCACGCGCATCCCATGCCTTGGCGTCGGGCGGCTGTAACGCACGCGTGCGCGAGGCGTCGGCGGGCATCCGACCTGCGACCTCACTTCCTTTGGGCGGCCGCGCGTCGCGCGGAGTCCGAGCTAGCCAAATTCGATGATCTTCTGGTCGACGGCGAGGCTATCGCCGGGACTGGCGTGCAGCTTGGTGACGATGCCGTCGCGCTCGGCCCGCAAGATGTTCTCCATCTTCATCGCCTCGACCACCGCCAGCTCCTCGCCGGCCTTGATCTCCTGCCCCTCCTTGACCGTGACCATTTTGAGCAGGCCCGGCATTGGCGAAAGCAGAAAGCGCGACAGATCGGGCGCGCGCTTGATCGGCATTTTGGCGGCGAGCGCCGCGGCACGCGCCGATAGCACCTGCGCGTGGACGACGCATCCGGCATGGAACAGCGTCCAGCCCAATCCGGCGCGGTCGACCTGGACGACGATACTTTGCCCATCCACCTCGCCCTGGAACAACGGCTGGCCCGGCCGCCAATCGCCGCGCACGGCGATGACGCCGCCAGAGGCTCCGTTTCCGCCCACCGCAACGTTGTAGCCGCCGGCGATCGGGGTGACCTGCGCCATTTCTTCGCTGCTATCGAGTCCGACAACGAAGCGCCGCGGAAGCTTAGCCTCGTGCCCCTTGAGCTGACCCGAGACGGTTGCGTCGATCTCGGCCACGCGTCGTTGTACGTAGGTGGCCACCCCGATCAAGCGCCGCCTGATCACCGCGGTCGCATTGGCGCCGTGAAAACCGCGCGGAAACTCCTCAGCGATGAATCCTGTCGACAACCTCCCGGCCTGGAACCGTTCGTGCGACATGATCGCGGCGAGAAACGCGATGTTATGATTGACGCCACGCACATAGTAGGCGTCGAGGGCATCGCCCATCCGCAAAATCGCCTCGGCGCGCGTCTTTCCCGTGGCGATGAGTTTGGCGATCATCGGGTCATAGTACATGCTGATCTCGCCGCCCTCGTCGACGCCGGTGTCGACGCGAATCCCAGGCAGGCCGACCGGGGGCTGATAGCGCACCAACCTGCCGATCGACGGCAGGAAATTGCGCAGCGGATCCTCGGCGTAAACGCGCGCCTCGATCGCCCAGCCGGAGAGTTTGACGTCCTGCTGCGCGAGCTTCAGCCGCTCGCCTTTGGCGATGCGGATCATCAGCTCGACGAGATCGAGACCGGTCACGCATTCGGTCACCGGGTGCTCGACCTGAAGGCGCGTGTTCATCTCGAGGAAATAGAATTTCCTGTCACGGTCGACGATGAATTCGACCGTGCCGGCGGAGCGGTACTTGACCGCGCGGGCGAGCGCCGTCGCCTGCGCACCCATGCGGGCCCGCGTCTTGGCGTCGATGAACGGGCTTGGCGCCTCCTCGATCACTTTCTGATGGCGGCGTTGAATCGAGCATTCGCGCTCGCCGAGGTGTAGCACATTGCCGTGTCCGTCGCCGATCACCTGAATCTCGATGTGACGCGGCTCCTCGATGAACTTCTCGATGAACACGCGATCGTCGCCGAAGCTCGACTTGGCTTCGTTGGTCGCCGAGCGGAACCCGTCGCGCGCCTCCTGGTCATTGAAGGCGATGCGCATCCCCTTGCCGCCGCCACCGGCCGACGCCTTGAGCATGACTGGGTAGCCCACCTTGCGAGCGACCTTGACCGCCTCCTCGGCGTCGGCGAGCGGCGCCAGATGGCCAGGGATCGTGTTGACCCCGGCCTTTTGCGCCAATTTCTTCGATTCAATCTTGTCGCCCATCGCAGCGACGGCGTCGGTGTTCGGTCCGATGAACGTCACCCCCGCCTTGGCCAGCGCCTCGACGAACGCCGCATTCTCGGACAGGAAGCCGTAGCCAGGATGGACCGCTTCGGCGCCGGTATCCAGGCAGGCTTTGACGATGGCGCCGATCGAAAGGTAGCTCTCCGCCGAAGGTGGCGGGCCAATGCGGACCGCTTGATCCGCCTCACGAACGTGCAGCGCGTCGGCGTCGGCGTCGGAATAGACCGCGATGGAGCGTATTCCCATCCTTCGGCAGGTGCGAATCACCCGACACGCGATCTCGCCCCGATTGGCGATCAGGATCTTGGCGAACGGCGGTTGGGCGCCGCTTTGCGGCGGTGTCGCTTTCGCGGGAGTTCGTTTGCCCTTTTTCATCGCCTCATCGCCGGTCGAACCAGCCCATCGCGTATGCCGCGTGAACGGCAAGCGGGGCGCCCCAGCCGACCATCGGCCAGACGAACCAAGGCGTCTGGGGCGTCGTGACGTAGTTGACCACCACAAGAACGACCATCGCCGCGAAATATCCTAACAGGTGATTGCGGAACCCGGCGAGACGGCGGCGGCGAGCCACTGGGGCGCCTCCTCAAAGCGGGATGTTGGCGTGCTTCTTCCATGGATTGTCGAGCTTCTTGTCGCGCAACATGGCGAGCGCGCGCGCCACTCTCGGCCGTGTCGCCGACGGCATGATCACGTCGTCGAGGAACCCCCGCGACGCGGCGATGAACGGATTGGCGAAGCGGCGGCGATAATCCTCCGTCCGCTCCTCGATCTTCCTGGAATCGCCGATATCGGCGCGGAAAATTATCTCGACTGCGCCCTTGGGACCCATGACAGCGATCTCGGCGGTAGGCCAGGCGTAGTTCACGTCACCGCGCAGATGCTTGGAGGACATGACGTCGTATGCGCCGCCATATGCCTTGCGAGTGATAATCGTGACCTTGGGAACCGTCGCCTCGGCGTAGGCGAATAGCAGCTTGGCGCCGTGCTTGATGATGCCTCCGTATTCCTGCGCGGTGCCGGGCAGGAAACCCGGCACGTCGACGAAGGTGACGATCGGAATGTTGAAGCAATCGCAGAAGCGCACGAAACGCGCCGCCTTGATCGATGAATCGATGTCGAGACAGCCGGCGAGGACCATCGGCTGGTTGGCGACGAAGCCGACGCTCGAGCCCTCGATTCGTCCGAAGCCAACGACGATGTTTCGCGCGAAATCGGGCTGAATCTCGAAGAAGTCAGCGTCGTCGACGACCTTCGAGATCAGTTCCTTCATGTCGTAAGGCTTGTTCGGGCTGGCGGGAACGAGCGTATCGAGCGACGGCTCGATGCGATCGGCGCTGTCGGCCGTAGATCGAGTCGGCGGCTGGCGCCGGTTCGACGCTGGGAGGAAGTCCACGAAGCGTCGCGTCTGCAACAGCGCCTCGACGTCGTTCTCGAAGGCGAGATCGGCGACGCTCGAACGTGTCGTATGTGTCACCGCACCGCCGAGTTCCTCGTGCGTCACCGTTTCATGCGTCACCGTTTTGACCACGTCGGGGCCGGTGACGAACATGTACGACGAATCCTTGACCATGAAGATGAAATCCGTCATCGCCGGGGAATAAACGGCGCCGCCGGCGCATGGCCCGCAGATCAGCGAGATTTGCGGCACGACGCCCGAGGCGAGCACATTGCGTTGAAATACTTCGGCATATCCGGCGAGCGACGCGACGCCCTCCTGAATCCGCGCCCCACCGGAATCGTTGATGCCGATCACCGGCGCGCCGAGCCGCATCGCCTGATCCATGATCTTGCAGATCTTCTCGGCATGGGCCTCCGAGAGCGAGCCGCCGAACACCGTGAAGTCCTGGCTGAAGACGAAAACCAGGCGTCCGTTGATGGTTCCCCAGCCGGTGACGACGCCGTCGCCGGGAATCGTCTGCTCGGCCATGCCGAACTCGGCGGAGCGGTGTTCGACGAACATGTCCCATTCTTCGAACGAGCCTTCGTCGAGCAGCAGCTCGATGCGCTCGCGCGCCGACAACTTGCCCTTGGCGTGCTGGGCCTCGACCCGCCGCGCGCCACCACCAGCGCGCGCACGGGCCCGTTTCTCCTCAAGCTGGCGGAGGATGTCCTGCATTTCGATGGCCCCCAGGCGTATCGATCCGGCGGCACGGCACCACCGCAACCAGACGATTGCTGATACCACCGCGTGCGGCGCGGCGCCAGCGCCAGCGGCCTTGGGGCGGTTCAAGTGGCCGTGGCCAGGGCAATGAAACGCGCGGCGCTCTCGAGATCGGCGCGAATCTCGGCCCGGCGCCGCGTAGCCTCGTGGTCCTCCCCCCACGCCTCCATTTGGTAGGAGGCGTCGAGTTCAGCGGCTTCGAAGGCCTGCCGCGGATCGAGCCGCCTCTCGATCAACGCCAGCCCGATCGCCAGCGATCCGGCGGCGCCGACAGCTAAGGAAAGTGCAGCAAGGCGCCAGTCGTCGTACGACTCAAGCGCTCGGGCGAGCGCCGCCATGCTGGCGCGCGGCTGTTCTCGCGCTAGAACGCCCTTGGTCGTTTCCAGACGTGCATCGAAGCGATCGGCAAGCCAATCGACCAGCGGTTGCCAGGCGGCACGCTGGCGGGCAACTAAGTCTGGCGGTCGCTCGGCGCGATGGCAAACCAACTCGGTTTCGCCATACGCCGCCAATTCTCGGCGTAACTCGGCGCGGTGGGCGGCAACGCGATCGAGAGCGGTGCTGGCGATGCGCGTCAGCGGCAGCACATCAATTCGCAAGCGGTCTCCTTGGTTCGCCCATTCCGCGGCGATGGCGGCGGCGAGCGCGCGAGTAGGAACGACCATCGGCGTGCCGGCGGACGTCCTGAGCGCCTTGCCATTCAGCTTGACGCCAAATCCGTTGCCCACCGCCGCCACATGAACGTCACCGTAACCTCGCCGCACTTTGTTCCATCCTACGGGCGATCCGCGCTCAGCGCCCGAACAGTCCCTTCAGTCCCCGCTGAAGCTGCTCGGCCGGCCCCGCCGGTTGCTGCTGTTGCTGCGGTTGTTGCTGTTGCTGTGGCTGCTGGGCAGGCTGGCTCGCCGGTTGACCGCTGGACCCGACCGGCACCGAAGGCCGCGCACCGATTTGCGCCAGGGCTTGTTGACATGTCGGCGCGCTTGCGCCGCCGCCGGCGGCCCCGGCCGCCGCACCACCCAACATTCCGATCGGACCCAGCGCGCCGCTGCCGCCGACCGCGCCAGCGATCGCCGCCGCGGTTCCGACCGGATCGGGGGTATAGCTCGGATTCGCCAAGGTTCCGCCGACGCGGACCGGCGGCGCCAGCGAAGCGACCGATGTGCCCTTGGCCTTGGGCCGCAGCATCATGCCAAGCTGCTCCGTGCCGAGATTGATCACGCCTTCGCCGACCACGCTAAGCGTGCTCGTGTCGGTGAGCAGGACCCGGGTGTTGGCGACGCCGTCCTTGATGTCCATTCGGTTGACCACGCAGTTGAGCGTCGAGCGTCCGCTCGATCCTCCGCCCGAGAGCGGCGCCAGGATCTTGGTCAGATCGGCGCCGGCGATGTCGAACACCCGGCTGTCGATTGTTCCCTCGCCGACGACGATGGTCGTCGACCCGTTGAGGGAAGCCATCACCGCGCGCATCGACGGCCCCGTGCCGCGGATATCGACCTGAATGTCGCTCTTGCCGCGATCGAGGTAGTCGGTGGTCTTGGTCGATTTGAGAAGCGCGCCGAGATCGATCGACTTGCCGTCGACCTTCGCCGCGAAGCTCTTGCGATTGGCGTCGAGCGCCACTTCGATGGCGAGCGTCCCGCCGCTGACTTGTCCGGTCAGCGGCCGCAAATTAAGCTCGCCGTTCTTGATCGCCAGCGCCAAGGCCAGGTTTTGCATGGCCATACCGCTGGCGCCGATGAACTGCGCCGCCTTGTATTTGATGTCGGCGTCGGCTGTTTTCAGAGCGTCATAAGGCAGAGGATCGTCACTGAACACCCGGTCGCTCCTCGCCGGCGCCGCCGGCCGCGCCTTGCCGGGGGGGCCGCCGGCGCCCCTGGCACCATCCGGCGCCGAGAACTTGGTCATGTCCAGCACGCTCGACGACAGGCTCGCCGTAACCACCGGCCTCGGGCCGGTCGTCGCGAGCGTAGCCTCGCCGGCGACATCGCTGCCCGCCGCCGTAAAGGCGAGATCCGAAACCGCGTAGTGGCCTGGCGCCGTGTCGCGCACCTTTGCGGCGAGCTTCATCGGGCCGGAGACCGGAGCGGTGGTGCCGAGCTTCGCCGCCACGGCCTGCAGGTCTTTGGCTTCGCCGATCAGGTTCAACGTGACGCCGGACTGTGCCAGCGGATCGCGTACTGATCCGTCGAGCGCGATCTTGATCAGTTCGGGAGCGCCGAGTTCGGCGCGAAGCTCGGGAATCGTCGGCCTGTCGCCCTGCGCGTTGGCGACGCGCACGCTGACACGGAACGGTCCGAAGGCCGGAACCGGCGGCAACGCCACTCCCCCTGGCGCCGAAAATCCGGATAGGGCGCCGATTTCGTCGCCCTCGACCGATGCGGTGAGCGCGATGCCCTTCTGATTGAGCGGATCGCGAGCTCCGCCTTCGGCCTTCACCAGGACGAGACTTTTGCGCCCCAGCTCGGCCTTGATGCTGCGTAGCGAGGGATTTCCACCCGGGGCATCGTCGCTGACCCGCGCATCGATCTTGAACGGGCCGAACGCTGTCATTTTTTGACCGCCAAGCTCGGCGAGCTTGGCCAGTTCCTTGCCCTCGGCGGCGATGGTCAGATCGTAGCCCTTTCCGGCCGTAGGCTCCCGGATAATACCGTCGAGCTTGAAGGTCGTGATATCGGCGATCTCGCCGGCAAGTTTGACCGGCGCCGGCGTCCCCGGGCGCGACATCGCGGCGAGCGATCCGGCATCGCCAGAGAGCTTGAACTTGATCGCGTCGAGCTGTGCTTCGACGTCGAGATTGAGCGGCGACGTCTCGCTGTCGGCGCGCAACAAGGCGTGCGCAATCGTGAGCTGCTTGCTTTCCTTCGTCTTGCCGTCGCGATAGAGCACTTTGGCGTTACGAATCTCGACGGCGTTGAACGTCGGCAGCGCGCCCGGCGCGGACGAAGCCGCCGGCGTCGCCGGCGCCGTCGGCTTGGACGTGGTGTCGAACTCCCAGTTGCCTTTGCCCTTGGCGTCAGTCTCGAGCACGATATCGGCGTCGATCAGCACCAACCGCCTGACGTTGATGTTCCCCCAAATCAGCGGCAGCAACGCGACCTGCGCCTCGAAGCGCTTGATCTGCGCCATCTGCGGCCGCGAACCCCACGAGGCGTTCGAGAACGTGACGTCCTCGACGGCGACCGCGGGCGACAGGCCGATCGCGAGCTTGAGCTCGCCATTGATCGCCAAGTTGCGCCCGGTGGCCTGCTTGGCCTGATCGGCGATCAGCCCCTTGTACTGGTTGAAATCGATCGTCGAGACGTACGCAATGGCGCCACCCACCGCAACGACGACGACTGCGGCGGCCACGCCCAGGACGACCTTCAAGCGCATGAGACCCTCCGTTGGAGACGGTGGACGGCGTCAGGCAATTCCGCAAAGCTCGCAATCAACGCATCGGCACCGGCGGCGTGCAGTTCCTCGGCGGGATGGTAGCCCCAACCGACGCCGATCGCGCGCACGCCGGCATTGCGCGCCATGACGATATCGAAAGTCGTGTCGCCGATCATCAGCGTATCGTCGCGGCCGGCGTCGGCATCCGCCATCGCGCGAAGCAGCATGTCGGGAGAGGGTTTGCCGGGAGCGAGATCGCTGGTCTGCAGCGTAATGAAGCGATCGACGATCCCATGACGCTCAAGCACCGCGATCAGTCCGCGACGCGCCTTTCCGGTGGCGATGCCAAGGACAAAGCCCGACGAAGCAAGGGCATCGAGCGCCTCGAGCGCGCCGTCGAACAGCGGTTCGTGATGATCGGGGCGCAGACGCAATTCGAAGAAGAACGTCTTGTAGGCCTCGGTGAGTCGCGCGTGGCGTGTCGCGTGTTCGCCCGGCGCAAGACGTGCCATACATTCGGTCAGCGGCAATCCGATGACGCGACGGACGGAGTCGATCGAAGGCGCCGGCAATCCCTCGGCGCCAAATGCCGCGTTCATGCAGCTGAAGATCGAGTGTTGGCTGTCGACGAGTGTACCGTCGCAATCGAACACCGCCAAACCAGGGCGTACGGCGGAAGTCATGGCGGCGATTGTGGTATATCCGCGTCGAAATTCAAACGTTGTTCGAAAGTCTCCATATCCTAGACTTAACTCCTTGGAAAAGGATCGATTTCCGCTTCCGCATCGAGCCCGAAGAGGGCCCAGCTGCGGGCCATCGCCGCCGGGAGCACGGCGGAGATCGTCAGCATGCCGCCCGCGGGATGGGGTATGTCGATTCGCCGCGCATGAAGATGCAGCCCGTCCGCGATGTCGCCCCCGAGGCGCGCCGCCGCGGCGCCGTATTTGCGGTCGCCGACGATCGGCGTCCCAAGAGCCTCGGCGCAGTGGACACGAAGTTGATGAGTACGACCGGTAAGCGGCCAGAGCACGAGCCATGCGGCACGTTTACCGAGCGCTTCGACGGTGGCGTAGAGCGTGATAGCCCGCCTGCCGTCGTCGTCATCCATGGCGACGCGCTCGCCGCGCGGCGACGACCGCTTCGCCAGCGCCATGTCGATCGTGCCGCGCGCCGGTTTCGGCACACCGGCGACCAGCGCCCAATAAAGCTTGCGGGTGGTCCTGGCGCGAAACGCCTCGGCGAGTTTGTGGGCCGCGCGTCGATTGCGCGCGAGCACCAGCACGCCTGACGTGTCGCGATCGAGACGATGGACGAGGCGCGGCCGCTCCGCGGCTTCGAAGCGCAGCGCATCGAGCATGGCATCGAGATGGCGCGTCGTGCCGCTGCCGCCCTGCACCGCCAAACCGGGAGGCTTGTTAAGCGCCAAAACGTCATCGTCCTTATGCACGACCAGGCTGCGCACGAAACGCGCCTCGGACTCGCTGACCGGCGCACGCCCAGAGCCGCTTGGCGCAGCCTCGATCCCCGGGGGCAGACGAACGACCTGACCGGCGAGAAGGCGCAGCGCCGCCTTCGCTCGCCTGCCATCGACGCGGATCTGGCCGGTGCGAAGCAGTTTCTCCAATCGGCCGTGGGTCAGGCCGGGAAATCGCCGCTTCAACCAGCGGTCGACGCGCTGGTCGGCGTCTTCGACGCCAATCGTGATCTGCTGGACGCCCATTCGCCGCCGCGCTCGCCGGTCAGCCGTTCGCCGCGGGGCCGTATCGAAGCACCTGCACCTTCTCGAGCGTGACAAGCCCGCTCCCCATCATGCGCTCCAGTTCCGGCAGAAACGCGCTGATCTTGTCTTCGCTGTCGACGATCTCGATGACGATCGGCAGGTCTTCGGAGAGGCGCAGAATTTTGGCGGTATGCAGACGGCTCGAATGGCCAAAGCCCATCGGGCCGCGCAAGACAGTGGCGCCCGCCAAGTGCATCTCGCGCGCTTTCAGCACGATCGCTTCATAGAGCGGCCGGCGGTCGACCTTGTCGTTCTCGCCGATGAAAAGCCGAAGCAGAATCGCATTCTTTGGGATCATGACCGCTCACGACCCTTTCAGTTGGTTGATGCCGGCGGCCATCACATGGCCTGCCCATACCGCCGCCAGACACAGAACGACCGATAGCACGACGTTGGATCCGGCGCGCAGCCATTCGCTGTCCTGTAGCAGATGGAGCGTCTGCACGCTGAAGGACGAAAAAGTCGTGTAGCCACCGCAAAGTCCGGCCATCACGAACTGACGCATGTCGCTGCCGACAAATAGTCGCCCGTCGGGCGACGTCAAGGTGCCAAAGAATCCGATGACAAACGACCCAGCCACATTGACCAGGATCGTACCCCAGGGAAACGTCTCGCCAAAAGCGGCCGCGACCACCCCCGAACACCAGTAGCGGGCGACCCCGCCGAGCGCGCTACCGAGCGCAACCCATAAATAGATCATTGGCCGCGACGATCGGCCGCGCCGTCGCTCATGCTCCGCCCTCTCCGGCCTCGTCGCGACGGTCCATGCGCAACCGGCTCCAATATTCCAGGCGCTTGGCGATCTCGCGCTCGAAACCGCGCTCGACCGGACGGTAGAACGTTTTTCGCGCCATTCCGTCGGGGAAATAGTTCTGCCCGGAGAACGCCTCCGGCGCGTCGTGATCGTATTCGTATCCCTCGCCATAGCCGAGATCGCGCATCAATCGTGTCGGCGCGTTCAGAATGTGCATCGGTGGCATCAGCGATCCCGATTCCTTCGCCGCGCGTCGCGCCTGTCCGAAGGCGATGTAAGCCGCGTTCGATTTTGGCGCTGTCGCCAGGTAGATCGTCGCTTGCGCCAAGGCGAGTTCGCCCTCGGGCGTGCCCAGAAAGTCATAGACGTCCTTCGCCGCCAGCGCCTGCACCACCGCCTGCGGATCGGCAAGTCCGATGTCCTCGACGGCAAAACGCACGAGCCGACGGGCGATGTACAGCGGCTCCTCGCCGCCGGCGAGCATGCGGGCCAGCCAGTAGAGGGCCGCGTCGGTATCCGAGCCGCGCAAGGATTTGTGCAAGGCGCTGATGAGGTTGTAGTGGCCTTCCTGCGCCTTGTCGTAGAGCGGTGCGCGTTGTTGGACCAGTTGGGCAAGCGCCGCCGGATCGAGCGATTTTTCGGGCTTGAGGGCGAAAAGCTCCTCGGCCAGATTGAGGACATACCGACCGTCGCCGTCGGCCATCGCGATCAGCGCCTCGCGCGCCGCAGGGTCGAGCGGCAGCGGCGCGCCGGAAACTTTTTCCGCGCGAACCAGCAGCGTCTCGAGGGAATCGTGATCGAGACGCTTGAGAACCAGCACCTGGCAACGCGACAGCAGCGCCGCATTGAGCTCGAAGGAGGGATTTTCGGTCGTCGCTCCGACGAGCGTGACCGTGCCATCCTCGACATACGGCAGGAACCCGTCCTGCTGGGCGCGGTTGAAGCGATGGATTTCGTCGATGAACAGCAGCGTGCCGCGCCCGACGGCGCGCCGCTCGCGCGCCCGCGCGAAAACCTCGCGCAGATCGGCGACGCCCGAGAACACCGCGGACAGCAATTCGAATTCGAGGTCGACTGACCGGGCAAGCAGCCGGGCGATCGTCGTTTTCCCGCACCCCGGCGGTCCCCACAGAATGATCGACGCCAGCCGGCGCTCGCGCGCCATGCGGGCCAGCGGTCCATCGTTTTTCAACAAATGGTCCTGGCCGACCACGTCCTCGAGCCTTTCCGGACGCAGCCGGTCGGCGAGCGGCCGCGGCGCTTGATCCTGAAACAAGCTGGTGCCGGCGACTTGTCGCGGGGAGCGGCGGCTCATCCGGTCACCGTGAAGGTCAGCACGCGCTCGCCGCGGCGAAGTCGCATGCGCCACGGCAGCCCGTCGCGTTGGATCGCGCGCTCGACGTCATCGACTGAACGCAGATCGCGCTCGTTGATCTTGAGAAGGACGTCGCCGGGGGCCAGCCGGATCGCCTGCGCGGCGCTGCCGCGCCGGATCTCGAGAACGATGACTCCGCGCGGCGCGCCGTCGTAACCGATTTCATCGGCCAGCGCAGGCGAGAGGTTGGCGAGCGTGGCTCCCGCCAACGGATGGTTGCCCCGGAGCGGCGTTATATCGCGGGGCGGCGTCTCGGGCGGCGCGATCAACGCCGCGGTGACGTCGCGCTCGCGCCCGTCGCGCCATAGGACAAATCGCGCCGGAACGCCGATCTCGCGCGTCGCGATGCGAAATCGCAGCGATGGCTCGTCGTCTATGGTGACCCCGTCGACCGAGACGATCACGTCGCCACGCTCGACGCCGGCGCGGGCCGCCGGGCTTCCTGGATAGACTTCGCCAACCAATACTCCGCGCGGCCGTGCGAGGCCGATCGACGCGGCGACATCCGGGGTGACCGTTTGGCCGTCGGCGCCAAACCACGGTCGGACGATACGCGCGCCGCTTCCGACGCCGGCCAGTACGGTTCGCACCATGTTGGACGGGATGGCGAACCCGATGCCGTTCGAGCCGCCGTCGCGCGAGTAGATCGCTGTGTTGATGCCGATCAGCTTTCCGTCCATTGCGACCAGCGCGCCGCCGGAGTTTCCGGGATTGATCGCCGCGTCGGTCTGAATGAAGAAGCGGAAATCGGCGATGCCGACCGTGGTGCGTGCGACCGCTGAGACGATCCCGCTCGTCACAGTCTGGCCGACGCCGAAGGGATTGCCGATGGCGAGCACCAGGTCGCCGACCTCGACTTCGTCGGAGTTGCGCAGCTCGATACGCGGCAGTGCTTCGGCGCCGACGTCGATGCGCAGGATGGCCAGATCCGTCCGCTCGTCGGCGCGCAGGACGGTCGCCTCGAACTCGCGGCGGTCGGCGAGGACCACGGTGATTTCGTCCGCTCCCTTGATGACGTGGTTGTTGGTGACGATGACGCCCTTTGCATCGACGAGCACACCCGAGCCGAGCGAATTCTGCACCCGCTCCGATCCGCCGCCCGGAAACTGATCGCCGAAGAAGCGGCGAAAAAACGGGTCGTTGAACAGGGGTGAGGGCAGCGTTCGGACCGTGCGCTTGGTGTAGATATTGACGACCGCCGGAGCGGTTCGCTTGACCAGCGGCGCGTAGGATAGCTGCGCCTCCATGCGCGAAGCAGGAGGGCGCTTATCCGGCGGCCCTTGCGCCTCCGCCTGAGCCGCGGCCAGCGCGACGCAGCACGCCAAAACCGCGGCGTACGCACCGGTGCCAAGATGGCCGCGAGGTCCGCGCCCATGCATGAGGTTACAGAGTCGCAAAACCCGATATTCTAGGTGCCACGCGGGCGAAACGAAAAGGGGCAGCCCGGTTCGGCCGGCTGCCCCATCACGACACGGACGCGCCCGCGGCGAGGGTTAGGCCGCCGCCGGCTCGGCCGCTTCGTCCGGCTTTTTCTCCGGGCGGTCGCCAAGGCCTTTGGCCGCGGGGTCGCGATCGACGAGTTCGATCACCGCCATGTCGGCGGCGTCGCCGTAGCGGTGGCCGGCGCGCAAAACCCGGGTGTATCCGCCCTTGCGCTCCTTGTAGCGATCGGCAAGCGATCCAAACAACTTCTTGGTCAGTTCGGCGTCGCGCAGCACCGCCAAAGCCTGCCTCCGAGCGTGCAGACCGCCGCGCTTGCCGAGCGTAATCAGTCGGTCGACGAAGGGCCGCAGCTCTTTTGCCTTCGGCAAGGTGGTCGCGATCTGTTCGTGGCGAATCAACGCAGCGGCCATGTTGGCGAATGTCGCCTTGCGGTGGCTGGTGGTGCGGCCGAGCTTTCGACCGCTGACGGCGTGACGCATGTCGTATTCCTCCCGTTCGGCCTACTGCTCGCTCAGTACGGCTCTTCGAGCTTCTTGGCCAAATCCTCGATGTTCTCGGGCGGCCAATTCGGGATGTGCATGCCGAGATGGAGGCCCATCGAGGCGAGGACTTCCTTGATTTCATTGAGCGACTTACGGCCGAAATTGGGCGTGCGCAGCATTTCCGCCTCGGTCTTCTGCACCAGATCGCCGATATAGATGATGTTGTCGTTCTTGAGGCAGTTGGCCGATCGCACCGACAGCTCGAGCTCGTCGACCTTGAGCAGAAGATTGCGGTTGAACGGCAGTTCGCTCGGCTGCTCTTCGGCCGTCGCCGCCTGCGGCTCCTCGAAGTTGATGAAGAGCTGAAGCTGGTCCTGGAGGATACGCGCAGCGAGCGCCACGGCGTCTTCGGGAGTTACCGCGCCGTTGGTCTCGACGCGCATCGACAGCTTGTCATAATCGGTGACCTGACCGACGCGGGCGTTCTCGACCTTGTACGAAACCTTGCGCACCGGGCTGTATAGCGCATCGACCGGGATCAGCCCGATCGGTGCGTCGGCCGGTCGGCTCGAGGCACCGGGAACGTAGCCTTTGCCCGTCTCGACGGTCATTTCCATCGATAGCTTAGCGCCGTCGTCGAGCGTGCACAGGACATGCTCGGGGTTCATGATTTCGATGTCATGGCCCGTCTCGATCTGGCCGGCGGTGACCTCGCCCGGGCCGGTGGCGCGCACCTGAATGCGCTTTGGACCATCGCCGTGCATCCTGAGCGCGATGCCCTTGACGTTGAGCACGATGTCCGTCACGTCCTCGCGCACGCCCGGGATCGACGAAAATTCATGCAGCACGCCGTCCATCTTGATCGAGGTGATCGCCGCCCCTTGCAGCGAGGAGAGCAGCACCCGTCTCAGGGCGTTGCCAAGCGTCAGCCCGAAGCCCCGTTCCAACGGTTCGGCGACGATCGTCGCGTCGCGCTTCGGGTCGTCGCCGGGCTCGACTTCGAGCTTGCCGGGCTTGATCAGTTCCTTCCAATTTTTTTGCAGCACGGGTCTTGCCCTCATGACAGTCGCGGAGGCCGTACCTCGCGCGGTGCGTCGGCCTCCTGGTTTGCGTTCATGCCCGCGCCAGATCGACGTCGCGGGCGAATAAATCGGCGTCCTCTCAGACGCGTCGGCGTTTTGGCGGTCGACAGCCGTTATGCGGGATCGGAGTGACGTCACGGATCGAAGTGATGTGGAACCCCACGGCCTGAAGCGCCCGCAACGCCGACTCGCGGCCGGCGCCCGGCCCCTTGACCTCGACCTCGAGCGTGCGAACGCCGTGTTCCATCGCCTTGCGCCCGGCGTCCTCCGCCGCCATCTGCGCCGCGTAAGGCGTCGATTTGCGCGAGCCCTTGAAGCCTTGCGTTCCCGCCGACGACCATGCAATCGCGTTGCCCTGGGCATCGGTGATGGTGATCATCGTGTTATTGAACGTCGCATTCACATGGGCGACGCCCGCGGTGATGTTCTTGCGCTCGCGTCGGCGTGGACGCCCGGCCGGCGCGCCGCCGGCCGGTGCTGCTTGGGGTTTCGCCATGATTGTGCGGTCCTTAACGTTCGGACGTCGAAATGGGGTGCTTGTCTACTTCTTGGCCGCCTGTTTTTTGCCGGCGATCGGACGCGCCTTGCCCTTGCGGGTGCGCGCGTTGGTGTGAGTCCGCTGGCCGCGGACCGGCAAGCCCTTGCGGTGACGCAGGCCGCGATAGCATCCGAGGTCCATGAGCCGTTTGATGTTGATCGCCACCTCGCGCCGGAGATCGCCTTCGACTTGATAGTCGCGGTCGATCGCTTCGCGGATGCGCAGGACTTCGTCATCGCTCAGCTGGTTGACGCGCTTGGCGTCGGCGATGCCGACCTTGGTGCAAATCTCGCGGGCCTTGGTTGCGCCGATGCCGTAGATGTAGCGAAGCGCGACCACGACGCGCTTATTGGTGGGAATGTTGACGCCAGCGATGCGCGCCACGCTCGTTCTCCTTACGCCTGGACCTGAAAGACCGCCTCGATTTTCCCGCTGAACGCGCCCAGCGGGCGCGTAAAGCTACCGCGCCCGCTGTGGC
The DNA here is from genome assembly GCA_035457725.1 of Alphaproteobacteria bacterium. Classification (GTDB taxonomy): domain Bacteria; phylum Pseudomonadota; class Alphaproteobacteria; order CACIAM-22H2; family CACIAM-22H2; genus DATFES01. Next base: position 14,929 of record DATIBC010000033.1, on the reverse strand, counting down.
GCCGCTGCCACCCGAGTTCGGGCGCGGAGTATACGCGCAAAGGCCGCCCTGTCAACGAAACGTCAATCATTCGCCATGGTCCGGCTTAAGCCCATTAACTTCTTGATTTAACATGACGTTTTTCGTTTTCGAGAATCGCCGAGATGGCCCTGGCGACGCTCTCCATGTCGGCCATCCCGTCGATCGACTTGAGGACGCCGCGCGCCCGGTAGTAGGGCAGAATCGGCGCCGTCTGGGCATGGTATGCGGCAAGCCGTGTCTTGACGGTCTCGGCGTTATCGTCGGCGCGGCGGACGAACTCGGTTCCGCCGCAGACATCGCATACGCCGTCGCGCTTCGGGCGCTTGTGGCGGTCGTGGTAGCCCTCGCCGCATTTCTTGCAGGTGAAGCGCCCGGAAATACGGTCGATGAGCGCCGCATCATCGACTTTCATCTCGATGACATGATCGAGCCTGAGGCCGTGACGGGCGAGCATCGTGTCAAGCGCCTCGGCCTGCGCGGTGGTCCGCGGGAAGCCGTCGAGGATGAAGCCGTTCCTGCAGTCCGGCTGATTGATCCGCTCGGCGATCATGGCGATCATGATTTCGTCGGGAACCAGTTCGCCTGCGTCCATGATCGCCTTGGCCCGCTTGCCGAGCTCGCTTCCCGACGCCACGGCGGCGCGCAGCATGTCGCCGGTCGAGAGCTGGACCATTCCGCGGGAATCCTGCAGACGGCGCGCCTGCGTGCCTTTTCCGGCGCCGGGCGGTCCCAGCAACACAATGTTCATCGGCTCCCCCTCCGCTCCTTGCCTCGGCCGCCGCGCCGCCGGTCAGCCGCGGCGTCCGCGCAACTTGGCCTTTTTGATGAGGCCTTCGTATTGATGGGCGAGCAAATGCGAATGAATCTGCGCCACCGTGTCCATGGTGACGCTGACGACGATGAGCAGGCTGGTTCCGCCGAAGTAGAACGGCACCGCGTATTGCGAGATGAGGATCTCGGGCATTACGCAGATGACCGACAGATAGATCGCGCCGACGCAGGTGAGACGCGTCAAGACGTAGTCGAGATAATCGGCGGTGTTCTTGCCGGGGCGAATCCCCGGCACGAAGCCGCCGAACTTCTTCAAATTGTCGGCGGTCTCGGTCGGATTGAAGACCACGGCGGTGTAGAAGAAGGCGAAGAACACGATCATGCCGACATAGAACAGGATATAGAGCGGCTGACCGTGGGCGAGATAGGCGGTAACGTCCTGCAGCCACTCCGGCCCTTGCCCGGCGGTGAAATTGGCGAAGGTCAATGGCAGCAGCAGCAGCGAGCTTGCGAAAATCGGCGGTATCACGCCCGCGGTGTTGATCTTGAGCGGCAGATGCGACGCCTCGCCGCCGAACATCTTGTTGCCGACCTGGCGTTTCGGATACTGGACGACGATCCGACGCTGCGCGCGCTCCATGAACACCATCGCGGTAATCGTCACCACCGCCATGATCAGCAGCAGGATGATGAAAATCGTCGACAACGCGCCCGTTCGGCCGAGTTCGAGAGTGGCGGCGAGGGCGCTCGGCAGATTAGCGACGATGCCGGCGAAGATGATGAGCGAGATTCCGTTGCCGACGCCGCGCGCGGTGATTTGTTCGCCCAGCCACATAAGGAAGATGGTGCCGCCGGTCAGCGTGATCACCGTGGTCAGGCGGAAGTATAGCCCGGGATCGATCACCGCCGAGCCCGAGGCGCCTTGCATCGTCTCGAGCCCGACTGAGATGCCGAACGCCTGGAACATCGCCAGGACGACGGTGAAGTAACGCGTGTACTGGTTGATCTTCTTGCGCCCGGTTTCGCCTTCCTTCTTGAGCTGCTCCAGCGAGGGCGAAACCGCCGTCATCAGCTGCATGATGATCGAGGCGGAAATGTACGGCATGATGTTGAGCGCGAAGATCGTCATCCGCCCCAGCGCGCCGCCCGAAAAGACGTCGAACAGGCCGAGGATCCCGCCCTGCTGCTGGCGGAAGATCTCGGCCAGCACGTTCGGGTCGATGCCGGGAATCGGGATATAGGTTCCCAGCCGATAGATGACCAAGGCGCCAAGCGTGAACCAAATGCGCTTCTTGAGCTCCGTCGCCTTGGCGAAGGCGCCGAGATTCAGGCTTGCGGCGAGTTGTTCTGCAGCAGATGCCATATCGGGGGTGCTCCCGGTCGAGGTTCGGACGATCCGCCTGTCGGCGGACCGACTAGCCGGCAGGCGCGGCGGGCTTGCCGGCCGCCTCGCCCTTGACCTTGTCCGTCTTGCCCCCCGCGGGTTTGTCGCTCGCCGCCTTGGCGGGCGGCGGCGCTTTTTTCGCCAGCCGCTTCGCCCGGCGCGCCTGCTTGGCGGCGATGTCTTTGGCGACGCCCTCGCGCACCGGATTGACGATGATGACCTTGCCGCCGGCCTTCTCGACCGCCGCTGCGGCCGATTTCGACGCGCCGGCGACCTCGATGGTGACGCCGGTCTTGAGCACGCCGTCGCCGAGCAAGCGCACGCCGTCCTTGGCTCGGCGAATGACGCCGGCCTTGACCAAGCCGTCCGCCGTGATCGTCTCGCCGGGGGCGATCTTCTTGGCGTCGATTGCGCGCTGCAGGGCGCCTAGATTGAGTTCCTGAAATTCGCGGCGAAAGATGTTGTTGAATCCACGCTTCGGAATGCGCCGGTAGATCGGCGTCTGGCCGCCCTCAAAGCCGTTCAGCGCCACGCCCGAGCGCGCGGTCTGGCCCTTGCCGCCCCGCCCCGAGGTCTTGCCGAGCCCGGAGCCGATGCCGCGCCCGAGCCGTTTGGGCGGCCGCCGGGCGTCGCGATTGTCGCGAATTTGATTGAGCTTCATAGCCGTTGTGTCCTTCAGCCGACCTCCTCCACGCGGAGGAGGTGACGAACTTTGTTGATCATGCCGCGAATGCCCGGCGTATCGGGAAGCTCGCGCGTGCGATGGCGCTTGTTGAGTCCGAGCCCGACCAATGTCGCGCGTTGGTCCGAGCGGCGGCCGATCGGGCTGCCCAACTGGGTGACCCGTAACTTCGTCGCGCCGCGACTCCGTTCTACCTTGCTCACCGCTTATTGCTCCCGCGGCGCCGGAGCGGCGTCGCTCTCGCGCCGGCCGATGATATCGCCGATCTTCTTGCCGCGTTTGGCGGCAATGGCGCGCGGGCTCGCCATGTTATCAAGGGCGTTGAAGGTCGCCTTGATCATGTTGTGCGGATTCGACGAGCCGACCGACTTCGCCACCACGTCTTGAAGCCCGAGGCTCTCGAAGATAGCGCGCATCGGGCCGCCGGCGATGATCCCGGTTCCGGGTTTTGCCGAGCGCAACACCACCTTGCCCGCGCCGTAGTGGCCGCGCACGTCGTGATGCAGCGTGCGTCCCTCGCGAAGCGGCACGCGGACCATGCTCCGCTTGGCCTGGTCGGTAGCCTTGCGGATCGCCTCCGGGACCTCGCGCGCCTTGCCGGTGCCGTAGCCGACGCGGCCCTTGCCGTCGCCGACCACCACCACGGCGGCAAAGCCGAAGCGCCGTCCGCCCTTCACGACTTTCGCCACGCGGTTGATGCTGACGAGCTTCTCGATCAGCTCCGAATCGTCGCGACCTTCGCGCGAGGAACGATCGGAATCGCCCCTGCGGCCGCGATCACCCGGCTGCGAACGGCCGCCGGACGGCGAACGCGGTCCGCCGGGCGAACGCGGGGCGGTCGATGAGCGGGATCCGGGTTGCGTGCGTGCCATCGATCGTTACCTTTGGTCCAAGGGTTATTCGCGCGCCGCGCGCGACTAAAACGCCAGCCCGCTCTCGCGCGCGGCATCGGCGAGGGCCTTGACGCGGCCATGAAACAGGTAGCCGCCGCGATCGAAAACCACCTGCTTGACGCCCGCCTCGATAGCGCGGGACGCGATCAGCTTGCCCACTTCCTTCGCCGCCGAAATGTCGGCGCCGGTTTTGAGCGTCGCGCGCAGGTCCTTGTCGAGCGACGACGCCGCGGCGAGCGTTCGCCCATGCGCATCGTCGATCACTTGCGCATAAATGTGCTTGGACGAGCGGAACACCGAAAGGCGCGGACGCAGCGCCGCACTGTGACGGATCTTGAGGCGCACGCGCAGCTTGCGGCGCTCGTGGAGCTTCTTCACCTTGTTCATGGGGCGCCTACTTCTTCTTGCCTTCCTTGCGGCGGACCGTCTCGTAATCGTACTTGATGCCCTTGCCCTTGTATGGCTCCGGCTGCCGCAGTCCGCGGATCTCGGCGGCGACCTGGCCGACCTTCTGCCGGTCGGCGCCGGAAATGGTCAACGTCGTCTGTTTCTCGCCGACCTTGACCGAAATACCGTCTGGAATGGGGTACTTCACGTCATGGCTGAAGCCGAGTTGCAGGCTGAGCCGCTTGCCTTCGAGCTGGGCGCGATATCCGACTCCGTTGATCTCGAGGTTGATCGTGAAGCCCTTCGACACGCCGGAAATCATGTTGTTGAGATGGGCGCGCGCGCTGCCCCATTTCGTCCGCACTTCCTTGGTTTTGTCGCGCGGGGTCAGCACGATTTTGCCGTCCTTGACAGCCGCGGCGATTTCCGGCGGCAGGCGGTGGCTCTGCTTGCCAAGCTTGCCGCTCACCGTCACGTTCGAACCGGCGACCTCGACCTGGACGCCGGCCGGTACCACGACGGGATGAATGCCTACGCGGGACATCGCCGGTCTCCTTAGAACACCCGACAGAGGATTTCGCCGCCGACATTGGCCGCCCGGGCTTCGGAATCGGACATCACGCCCTGCGGCGTCGATAAAATCGAGATGCCGAGACCGCCGTAGAATTTTTGGAGTTGTTTGATGCCCGTGTAAACCCGGCGACCCGGCTTGGAGATCCGGTCGATCTGCTTGATGACAGGCTCGCCCTCCGCGTATTTGAGCTCGATGGTGAACTCTGAGATGCCCTTGGCGTGCTCGGCCCATGAGTAGCCGCGGATGTAGCCTTCACGCTGCAGCACCTCGAGCACGCTCTTGCGCAGACGCGAGGCGGGGCACGTTACCGTGCTCTGCTTGGCGGCTTGGCCGTTGCGGATGCGCGCGAGCATATCGCCCAGGGGATCGCTCATCGCCATATCCCGAATCCTCCTTTACCCGATCTACCAGCTCGCCTTCACCATGCCGGGGATCTGCCCGGTGGAGGCGAGGTCGCGCAGCGCGATGCGCGAAAGCTTGAATTTGCGGTACGTACCGCGCGGCCGGCCGGTCAGTTCGCAACGATTGCGGATGCGCGAGGGCGAGGAATTCCGCGGCAACTCGGCGAGCTTCAGCCGCGCGGCGAACCGGTCCTCGGCCTGCTGATTCTCGTCACTCGCGATCTTCTTCAGGCTGGCGCGTCGCGCGGCGTATTTCTTCACTAGGCGTTCGCGCCGCTTGTTCTTCTCGATCGAACTCTTCTTGGCCATGGGATTCGTCCCGCCTCCTGCCGGATTCAATTCAAGAAAGGCATGTTGAAGCCCTTGAGGAGCTCTTTGGCTTCCTCATTGGACTTCGCCGTCGTGACGATGATGATGTCCATCCCTCGCACGGCATCGATCTTGTCGTAATCGATCTCGGGAAACACGATCTGCTCCTTGAGACCAATCGCGTAATTGCCGCGTCCGTCGAAGCTCTTGCCCGAGAGCCCCCGGAAGTCGCGCACGCGTGGCAGCGCAATGGTGATCAACCGGTCGAGGAACTCGTACATCCGCGCCCCACGCAACGTCACCTTGCAGCCGATCGACAATCCCCGACGCAGCTTGAAGTTCGCGATCGCCTTGCGCGAGCGCGTCACCAATGGCTTCTGGCCGGTGATCGCGGCGAGCTCGGCCGCGGCCGCGTCGACCTTCTTGGCGTCCTGCGTCGCCTCGCCGACGCCCATGTTGACGACGATCTTCTCGAGGCGAGGTGTCTGCAGCGGATTGGTGTATCCGAATTTCTGCATGAGCTGCGGGCGGATGGTCTTGACGTATTCGTCTTGAAGGCGGGTCGCCATGGCGTTCACCGATCGATGATCTCGCCCGACCGCTTGGCGAATCGCACCTTGCGGCCGTCGATGACCTTGTAGCCGACGCGCGTCGGCTTGTTGTCCTTGGGATCCATGTGGGCAACGTTGGAGGCGTGGATCGACAGCTCCTTCTCGACGATCCCGCCCGCCTGGCCGGCGCCCGGGCGCGTGTGGCGCTTGACCACGTTGACGCTCTGCACCACGACGCGGTTTTCCGCTGGTATGACGCGCAGCACGCTTCCGCTCTTGCCCTTGTCGCGCCCGGTGAGGACGACGACCTGGTCGCCTTTCTTGATCTTCATCTTGATTCGCTCGCCTGCGGTCTGCATTACAGCACCTCCGGCGCTAGGCTGATGATCTTCATGTAGCCCTTCGATCGCAGCTCGCGCGTGACCGGCCCGAAAATGCGCGTACCGATAGGCTCGCCCTCCTTGGTGATGAGCACCGCAGCGTTGCGGTCGAAACGAACCAGTGAACCGTCCTGCCGACGAATGCCTTGCGAGGTGCGCACGATGACCGCCTGGTGCACGTCGCCCTTCTTGACGCGGCCGCGCGGAATCGCCTCCTTGACCGAAACGACGATCACGTCGCCGATCGAGGCGGTCTTCCGCCTCGAGCCGCCGAGCACCTTGATGCACTGCACTCGGCGCGCGCCGGAATTGTCGGCGACCTCGAGGTTGGTCCGCATCTGGATCATCGAAGGGGTCCCCTCAGGCCTTGGCGCCTGCGGGGGCGGCGTCGACCACGACCTCCCACCGTTTGCGCTTCGAGACCGGCCGGCACTCGCGGATGTGCACGAGATCACCGATCTTGAATCGGTTGCTCGCGTCGTGCACGGCGTAGTTCTTCGAGCGCACGATGATCTTCTTGTAGAGCGGATGAGCGACGCGGCGCTCGACGCGGACCGTCACGGTCTTGTCGGCCTTGTCGCTGACCACCACTCCTTGTAGGACGCGCCTCGGCATTGTGTGTTCTCGCTTTCCTTCGCGTTGCCGTTATGGCCGTGACGTCGCGGCCTTGGCCGTGGCCGCCCGCCGGCGTTCGGCGAGCACGGTCTTGATGCGGGCGATTTGGTGCCGCACGTGGCGCACCTGCGCGGTGTTCTCGAGCTGGCCGCTGGCTCGCTGGAATCGCAGGTTGAAGCGCTCCTTGCGCAGCTCGCCTAGCTGCGTGCCGAGTTCGTCGTCGGTCTTGGCGCGAATGTCCGATATCTTGACGTCCTTCATCGCCTCAACCCCCTTCGCCCAAGCGGCCGACGACGCGGCTCTTCATTGGCAGTTTGGCCGAGGCAAGCGCAAACGCCTCCTCCGCCAGGCCGCGGTTGACGCCGTCGATCTCAAACATGATCCGCCCTGGCTTGACCCGGCAGATCCAGAACTCGGGCGTGCCCTTGCCCGAGCCCATCCGCACCTCGGCCGGCTTTTTCGATACCGGTACGTCGGGAAAGACCCGGATCCAGACCCGGCCGACGCGCTTCAGGTGGCGCGTGATGGCGCGCCGCGCCGCCTCGATCTGACGCTCGGTGAGGCGCGCCGGTTCCACCGCCTTGAGGCCAAAGGCGCCGAAATTGAGCTCATAGCCGCCCTTGGCATTGCCGTGGATGCGGCCCTTGTGCGCCTTGCGGTACTTGGTGCGTGCGGGTTGCGTCATGGTCGTCGGTTCCGTTCTGTCCTATCGCCCACGGGGGGTTCGGCGCCGATCAGCGCGCCGGTGCCTGCTCGGCGGCGCGCTTATCCTGCGCCATCGGGTCGTGGGCGAGAATTTCGCCTTTGAAAACCCATACCTTGACGCCGCACGTGCCATAGGTGGTCTTGGCGGTCGCGATGCCGAAGTCGATGTCGGCGCGCAACGTATGCAACGGCACGCGCCCCTCGCGATACCACTCGACCCGGGCGATTTCCGCCCCGCCGAGGCGGCCGGCGCAGTTGATGCGGATGCCCTGCGCGCCGAGCCGCATCGCCGATTGGACGGCGCGTTTCATCGCGCGGCGGAAGGCGACGCGGCGCTCGAGCTGCTGGGCGATGTTTTCGGCCACCAGCTTGGCGTCGATCTCGGGTTTGCGAATCTCGACGATGTTGAGATTGACCTCGCCCTTGGTCATGCGGGCGAGATCGCCGCGGAGCTTTTCGATGTCGGCGCCCTTCTTGCCGATGACCACGCCTGGGCGGGCGGTATGGATCGTGATGCGCGCCTTCTTGGCCGGCCGCTCGATCACCACGCGCGACACCCCCGCCTGCTGCAGCCGGTCGCTGAGATAGCTGCGCAGCTTGATGTCCTCGTGCAGCAGGGTCGCGTAATCATCGTCGGCGAACCAACGCGAATCCCAGGTGCGGTTGATGCCGAGCCGAAGCCCGATCGGATTTACTTTCTGCCCCATTTACGCGGTCTCCTCGCGCTCGCGCACGACGACGGTGAGATGGCTGAACGGCTTGACGATCGACGCCGACCGGCCGCGGCCGCGGGCGTGGAAGCGGCGCATTGCTATGGCGCGGCCAACAAACGCCTCGGCGACGAACAGACGATCGACGTCGAGTTGATGATTGTTCTCGGCGTTGGCGATCGCCGCCTGCAGCACCTTGCGCACGGTCCCGGCGATGCGCCGCTTGGAGAAGCCAAGCTCGGCCAAGGCGCTCGCCGCGTCCTTGCCGCGAATCAGCTCGGCGACGAGATTGAGCTTGCGCGGGCTCACGCGGACGGTCCGCGCCACCGCGCGCGCCTCGTTGTCCTTCAATCCCCGCGGCCGGGACGGCTTGCCCATGATCCTACTCCTCGCTCCGCGTCGCTTTCCGGTCGGCCGAGTGGCCGTGGAAGACGCGGGTCGGCGCGAACTCGCCGAATTTATGCCCGACCATGTTCTCGGTAACGAGGACCGGAAGGAACTTGTGGCCGTTATAGACGCCGAACGTAAGCCCGACGAACTGCGGCAAGATGGTCGAGCGTCGCGACCAGATCTTGATGATCTCGTTACGGCCGGAAGCCCGCGACTTTTCCGCCTTCTTGAGGAGGTAGCCGTCGACGAACGGGCCTTTCCAGACTGAGCGCGCCACGGTGCTCCTCCGTTACTTCGCGTTGCGGCGGCGGACGATCAACTTGTCCGTCGCCTTGTTGTGGCGGGTCTTGTATCCCTTGGTCGGCTTGCCCCACGGCGTCACCGGATGGCGGCCACCCTTGGTCCGGCCCTCGCCGCCGCCATGGGGATGATCGATGGGGTTCATCGCCGTGCCCCGTACATGCGGACGCCATCCCTTCCAGCGATTGCGCCCCGCTTTGCCGATCTTGACGTTGACCTGATCGGGATTGGATACCGCGCCGATCGTCGCCAAGCATTCGCCGCTCGCCCGGCGCACCTCGCCCGAGGCGAGCCGCAGCAGGGCGAAACCCTGATCCTTGCCGACGAGCTGGGCATAGGTCCCGGCGGAACGCGCGAGTTGACCACCTTTGCCGGCCTTCAGCTCAATATTGTGGATTATCGTGCCGACCGGGATATTGCGCATCGGCAGCGCGTTGCCCGGCTTGATGTCGACGCGCTCGCCGGCCATCACCTTGTCGCCCGCGGCGAGACGCTGCGGCGCCAGGATGTAGCACTGTTCGCCGTCGGCATACTTGACCAGCGCTATGAAGGCGGTGCGGTTGGGATCGTACTCCAGCCGTTCGATCGTGCCTTCAACGTCGAACTTCCGGCGCTTGAAGTCGATCTCGCGGTAACGCTTCTTGTGGCCGCCGCCGTGATGCCGGGTCGTGATGCGGCCGCGATTGTTACGCCCGCCAGTCTTGTGCTTGCCGTTCGCGAGCGCCTTGACGGGACCACCGGCCCACAGCTCGGCGCGGTCGACCAATACGACCTGGCGGCGTCCCGGCGTGACCGGTTTGAAGGTCTTGAGTGCCATCGCTTGACGTCCCTCGTCAGATTCCCGTGGTCACGTCGATCGAGTGGCCCTCGGCCAGCGACACGACGGCCTTCTTGTAGCCCGAGCGCTGTCCGAGCCGGCCGCGGAAACGCTTGGCCTTACCGCGCACGTTGATCGTGTTCACCGCCTCGACCTTGACCTTGAACAAACCCTCGACGGCGGCCTTGATCTCGGGCTTGGTCGCATCGTCCCGGACGCGGAACGTCACCTGATTGTGCTCGGAGCCGCGCGTTGCCTTCTCGGTGATCACCGGGGCGACGATGACGGCGTACATGCGATCGATCGGAAGCGGCGCCTTGGCCGCGATCTTGCGCGTCTTCGCGGCGCTCATTTCAGTCGCGCCTCCAGCGCTTCGACGGCGTCCTTGGTCAACACCAACGTATCGCGACGCATGATGTCGTAGACGTTGGCGCCCTGCTGCGGCAGCACGTCGCAGCCGGGGATGTTGCGCGCCGCGCGCGCAAAGCCTTCGTCGACCGCGGCGCCGTCGATGACCAGGACCGAAGACCAGCCGAGTTTGGCGAAGCGCTTGGCGAGCTCCTTGGTCTTCGGCTTGGCGACCTTGGCGTCGTCGAGGACGACAAGCTTGCCTTCGGCCTGCTTGACCGAGAGCGCGGTCTTTAACGCCAGCTTACGCACCTTCTTCGGCAGATCGTAGGCATGGCTGCGGGGCGTCGGTCCGAAGATCACCGCGCCCTTGCGCCATTGTGGGCTGCGGATCGAGCCGTGCCGCGCCCGGCCGGTGCCCTTCTGTGCCCAAGGCTTGCGGCCGCCGCCGGATACCTCGCCGATTTCCTTGGTATCGTGAGTCCCGGCGCGGCGCTTGGCGAGTTGCCAACGCACCATGCGGGCCAAAATGTCGGGTCGCGCCGGCAGGCCGAATACGCCGTCGTCGACCTCGATCGACCCGGCGTCCTTGTTTTCGAGCGTTTTGATCGCCAGTTTCATCGCCATCATTCCTTGGCGCCGTCGCCGGCGGGCGTCGGCGCATCGGCTTTGCGAACCGCGGCCGGGAACGGCGCATCCTTGGGCCGCGCGCGCTTGGCGGCGTCGCGCACCATGACGTATCCGCCGGCCGCGCCCGGCACCGCGCCGCTCACCATGATCAGGCCCTGCGCCGGATCGGTAGCGACGATCGTGAGGTTCTGCGTCGTCACGCGCTCGCCGCCGAGATGGCCGGCCATTTTCTTGCCCTTGAATGTCCGTCCGGGGTCTTGACGCTGGCCGGTCGAGCCGTGGCTTCGGTGGCTGATCGACACGCCGTGCGACGCTTCGAGGCCAGCGAAATTCCAGCGCTTCATGACGCCCGCGAAGCCCTTGCCGATGGTGACTCCGGCGACGTCGACGAACTGGCCGGGCACGAAATGATCGGCGGTGATTTCCGCGCCGATATCGAGCAACGCATCGGGGCTGACGCGAAATTCGGCGAGCCGACGCTTCGGCTCCACTTTGGCCTTGGCGAAATGGCCACGCTGCGGCTTCGAGACATTCTTGACCTTCGCCTTGCCGACGCCGAGCTGCACGGCGGCGTAGCCGTCCTTCTCAGGCGTGCGGACGGCGACGACCTGGCACTGGTCGAGCTTCAGGACGGTGACGGGCGTATGCGTGCCCTCACCGGTGAAAATTCGGGTCATTCCGAGCTTCTGGGCGATGACGCCGGTGCGCATAAACTTCCCCGGGCTAGAGCTTGATTTCGACGTCGACGCCGGCGGCGAGGTCGAGCTTCATCAGCGCGTCCACCGTCTGCGGAGTCGGATCGACGATGTCGAGAAGCCGGCGATGGGTGCGGATCTCGAACTGTTCGCGGCTTTTTTTGTCGATGTGCGGGCTGCGGTTAACGGTGAAGCGTTCGATCTCGGTCGGCAGCGGAATTGGTCCGCGCACCGTGGCGCCGGTCCGCTTGGCGGTCGTCACGATCTCGCTCGTCGACTGGTCGAGAATGCGATGATCGAACGCCTTCAGGCGGATGCGTATGCTTTGATTGACCATAGTCAAGCTTCCTTTGCGCCGGCCGGCTCCCGCGAAACGACTACTCGATGATCTTGGCGACGACGCCGGCGCCGACGGTGCGGCCGCCCTCGCGGATGGCGAAGCGCAGGCCCTCGTCCATGGCGATGGGCGCGATCAGATGCACCTCCATGGCGATGTTGTCGCCCGGCATCACCATCTCCGTCCCCGCCGGCAACACCACCTGCCCGGTCACGTCGGTGGTCCGGAAGTAAAACTGCGGCCGGTAGTTGGAGAAGAACGGCGTGTGCCGTCCCCCCTCCTCCTTGGTCAAGATGTACGCCTCCGCCTTGAACTTGGTGTGCGGCGTGATCGATCCCGGCGCCGCCAAAACCTGCCCCCGCTCCACCTCTTCCCGCTTCGTCCCGCGCAATAGCGCCCCGATGTTGTCCCCCGCCTCCCCCGCATCCAGCAGCTTGCGGAACATCTCCACCCCCGTCACCACCGTCTTCGTCGTCGCCCGCAAGCCGACGATCTCCACCTCGTCGTTGACCTTGATCACCCCTCGCTCCACCCGCCCCGTCACCACCGTGCCCCGCCCCGAGATCGTGAACACGTCCTCGATCGGCATCAAAAACGGCCGGTCCTTCGGCCGCTGCGGCTGCGGAATCGTCTCGTCCACCGCCTTCATCAGCGCCAGCACCGCGCTCTTCCCCAGCTTGCCGTCGTCCTTCCCCTCCAGCGCGTACAGCGCCGAGCCCCGCACGATCGGGATCTTGTCCCCCGGAAACTCGTACTTCGACAGCAGCTCCCGCACCTCCAGCTCCACCAGGTCCAACAGCTCCGGGTCCTCCACCATGTCCACCTTGTTCAAAAACACCACCAGCGCCGGCACCCCCACCTGGCGGGCCAGCAAGATGTGCTCCCGCGTCTGCGGCATCGGCCCGTCCGCCGCCGACACCACCAAAATCGCCCCGTCCATCTGCGCCGCCCCGGTGATCATGTTCTTGATGTAGTCCGCGTGCCCCGGGCAATCGACATGCGCGTAATGCCGCTTCTCCGTCTCGTACTCCACATGCGCCGTGTTGATCGTGATCCCACGCGCCTTCTCCTCCGGCGCCTTGTCGATCTGGTCGTAGGCCACGAACTGCGTCTTCCCCTCCCCCGCCAACACCTTCGTGATCGCCGCCGTCAACGACGTCTTCCCATGATCCACGTGCCCAATCGTCCCAATGTTGCAGTGCGGCTTCGTCCGCTCGAATTTCGCCTTGGTCATGGTTCTTCTCCGGATCTCCCTGGGATGAGGATCACGCCATCTTGGCGCGGACTTCGTCCGCCACCTGCTGCGGTACCTGTTCGTAGTGATCGAAGTGCATGCTGTATGTCGCGCGGCCCTGGCTCATCGAGCGCAGGTTGTTGACGTAACCGAACATATTGGCCAACGGCACCATCGCCGTGACGACGCGCGCGTTGGCGCGCGAATCCATCTGAGTGATCTGGCCGCGCCGGCTGTTGAGATCGCCGATGACGTCGCCCATGTATTCCTCGGGCGTCACCACCTCGACCCGCATGACCGGCTCGAGTAGCTTCGGCCCTGCCTTGCCGATGCCTTCCTTGAAGCAGGCGCGGGAGGCGATCTCGAAGGCGAGCGCGCTCGAATCGACGTCGTGGTAGGCACCGTCGATCAGCGAGACCTTGAAATCGATCACCGGGAATCCGGCCAGCACGCCGGTGGTGCGCGCGGCTTCGAGACCCTTCGCGACGCCGGGGATGTACTCCTTCGGAACCGCGCCGCCGACCACCTCGTTCTCGAACTCGTATCCGCCGCCCGGCGGCAGCGGCTCGAAGCGCAACTTGAGGCGCGCGTACTGGCCCGACCCGCCGCTCTGTTTCTTGTGCGTGTAGTCGTGCTCGACCGTCCGCGTGATGGTTTCGCGATACGCCACCTGCGGCGCACCGACATTCGCCTCGACCTTGAACTCGCGTTTCATGCGGTCGACGATGATCTCGAGATGGAGTTCGCCCATGCCCTTGATGATCGTCTGGCCGCTTTCGGCGTCGCTGGTGACGCGGAACGACGGGTCCTCGGTCGCTAGGCGCATCAGCGCCACGCCCATTTTCTCCTGATCGCCCTTGGTCTTCGGCTCGACCGCGACTTCGATCACCGGATCGGGAAACTCCATGCGTTCGAGCAAGATCGGCGTATCGGGATCGCACAGCGTGTCGCCGGTGGTGGTGAGTTTTAGCCCGGCAAGCGCGACAATGTCGCCGGCGCGCGCTTCCTTGATGTCCTCGCGATGGTTCGCGTGCATCTGCAGCATACGGCCGATCCGCTCGTTCTTGTCCTTGACCGAATTCAGCACGCCGGTGCCCGAGTTGAGCACGCCCGAATAGATGCGAACGAAGGTGAGCGACCCGACGAAGGGGTCGGTCATGATCTTGAAAGCGAGCGCCGAGAACGGCTCTGCGTCGTCGCAACGCCGCTCGATCTCGGTACCCTTACCCGGGACCGTGCCCTTGACGGCGGCGACATCGGCGGGCGAGGGCAGATAGTCGACCACCGCGTCGAGCAGCGGTTGCACGCCCTTGTTCTTGAACGCCGAGCCGCACAGAACGGGATAGAACTTGCTGTCGATCGTTCCCTTGCGGATGCATTTTCGAAGCACTTCTTCCGACGGCTCGACGCCGCCAAGATAAGCCTCGAGCGCCGCATCGTCGTATTCGACCGCCGTCTCGACCAGCTTGGCGCGGTATTCGGCCGCCTGATCCTTCAGCTCGGCCGGAATATCGCCGACGGTGAACTCGGCGCCAAGCGCTTCGTCCTTCCAGGTCACTCCCTTCATCCGCACCAGATCGACGATTCCGACGAAATTGCTCTCGGCGCCGATCGGAAGCTGGAGAACCAGTGGCCGCGCGCCGAGGCGTTCCTCGATGGTACGCACCGACATGAAGAAATCGGCGCCGACGCGATCCATCTTGTTGACGAAGCAGATGCGCGGAACGTCGTATTTGTCGGCCTGCCGCCACACCGTCTCGGATTGCGGCTCGACGCCGTTCACGCCGTCGAACAA
>DATIBC010000032.1:0-2486 GCA_035457725.1 Alphaproteobacteria bacterium | reverse complement strand
AAGATGAAGGAGGAGTTCGGCGACCAACGGCGCACGACGCTCGAGGAAGGCGAGTTCGAGCAGGATATCGAAGACCTAATCCATCCCGAGGACATGGTCGTCACCGTCACCCATGGCGGTTACATCAAGCGGGTACCGCTGTCGACGTATCGCGCGCAGCGCCGCGGCGGCCGCGGCCGGTCGGGCATGGCGACGCGGGAGGAGGATTTCGTCAGCCAGGTCTTCGTGGCCAACACGCATGTGCCGGTGCTGTTTTTCTCCTCGCGCGGGATCGTCTACCAGCTCAAGGTCTACCGGCTGCCGCTCGGCACCCCACAGGCGCGCGGCAAGGCGATGATCAACGTTCTGCCGCTCGCCGAAGGCGAGACCATCTCGACGGTCATGCCGCTGCCGCAAGACCAATCGAAGTGGACGGACCTACACCTCATGTTCGCCACTTCGACCGGCAATGTGCGGCGCAATTCGCTCTCCGACTTCCTCAACATCAAGGCGAATGGCAAGATCGCCATGAAGCTCGACAAAGGCGAATGGCTGATCGGCGTCGAGACCTGCACCGAGGCGCAGGACGTCTTGCTCGCCACGCGCGGCGGCAAGTGCATCCGTTTTCATGTCGGCGAGGTGCGCGTATTCAGCGGCCGTACCTCGACCGGCGTGCGCGGCATCAAGCTTGCCAAGGGCGACGAAGTGATCTCGATGTCGATGCTGCGGCACGCCGATTTCGCGGTCGAGGAGCGCGACGCGTATCTTCGGATGTCGAAGGCGCGGCGCGGCAACGGCGAAGGCGTCGAGGCGGAGGCGCCCGAGGTCGAGGCGCCGGACACCGAGGCGCCTGGAACCCCGATCGCCCAGATCACGCTATCCGAGGAGCGCTACATCGAGATGGAGCGGCACGAGGAGTTCCTGCTTTCGGTCACCTCCAAGGGTTACGGCAAGCGCACCTCGGCCTACGAGTATCGCGTCACCGGGCGTGGCGGGCAGGGCATCGCCAACATCGAGACGACCGAGCGCAACGGCAAAGTGGTGGCGTCGTTTCCGGTGCGCGATAATGACCAGATCATGCTGGTGACCGATTCCGGTCAACTCATTCGCACGCCGGTCAACGATATCCGCATCGCCGGCCGCAAGACACAGGGCGTCACGCTGTTCAAGGTCGAGGAGGGGGAGCGGGTCGTTTCGGTGACGCGGCTTGGCGAGGAAGACGATGCCGCGCCGGGCACCGGGGGCAAATAAGGGGGCGAATTTGGGCGCGGCGCGTATTGGGGTCTATCCGGGAACGTTCGACCCGGTCACCAATGGGCACATGGACATCATCTTGCGCGCCGTCGGCCTCGTCGATCGGCTAATCGTCGGCGTCGCGGTCAACGCCGGCAAAGGACCGCTATTCCAGCTCGCCGAGCGGGTCGCCCTGGTCGAGGAGGAAATCAAGGCCAATAACCATCGCATCGGCGACCGCGTCGAGGTGCGGCCGTTCGATACGCTGCTGGTGAAGTTCGCCGCCCAAGCCGGGGCTAATGTCATAGTCCGTGGCCTGCGCGCGGTGTCCGACTTCGAGTACGAGTTCCAGATGGCCGGCATGAACCGCCGCCTGACGCCGCAAATCGAGACCGTGTTCTTGATGGCCTCGGAGACCAACCAGTTCATCTCCTCGCGCTTCGTCAAGGAGATCGCGCGCCTCGGCGGCGACATCACCTCGTTCGTCAGCCCGCGCGTCGCCGCCCAGGTCGCACGGGTCGTCGGCAAGCCCTCGCAAGCCAGCGGCGGTGAGGGCGCGTCCACCGCATGGGGCGCGCGAAACCCAATCTGAATCGATCGCAGGCATGACGTCGACGCACAACTTCGATCTCTCGGCGGTGCAGCACCGACGAAAACGCGTCGTCGGCGCCAGCCTCGTGGCACCGATCATGGCCCTGCTATTCACGCAGTCGATGTGGGT
The DNA here is from genome assembly GCA_035457725.1 of Alphaproteobacteria bacterium. Taxonomy (GTDB): domain Bacteria; phylum Pseudomonadota; class Alphaproteobacteria; order CACIAM-22H2; family CACIAM-22H2; genus DATFES01. Next base: position 553 of record DATIBC010000032.1, on the reverse strand, counting down.
GATCGACGGTCCGGCGCATCTGTCGATCGAGTGGATAGGCCTGGCATTGATTGTCGTCTGCATTCTCGGCCGCACCTGGTGCGCGCTCTATCTTGGCGGCAAGAAGAAGCGGCAACTGGTCCGCCACGGGCCATACTCCATCGTCCGCAATCCTCTCTATTTGTTCTCCGCCATCGGCGCGGCCGGGGTCGGCTTGTGCGCCGGAAGCCTGGTGATCGGCGCCATTTTCGGCGCGGTGTGCGTCGGGATCTTCGATCTCGTCATCCGCAAGGAGGAGGCATATCTCGCCGTGCAGTTCGGCGCGCCCTATGTCGACTACCTGACGCGCGTGCCGCGCTGGCTGCCCGATTTCGGCTTGTGGCACGACATCGATCGCCTCGAGGCGCAACCGCGGCTGATCGTGCTCACCTTCCGCGACGCGCTGATCTTCCTCGCCGCGTTTCCGGTCCTCGAGCTGTTCGAGGAGCTCCAAGCGGCGGGGTATCTACCTGTGTGGCTGTACTTGCCGTAGGGCGGCACGCGCGGTTTCTGCGGCATTGACCCCACCTCCGCG
>DATIBC010000031.1:0-17882 GCA_035457725.1 Alphaproteobacteria bacterium | reverse complement strand
TCGACGCCAAGCCTGTCCAGTGCGTCGGCGAGCGCAAGCTTGTCCGAGACGCCGAAATCGACGCCTTGCGTCTGCGCGCCGTCGCGCAGCGTGCAATCGTACAAATAGACTCGCTTGTCGTCGGTCATCCTGCGCGCTTCCACGTTGTCCCCTTCGGGCCGTCCTCGAGTAGCACGCCGCCAGCCTTCAATTCGTCACGAATCCGATCGGCCTCCTTGAAGTTCTTCGCCTTGCGCGCGGCGTTGCGGGCGTCGATCAGCTTTTCGATCGTCTCCTTGGCGAGGATCGGTTGCGCATTCATCGCCGGAGCGTGTTTCGCCGGCACCGACTCGTGAATCGAGACGATCTTCTGGAACCAGTCGTTTGGATTCGAACGCAGCAGGCCAAGCAGGGCTCCGCCATTGATCAGGTTCGCCTTGAATTGCGCGCGGCGTTTTTCATCTTTCTCGGCGTTCAGATCGCGCGCCATTTCGTGCAAGTAGGCGATAGCGAGCGGCGTATTGAGATCGTCCTCGAGCGCATCCATGACGCCCGCCGGGGTCTCGCCGCCGTCCGGAGCCACGTCGGTCGCGCCGCGCAGCGCCGTGTAAAAACGGTCGAGCTCGCCCTTAGCCTGGCGCAAACCGTCGTCGGTGAAATCAAGCGGCGCGCGATAATGCGTCTTGAGCAACAACAGCCGAATCGCCTCGCCCGGCGCCTTGGCCAGTAACTCGCGCACGGTGAAAAAATTGCCGAGACTCTTCGACATCTTTTCGCCGTTCACCACCAGATAGCCGTTGTGCACCCAGTAGCGCACGAACGGCCTGCCGCCATGCGCGCATTCGCTCTGGGCGATCTCGTTCTCATGGTGGGGAAAAATCAGATCGTGGCCGCCGCCGTGGATATCGAAGGTCGCGCCGAGATGCGCCTCGCTCATCGCCGAGCACTCGATATGCCAGCCTGGCCGGCCGCGGCCCCACGGGCTGTCCCATCCCGGCTGATCGGGCGCCGAAGGCTTCCACAGGACGAAATCGGCGGGATCCTTCTTGTACGGCGCGACGTCAACGCGCGCGCCGGCGATCTGCTCGTCGCGCGATCGGCCCGACAGCTTGCCGTAATCGCGCATCGTCGGCACGTTGAACAGCACGTGTCCCTCCGCCGCATAGGCGTGGCCGTCGGCGATCAGCGTTTCGATCATGGCGATCATCTGCGGAACGTGCTGCGTGGCGCGCGGCTCGATGTCCGGATCGAGCGCGCCCAGCGCCCGCATGTCCTCGTGATACGCCCTGGTCGTGCGCGAGGTGATGGAATCGATCCGCTCGCTCGACTCCTTGGCCGCCGCCATGATCTTGTCGTCGATATCGGTGATGTTGCGGACGTAGGTCACCTTGGCGTACCGCGCCTTCAGCACGCGATAGAGTACGTCGAACACCACCACCGGCCGTGCGTTGCCGATATGCGCGTAGTCGTAGACCGTCGGCCCGCAGACATACATCCGCACATGACCCGGGTCGAGCGGCTCGAAACGCTCCTTGCGGTGGGTCAGGGTGTTGTGGAGGTGAAGCGGCAAGACGGTTCCAAGTCCTGACGGTTGCGATGTGCCTCAGCCTCATCCTTCGACAGGCTCAGGTTGAGGCGGTCATGCTCGCCAGCCTCCGGCTATGAAGCCGAGGGCGGACATTACCCGCTCAAGCCGGCGCGCGGAAGCCGTTGGTGATCGGATAGCGGCGATCGCGGCCGAATGCGCGGCGCGTGATTTTTACCCCGGGCGGCGCCTGGCGGCGCTTGTACTCCGCGACGTCGAGCATCCGCCACACACGATGGACGGTCGCCGCCGCGTGACCGCGGGCGACGATGTCCGGGACCGCCATTTCTTTCTCGACGAGACAGTGAAGGATGTCGTCGAGCTCGGCATAAGGTCCAAGCGTCGCCTCGTCGGTCTGGTCCGGACGCAGCTCGGCCGTGGGCGGCCGCGTGATCACGTTTTCCGGCATCACGCGCCCTGCCGGCCCCAGCGCACCCGGGGGTCGCGTCTGGTTGCGCCATCCCGCGAGCTTGAAGACGGTGGTCTTGTACACGTCCTTGAGCACCGCGTAACCGCCGCACATGTCGCCGTAAATCGTCGCATAGCCGACCGACATCTCGGACTTGTTGCCGGTCGAGACGACCATGTGCCCGAACTTGTTCGAAAGCGCCATCAAGGCGATGCCGCGACTGCGCGACTGGATATTCTCCTCGGTGATGTCGGGCGTCTTGCCCTTGAACGTCTCGGCGAGCATGGCCGCGAACGCCCGCATCGCCGGTTCGATCGACACGGTGTCGAGCCGTACACCCAACAGACGCGCCACTTCGGCCGCGTCGTCGAGGCTTTCCTTGGACGTGTAGGGCGACGGCATCATCACCGTCCACACCTTGTCGGCCCCGAGCGCGTCGACGGCGAGCGCGGCGGTCAGCGCCGAATCAATGCCGCCCGAAAGCCCGATGATGACGCCGGGGAAGCGGTTCTTCAGCACGTAGTCGCGTAACCCCAGGACCAGCGCCTGATAGATCGCTTCGAGTCCCTCGGCCGGCTTGTCGATCTCGCCCGGGGCGCACGCCCACCGCCCATCCCCGCTCTTCGACCAACGGGTCACGCGCACCGCCTCGGCGAAGCTTGGCGCTTGCGCGGCGAGCGAACGGTCGGCGTTGAGCACGAACGACGCGCCATCGAAGACAAGTTCGTCCTGCCCGCCGACGCGATTGACGTAAACCAAGGGCAGATTGGTCTCGGCGATCCGCGCCGCCGCCAGTGACAGGCGCTCGTCGATCTTGTCGCTTTCGTATGGACTACCGTTGGGCACCACCAGCATTTCGGCGCCCGATTCGACTAGGCACTCGGCGCAATCGGGCGTCCACATGTCCTCGCAGATCATCACGCCGAGACGGACATGATTGCGAAAGGCGATCGGCCCTGGCGGCGGCCCGGCGGCGAAAATGCGCTTCTCGTCGAACACGCCGTAATTCGGCAGATCGTGCTTGAAGCGCGTCGCGGCGATTTTACCGCCGTCGAGCAGCAGGGCCGCGTTGTAAAGCTTGCCGTTCGCCCGCCACGGCGCGCCGACCAGCATCGCCGGGCCGCCATCGGCGGTCTCGCCGGCGAGATCGCCGACCGCCGTCGCGATCGCCTCTTGGAAGGCCGGCTTCAACACCAGATCCTCCGGCGGATAGCCGGCGACGTTGAGCTCGGGATAGACAACGAGATCGGCTCCCTTGGCGCGAGCTTCGCTCCGCGCGGCGCGAATTCGCGCCAGGTTGCCGGCGATGTCGCCGACCACCTGGTTCAACTGCGCCATCGCCAGCACGAACGATTCAGTCATCGCGAAATCGGCGCCGCGTCGCCATCGCGGTCACGGCGCGGGGTTCTTCTTGCGCAGGAGAAACTCGCGACCGACCTTGACCGACGGCTCGCCGTCGTATTCGACGATGTCGGCGGTGGCGTAGGTCTCGGTCCACGTCTCGGGCAAATACGAGCCGGTGCCGATCGCGTTCACCGGCACGTTGGCGACGGCCATCGATTTGCATTTGGCCGGCGTGAAGCCCGATGAGGCGACGATGCGCGCCTTGGGAAAGCCCGCCTGATCGAGCTGTTCGCGCATGTGCCAGATCGCCGCCGCCGACACGCCGGTGCCGACGAGATGGCGCAGCTCGGCTTCGGTGCGATAGCCGCGGATCGCCTGCGGCACGTTGCGCTCGAGCACGGCATACGAGCGCGCCAAGTCGAGGCCCTCGAGATAGCGGCCGCCGTGGGTGTCGAGCCGCACGCCGAGCCGGCCTTTGGCGGCGAGTTCGGGAAAGCGGCGGCAGACCGCCAGACCGTCGGTGATCTCGCGTCCGTAATAGTCGACCAGCACGGTCAGGTCCTGGTCGGGAAACGCCTCGGCCGACATCTCAGCGGCGCGGACCGTCGACCCGGCATAGCCGATGAGCGCGTGCGGCATCGTGCCGCGACCGCCCGGCTGATTGAAGAAATGCGCCGTGGCGTCGGTCGCGTTGGCAACGAAACCCAGCGCCTGGGCGTCGCGCTTGGCGGCGAGCGATCCGACCGACGCCGCGTAGGCCATCATCTCCGCCATCTCGGTGCCGGCGCAGTGGCGGGCATCCATGGCGATGAACGCGACCTTGGGCAGATCGACGCACATCGTGTAGGCGTTATAAGCGGCGACGCAGGGCGGGCCGATCTTCTGCAGATAAAGCGTCTCGAGATCGACCAGATGCCGCAGGCTGCCGGTGATGTACATCAAGGGTTCGCCGGCGCCGACCCACGCGCCCTCGGCGTAGCGCAGCTCGATCGTGAACCGCGTGTTGCGCGAGGCGGCGACGGCGTGCAGCCAATCGACGGCGAGCTTGGTGGTGGCGATCACCGGACGGCGCATGAATACCGCATAGCTGACCGTCTTGTCGCCGAAGCGCTCGACAACCGCCTTCGAGCGTAGAAAATAGTGATCGGTCCAGCGCGGTATCTCGTCCACCGCCGGACGCATCATCGCCCCGTTCTTCGCCCGTGCGTCATTCATCGATGCGCCACTCGGTGCAGGCGTTCAAGACGCGGCGGCGACCGTCCTGGTGTCGACGCCGACGCGCGCCTTGCGCAACCCTTCGGCGATGAGGAAGGCCAGCTCAAGCGCCTGGCTGCCGTTCAGCCGCGGATCGCAATGTGTGTGATAGCGGTCGCCCAGCGATTGCTCGGTGATCGCCTCGGCGCCGCCGGTGCATTCGGTGACGTTTTGCCCGGTCATCTCGAAATGCACGCCGCCGGCGTTCGTTCCTTCGCCGCGGTGGATCGCCATGAAGGCGCGTACCTCGCTCAATATGCGGTCGAACGGGCGGGTCTTGTAGCCGGTGGCCGACTTGATCGTGTTGCCATGCATCGGATCACACGACCACACGACATTGCGGCCCTCGCGTTGGATGCGTCGGACGATGAGAGGCAAGCGCGCCTCGATCTTGTCGGCGCCCATGCGTGCGATGAGCGTCAACCGGCCCGGCTCGTTCTCCGGATTGAGCACGTCGACGAGGCGAAGCAACTCGTCGGGCTCCAGCGTCGGCCCGCATTTAAGCCCAATCGGATTCTTGATGCCGCGGCAGAACTCGACATGCGCGCCGTCGAGCTGGCGCGTGCGCTCGCCGATCCACACCATGTGCGCCGAGCAGTCGTACCAATCGCCGCTGGTGCTGTCGATGCGGGTCAACGCCTCCTCGTAGGGGAGCAGCAGCGCTTCGTGCGAGGTGAAGAATTCCGCTTCGCGAATCTGCGGCGCCGCTTCGGCCGTCAGTCCGCACGCCTCCATGAAGCTGAGCGCGTCGGCGATATGGTCGGCCAATTCGCGAAAACGTTCGCCCGCCGGGCTGCGATCGACGAAGCCAAGCGTCCAGCCGTGGACGCGATGGAGGTCGGCGTAGCCGCCGTGGGCGAAGGCGCGCAAAAGGTTCAAGGTCGCCGCCGCCTGGCTGTAGCTGCGCAGCATGCGCTCGGGATCGGGTCGCCGCGCGTCCGCCGTGAACTCGGGGCCGTTGATGATGTCGCCGCGATAGGCGGGCAGCGTCGCGTCGCCGATTGTCTCGGTGTCGGCCGAACGCGGCTTGGCGAACTGGCCGGCCATTCGGCCGACCTTCACCACCGGAAGCTGGCCGCCGTACATCAGCACGACGGTCATCTGCAGCAGAACCTTGAACGAATCGCGGATATTGTTGGCGCTGAACTCGGCGAAGCTTTCGGCGCAGTCGCCCCCTTGCAGCAGGAAAGCGCTGCCCTGGGCCACCTTGGCCAATGCCGCCTTGAGCGCCCTCGCCTCGCCGGCGAAGACCAACGGCGGAAAACTCTTGAGTCGTTTCTCGACCTCGGCGAGCACCGCCGGGTCGGGGTACTGCGGAACCTGTCGGATCGGCCGCTTGCGCCAGCTTTCCGGCGCCCATTTTCCCGCCATGTTCGACCCCGTCGCACCTGCTAACTGTCCAATTTTGCACAGCCTATCAGGCATGTTGCACCGCCGCAACCCGACGCCTATGCGGCTCCCGTCGCGACTGTTTGCGTCGAGCTTTCCGACAGTTTAATGATCGACGAGTGTTCGAACTATCGAAGATCCTCGGCCAGTTCGCCGACGCGGATGCCATTGCCCTCGCGTTGTTGGCCCTTGGCACGCTGTTATTGTGGACACGCTTGGCGCGGCTTGGCCGCGGCATCGTGACGCCGGTCGTCGGCTTCATCCTTCTCGCCGTCTACGTGCCGTTCGGCGGATGGGCCATCCAGACGCTCGAAAACCGGTTTCCGCCGGTGACGCCTCCCGAGCGCGTCGACGGGATCGTCGTCCTCGGCGGTGATTTCGATAACAGTACCGCCATATCGCGCGATCGGATCTCGCCCGGCGATCGCGGCGCGGGAAGACTGTTTGCGTTCGCCGAGCTTGCCCGACGCTATCCATCGGCCAAGCTTGTCTTCGCGGGCGGCTCCGGCACGTTATCGCAAACCGAATACACCGACTCCCGGGCGGCCGCTATCCTCCTTCGTGCGATCGGCGTCGACGTTTCACGCATCCTATTCGAGGATCAGTCGCGCAACACTTGGGAGAACGCCCTCAATTCCCATGCGCTGGCCCGACCCAAGTCTGGTGAAAACTGGCTCCTCGTGACGTCGGCGTACCATATGCCGCGGTCGGTCGGCGCCTTTCGGCAAGCCGGCTGGACCGTCATCGCATATCCGGTCGACTACCGAACGACGCCGAGGTTGCGCTTCGGCGGCTCGATCTCGTTCAACAAAGCGCTGCGGCTGCTCGAGCTCGCCAGCCACGAGTGGGCTGGGCTGGTCGCGTACTACGCTCTCGGGCGAACCAACGCGTTCTTTCCTGCTCCTTGAGCGGTCGGCTTCCAATGTCATCGATCGAACTGTAAGGCGACAATTTGGCGATTGATCGTGGCGCCTAGGCGATCTATCCCGTGATCTGCGAGGCGTCGAGCGACGCCATGAATACGTGAGGCAACCCCATGCGCGACAAGCGGCCGTCGGAGCTGCGTCCCGCCACGCTCGCCGCCCAGTCGCTGGGCAGGATTTCCGCGCCGTTCCATGACGTCGTGCCGCCGATTCATGTTTCGACGACGTATGAACGCGCCGTCGACCTCAGCTATCCGGGCGGCCGCGGTTACGCGCGCGATCAAAACCCGACCTTCGAACAGGTCGAGGCGTTGCTGTGCCAACTCGAGCGGGGCGCAGGCGCTCTCGTTTTCGCCTCGGGAATGGCCGCCGCGACCGCGGCATTCATGGCGCTCAAGCCCGGCGATCACGTCGTAGCGCCGCGCGTCATGTATTGGTCGTTGCGCAAATGGCTGCTCGAATTCGCCGTGCCATGGGGGCTGGCCGTCGACTTCTACGACAACTCGGCGGAAGACCAGCGCGCCGAGCTGGTGCGCTGCGCGCGCGCCGGCGCGACCAAGCTTGTCTGGCTGGAAACTCCGGCAAATCCGACCTGGGCGGTAACCGATATCGCCATGGCGGCCGAGGTCGCGCACAAGGTGGGCGCGCGCCTCGCCATCGATTCGACGGTGGCGACGCCGGTCTTTTCGCGCCCGATCGAGTTCGGCGCCGATCTGGTAATGCATTCGGCGACCAAGTACCTCAATGGACACACCGACGTCGTCGCCGGAGCATTGGTGTCGGCGCGCGATGACGCGTATTGGTCACGCATAAAGTACCTGCGTCTGGCAAATGGCGCGATTCTCGGGCCGGTCGAAACCTGGCTGCTGTTGCGCGGCATGCGCACGTTGTTCGCCCGCGTCGAGATGCAGGCGCGGAGCGCGCTCGCCATCGCCACGCATTTCGCCCAGCACCCCAATCTCGTCGCGGTGCTTTATCCCGGACTTCCCGGCGACCCCGGGTACGTGGCGGCGCGCCGGCAGATGAAGGGCGGCTTCGGCGCGATGTTGTCGATCCGCGTCAAGGGCGGCGAGGCGGCGGCGATCAGATGCGCCGGCGCCCTCAAGGTCTTCAAGCGCGCCACGTCGCTTGGCGGCGTCGAAAGTCTGGTCGAGCACCGCGCCTCGGTCGAGGGACCGGACTCCCCGTGCCCACCCGATCTGTTGCGAATCTCGATCGGGCTGGAAGCGGTCGAGGATTTGATCGCTGACCTCGAGCAGGCGCTGGCGGCGAACTAGAATATGATCCGCTGAGCTTGAAGCGCCGGTTTTATCCCTCGCCCTTCGACTGGCTCAGGGCGAGAAGCGATAAATATGCTCGCATGGTGGCGCGGCGCATGTGCCGCGCCCTCATCCTGAGCCTGGCGAAGGAGAGGCCGGCCGCTCAGGATGATGAGGAGGCTCAACAACACGAGGACGGGCGTGCGAGGTGAAAGACGAACCATGACGGCGCACGAAATGACCGCACCAGAACGGATCATGCCTAGTCAGGCGCGAGCGTAGATCTCGTTCGCCTCCTCGAACATGCGCAGCGTCTTCTGCGGATCGTAGCGGCCCTCGACGAGCGTTTCGGGATCCCATTCGCTGCGCTCGACGGCGAAGAAATCCCCGCCGTAGACGTGGATCGCGCCGGTCAGCCGGGCGATCGGGTTGGTCACCGAATGAATGATGTCGGGCCCCAGCGGCGCTGCGTCCTTTACGCCGAGCGCCTTCGCGCCCGCCGCCTCGATTCCCCTGCCGTCCCCATCGGGCAATCGCCGCCAGAAAATATTGTCTTCTCGCCCGGTGTACACGCCGATCACCGCCCACATGCGGTGATTGTGCGGATAGATCGTCATCCGCGGCGCCCAAACGACATTGAGAATCGTCAGATCGGGAGCGCGATGCAGTGTCTCGATGATCGCACGTTTCGGTTCGCCGAGGCCGCGCAGCACCGCGCCCGGATCGGCGACGGCGCGGGCGACGACCTCACGCACCGCTTTGTGGCTTTTGTCCGCCGCGACCGCCGCGCGGCATTGGGCCACGAATGGCTCGATCTCGAACATGGCGCAACTCCCCCGCTGTCGAACGACCGCGGGCATTATATCCCGCGCGCGGCGACGCGACTACTCCGCGGCCTTCGCAGCCGTCGGTTTGACCGGCTCGCGCATCAGAACGAATTCCTCGGCCGAGGTCGGATGGATGGCCACCGTGCGGTCGAAATCCCGCTTGGTCAGCCCGGCCTTCACGGCGATGGAGAGGCCCTGGATGATCTCCGGCGCGTCGGCGCCGACCATGTGGACGCCGACCACTTTCTGCGACTGTCGATCGACGACCAGCTTCATCATCGTCCGCTCGTCGCGACCGGAGAGCGTGTGTTTCATCGGCCGGAACACGGCCCGATAAACATCGACCGCGCCGAGCTGCTGGCGCGCGGTTTCTTCGCTCATTCCGACGGTGCCGACCGGCGGCTGGCTGAAAACGGCCGACGGCACGTCGGCGTGATCCATCCGCGTCGGGTTGCCGCCGAACAGCGTTTCGGCGATGGCGCGCCCCTCGGCGATGGCGACCGGAGTCAGATTGATGCGGTCGGTGACGTCGCCGATGGCGAAGATATTCGGTGCCGTCGAACGCTGCCACTCGTCGACCGCGATCGCGCCCGCCTTGTTGAGATGAACGCCCGCCGCCTCCAGCCCGATACCATCGGTGTTCGGCCGGCGGCCGGTGGCGTACATCACGAGATCGGTCTCGAGGGTATCGCCTGTCTCGGACGTCAGCCTGAACGAGGCGCCCATCTTGTCGATGCGCGCGATTTTGGCGCCCGATCGAATGTCGATTCCCTTCTTCGCCATCTCGGCCGACAGATGGGAGCGAATATCCCCGTCGAAGCCGCGTAGAATCCGGTCGGCGCGGATCACTTCGATCACCTCGACTCCAGCGGCGCGAAAGATGCCGGCGAATTCGACGGCGATGTAGCCGCCGCCGACGATGACGATGCGCGCCGGAAGGCGCTCGAGGTCAAGCGCTTCGTTCGAGGTGATGGCGTGCTCGACGCCGGGAATGCTCGGCAGTTCCGGCGAGCCGCCGGTTGCGATCAGGACATGTTTGGCGGAGTACCGGCGGTTGGCGATATCGATGGTGTGCGCGTCGACGAGCGTGGCGCGGCCCTCGATGATCGTCACGCGCGACTCGTCGAGCATCCTGATATAGATGCCGTTGAGACGGTCGAGCTCCCGGCCCTTGGCCGCGATCAGCCCCGCCCAGTCGAGCGACGCGCCCTCGATGGTCCAGCCATAGCCACGCGCGTCCTCGAGCTCTTCGCGGAAATGCGTTCCGTAGACGAGCAGCTTCTTCGGCACGCAGCCGCGCAGCACGCAGGTGCCGCCGACGCGCCACGACTCGGCGATGGCGACCCGCGCGCCGAAGCTGGCCGCGTGGCGCGATGCGGCGACGCCGCCCGATCCGGCGCCGATCGTGAACAAGTCGAAGTCGAATTTGGCCGCCATGAAGCCCTCTCCACGGGCCGGCCGGCTACTGGTCCAGCGCCGCCAGCGTCCGCGACTTGAATTCGCGCCGCCACAGGACCAGCACCACCCACGCCGACGCGACGATGAACATCCAAGGCTGGACGAACCACGCCAGCGCCGCAAGCCCGAAGTAGTAGGCGCGGATGCCGAGATTGAAGTTGTTGACCGCGAGATCCCCCATGCGCGCCGCGCCGCGGGCGATCTTTTCGCATTTCTCGTCGGGCGCGGCGCCCTTCGCCAGTACCGGCGTCGCACCGATCAGCGTCGCCATGTAATTGAACTGGCGCAGCGACCAGGTGAACTTGAAGAACGAGTAGACGAAGATCACGATCTCGAGGCCGAGCTTGATCTCCCACAGCTCGGCTGGCGTACCTTGGGCGAACGGCAGATCGGCGACGACGACGCGCGCGACGTCCTGCGCGCCGACTACCGCGATCAGGCCGGCGAGGATGAAAATCGACGTCTGGGCGAAGAACGACGAGCTGCGCGACAACGTGCCGACCAGCGTTGTGTCGACGATGCGGTTCTCGCGCACCAGCATCTGCGCCATCCAGGCGCGCCGATAGAGCGATGTGGCGCCGACTAGGCTTTTCTCCTGGCGGATATAGTCGGCCCAGACGGTGTAGCCGACCCAGCAGAACAGGAACCAGACGAGCGCCGCGGCGTCGAGCGGGGTCAGGCCGAAGGACATCTGCGCCCCGCCCCGCCGATGCCGCGTAGCGCGATCACTTGAGCGCGTCGACTCCCGCCTTGGCGACCTGTTCGTCCTGCGCCGAGGCGACCCCGGATACGCCGATTGCGCCGATGAACGTGTCGCCGGCCTTGAGCGGCAAGCCGCCTTGCACCGGAACGATGCCGGGGAACGTCATGACGACATTGCGCCCGCCGGCTACGGCGTCTTCCATGGCCTTGGTCGGGCGGCGGAACTGCGCCGCGGTGCGCGCCTTGCCGATGGCGATGTCGACGCTCGCCGACTGCGTGTTGTCGATTTTTTCGAGGTATACAAGCTGGCCGCCCTCGTCGACGATGGCGATGACGACGTTCCATTTGTTCTTGACCGCTTCGGCATTCGCCGCCGAGGCGATCTGCTTTGCGCCATCGAGCGTGAGGAATTTGCGCTCGCTCACCCCTTGCGCCGCGGCTGCGCTGACCAGCGTCGCCGCAGCGATTGCAACCGTTGCGGCAAGAACCGACGCTTGCAGTTTCATCTCGACTACCCTCCCTTTGACGTTATCCAGGCGTTTCCCCCGCGTGTGCTACGCTTTGCTCATCCGGCGAGCGCCGCCTTCAAGAAATCGATCGTACGCTTCCAGGCGAGTTCGGCCGCTTCCTTGTTGTAGCGTGCCGCGCCGGTGTCATTGTGAAATGCGTGCTGAACCCCGTCGTACATATGGATGGTGTACGAGACGCCCGCAGCTTTCAGCGCAGCTTCGTACTCGGGAATACGGGCATTGGTCCCCTGATCGAGGCCGGCGTAATGCAAGAGCAACTTGGCCTTTATTTTCGGCACGTCGGCGGCATTGGGAATCGGCCCATAGAACGGCACGACCGCAGCCACGTCGGGCGAATCGATGGCAAGCAAATTGGCCATCTCGCCCCCCCAACAAAAGCCCACCGCACCGACTTGGCCGGTCGCGTCCGGACGACCCTTGAGATAGCCGACCGCGGCGACGAGATTCCGCACCGTTTGCGCTCGATCGAGCTTGCCCGTCATCTCGCGGGCCTGATCCTCGTTCTCGGGCGTGCCGCCGAGCGGTGAGAGGAGATCGACGCCGAGCGCCACGAACCCTTCGAGCGCGATCCGCCGCGTCACGTCCTCGTTATATGGAGTCAGTCCGCGATTCTCGTGAATTGTAACCACGCCGGGCCGGCGCGCCGGGCCTTCCTTGGCCTTGACCAGATAGGCGCGGACATCGCCAGTGGCGCCCTTGTAATTGATCACCTGCGTTTCGAGCCGGGCGTCCTTGGGATCGACGATCGCCGCTTGGGCGTACTGATTTTCCAGCAACGGCAACAACGCCGAAGCGGCGGCCGTTCCGCCGACGAGTCCGGCAAGCCGCTCGAGGAATACCCGACGCTGCAGCGGCTTGTGCGTGTACTCGTCATAAAGGTCGATGATTCTCTGGTCCAATTTGCCCTCCCTCAAGGACGCAGACCCGCGCCGTCGCCGGGCGCATCCCGGCGGCGCGCGGCCGCTTAACATGGAGAAACCCCAGCCGACGGCCCTAAATTCCGCCCATGCAGAGATATTTGACTTCGAGGAACTCGTCGAGCCCGTAATGCGAGCCCTCGCGGCCTAGACCGGACTGCTTCATGCCGCCGAAGGGAGCGACCTCGGTCGATATTAGGCCGGTGTTGATGCCGATGATGCCGTACTCCAGCGCTTCGGCCACTCGCCATACCCGGCCGATGTCGCGGCCGTAGAAATATGCGGCGAGCCCGAATTCGGTGTCGTTGGCGAGGCGAATCGCGTCCTCCTCGCGCTCGAAGCGGAACAACGGCGCCACCGGTCCGAAGGTTTCCTCGCGGGCGACCAGCATTTGGGTGTCAACGTTAGCGATGACCGTCGGCTCGTAGAACGTGCCGCCCAACGCATGGCGCTTGCCGCCGGTCACGATCTTAGCGCCCTTGGCGAGCGCGTCCTTGACGTGCTCCTCGACCTTGGCCACGGCGTTGTCGTCGATCAGCGGTCCTTGCGTCGCGCCCGGTTCGGTGCCCGGCGCCACTTTGAGCTTCCCGACCGCCTCGGCAAGTTTGCCGGCGAACGCGTCGTAGACTTTGCCCTGCACCAGGAACCGGTTGGCGCAGACGCAGGTTTGCCCTGTGTTGCGATACTTCGACAGGATTGCGCCATCGACGGCGGCGTCGAGATCGGCATCGTCGAACACGATGAATGGCGCGTTGCCGCCAAGCTCCAGCGATATCTTCTTGATCGTCGGCGCGCACTGCGCCATCAGCACGCGGCCGATTTCGGTCGAGCCGGTGAACGACAATTTCCGCACCGTCGGGTTCGAGGTGAGCTCGCCGCCAACGTCCTTCGCGCCGCCAGTGACGACGTTGAACACGCCCTTTGGCAGGCCGGCGCGCGCGCCGAGCTCGGCCAGCGCCAGCGCCGAGTAAGGCGTCTGGCTCGCCGGTTTGGCGACCACCGTGCAGCCGGCGGCGATCGCGGGTCCCGCCTTGCGGGTGATCATCGCCGCCGGGAAGTTCCACGGCGTGATGCACGCGACGACGCCCACCGGCTCCTTGACCACGACGATGCGCTTGTCCGCCTGGTGTTGCGGGATGGTGTCGCCATAGGCGCGCTTCGCCTCCTCGCCGAACCACTCGAGAAACGACGCGGCGTAGGCGACCTCACCTTTCGCCTCGGCGAGCGGCTTGCCCTGCTCGGTCGTCATCAACAGACCAAGATCGTCCTGATTGGCCATCATCAGGTCCGCCCAGCGGCGCAGAACGACCGCCCGTTCCTTCGCCGTCTTGGCGCGCCACGCCGGATAGGCCCTGGCGGCGGCGTCGACGGCGCGACGCGTCTCGGCGGCCTCCACCTTGGGCACCACGCCGATGATTTCGCGCGTCGCCGGATCGACGACCTCGATCACCGCCTTGCGATCGGCGTCGATCCATTCCCCGTCGATATATGCCTGCTCGCGGAACAGCCTCTTATCCTTGAGCGGCACGCCGGTAGGCGCCTTGCGAAGGGCCGCAGTCGACATGGCCATACCTCCACGGAAATTCGGACGTTCTGGAGTTGCCGGAGAGTATAGCCGCCCGTCGCCGCGGCGATCCAGCCCATGCGCGGTGCTGCGGGCCGGCCCGGGCGTACGGCGTTTTCACGCCGATTCGGACTATTCCACCGTCACGCTCTTGGCGAGATTGCGCGGCTGGTCGACGTCGGTGCCGCGCAGGACGGCGGCATGGTAAGCGAGGAGCTGGGCTGGAATCGCGTAGAGAATCGGCGCAACGAAAGGATGGCACGACGGCAGCTCGATCGTCGCGCGCGCCTCGCCGGCAAGCTTGGCGAGGCCGGCGGCGTCCGACAGCACGACCACCTTGGCGCCGCGCGCAATTACTTGCTGTATCCCCGATGCCGTCTTGTCGAACAGGTGGTCGGACGGCGCGATAACGATGACCGGGACCGCCTCGTCGACCAGCGCGATCGTCCCGTGCTTGAGTTCGCCCGCCGGAAAACCCTCGGCATGGATGTATGAGATCTCCTTCAGCTTGAGCGCCGCCTCGAGGGCGATGGCGACGCCGGTTCCGCGTCCCATGAACAGGACGTCCCTCGCCTCGGCGAGCCGCTTGGCGACATCCTGGATCGCCTCGTCGTGATGCAGCACCTCGGCGGCGCGCGAAGGAATCTCGGCGATCGCCGCCGACAGCTCGGCTTCACGCGCGGCGTCGATGGCGCCTCGCGCACGCGCGGTCGCGATGACAAGGCAGGCCAAGGTAACCAACTGGCACGTGAACGCCTTGGTCGACGCCACGCCGATCTCGGGGCCGGCGCGCGTCAGCAACGTCGCGTCGGCCTCGCGGTGCATCGCGCTTTCCGGCACGTTGACGACGGCGACGATGTGCTGCTTCTTCTCCCGCGCGTAGCGCAGCGCCGCCAGCGTGTCGATCGTCTCGCCCGATTGCGAGACGAAAACGGCGAGGCCCCCTTCCGGCAGCGGCGCGTCGCGATAGCGGAACTCCGAGGCGATGTCGATCTCGACCGATAACCGAGCAATCTGCTCGAACCAATATTTGGCGACCATTGTCGCGTGATATGAAGTCCCGCATGCCACCATGGTGATCTTCGGCACCTGGGCGAGATCGAAGGGAAACTCGGGAAGCTGGATGGAGCGCGTGCGCGGATTGAACATGGTGTTCAGCGTGTCGCCGATCACCGTCGGCTGCTCGAGAATCTCCTTAAGCATGAAATGGCGATGGTTGCCCTTGCCCACCATCGCGCCCGACAGCGCGCTCGACTTGATCTCGCGCTTGACCACGGCGCCGCTGGCATCGTGGATCGTCGCGCCCTTGCGCGTCAGCTCCACCCAGTCGCCGTCGTTCAGATAAGTGATCTTCTCGGTGAGTGGCGCCACGGCCAGCGCGTCGGAACCCAGATACATTTCGCCGTCGCCCCAGCCCAACACCAGCGGGCTGCCGCGCCGCGCGCCGATCATCAGGTCGGATTGACCGTTGAATATGATGGCGAGCGCGAACGCGCCCTGCAGCCGCTTCAGCGTCGCCGCCGTCGCCGCCTGCGGCGACATGCCTTCATTCATGTAGCGGGTGATGAGGTGGGCGACAATTTCGGTGTCGGTGTCGCTCGCGAACTCATGGCCGAGCGCCTTCAGCTCGCACGCCAGATCGCGATAGTTTTCGATGATCCCGTTGTGGACCAGCGTCACCTTGTCGGTCGCATGGGGATGAGTGTTGCGCTCGTTGGGCACGCCGTGCGTCGCCCAGCGCGTATGGCCGATGCCCAATGTCCCGGCGACTGGCTGCGCGCGTACCTTCTCCTCGAGGCGGGCGATCTTGCCTTCGGCGCGGCGCCGCTCGACATGCCCATTGACCTGGACGGCGATTCCCGCCGAGTCGTAGCCGCGATATTCGAGCCGCTTCAGCCCTTCGATGAGCAGTGGGGTCGCGTCCCTGGTGCCGATGATGCCGATGATTCCGCACATGCCGAGTGTTCCGTCGCTCCGGTTACCGCTTCCTCCGCGACCCGCCTTTCGCCGGCTTGGCCTTCGCCTTCGCTTGGCGCGCGCGGAAGGACCGCGCCCAGCCCGCGCGCTGCTCCTGCCTGCCCCGCGCGACCGCGAGGGCGTCGTCCGGCACGTCGCGGGTGATCACCGATCCGGCGGCGACGAAGGCGCCGACGCCGATTTTCACCGGCGCCACGAGCGCCGAATTCGAGCCGATGAAGGCGCCGGCGCCGATGTCGGTCGTCGCCTTGACGAATCCGTCGTAATTGCAGGTGATCGTTCCCGCGCCGACATTCGCTTTGGCGCCGACCCGTGCGTCGCCGATGTAAGTCAGATGGTTGGCTTTCGCTCCGGCCTCGATGCGCGCGTTCTTGATCTCGACGAAATTGCCGATATGAGCGCCCTCGCCGATGTCGGCGCCCGGACGCAGCCTGGCGAAGGGCCCGATGCGCGCCCCCGGCGCGATCCGCGCGCGTTCGATGTGACTGAATGGCAGGATTTCGGCGCCATCGCCGATCTCGACACCAGGGCCGAAATACACCGCCGGCCCGATCGTCACGTCACGCCCAAGCTTGGTGTCGTGACTGAACCACACCGTCGTCGGGTCGAGCAACGTTGCGCCTGCGGCCATCGCCTGAGCGCGCAAGCGAAGCTGCATCGTCGCCTCGGCGACGGCGAGCTCGGAGCGCGAATTGATGCCCATAAGCTCCTCGGCCGGCCCCTCGACGGCCGCGCATGTGAGCCCCTCTTCGCGCGCCGCGGCGACGACATCCGTGAGGTAGAGTTCGCGCTGCGTATTGTCGGGCTTGAGCTTCGCCAACAGTCGCGACAAGACCCCGATGTCGAGCGCGATCATTCCCGAATTGCAAAGGTCGACTTTCCGTTCGGCGGCGCTGGCGTCTTTCGCTTCGACGATGGCGTTGAGGCGTCCCTTGCGATCGACGATCAAACGTCCATAGGGTTGAGGATCGTTCGGCCGCATCCCGAGCACGACGATGTCCGGCGCATCCTTGCCGACCCTGGCGTCGAGCGGTCGGGCGAGCGTCTCGGTCGCCGCCAACGGCACGTCGCCGACGCACACCAGAACATCGCCGCCAAATCCCTTCAGCGCCGGCAAGGCTTGGCGTGCCGCGTGGCCGGTTCCGCGTCGTTGACGCTGCACCGCCGCGACGATGTCAAGATTCGGCGCAGCATCGCGCGCCGCGGCGGCAACGTCGTCCATTCCCGGGCCGACGACCAACACGGCGCGCAGCGGATTCAAGCGTGCGAGTGCCGCCATGACATGCCCGATCATCGGCCGGCCAGCGACCGGCTGCAGCGCCTTCGGGCGCTGCGATCGCATCCGCGTTCCGAGACCCGCGGCGAGGACGATGACGGTAAACTCGTGTCGAGGCATAGCAGGGCGATCGATCGTTCGGTCCGGAGTAACGGGCGATGTGGGCGCCAAGCGGTTCAATTCGCGGCGGAACTTGCCATACGCCGGATTCTTGATCCAAGTCACGAATTATTACATAGGGTTACATGTCTAAAATTGCCTTAACGCCACCGCGCGCCGTGGTTTTCGATCTCGATGGAACGCTGGTCGACACCGCACCGGACATCATCGCCGCGCTGAACGCGCTGTTGGCTGAACAGGGTCGTCCATCGCTCCATGCGGCGGCGGTCCGCCAGTTGATCGGCGACGGCGCCCAGAAGCTCGTCGAACGCGGATTTGCCGCGACTGGCGGGCCCGCGCCGCAAGCGTTGGCAGGACTGTCGCGCCGCT
>DATIBC010000030.1:0-51313 GCA_035457725.1 Alphaproteobacteria bacterium | reverse complement strand
GCCCTTCTTCAGCTTGGCCGACGGCGCTCCGGAGGCGAAAGGATCGGGGGTAAGCTGCTTGATCCCGAGGCTGATGCGCTCTTTCTCGGAGTCGGACTCCAGCACCACCGCCTTGGCGCTATCGCCCTTCTTGTAGTCCTTGAGCGCTTCTTCGCCGGACTTGCACCAGTCGAGATCCGACAGATGCACCATGCCGTCGATGCCGCCATCGAGCCCGATGAACAGGCCGAACTCGGTGATGTTGCGGATCTGGCCCTCGATGACGGAGCCGGGCGGATGGTTGTTGGCGAAGGCGACCCACGGATTCTCCTGGGTCTGCTTCAGCCCGAGCGAAATCCGGCGTTTGTCGGGATCGACCTCGAGAACCTGGACCTCGACCTCCTGGCTCGTCGACACGATCTTGCCGGGATGAACGTTCTTCTTGGTCCAGCTCATCTCCGAGACATGGACCAACCCCTCAATGCCGGGCTCGAGTTCGACGAAGGCGCCATAGTCGGTGATGTTGGTCACGCGACCCTTGAATTTGGCGCCGACCGGGTACTTCGCGACGACGCCTTCCCAGGGATCGGCCTCGAGCTGCTTCATGCCGAGCGAGATGCGCTGCGTTTCGGGATTGAAGCGAATGACCTGCACCTTGACGTGCTGGCCGATCTGCAGCGCCTCCGAGGGATGGTTGATGCGCCGCCAGGCGATATCGGTGACGTGCAGCAAGCCGTCGACGCCGCCCAGATCGACGAATGCTCCGTAATCGGTGATGTTCTTGACCACGCCCTCGAGGACCTGGCCCTCCTTGAGCGAAGCGACGAGCTCGGAACGCGCCTCGGCGCGCGTCTCCTCGAGCACAGCGCGGCGCGAGACGACGATGTTGCCGCGCGAGCGGTCCATCTTGAGGATCTGGAACGGCTGCGGCGTGCCGATCAGGGGCGTGATGTCGCGCACCGGCCGGATGTCGACTTGGCTCCCTGGCAGGAAGGCGACGGCGCCCGAGAGATCGACGGTGAAGCCGCCCTTGACGCGGCCGAAGATCACGCCGGTGACGCGCTGGTTGGTCTGGAAAGCCTTTTCGAGCTGTGTCCACGCCTCCTCGCGCTTGGCCTTGTCGCGCGACAGCATCGCCTCGCCGTTGCGATCCTCCATGCGCTCGACGAACACGTCGACCAAATCGCCGGCCTTGAGCTCGGCTGGTTTGCCGCCATCGCCGAATTCCTTGAGCGCCACCCGACCTTCAGCCTTGAGGCCGACGTCGATGATGGCGAAATCGCCCTCGATCGAAACGATCCGACCCTGGACAACCCGGCCATCGAAACGGGCGGTGCCGGCCAGAGACTCCTCGAGCATGGCGGCAAAATTTTCATCACCCGCCGGAGCGGCGGCAGCTGCGGACGACTTGGCCATCGATTTCCTTTCCCCAGTTGCATTCCGATCGTCCGTCCCTCGCAAGTTCGCGGGGCTGCCGACGTCGGGGTTGTCGCGCACGGCCGTGTCGTCGGCGCGGGCGCTAGGTTGCGGAAGCCGCCGCGCGGGCTCATCCCGGGCGGCGGGTTCTCCGCTCGATCGCTTCGAGCGCTTTTTCGAACACCTGATCGGCGTCGAGATCGGAGGTGTCGATCTCGATCGCGTCGCGCGCCGGCTTGAGCGCGGCAATGCCGCGATTGGCGTCGCGCCTGTCCCGTGTCTCGATGTCCGCGAGAACGCGGGCATATATAGCGGGCTCGCCACGGGCCCGCAACTCCTCGTACCGGCGCTTGGCTCGCACCTCGGGGCGGGCGTCGAGGAACAATTTCACGTCGGCATTCGGGCAGATCACCGTACCGATGTCCCGGCCGTCGAGAACCGCCCCTTTTGCATTGCCGTGCGGCGAGTTAGCGAATTTCCGCTGGAAGTCGAGCAGGGCCTGTCGGACCGCCCGTTGAGCGGCGACCACCGACGCCGCCTCGGCGACTTCATCGCCACGCAACGCCGGATCGGCGAGATCGGTGACCCGCAGGTATCGCGCCGCCACCGCCGCGGTGTCCCGGTCGTGCGGATCGCCGCCCCGGCGCAGAATGCGCAAGGCCACTGCCCGATAAAGCGCGCCGGTATCGAGATGCTGCAAGTCGAAACGGGCGGCCAGACGTCGCGCTAGGGTGCCCTTGCCGACCCCGGCGGGCCCGTCGATGGCGATGATCATGCCTTTGGGGGCCCGATATCCGCCCCGAGCCCGCGCATCGATTCGACGAACCCGGGAAAGCTGGTGTCGATCGGTCTTGCGTCATCGATCGTCACCGGCGCGCGCGTGCCCAGACCCATGATCAGGAACGCCATGGCGATACGGTGATCGAGCTGCGTTGCAATCGCCGCGGCTCCCTTGGGCGCGTCACCCGTTCCATTGACGATCAGATCGTCGCCGGTGATTTCGACCACCGCCCCGCATAGTGCGAGCCCGCGGGCGATCGCCGCCAGGCGGTCGCTTTCCTTGACGCGCAGCTCCGCCAAGCCACGCATCGTGGTCCTGCCGCGGGCGAACGACGCGGCGACGGCGAGAATGGGATATTCATCGATCATCGACGGTGCACGCGAAGCCGGCACCTCGACGCCGGAGAGCCGCCCATGGCGCACGCTCACGTCGCCGACCGGCTCGCCCGCCTCCTCGCGCCGGTTGGCGATGACGATATCGGCGCCCATTTCGCCGAGCGTCGTCAAAAGGCCGGTGCGGCGCGGATTGAGGCCGACGTTCTTCACCGTCACCGTCGAGCCGGGGGCGACGAGCGCGGCCACCAGCGGAAACGCGGCCGACGATGGGTCGCCGGGGACGCGCACGGCGCGCGCGACGAGTTCTGGCTGTCCGACGACGGTGATGGCGGACGCGCCGTCGTCTTGCGTTGCGACGCGGATCTCGGCGCCGAAATGGCGAAGCATCAGTTCGCTGTGATCGCGGGTCGGCTCGCGCTCGATCACCGTGGTCTCGCCCGGGGCGTTGAGGCCGGCGAGCAAGACTGCGGATTTCACCTGCGCCGAAGGAACCGGCAGGCGATAGACAATCGGCACCGGATCGACGGCGCCGGTGAGCGCCAGCGGCAACCGCTCGCCCTGGCGACAGACAAAGCGCGCGCCGATCTCGCGGAGCGGGGCGATGACGCGGCCCATCGGCCGCGAGCGCAGGCTGGGATCGCCGGTGAAAAACGTGGTTAAAGGGAGGCCAGCGCAAATCCCCATCAACAGCCGCGCGCTGGTTCCGGAATTGCCGAGATCGAGCACGTCATCCGGCTCGACGAGGCCGCCCACGCCACGGCCGAAAACCCGCCACACGCCGTTCGTGTCGCGACGTACCTCGGCGCCGAGCGCCGCCATGGCGCGGCCGGTGCGCAATACGTCATCGCCTTCGAGCAAGCCGTGGATTTCGGTTTCTCCGACGGCCAATGCGCCGAACATCAGCGCACGATGCGAGATGGATTTGTCGCCGGGCGCAACAGTCTCGCCGGCAAGCCGGCGGCCGGCCCGCGCGCTCAGCGCCACTGCGGCGCCCGAGGCGGCAAGCGAAATGTCGGCGCTCACGGGCGATCTGACCTTGGCAATTCCGGAAAATCGTCCACAGCGGGGATGATTGTCCCTGGTGCCGCAGTCTCTACCACATTGTCTTGGCGTGGCAAACCGGCGCCGCCCGGGCTCGCGCCCGAACTGCTTGCGGGCGGCCCACCGACGGCAATTGACAGTCCTCCCCGAACGTGGCAAATGCCCGCCTCGCTAAAAAACTGTGACCCGGAGAGTGCTCAACGTGGCGAAGCCCGACTGGGGTCTGAAGCGGACCTGTCAATCCTGCGGCGCGCGTTTCTACGATATGGGCAGGAACCCGATCGCCTGTCCTAAATGCGGCGCGGAGTTCGACGCCGAGGCGCTGCTCAAGACCAGGCGGACCAAAGCGCCGGCGCCGCGGCCGGCTCCGGTCGCCGTCGTGCCGGAAGAGGTCGAGCCGGCCGAAGAAGTGGTGGTGGAGGAGGAGGCGGCCGAGGAGAAGGAAGACGCCGTCATCGAGGACACGTCGGAATTGGGCGAGGACGACGAAGACGTCGCCGACGTGATCGACAACGTCGGCGAGGAGGACGAACGCTGAGCGATCCGCCGGCCGGATCGCCAGTTTTCGCTTGCCTCGCCCAGCGGCGGGCCGATTATCTCCGGCGATGGGACACAGCGCCGACGTCGTCAGTCGTCGCGTGTTGAAGGTTTTGGGGCCATAGCTCAGCTGGGAGAGCGCTACAATGGCATTGTAGAGGTCACCGGTTCGATCCCGGTTGGCTCCACCAATATATCAAGGGGGTGGCTCCCTTGACCGGACCCAGGTAGCACGCAACTAGCACGCACCTGGCGAGAGATAGGACCAAGCGGGAAGGTGCCTCCGAGCACCGCCCTCAGGTCCGCAAGATAGGCATCGATGGCCCGGGCCGCCCGCAACAGGTGGTCCGGGCCGAACTTTGCGTAGCGCTCGGTCGTCTTGCAGCCAGTCGTGTGACCGAGGAACCCGGCGACTTCCCACACCGGCACGCCACGCCGCCGCATCTCCGTCGCCATCGTGTAGCGGAGCGTGTAGGGCGTGAGCTCGGACAACGCCGCGGCCTTGTGTTTCGCCGCCGCAATCGCCATCCGGGCGGCCGCTCGATCGCCGGCCTGGCGGAGCGCCCGCGCCGCGTTCGCTGCGTCGCGACGCATCGACTTGACGGCGCGGGTCTTGACCCGGTTGAACGTCGTGCGAATCCCCTTGAGTGGCCGGCCGGCCCAGGCGACCAGCAGGCCCGGCGGCGCGGCACGAAGATACGGCAGCAACGTATCGCAGATCGGAATCGTTGGCCGACGCTAGAGCGTCTGCCGGCGGCCGGCCGGGTTGAGCTTGATCAGGCGCGCGGCGCAATCGACCTGGAAGGTGGTGGGACCGAGGATCGCCGCCGGACGCGCCGCAGTGCCGAGGAGCCAGCAACAGGTACATCTTGACGTGATCGTGCTCGGCGGCGCGAAACAGCGCGGCCACTTCCTCGAGCGTGGCGGCGCCGGGCAATCATCCGGCGCGCCGGCGGCGACGGGCGGGCAATTCGTCGAGCGTGGCCCATTCGACCGGTTCTTGAGTATTCACATCGACGCGCGCGGCGATCTCGACCGCGCGCCGCGCATCGCATCCGGCGTGCATCGCGCCCAGCGCCGCGGCGGCGCCGCTGCCGATGGCGAAGAACGGCTCGCGCAACCGCGTGATCACGAGATACTGGCTGATGACGACGAGACCGCCGTCGCGCTCGAGGATGAGCAGATCGACCTCCGGCCGATCGTCGCCGTAGCCGACGAAGTCGGGCTTGCCCCGGCGATCCCCGTCGTACCATTCGAGCAGCCGCAAGATGTCGGACCGACTCCCAGCGCCGCCGACCAGCCCATAATCGCGCCGGAAGATCTTGCCGATCGAGCACCGCACTTCAGACCGGATCAGCAGCGTATCGGCGGCCATCACCCCGTCGCGCACCGCGACCGTGGTCATGACGCGCGTCCGGCCACCGCGACGCCGCAACGAATCTGCGTGGCGGTCGTCGCCGCCGCATCCATCGCCTCGGAGCACTCGGTGCGGAAGCCTGCGCGCGTGCAGGCGAGCAGCGGGTCGCCGTGGCGGACCATCTCTTGGACGAAGATCGAATCCTGCTCGGGGTCGGCCGGCAGGATGCTATCGGGAGGAGCATCCATGGCGGAGACTTTACCGGGAGTGGCGGCGCCGGGCAATCATCCGGCGCGCCGGCGGCGACGGGCGGGCAATTCGTCGGCGCGCGGTTCCTCCTTGAGCGGCGGCGTCTGCGCCGACGCCAAACCCCGCGTCCAAGCGATCAACGCGACAATCGCCGCCAGCCACGTGGAGCGCGTGGATGGCGATCCCCGGGCCGATTTCGCATGGTCATTAAGCAAAATTTAACCTTAAGGATCGATGATCGTGGTCGATCGTCGAGACCGACGATCGGATTATCCACTGAAATAAGCGACATGCTCGAATTCTTGGCGACAAGTGTGGTTCTGATTGTGGTGATGGCACTCGCGCCGGCGGCGTCGCTTCGGGCTCGCCCCAGCCGTGCAGGATATTGCGCGGTTCACGCCCGGATGGTTCTCGAGCACCTCCACCGCCCGAGAAACTAGATCGCGACCGACCGCCAGCGCGAGCACTGCCCGAGCGGCTCCTCAGTGCCACGAGGAGCCGCTCTTTTTTTGTGCCGCGTCAAAGGATTGCAGTCGTGCCGAGAGACCGCCCGGCGCCCCTCGCAGGGGTTGATCGCCACGGACGCCCGGGCCATATAGAGGGTTGTCGCGGCGCCACGCACGGGCCACGGCGCATCGGCCGCCAGTCGTTTCGGGGCCGTCGGCCATCTTCGCAAGGCATTGCTCGCAGCAAGGAGGGTGCCGCCATGAGTCGCCTGTCGCAGTTCAACCACCCCTTGTTACTGGGCTTCGACCAGTTCGAGCGCACGCTCGACCGGCTCGCCAAGTCATCGGCGGAGGGCTACCCGCCCTACAACGTCGAGCAAATCGGCGAAAATGGGCTGCGCATCACGCTCGCCGTCGCCGGATTCGCGATGGACGATCTGAGCGTCGAGCTCGAGGATAATCAGCTCATCATTCGCGGCAAGCGCGTCGACGACGAGAACCGCGTCTTTCTCCATCGCGGTATCGCCACGCGCCAATTCCAACGCGCCTTCGTGCTGGCCGACGGCATCGAGGTCAGCGGCGCCACGCTCGACAACGGGTTGTTGCATGTCGATCTTGTTCGGCCACCGGCCGAGATTCGCATCCGCAAGATCGCCATCAACTCTCCCGCCAATGCGAGCCGCAAGCGGGAAAAGCAGCGGATCATCGAGATCGCGTGAGCGCGATTCGAAGGGCCGTCACCAAGGCAGTCGGAGCGGAATGACAGAAGCAGACATGACGATGAACAACAGCGACGGACGCAGCGCCGCCTTTGCCCAGCTTTCAGCCCAGGACTTCATTGCCCTCGGCCTGCAGGACGTGGCGTATGTCAAGCCGACGCTCGAAAAGGGCCGGCTGATTTTTGCGATTCACACCGCTGACGGACGTTTCGCGGCGTCCGCCGCGACGCGCGAACTCGCTTTCGCGACGGTTCGCCAGAACGATCTCGAACCGCTCGACATCCATTAGGATCCCAGGCGGGCGGCCGTGTGGTCGGCGCCGCCGCATTCTTGCCTGGCCTGCCTTGCCGCGATGACCGCGGGCGGCCTCGGCGCGGAGTGTGATCGCCACGTCAGCGCCATCGCGGGTCACGCGGCGTGGCTGTGCGCCTGGTCGGTGAGAAGCGCATAGATCGCTTCGGGTTTGTCGGAGCCACGAAGCTTTTCGCATACCTTGCGATCGCGCAGCAGGCGCGACACGCGCGCCAACGCCTTCAGATGATCGGCGCCAGCGCCGTCGGGCGCCAGAAGCAGGAAGATAAGATCGACAGGTTGGCCGTCGATAGCCTCGAAGTCGATCGGCTTGTCGAGTCGCGCGAACAGGCCGTAGAGCCGCGCGAGCCCCGGGAGCTTGCCATGCGGAATGGCGATGCCATTACCGACGCCGGTCGTCCCGAGCCGCTCGCGCTCCAGCAAAACGTCGAAGATGGCCCGCTCGGAGGCGCCAGTGACTTCGGCGGCCTTGCGCGCCAATTCCTGCAGCGACTGCTTTTTACTCGTCACGCGCAGATGCGCGATCACGCTCTGGGGACCGATGAGTTCGGAAATTTCCATTACGGGCCCGCCTTGGTTGGTCAGCGATTCTATGCACTCGCCGCCGGGCGCTCGGTGGCCGCGCCGGCGCCCGGATCGATCCAGCCGATCGAGCCGTCGGCGCGGCGATAGACGACATTGAGCACGCCGTGCGCGCGGTTGCGAAACATGAGCACCGGCAGATCGGCGAGATCGAGGCGCATCGCCGCCTCGCCTACCGTGAGCGTCGCGATCTCGGTCGGCAACTCGGCGACGACCGGCGGACCGCCATGCGCCGCGTCGATCGCGTCGACGCCGTCGCTCTCCGCCGTTTCGGCCGCCAGAACGTAGTGTTGCGCCGGCTCGAAAACGATACGCTCGGCCGCGGTCTCGCCAACGCCCTTACCCTTGTGCCGGTCGGCCAGCCGTCCCTTGTAGCGGCGCAGCCGCGTATCCAGCCGGTCGGCCGCAGCGTCGAACGCCGCATAGGGATCGGGCGCCTCGCCGTGACTCTGCACCACCATGCCGCGGGCAACGTGAACCGAGATGTCGGCGCGGTAGAGATGGCGCGCGCGCGCGAAAGTAACCTTGCCCTCGATCGCGCGGCCGAAGTAACGGTCGACCGTGGCGCCCATCGCCGAGGCTACGTGGGCGCGAAGCGAGTCGCCCACGTCAAGGTGCTTGCCGCTTACAGAAAGCTGCATGGAGCGCTGAGAAAATTTGCGTGGTTGAGGCGCCCCGGCAAAATCGCGGGAGCAGGTTTTTCATCAAGGCGGCGGACAATACGGATCACACTCGGCCGTGTCAATAGTCCGGGGGCGCCTGAAACATATTGCGAATCTGGTCTTGCGTCGCAATTCTTGGCCCTTGCGCACGCATTAAGTCGAAAGCCGGCCATCGTCGATCCTCACAACCCGATCTGCTTTTCGCGCCGGCGTTGGACGGATGAGGGAATACGCATCGCCTCGCGGTACTTTGCCACCGTGCGGCGTGCGATGTCCACGCCTTCGCGGCGAAGCTCGGCGACGATGCGATCGTCGGACCAGACGTCGCTCGGCGGCTCGGCGTTGATCATCGTCCTGATGCGCGAGCGGACCGCCTCGGCCGAGTGCTCCGCCGCGCCGTCGACGCCGCCGATCGACGAGGTAAAGAAATATTTCAGCTCATAGATTCCATGCGGGCAGGCTAGGTACTTGTTCGTCGTCACGCGGCTGACGGTCGATTCGTGCATGTCGATCGCTTCCGCGATGTCGCGCAACACGAGCGGCCGCAAGCTCCGCACGCCGCTGCGGAAAAACGCGTCTTGCTGGCGCACGATCTCGCTCGCCACCTTGAGAATCGTCTGCGCGCGCTGATGCAACGAGCGAACCAGCCAGTTGGCCGATTGCAGTCGTTCGGCGAGGAATTCCCGTTCGGCCTTGCCGCGCGCATGTCGTACGACGGTCGTGTAATAGCGCTGATTGACCAGAACGCGCGGCAGCGTGTCTTGGTTGAGTTCGACGTGCCAGCCGCCGCCTTGCGCGGGCCGCATCAAGACGTCGGGGATCACCGGCTGTGCGGGCGCCGGATCGAAGGCCAGTCCGGGCTTCGGATCGCAGGTCTTTATCTCGGCGATCAAATGCGCCAACGTCGCCGTGTCGACCCCGCATACGCGGGCAAGCTCGGCCATGTCGCGCTTGGCAAGCAGATCGAGATGATCGAGCAGCCGCGACATCGGGCGATCGAGCCGGTTACGGTCGGCAAGCTGCAAGGCAAGGCATTCCTGGAGGCTGCGCGCGAACACGCCCGGCGGATCGAACCGTTGCAGGAGCTTCAGCGTCGCCTCGATCCGGTCCGGCGGGCAATCGAGCGTCGTGGCGACCAGCGACAGGTCGCTTGGCAGGTACCCGGCCTCGTCGACGAGATCGACCAGATGCGCGCCTATGATGCGATCGACCGGCTGGGCTAGATCGATGCTGATCTGCTCCAGAAGATGCTCGCGCAGCGTTTTTGGCCGGGCGACGCCTTGGTCGGAGGTTTCGTCGAGACCGTCGAAGTCGCTACGGCGGCTGGCGCTCCGCCAATCGGCGCCGGCGCCTCCCAGCCAGTCGTCGCCGTCGGCTTCGACGTCGAGCGGCGCTTCGCCCGGGGATTGGTTTACCTCTTTCGGGACGATCGGTTCGAGCAGCGGAGGCTCGCCATCGTCCCGCGATTCAGCATCGTTGGCCTCGGTTCCGGGCTCCTCGCGGTCTTCGTCGCTCTCGTCGCGCTCGAGCAGCGGGTTCTCCTCAAGCTCCTTCTCGACATAAGCAGCGACTTCGAGATTCGACAACTGCAGCAACTTGATCGCTTGCTGCAGTTGCGGAGTCATCACCAGCGTCTGCGCTTGGCGAAGCTGAAGGCGGGGCGATAGCTTCATGGCGGACGCTACAAACTAAAACGTTCGCCGAGATAGACGCGGCGTACGCCTTCGTGGGCGACGATCTCCGCTGGCGCTCCCTCCATGAGCACTTGCCCGTCGTAGAGAATGTAGGCGCGATCGACGATCTCCAGCGTTTCGCGGACATTGTGGTCGGTGATCAGCACGCCGATGCCGCGATCCTTGAGGTGCGACACCAGATCGCGGATGTCGCCGACGGCGATCGGATCGATGCCGGCGAGCGGCTCGTCGAGCAGCATGAAATGCGGCTGCGAGGCCAGCGCACGGGCGATCTCGACACGCCGGCGTTCGCCGCCCGAAAGAGCCAGCGCCGGAGTGCGCCTCAAATGGGTGATCGAGAATTCGGCCAGCAGGTCGTCGAGCATGATTTCGCGCCGCTCGGGCTCTTGCTCGATGATCTCGATGACGGCGCGGAGATTCTGCTCGACCGTAAGGCCGCGAAAGATCGACGGTTCCTGGGGCAAGTATCCGATCCCCAGCCGCGCGCGGCGGTACATCGGCAATTCGGTGATGTCGATGCCATCGAGATTGATCTCGCCGTAATCAGGCGCGATCAGACCGGTGATCATGTAGAAGCAGGTGGTTTTTCCGGCGCCATTGGGCCCGAGCAAGCCGACAGCCTCACCGCGTTGCACCGACAGATTCACGTCGCGAACCACGGGCCGTTTCTTGAAACGTTTGCCGAGATTGCGTGCCACTAGGCCGGGATTGTCGGCCACCAGGCGCGGCGCCGTACCTCTCTCGGCCGGCGCGCTATCGCGGGTCGCCGTGCGTGGGCGCGATGACAGTTTCATGGCGACGTCCGCTTGCCTTTGCCCTCGCCGCTCCGCTGCTCGGGCACGAAGAGGCCGCGCACCCGTCCATCGCCGCCGGCTTGCGGGCGGCTGAGAAGGCGGCTGATGCCGGTATTGAGATCGACCTCTGCGTAGTCACCATTGAGCTGGTTGTCGCCGCGCGTGATCCGCACCGCTCCGGCGAGCGTGGCGATTCCGGTATCGGCGTTATAGACGCCGCGATCGCCGCGCGCGACATCGGTCGGCGTCGAAACGTGAACGTTGCCGAATCCCTCGATGCGTTGCAGACGATTTCGTTCGCCGCCGTCATCGCTCGGCGCGGGCGTCGTTCGGCTGGCTCGCTGGCCCGGCGCGCGCACCGCCACGGGAGGAGGCGAGGTGCGCGCGTCGACGAAATACGCCGCCAGCACTTCCCCCTTCATGCGTCTATCGGCGCTCACCACCAGCGCGTCGCCGCGCGCGACAGCGAGCTTCTTTTGCTCCCAGTATTCGAGACTGTCGCGGGCGGTGACCGTCTCGTTGGGCGTCGTCAGCTTCATTGCCCGGCCGGTCATCACCAGAACGCCGGTATCGATGTCGAAAACCGCCTTGTCGCCGACGACCTTCTGCGTCGGCGTCGAAATGCGCACGTTGCCCTCGGCTTCATAGCGGAAAATCTGCGTCCCTTCGCCGCTCTTCTCGCGGTAGTAGGCGGTCAGCGTGTCGGCTTCGACGACCGTCGTCGCCTGTTGGGCCCGCGCATCGCCGCGCGCGATATAGCGTTGCGTCTCGCGGTGCCATTCGATTCCGTCGCGCGCCAGGATCTCGATCGGCTGATCTCCGGCGCCGCCGCCCAGGCTCAATCCTTGCGCCGCCGCCGGCTCGGCGAAGGCGAAAACGGCGGCCCACGCCGCGAGCGCGAGTGCGCGCTTTGTCACCGTTCCACCTTGCGCGCCGCCGGTTTGGCGCCTGGGTACAGAACGAGGCGCGACTTGCCAGTGACGATGATGCGCGCCCCGCGATCGAGGAGCCGGAATCCCTCGCCCTCGAGTTCGGAATTCGGCCCCTGGCCCGCCACCTTCGCCGACCCGGAAGCGACGCCGCGATCGAACTCGACCAGTGCTCGCGCCGTCTTCAGCTCATATCCCTCGTCGTGAAACACGTTCACGTCGCCCAAAAGTTCCAGTCGACGCGTCGATTTGTTGTACTGGCCCTGTTCGGCGGTCAGCGCCACCCAGGTGCCGTTTTCGAGCGTGATGTCCGCCTTCGGGCGGCTCAACTCGGTCATGTCGCTGTCGCCGGAATCCTGCGTGGCTTGTTCGGCAGTCAATGTGTAGGGTTGGTTCTTCTCGTCGACGCCCATGTAGCGCGGTTGGAGCATCCGTAGATTCTCGATGTCCTCGATGCCGACCGCGACCGGCTTGAGCTTGATACGTCGCTCCTCGGGCTGCAGATGCGGCCAAAGCAGGACGGACGCCGCGATTATCAGGGCGGCAATCGGCAGAACGACCTTCAGGAGATGAACCACCGAGCTGCGCAAGGCGCTGAAACGCCGCGGCGTCAGCGTATCGAATGTCAGGCGGCGCAGACGCGATGGACCCTCTGTCCGCGACTCCGGCATCGGCGTTTCTGCCGCCACAGGGTCGGGCGGCACTTCGACCGACAGATCGAGGATTTTGCGTGCCGGACCCGCCACCATCACAACACCGCCGCGCGCAAAATGTCGTGCATACGAATGATGCCAAGCGGCCGTCCGCCCTCGACGACGAAAAGCATGGTGATCTTCTGGGCGTTCATTTGGCCCGCCGCTTCCGCGGCGAGGGCTCCGGGACGTATCGATTTCGGATTGCGGGTCATCACGTCGTCGACCTTGCGGTCCAGCAGGTTGCCGCCCATGTGCCGGCGCAAATCGCCGTCGGTGATGATGCCGGCGAGGCGGCCGGCGCGATCGACGATGCCCACGCAGCCGAAGGTCTTGGCGGTCATCACGAGCAAGGCCTCGCGCATCGAGCCGCCGAGCGGCGCCAGCGGCATCTCGTCGCCGACATGCATCAGCTCGGAGACTTTCACCAGCCGCTTGGCGAGTTGACCGCCAGGGTGCAGCACGCGGAATTCGTCGCTGCCGAATCCCTTCCGCTTCAAGAGCGCCACGGCGAGGGCGTCGCCGAGCGCCAGCATCATCGCCGTCGACGTCGTCGGGGCAAGGCCCATCGGGCACGCCTCGGGCTGCGCCGGCAGCAGCAAGGTCACGTCGGCCGCCTCGTCGAGCGTCGAACCGGCGCGGCCGACGATGGCGACGAGCGGAATCGAAAAACGCTTGGCATGGGCGATGAGGTCGGCGAGCTCGGCGGTCTCGCCGGAATTCGACAGCGCCAGCACGGCGTCGGCGACGGTGATCATTCCGAGATCGCCGTGGCTGGCCTCAGCAGGGTGCACGAACTGGGCCGGCGTGCCGGTCGAAGCCAAGGTCGCGGCGATCTTGCGCCCGACATGCCCGCTCTTGCCCATGCCGGTAACGATGACGCGACCGCCCTTGCCGTCGCGCGAGACCCGCTCGAGCAGGTCGAGCGCGGTGCTGAAGGCTCCATCGAGAGTCCGCGACAGGGTCTCGATTCCCTCGGCCTCGAGCGTCAGGACCTGGCGCGCGGCCTCAAGATCGGCTGTCGACTCAACGAAAGTCCCGCCGGAGGGTACTTGGCGCTTCGGCTTAACCATGGCGATGGCGCAATTCGGATGGCTTCAGGTAGGCGCTTGACGGTTGGCGAGCGGTTCGGCGACCGCCCGATAAGCTTGCCGAATCCCAACCCGGCGCTGGTACGCAAAAAGTATGCCTAGCCCCCTACGGAAATGCAATGCAGCTTAGGAATTTGTTCTAGAACAAATGCTTAATGCGCAAAAATATCCTGTTCCGCCCACCCGGCCAGGTCCAGAGCGGCGCGGGTCGGAAGAAATCGGAAGCACGCATCGGCCAACGCCTCGCGACCCTCGCGCCGCAACAATTCGTCGAGTTTTATCTTGATCGCATGAAGATGGAGCACGTCGGCCGCGGCATAGCGAAGCTGAGCGGCCGACAGTTCGGACGCTCCCCAGTCGGACGATTGCTGCTCCTTCGAGAGATCGACGTTGAGGAGGTCTTTGCACAGATCCTTGAGACCGTGCCGGTCGGTGAAGGTGCGGGTCAGCCGAGACGCGATCTTGGTGCAGTAAACCGGGGCCGGCATAACGCCGAGGAAATGTCGGATCATCGCCAGGTCGAAACGCGCGAAATGAAATAGTTTGGTGACCTTGGCGTCCGTCAGCAGGGCGGCCAGCCGGGGCGCCTCGTAGCGTCCGGGCGCGAATCGCACGATATGCGCTTGGCCGTCGCCCCCGGAAAGCTGAACCAGGCAAAGCCGATCGCGCAGCGGATTGAGACCCATTGTCTCGGTATCGACGGCGACGGTATCGCCGAAGCGCAACGAAGCCGGCAGGTCGCCCTCATGCAGTTCGACCGCCATGTTTAGGACCCTCGCGCGTGACAAGAACGAGCGGTTGGTGCCCGGAAGAAGACTCGAACTTCCACGACCTTTCGGCCACTAGAACCTGAATCTAGCGCGTCTACCAGTTCCGCCATCCGGGCGCAAAACCGCGCTTCCGGCCGTTGGCCGAAGCTAGCGGGGGATACAATCCACCCCTCGGCTTGTCAATGTAGGATAGGCATGCGCGCCGGCCACTGCCGGCGCTTGACCGGGCTTCCTTGGCGCTGTAACCCGCTGGCTCGGCCATGGCGGCGACATCGGCGTTGGCGGAGGTGGAGCGATCAAAACCATGATCACCGGACGACGCATCGTAGTCTTCGGCGGCTCGGGGTTCATCGGTCGCTATGTCATCAAGCGGCTGACCGGCCAGGGCTGGGTCGTGCGGGTGGCGGTACGCGATCCGGTCGCCGCCGCGTTTCTCAAGCCGATGGGGAACGTCGGGCAGGTCGTCATCATGAAGACCGACCTTTGCGAGGAGGCAAGCGTTGCCGCGGCGATCGACGGCGCCGAGGCGGCGATAAACCTGGTTGGCATTCTTTATGAACGCGGCCGGCAACGGTTTGCTTCGGTGCACGACGAGGGCGCCGGTCGCCTGGCGCGGTTGGCTGCGGCTTTGGGCGTGCGGCGGCTGATCCATGTTTCGGCGATTGGCGCCGACGCGGATTCGCCGGCGATCTATGCGCGAACCAAGGCCGCCGGAGAGAAGGCCGTGCGCGGGGCATTCCCGGAAGCGACGATCGTTCGTCCTTCGGTGGTATTCGGGCCCGAGGACGGGTTTTTCAACCGCTTCGCGGCAATGGCGATGTTCTCGCCGGCCTTGCCATTGATCGGCGGCGGCCAAACCCGCTTCCAGCCGGTTTACGTCGGCGACGTCGCCGAGGGGGTCGTCCGCGCGCTCGACGACCCAGCTGCGATTGGCCAGACGTTCGAGTTCGGCGGTCCCAAGATCTACAGCTTCCGGCAACTGATGGAGCTCATGCTGGCGGAAATCCACCGCCACCGCTGTCTGGTCAACCTACCGTTTGCGATGGCGGATATTCAGGCGGCGCTCCTTGAACGGCTGCCGGTTCCTCCGTTGACCCGCGACCAAGTTCGCCTTTTGCGCCGTGACAACGTGGTTTCGGCTGGCGCCAAAGGGCTTGGCGATCTCGGCATCGTGCCGACGGCGGTCGAGACTGTAATCCCGCGCTACCTCGAAATTTACCGCCGCGGCGGCCGCTTCCGACCGGCTGCGTAGAGTCCTGTCACCCGGGCAACGGACGCTTGCAGAACGGCCGCACCGAGTTACACGTTCAATGAATTAGTACCAAATTGGGACTATTATTTTTGGTCTCAGGAGACAATGGCGTTCGTCGTCAATCCGCCAGCCCTATTTTTTGTGATTTAATTATCTAATACTGACCTAAAACATCATTTTAGGCTTGGGGCTGCTCGGGATTTAGCGTATAGCACTCATAACCAACCAATTTTGGCCGCCCATGCCGTAAGGCGTCCGAAACGGCTCGGGACGAGGGAACGGGATGGCGACCACTAGGAAAATGCTCCGCTTCGTCGATATCGGGCAAAACATGCCCGACAAGCGGACGCCCGAAGCGCGCCGCCGCGATTTCAACGAGATATACGCCGAGTTCGATCGCGGCCGGGCGGCTGAGCAGGCGAGCCGATGCTCGCAATGCGGCGTGCCGTTCTGCCAAGTGCATTGCCCGCTGCACAACAACATCCCCGACTGGCTGAAGCTCACGGCCGAGGATCGGCTCGAGGAAGCCTATGAGGTCGCGCAGGCGACCAACAACTTCCCCGAGATCTGCGGTCGCATCTGCCCCCAAGACCGGCTGTGCGAGGGGAACTGCGTCATCGAAAAGGGGTACGAAGCGGTTACCATCGGCTCGGTCGAAAAATACATCACCGATACGGCGTGGACGAACGGCTGGGTACGGCCGCCCAGGCCGGTTCACGAGCTTGCTGCATCGGTCGGCATCATCGGCGCCGGCCCCGCCGGGCTCGCCGCCGCCGAGCAGCTGCGCCGCAAAGGGTACGTGGTGGATGTCTATGACCGCTATGACCGCGTCGGCGGCCTCCTCGTCTACGGCATACCGAATTTCAAGCTCGAAAAGCAGGTGGTCGAACGGCGGGCCCAACTCCTCGCCGACGGCGGCGTGACATTCCATCTCAATTTTGAGGTCGGCCGCGACGCGAGACTCGACGATCTCCGCCAGCGTCACGACGCGGTGCTGATCGCCAGCGGCGTCTACAAGGCGCGCGACATTCAGGCTCCGGGCGTCGGACTTGCCAACATGTTTCAGGCGATGGAGTTCCTCGTCGCCAGCAACCGCAAGGGGCTCGGCGACGACGTGCCGGCGTTCGACGACGGGACGCTCGACGCTGCAGGCAAGGACGTCGTCGTCATCGGCGGCGGCGATACGGCGATGGACTGCGTGCGGACCGCGGTGCGCCAGGGCGCGCGCTCGGTGTCGTGCCTCTATCGGCGTGATCGAGCCAACATGCCGGGCTCGCAGCGCGAGGTGTACCATGCCGAAGAAGAAGGCGTGCGCTTCGTTTGGCTCGCCGCCCCGGAAGCCTTCATCGGCCGCGGCGCGGCGAGCAGCGGCAAGGGCAAGCGGAAATCGGCCGAGCGTGAGGCGGTCGCCGCGGTGCGGGCGATTCGCATGCGGCTCGGCATCGCCGATTCCTCGGGCCGGCAGATGCCCGAGACGATACCCGGCTCGTCGTTCCAGCTCCCGGCCGACATCGTCATCAAGGCGCTGGGCTTCGATCCCGAGAACATGCCGGCGATATTCGACGCTCCCGACCTCGCGGTGACCCGGTGGGGCACGCTCAAGATCGACTGGCGCACGATGATGACCAATCTCGACGGTGTATTCGCCGCCGGCGACATCGTCCGCGGCGCCTCGCTCGTCGTCTGGGCGGTGCGCGACGGTCGCGACGCCGCCGAAGCGATCCACCGCTATGTGCAACGCAAACGTGCCGCCGCCGCGACCGACGGTCTTGCGTCGGCGGCGGACTGATGAACCAAGCCCGAAGGAAAATCCGCAAGATGACCAATCGCACCGAGTCCGCCGGCGAACGGTTCGTCCGCGATTATGTCGCCAACGCGGCACGCCTCGAAACCGCAGGGGCATGGAGTCCCGTCGACGAGCGCGACGCTTGCGGCGTCGGCTTCGTCGCGTCGATCGACGGACGTCCGTCGCGTGCCGTCGTCGAGGCGGGAATCGCGGCGCTGAAATCGGTTTGGCACCGCGGGGCGGTCGATGCCGACGGCAAGACCGGCGACGGCGCCGGCATCCACATCGAGATTCCGCAGGACTTCTTCAAGTCCCATATCGCCGCGACGGGGCAGAAACCCGGCCCCGGCAAGATCGCGGTCGGCCAGGTGTTCTTGCCGAGAAACGATCTCGACGCACAGGAGCGCTGTCGCTGCATCGTCGAGACCGAGATTCTGCGCATGGGCTACACCGTGTACGGATGGCGGCAAGTGCCGATCAACAGCGCGGTGTGCGGCGAGAAAGCGAACGCCACTCGGCCGGAGATCGAGCAGATCATGATCGCCAATGCGCGCGGCGCGCAGGAGGCGCAGTTCGATCTCGACCTCTACATCGTGCGGCGACGGATCGAGAAGCAGGTTCTGGCCGAGAACATTGCCGATTTCTATATCTGCTCGCTGTCCTGCCGTTCGCTCATCTACAAGGGCATGTTCCTCGCCGAGCAGCTCTCGGCGTTCTACCCCGATCTGCTCGACGCCGGATTCGTGTCGTCCTTCGCCATCTATCACCAGCGCTATTCGACGAATACGTTCCCGACCTGGCGGCTCGCCCAACCGTTTCGCGTGCTGGCCCATAACGGCGAAATCAATACGCTGCGCGGCAACGTCAACTGGATGAAGAGCCATGAGACGCGCATGGCGCACGAATCATTCGCCGCCAACATCGAGGACATCAAGCCGGTAGTCCAGCCGGGTTCCGATTCGGCGCAGATGGATAACGTCTTCGAGCTCTTGATCCGCGGTGGCCGCGCGCTGCCGATGGTCAAGATCATGATGATACCGCCGGCGTGGCGCTTCGACGAGGACATGCCGCAGGTCCTGCGTGACATGTACTCCTACTGCAACTCGGTGATGGAGCCGTGGGATGGCCCGGCGGCGATCGCCGCCACCGACGGCCGATGGGTGATCGCCGGCATGGACCGCAACGGCCTCCGGCCATGCCGCTTCGTCGTCACCGGCGATGGTCTCGTCATCGTCGGTTCGGAGACCGGCATGGTCAAGATCGAGGAATCACGGGTGGTCGAGAAGGGTCGCGTCGGTCCCGGCCAGATGATCGGCGTCGACTTGGGCGAGGGCCGCTTCTATCGCGACCACGAACTCAAAGATCGCCTCGCCCAGTCGCGGCCGTTCAGCAAATGGACCAGGCAGATCACCGTCATCGACAGCCTGGTCAAGGCCGATCAGGAGCCGAAGGCCGAGTATGAGCGCGAGGCGATGCGCAGGCGGATGATCGCCATCGGTTGGACGATGGAGGACCTCGAGCTGCTGCTCCATCCGATGGTCGAGGAAGGCAAGGAAGCGGTCGGCTCGATGGGCGACGATACGCCGCTCGCCGTATTGACCGACAAATATCGCGGCCTGCACCACTTCTTCCGCCAGAATTTCAGCCAAGTCACCAACCCGCCGATCGACTCGCTGCGCGAGCGGCGCGTCATGACATTGCGCACGCGACTCGGCAATCTCGGCAATATTCTCGACGAGGACGAAAGCCAGTGCCGGTTGTTGCAGCTCGAGTCGCCGGTGCTGCTCAACGAGGAGTTCGAGGCGATGCGCGCCTACATGGGCGCGACCGCGGTCGAGATCGACTGCACCTTCGATCCAGCCGCCGGCGAGAACGCGCTCAAAGACGCCCTGCGGCGCATCCAGCGCGAGGCCGAGGACGGCGTGCGCGGCGGTTGTGTCCACGTCATATTGAGCGACAAGGCTTTCGGCCCGGGCCAGGCGCCGATCCCGATGATCCTTGCCGCCGGCGGCGTGCATACCCATTTGGTCCGCCAGCAGCTACGCACCTTCACCTCGCTCAACGTGCGTTCGGCCGAGTGCCTGGACGTCCACTACTTCGCGGTGCTCATCGGCGTCGGCGCGACGACCGTCAACGCCTACTTGGCGCAGGAAGCGATCGCCGACCGCGCGCGTCGCGGCTTGTTCGGCGCGATGTCGCTCAAGGACGCGCTCAAGCGCTATCAGATCGCGATCGACGACGGGTTGCTCAAGATCATGTCGAAGATGGGCATCTCGATCATCAGCTCGTACCGCGGCGGCTACAATTTCGAAGCCGTCGGTCTGTCGCGGACGCTCATTTCCGAGTTCTTTCCCGGGATGACGAGCCGTATCTCCGGCATCGGTCTCAATGGCATCCAGCGCAAGGTAGGCGAGTTGCATGAACGCGCCTGGCGCGAGGACGTAATCGCGCTGCCGGTCGGCGGATTCTACAAATATCGCCGCAACGGCGACATGCATGCTTGGGAGGGCGACCTCATCCACACGCTGCAATCGGCGGTCGCCACCGATTCTTACGCCACCTTCAAGAAGTACGGCGAGGCGACGCGGCGCCTGCCGCCCATCGCGCTTCGCGACCTGCTCGATTTCCGTCCCGGGCGAGTTCCAGTTTCGCTCGACGATGTCGAATCGATCACCGAGATCAGGAAGCGCTTGGTGTCGCCCGGTATCTCGCTGGGCGCGCTCAGCCCCGAGGCACACGAAACGCTGACGATCGCCATGAACCGCATCGGCGCCAAATCCGATTCGGGCGAAGGCGGCGAGGACCCGGCGCGTTACAAGCCGCGGCCCAACGGCGACAATGCATCGTCCGCGATCAAGCAGATCGCCTCGGGCCGCTTCGGCGTCACCGCCGAATATCTAAACAATTGCCGCGAAATCGAGATCAAGATCGCCCAGGGCGCGAAACCGGGCGAAGGCGGCCAATTGCCGGGCGCCAAGGTCAGCGAACTGATTGCCCGCCTGCGGCACTCGCAGCCCGGGGTCACGCTGATCTCGCCGCCGCCGCACCACGACATCTATTCAATCGAGGATTTGGCGCAGCTCATCTACGACTTGAAGCAGATCAATCCGCAAGCGCAGGTCTGCGTCAAGCTGGTGGCGCGCTCGGGCATCGGCACGATCGCCTCCGGCGTCGCCAAGGCCAAGGCCGACGTGATTTTGATCTCGGGTCACGTTGGCGGCACGGGCGCCTCGCCGCAATCGTCGATCAAGTACGCCGGCGTACCGTGGGAGATGGGCCTCGCCGAGACCAACCAGGTGCTGACGCTCAACCGCCTGCGCCATCGCGTCAAGCTGCGCGTCGACGGCGGCATCCGCACCGGCCGCGACGTCGTCATCGCGGCGATGCTGGGCGCCGATGAGTTCGGCATCGGCACCGCTTCGCTGGTCGCCATGGGCTGCATCATGGTCCGGCAGTGCCATTCGAACACGTGTCCAGTCGGAGTCTGCACCCAGGATCCCAAGCTCCGGGCCAAGTTCGAGGGCACGCCCGAAAAGGTGATGAACCTGTTCAGCTTCATCGCCGAGGAGGCGCGCGATATTTTGGCCCAGCTCGGTTTTCGCGCGCTCAAGGACGTGATCGGCCGATCCGACCTCTTGACCCAGGTGCTGCGCGGCGACGAGCACCTCGATGATCTCGACCTCAACCCGATCCTGGTCCAGGCCGATCCGGGCGAGTTCCCGCGCCACTGCGCGATCGAGGGTCGCAACGAGGTTCCCGAGACGCTCGACGAGCAAATGATCCGCGACGCCCGGCGCGCGCTCGAGGACGGCGAGAAGATGCAGCTCGCCTACAACATCCGCAACACGCAACGCGCCATCGGCACCAAGCTCTCGTCGATGATCACCCGGCGCTACGGGATGAACGGATTGAAGCCCGGGCACATCACCGTGCGGCTGCGCGGCTCGGCCGGCCAATCGCTCGGCGCCTTCGCGGTCCAGGGAATCAAGCTGGAGGTGTTCGGCGACGCCAACGACTATGTCGGCAAGGGGCTGTCGGGCGGAACGATCATGGTGCGGCCGTTGACCTCTTCGCCGCTGGTGTCCAACAGGAACACGATCATCGGCAATACCGTTCTCTATGGCGCCACCGCCGGCCGGCTGTTCGCCGCGGGCCAAGCGGCCGAGCGCTTCGCGGTGCGCAATTCGGGGGCCGAAACAGTGGTCGAAGGCTGCGGGGCCAACGGATGCGAATACATGACCGGTGGCGTCGCCGTGCTTTTGGGACCGGTGGGCGACAACTTCGCCGCCGGCATGACCGGCGGCATGGCGTTCGTCCTCGACGCCGACGGCAGTTTCGCCAAGAAGGTAAACCCGGATTCGGTGATCTGGCGGCGGATCGAGACGGATTACTGGGAGAGCGTGCTCAAGGAACTCGTGCTGGCGCACTTCCGCGAGACGCAGTCGAAGTTTTGCGAGCGCCTTCTAGCCGATTGGGAGCTCGAACTACCCAAGTTCTGGCAAGTCGTTCCGAAGGAGATGTTGAATCGCCTGCCGCGGCCGCTGACGCGCGAGGATGAACAAAAACTCGCCGCCGGCGACGAGTAGGCCTGCGGAGCCCGGTTCGCCGGCCGGCGCCTCGCCGGCGTCACGCGGTATCTTAGAGTCGTGCGGATGAACGCATCAAAGCCGCGTCGGCGGCTGCTCGGCATCGCTTGCCTGATTCTTCTTGGTGTCGTCGGCTTGGCGGTCTCGCGCTTGTCGCGCCAGGCGGTCGCGATCGAAGATTTGGCGCGCCTGATCGCCGGTTGGCGCGCCGCGGCTCCCCTCGCTTTTCTCGCGCTGCACGTCGTCGCGACCGTGCTGTTCGTGCCGCGGATGATCATGGGACTCGCCTCCGGCGCGATGTTCGGACCGTGGCTCGGCGCGTTCTTGGGCTTGGCGGGGGTGGTGCTCGGCGCGGCTTCCGCCTTCGCGATCGCCCGCTTCCTCGCGCCTGATCTGTCGGGGCGATTCGGCAACGGCCGCACCGAATCGGCGTTGCGCCAGCTGAGGGCCTCGGGGTGGTTGGCGGTCTTCGTTTTGAGGTTGATCCCGGTGCTGCCGCACGCGCTGGTGAATTACGGCCTCGGCGCCATACGAATATCGTTTCCCGGTTTTGCCAGCGGCACGGCGCTGGGCCTAGCCCCAAGCGCGATCATATATGCCCAGCTCGGTGCCGCCGGCGCGCGCGCGATCGACGATCCCGCAAACTGGACGGCGATCGCCATTTGGTCGGCGGCGGCGGTGGCCCTCGCTGGCGCGACCGAGTTGGTCCGCCGGCTGATCGGGGCGAACCGGATCGGGGGCGGCAGGTGAGCGGCGCCAGTCGCGCCGAGACCGGGGCGCCGGAATCGATTTCGAAGGTTCTTCGCCGACTGACCCGGCCACGTACCCCCGGGCATCCGCCGCCCGAACAGCTGACGATCGGCGAGCTGGTGGAGAGCCTCGATTCGCGCGCCTATGGGCTCGTACTCCTGTTGCTGGCGGCGCCCAATCTGACGCCCGGCCCGAGCATCCCTGGATTCTCGACGATACTGGCGTTGCCATTGCTCTTCGCCGCCGCGCAATTGGCGCTCGGCTATTCGCGGCCATGGGTGCCTGAACGCATAGCCCGCATGCATGTATCGCGCCGGCGCGTTCGCACGCTGATCGCGCGCGCGCTGCCGACCATCGTTCGGGTCGAGGCGATCTTGCGGCCGCGCCTGCGCGCGCTGGCAGGTCCTGCGGCGGCGCGTTTTATCGGGCTCGGCACGCTGGCGTTGGGCGCATTGCTTGCGATCCCGATCCCGGTCTATTCGATGCTGCCGGCGCTCGCCGTCGCGTTCGTGGCGCTGGGTTTATTGGCACACGACGGTATTGCCGTCGTTCTTGGCGCGGTCGTCGGCGTCGGCGCCGTCGCCACGCTGGTATTGCTCGTCTGGGCGGCGCGCGCCGCGTTCGGAGTCTAGCTGGCGCCCCCATGGCGCGGTCGTGTATTGTGCCGCGAAGTCCGACTCGCATCGCGCGCCTAGCACGCGGTATTCAGTCCGATTGCAGCGCTCATCGCTTGGAATGCGCACGCTTTATCATCTTTGGCTCTCCGCCCATTCGCGTAAGGTCCGATTCGCCCTCAAGGAAAAGGACCTTCCGTTCGAGATGAAGGTCGAGAAGGTTTGGGAGCGGCGGGCCGAATTTCTGGCCCTCAACCCCGCGGGCACCGTGCCCGTGCTCATCGACGACGATGGAACGGTGATCGCCGAATCGGGCGTCATCTGCGAATACATCGAAGAAGTCTACCCCGAGCGACGGCTGATCGACGGCACACCCGTGGAGCGGGCCGAGATTCGCCGGCTGGTCGCCTGGTTCGATTTGAAGTTCAGCCGCGAAGTCACCGACAATCTGGTCGGCGAGAAAATGATGAAGCGCTTTCTCGGGCGCGGCGAACCGAACTCGGCGGCGATTCGCGCCGGCCATTTCAACATCCAGTACCATCTCGATTACATCGGCTACCTAACCGAACGTCGTCGATACCTCGCGGGCGAAACCTTTTCGCTCGCCGACGTCGCCGCTGCGGCGCATCTATCGACCGTTGACTATGTCGGCGATGTACCTTGGGACGCGTATCCGCCAGCCAAGGACTGGTACGCGCGGATCAAATCACGGCCGGGATTCCGGCCGCTGCTCGCCGATCATATTCCCGGAGCTCCACCCCCCAAGCACTACGCCGATCTCGATTTTTGACCCGGCGGCAAATCGCGCCACGACACGTTCCGTTCCCGCTCGCCGTTCCCGCTCGCGACGGCTAACGCCCCGATTTTATTGGCAAAAGTTAGATCGCTAACGCGGTCCCCGGCGGCATTGGGCGCTGAAAGTTCATACACCTGGGTGGGGTTTGGAGTAGATTCGGCGACGGCGGCATTGCGCCGCCGGAGCATGCGATCGTGATCTCCAAAGGGTGGCTGACGACGCTGTCGCGCTACGCTCGCAAGACGGGTGTAGCGCTGGCGTTGGCATTGGCGGCCGCCAGCATTTCGTGGGCGGCGCCTTCAGCATCGATCCGTGCGGCGAGCATCGACGCGCAGTCGACCTCGGCACCGCTTGGCGTCGTCGTCACCGCTCGAGCGGGCGGCCAACTGGTCGCCGAGAATCGCGACCACGAGGTTCGCCCGACGCCGAAAAGCGCGCCGGATTTTGGCCGGCAACCTACGAACGCCGATCCGCAGGCGACGCATGCTCCGACGCGTGACCTGCCGACGGTTGCGACGGACCTTCGCGATCGGCGTTCCATCCGTCTTCTGCCCGACCACACGGGTCCGCCCCTTGGCTGACGCCAACAACGCGTAAGGCTCGCCCCGGCGAGCCTCGACGCATCAGCGCATCGCGTCAGTCATTCGCGGTCAGCCGCTTTGGCGCGGCGATCGCATATCGGGGCATTTCGATGAATATCGTCATGTTCGTCATCGGCCTGGCCGCTCTTGCCGGCTCGGGCTGGGTTCTCAACTATCTGCGGCCGCGCGAGGGGCGCATGCAGCCCGCCTGGGTGCGGTCCGATTTCGGCTCCAACACGGTCGGTCTGGGCGTAATCGTATTGGGGCTGATCGGCCTTGGGCTGATGATCAAGAGCGTCACCGGCTAACGCCATATCGCGGATGGAAGCTGAGGTCCGGGCCGTCGTGCGCGGGCCTCAGCGCCGCCGGCCGGCACCGAGCGGGCGATTGACCGGCGCGTCGTCGAGCTTGAGTTCCATCCGCTCGATGTTCGCGCGCGCCACTTCGCCGGCCGGGCCGTCGGCGTCGAGCAACAGGACCTCGCGCCAATCGTGTCGCGCACCCGCGATATTTCCGCGCTGACGATGGATTATGCCGCGCTCGAGCCAGCCGTCGGGCAAGTCGGGAGCAAGCTCGATCGCCCGGGTCGCGTCGTCGAAGGCGAGCTCGAGGCTGTCGACGTATCGATACGCCGCCGCGCGTAGCGCATAAACGTCGGCGCGCCGCGGCGCCAAGTCGATCGCGCGATTGAGATCGTCGATCGCCGGCCACAGTTCGCCGGCTGCGACCCGCGTCTCGGCGCGGTCGATGAACAGCTCGACGTCGCTTGGCGAGAGTTCGATCGCCAGCGTGAGTACTTCTTCGGAGCGCGCGGTATCGCGCAATTCCAACCAAGCGCGGCTCGCCTGCGCCAGCAGCCCGGCCCGTATCGACGCCGGGCGGTCGCGCGCTGCTTCGGCGATCGCCTCGAACTGGCCAGCGGCCTCTAGCGCCCGCCCGTCATGGAGCAGCGCTACCGCCTCGCAATGGCGCGCTGGCAGGCCGCCCGACCCGCGCCAGGCGCGCGCTTCGGCGAGCGCCGCGCGCGGATCCGTCGCGGCATGCTTAAGACATGCCTCGTACCGCTGGCGATCCGGATCGTCGGCAGGTATCGGCAACGAAGGTGCGCGAGTTTGCGCTAGGGACGGATCGGCCGCGATCAGAGCAATGAAAGAAATGAAAAGGGCTTGCCGCATACGACGAGTCCGGACCGACGCTCGGCGAAAGTGCCTGCGAATCGTGTCCCGCATGTGCCGCAGCTCCGCCAGATTCGCAAGGCATAATGCTCGACGGTCAATTCTTGCCAGTAGTCGCA
Source organism: Alphaproteobacteria bacterium (assembly GCA_035457725.1). Classification (GTDB taxonomy): domain Bacteria; phylum Pseudomonadota; class Alphaproteobacteria; order CACIAM-22H2; family CACIAM-22H2; genus DATFES01. Next base: position 25,268 of record DATIBC010000030.1, on the reverse strand, counting down.
TCGCGCACCGTTGACCACGCCTTCCGGTCGATCGTCATCCAGCAAACGTCGATGATTTTACCCGCGGCCTCCATCGCCCGCGGCCATATACCGACGCGCCGGAAGCCCTGCCCATGATAACAGTCGATCGCCGCGGCGTTTTCGCTCGCCACGCCGAGATCAATTCGGTCGACGTGGTGCTCGGTGAACGAATACGCCACAGTGCTTGCGACCATGGCGCCGCCAAAGCCATTGCGGCGATGCCTCGGCGCCACCAATACGCGCGACAGACGGCTCGACAGGTGCGGCCAGATGTGCCCGATCTCGGCGTGTCCGACCGCCTCGCCGGACGGCGCGATCGCGGTGAAGATCACCCGGGCGTTGGCCTTTTCCGCGCTATCCAGGTAACGCTGGAGCTGGGCGTACGTCAGCGGATAGGTAAAGAACGACGCACACCACTCACCGAGCGCCTCGGCCGTCGGCACCCAGGAAATGAGGCGGTCGAAATCTTGGCGATCGAACCGTCGAAGCTCGAGCCGGGGTGGTGTGCCGGGCGATGATTGCATATATCGTATCCCTCCCGGGCCAAACGTTCGCCCACCAGTCTATCGAGAGCAGCGGCGGCGCGAAATCGACATGCTTGTTGCCTGCCCGGATCGGAACGGCTGATCCAGTGCTTCGATTGCGCTAAGACTAGCGCATGGCGCTCGTCTCTCCATCCTCGTCGCTTTTCGTCTTCGGGCTAGGCTATTCGGCGCGCTTTCTGGCGCGCGTGCTCGACGCCGAGGCATGGACGGTCGCCGGCACCTGTCGAAGCGAGGCCACACGAAGTGCGTTGGCCAGCGCAGGTTTCAACGGCCATCTATTCGACCGCGAACATCCGCTTGACACTGCTGGGCGCGCTGCCTTGGCGGCATCACTGAACGTACTCGTCGCCATACCGCCCGACGCATCGGGCGATCCGACGCTCGATCGCCACGGCGCGGATCTGGCGTTGCGGAACGATCTCCGGTGGCTTGGCTACCTTTCGACCACCGGCGTCTATGGCGATCGCGCCGGCGGTTGGGTCGACGAAGACTCCGAACTGCATCCGGTCGGCGAGCGCGGCGCCCGGCGCGTCGCCGCCGAGCGGGGCTGGCTCGATCTGTGGCGTCAGCACGGCCTGCCGGTGCATGTCTTCCGGCTTGCCGGAATCTACGGCCCGGGCCGTAATGCGCTCGATGCCGTCCGGCGGAGCGAAGCGCGGCGCATCGTCAAGGCCGGGCAGGTGTTCAGCCGTATCCATGTCGCCGATGTCGCGCGCGTCCTGCGCGCATCGCTCACTCGACCGCGGCCCGGGGCCGTCTATAACGTATGCGACGACGAGCCGGCGCCGCCGCAAGACGTCATCCGTTACGCCTGCGAGTTGCTCGGCACGGCCTTGCCGCCCGAGACGCCGTTCGAGGTCGCCGCCGACTCGATGAGCGCGATGGGACGAAGTTTCTTTGCCGAGAGCAAGCGGGTGGCCAATCGCCGCATCAAGGACGAGCTTGGCGTACGACTGGCCTTTCCGAGCTATCGCGAGGGACTTCGCGCGCTCGTCGACGAACCTGTCGAACCGCAATCACGCGACTGAATCGCACAATTCCTCGACGGCGCCGCAGAGCAGCGCCAGGTCCTGCGGGCGGCTGAGACGATGTTCTCCGTCCTTCACGAACGTGAGACGCAGATCGCGCGTGACCAAGCGATCGGCGAGCGCAAGCGAGCGCCGCCACGGAACATCGGCATCCTCCATGCCGTGCAGGATGCGCACCGGGCCGGTGAAATCGATCGGCGCCATCATCAAGAAATGCCGTTTGCCGTCCTCGATCAGTTTCATGGTGATCGGGTATGGAGCGGCGCTGTACGCCGAGGGGAGTCGCCAGACGCCGTCGCGCCGCAGCGCGTCGCGCGCTTCGGCGGGAAACCGGTCCCACATCAGATCGCCGGTGAAATCCACCGCTGGGGCGATCAGCACCAATCCCGCGACGCGTGACGGCCGGGCGAGCGCGGTCAGCAAGGCGATCCATCCTCCCATGCTCGAGCCAACCAGAACCAGGGAGTCGCCGCCAAGCCGATCGACGACGGTGCGCGCGTCATCGGCCCACATGCCTACCGAGCAATTCTCGAAGCGGTCCGACGAGGCGCCATGCCCCCGATAATCGAAGCGCAGATAGGCCTGTCCGCGCGATTTTGCCCATTTTTCGAGCGCCATCGCCTTGGTTCCGGTCATATCGGACATGAAGCCGCCGAGGAACACGACCATCGGGGACTTGCCGGACGATTTGTGGTAGGCGATAGAAACTTCTGCGGCCGCCTCGAGGTAGAGCGGCTGCGGCGTGTCAGACGAATCAAGGGTCATCGCGAATGCTCGGCTTGGCGAATCCGATTCGACCATGATGCGGCGCGCCGACTACTCTAGCACGCCATTCGAGGCGCAAGCGCCGCGCGCCGTCGATGACGTCGCCGCGCCGGCCGTAATGCAGGTTCTGCCGCGCTTGGTGGCCGGCGGGGTCGAGCGCGGCACGATCGACATCGCGGCGGCGCTCGTGCAGTCCGGATGGCGGGCGATCGTCGCATCGGAAGGCGGGCCGATGGTGCGCGAGCTCGAGCGCGCCGGGGCGATCCACCTGACGCTTCCAGTGGCGAGCAAGAACCCGCTCGTCATTCATCGCAACGTCGCCCGCCTCATCGAGGCCGTTCGTGCCCACCGCGTCGACCTCGTGCATGCCCGCTCGCGCGCGCCGGCGTGGAGCGCTTACTACGCGGCGCGGCGCACCGGAGCGAAGTTTGTGACGACATTTCATGGCGCCTACAAGGCGCGCGGCGAACTGAAACGCTGGTACAACGGAATCATGGCGCGCGGCGAACGGGTGATCGCCATCTCGGAGTTCATCGCCAACCACGTTGTCGATCGTTATGGCTGCGATCCGGCGCGCGTCCGGATGATTCCGCGCGGCGTCGATCTGTTCCGCTTCGATCCCCAGAACGTCAGCGCCGAGCGCGTCATTCAGCTCGCCCGCGAGTGGCGACTGCCGGACGGAGTACCGGTGATCATGCTGCCCGGCCGCCTGACGCGCTTGAAGGGCCACCCGATCCTGATCGAGGCGATGGCGCAGCTTGGCCGGCGCGACATCTGCTGCCTTTTGGTTGGCGGCGACGACAGACATGCGCGCTATCGCCGCGAGCTGGAGAACCTGATCCGCGCCCGCGGCGTCGAGAGCATGGTCCGGCTGGTCGCTCATTGCCGCGACATGCCGGCGGCGTTCATGTTGGCTGACGTGGTCGTTTCGGCGTCGGTCGAGCCCGAGGCGTTTGGCCGCGTCGCCGCCGAAGCGCAAGCAATGGGCCGGCCGGTGGTGGCGTCCGACCATGGCGGCTCGCGCGAGGTCGTCGTGCCCGGCAAGACCGGATGGCTCGTCAAGCCGGGCGATCCGGCGGCGCTCGCCGCGGCGATCGACGAGGCACTGGCGCTCGACGCCGACGCGCGCGCTCTATTGGCGACCCAGGCGACCGAGCGCGTGCACGCCGAGTTCTCGCGCGAGCGGATGTGCGAGGCCACGCTCGGGGTCTACGCCGAACTGCTGGACGCCGCGCGCGCGGCGTCGCGAGCCTCGTGACTGCGCGATGAACGAGGCGCGAGCGTCGTCTTGACAGCCTCCCGAATCGCTCTAGATTGCCGCGACTTTCGACCTTCCGCGACGACCAATCGGCGATTTCCATGGTGGCGATCAAGCTGCCCGACGGCAGCGTGAAAACGTTCCCAGGCAAGGTGACCGGCGAAGAGCTTGCCCGCGCCATCGGCCCCGGCCTTGCCAAGGCGGCGCTGGCGATGAAGGTCGATGGTACGCTGGTCGATCTCGTGCGCGCGATCGAATCCGACGCGTCGGTCGAGATCGTCACCGCCAAGCATCCGGACGCGCTGTCGCTCATCCGCCATGACGCCGCCCACGTCATGGCCGAGGCGGTTCAGGAACTCTATCCCGGAACGCAGGTGACTTTCGGTCCAGCGACCGAGGATGGGTTCTACTATGACTTCGCGCGCGCCGAGCCGTTCACGCTCGACGACTTGCCGAAGATCGAAGCGCGGATGCGCGAGATCGTCGACCGTGACGAAAAGATCGTGCGCGAGGTATGGGATCGCCGTGCGGCAATCGGCTATTTCAAGGACCAAGGCGAGGCTTACAAGGCGGAATGGATCGAACAGATGCCGGAAGACGAGGAGATTTCGATCTATCGCCAGGGCAGCTGGCTCGACCTTTGCACCGGCCCGCATCTGCCTTCGACCGGCAAGCTTGGAAAGGCCTTCAAGCTGATGAAGCTGTCGGGCGCGTATTGGCGCGGCGACCAGCGAAACGCCCAGCTTCAACGAATTTACGGCACCGCTTGGCCGAGCGAAGCCGAGCTCAAGGATTATCTGCACCGCATCGAGGAAGCGGAGCGGCGCGACCATCGACGCCTCGGCCGCGAGATGGGGCTGTTCCATCTTCAAGAAGAGGCCGCGGGCTCGGTGTTTTGGCATCCCAAGGGCTGGGCGCTCTATCGCGCCCTCGAAACCTATCTGCGCCGGCGGCTGGACGAGGCGGGGTATCTCGAGGTCAAGACGCCGCAGCTGCTGGACAGGTCGTTTTGGGAAGCGTCGGGGCACTGGGACAAGTTCAAGGACGCCATGTTTGTCGCCCAACCGCGCTCGGAAGCGGCCGAGCGCGATCGCGTCTATGCGATCAAGCCGATGAACTGCCCCTGTCACGTGCAGATCTTCCGGCAAGGACTCAAGAGCTATCGTGACTTGCCGCTGCGCCTCGCCGAATTCGGCGCTTGCCACCGCTACGAGCCGTCGGGCGCGCTGCATGGGATCATGCGCGTGCGCTCCTTCACCCAGGATGACGCCCACATTTTCTGCACCGAGGAGCAGATCGTCTCCGAAAGCAAGGCATTCTGCGATCTGCTGCGACTCGTCTACGCCGACCTCGGATTCGGCGAGGTGTCGGTGAAGTTCTCCGACCGGCCGGCCAATCGCGCGGGAAGCGATGCGATCTGGGACAAAGCCGAAGTGGCGCTGCGCGAAGCAACGGAAGCCGCCGGCCTCGTGGTCACGGTCAACCCGGGCGAGGGCGCGTTTTATGGACCCAAGCTCGAGTTCATCTTGCGCGACGCCATCGGCCGTGACTGGCAGTGCGGCACGCTGCAAGTCGATTTCGTGCTCCCCGAGCGGCTCGACGCGAGCTATGTCGGCGAGGATGGCCAGAAGCACCGTCCGGTCATGCTCCACCGGGCCATTCTCGGCTCCTTCGAGCGGTTTATCGGCGTGCTCATCGAGCACTACGCCGGCCGCCTGCCGTTGTGGCTCGCACCCGTACAGGCCGTGGTCGCCACGATCACGTCTGACGCCGACGACTACGCGCGTTCTGCCGCAAAGGCGCTGGGCTCGGCTGGCGTGCGGGTCGAACTCGATCTTCGCAACGAAAAAATTGGCTATAAGGTGCGCGAACATACGCTTGCCAAGGTGCCGCTTCTTTATGCCGTCGGCCGGCGTGAGGCTGAAACGAATACGCTTTCGTTGCGCCGGCTCGGCGCTTCGGCGCAAGAATCCCTTGCGCTCAACGAGGCCATCGCTAGAGTCCAAGCCGAAGCCAAGGTCCCGGGCGCTTGACGACCGGCCGCCGCTGTGGGGCTCCCCGGAACGCGCGCGTTCTCGCGCGTGGTCGTTTTTTTGTTGACGGGCGCCAGCGCGGTCGAAACGAACACAGGAGAGATCTCGATAGCTCGTTATCCATCGGAGTCCACGCCGGCCAAGGATGGTCCGCGCGTCAACGACCAGATCGAAGCCGCGACCGTTCGGCTGATCGACGAACGCGGCGAAATGGTGGGGGTGGTAGGCCTCCATGAGGCGTTGCAAATGGCCTACGAGGCCGATCTCGATCTAGTCGAGATTTCGCCCAACGCCGATCCGCCGGTCTGCAAGCTGCTCGATATAGGCAAATACAAATACGAGCTGCAAAAGAAGCAGAATGAAGCGCGGAAAAAGCAGAAGGTCATCGACATCAAGGAAATCAAGATGCGACCGGGCATCGATGATCACGATTACGATGTCAAGATGCGAGCGATGACCCGGTTCATCGAAGAGGGCGACAAGGTCAAGGTCACGCTGCGGTTTCGCGGCCGCGAGATGGTGCATGCCGATCTCGGTTCCCGGCTTCTTGACCGCGTCAAGGCGGACCTAGGCGAAAAAGCGAAGGTGGAGCAGACGCCGCGCCTTGAGGGCCGGCAGATGACGATGGTGATGGCGCCGAAATGACGGGCCGGCGATCAGGCGATGCACTCGATGGGGCGATGGCCGACGCCCCGACGGGTCTCGTTAACCGTTATCCATAGATATTCGAAAGTCGGCCGGTGATCTTTCGTAGAAATCAGAAATACATCTTGAACGCGAAGCGCTTTAAGACAAAACTGCGGGGATCGGGAGCGCGCCCGGCGAACCTGTCCGGGCGCCAATAAACAAGGTCGAAAACGGAGGCTACGAATGCCGCGAATGGGTCGCGCGAGAAAAGATATCCACATGTCCGATGATCCGGAACCGGTCGACATCCATGTCGGCGGGCGGGTCAGAATGCGTAGGCTTTTCCTGGGCTTAAGTCAGGAAAAGCTGGCCAATGCGATCGGCGTGTCGTTCCAACAGCTGCAAAAATACGAGCGCGGCACCAACCGAATTTCGGCCAGCCGCCTTTATGCGCTGACCAAGTTCCTCGGCGTGCCGGTGTCGTGGTTCTTCGAGGATGCGCCGAGCGACCGCCGTTCGTCCAGCGCCGCCGCTGGCGCATCGCGCGAGGGTCGCAATGCTGCGGTCGCCGACCCGATGGGCGCCAGCGAAACAGTCAAGCTGGTGCGGGCCTATTATCAGATCTCCGACCCGCGAGTGCGAAAAAAGATTCTTGGCGTCATCCGTTCGGTGGCCGAGCCCCGTACGACGCGCGGAAGGAAATAACGCCGCTCGCGCGTTGCAGTCCGAAGCCGTTTGGCCGGCGAGATCGGCGGGCGAGACGATCTCGGGTGATGACCGCTGGCGGCGATTCGACAACGCGTCGCGGCTCGTATTTTCGCTGCGCGCCGATCTACGATGATCGCCGTTATCCGCGGCAACGATTGTCGTCACGATTGAGGCACGTTTGAAACTACCGCTGGCTGTAGCCGACGACGTTGCTGCGCGGCATGCCGAGCCATGTTCTCGCCGTCGAATTGTCCATCAAGACGCGATCCGGCTGGCCTCTGAAGACAGGAGATTTATATTATAGATCAATTGGTTATTTAATATTTCCCAGCGCTCGGACCGGCAGTCGAGGCCAGCCGGGATCGCCGGGCCGGGCCCTTGCCATGGTCGAATCCTGCCGCTATAACCCTCGCCTTCGCGAGCGGCCAAGGCCGGATCTTTTAACGGATCTCGACGGGCATGCCCAACCGCTCACATCGTGCGCGCGCCGTTGCGGCGCGGGCGCTTCATCGGCAAGGAGCGAAAATGCCCAAGCTCAAGACCAAATCGAGCGCGAAGAAGCGCTTCAAGCTCACCGCGTCGGGCAAAGTGCGGGCGCCGGTCGCCTTCAAGCGCCACAATTTGCGCAAACGGCCGCAGAAGATGAAGCGTAAGGCGCGCGGCTATAGCGTGTTGTCGCCGGGCGACGCAGCCAAGATCAAAAAGCAATTCCTGCACGTCTGAATTCCGGCAATGCACACGCGAGAGGAGTGATTCGCCATGGCACGCGTCAAGCGCGGGGTAACCCAGCGCGCCCGACACAAGAAAGTGCTCGATCTTGCCAAGGGCTATGTCGGGCGCTCATCGGATAGTTTCCGTCCCGCTTTGGAGCGGGTGGAGAAGGCGCTCCGCTATGCTTATCGCGATCGGCGCAACAAAAAACGCGAGTTTCGCGCCCTATGGATCCAGCGCATCAACGCGGGCGCGCGCGAGAGCGGGCTTACATATTCGAAGTTGGTTGCCGGACTCAAGAAGGCGGGCGTGGCGCTCGACCGCAAAGTGCTTGCCGATCTTGCGGTAAGTGACCCCGACGGTTTCAAGGCGTTGGTTGACCAGGCCAAGGCCGCCCTCGGTTCGAGCGCCTGAGCGCGGATCCGCGCCGGCGCCATCGGCAGAAGACGACGAGGCTAAGAGGCCCCTGGCCGACCGGTCGGGCCTCTTTTTGTTTTGCCGGAGATTGGTGAGGGCGATCGAACGACACGACCATGCAGCACGACGTGGAACGCCTTCGGAATGAGACAGTGGCGGCGATCGCCGCGGCCGCCACGCCGGCCGCTCTCGAGCAATTGCGCGTCGAGGCGCTCGGCAAGAAAGGCCGCGTCACCGAGCTGATGAAACGGCTCGGCGCGATCGCACCCGAGGCGCGAAAGAGCGTCGGCGCCGCGCTCAACGCGCTCAAAGACGAGATCGCTTCGGCGATCGAAGTTCGCGCCCAAGCGCTGGCGCACGCCGAACTCGACCGGCGTCTCGCGCGCGAGCGCGTCGACGTAACCCTTCCGGCGCGCCCATCGGTGGACGGCCGGATCCATCCGATCAGCCAGACGATCGACGAGATGGTGACAATCTTCGCCGCGATGGGGTTTGTCGTCGCCGAAGGTCCCGATATCGAGGACGATTTTCATAATTTCACCGCTCTCAACATTCCGCCCGAGCATCCAGCGCGGCAGAGCCACGACACGTTTTACCTTGCGAGCGACGCTCCGGCGGGTGTTGCCGACGGGCGCTCCGATTCCGAAGGCGTGGCGCCGAAGCTGCTCCGCACGCATACCTCGCCGGTGCAGATCCGCACGATGATGAAACAAAAGCCGCCGGTCCGGATCATCGTGCCCGGCCGAACGTTTCGCTGCGACTACGATGCGACGCATTCGCCCAATTTCCACCAGATCGAGGGCCTGGTCGTCGATAAAACCTCGCACATGGGCCATCTCAAGGGCTGCTTGGTCGAGTTCGCGCGCGCGTTTTTCGATGTCGCCGATCTCGCCGTGCGGTTCCGGCCGAGCTATTTTCCCTTCACCGAACCGTCGGCCGAGGTGGACATCGGCTGCTCGCGCGCCGGCGGCGAGCTGAAAATCGGCGCCGGCGGCGACTGGCTCGAGATTCTCGGTTGCGGCATGGTGCATCCGAAAGTTCTCGCCAATTGCGGAATCGATCCGTCCGAGTATCAGGGATTTGCGTTCGGAATGGGCATCGAGCGCGCGGCGATGCTCAAATACGGCATTCCCGACTTGCGCACCTTCTACGAAGCCGATATGCGCTGGCTGCGCCATTACGGGTTCGTTCCCCTCGATCAGCCGAGCCTCGCCGGAGGATTGGCGCGATGAAGTTCACGCTCGGCTGGCTGAAATCGCATCTCGAGACCGACGCGCCGCTCGGGGCGATCGTCGACAAGTTGACGATGGTCGGATTGGAGGTCGAAAGCGTCGAGGATCGCGCCGCGAAGCTTGCGCCCTTCATCGTTGGTTACGTCACCGAGGCCCGACCGCACCCCGACGCCGATCGGCTCAGCGTCTGCATCGTCGACACCGGAACGGCCAAGGTTCAGGTCGTCTGCGGAGCGCCTAATGCGCGTACCGGAATGAAGGGCGTGTTCGCCGCCGCCGGCACGACGATCCCGGGAACCGGACTGGCCCTCAAGGCCGGCAACATTCGCGGCCAACCATCGAACGGCATGCTGTGCTCGCCGCGCGAAATGGGCATCAGCGACGATCACGAGGGCATCATCGAATTGCCCGACGATGCGCCGGTTGGGCGGCCTTTCGCGCCCGTGCTCGGGCTCGATGATCCGGTGATCGAGATCGCCATCACGCCCAATCGCGCCGACTGCCTTGGCGTGCGCGGCGTCGCTCGCGACCTTGCCGCGGCCGGCCTCGGGCGGCTCAAGCCGCGAGCGATCGCCCCGGTTCCCGGCGGTTTCAAGAGCCCGATCGGCGTTCGGCTCGATTTTTCTGCGGCCGAGCGCGACGCGTGCCCCTATTTCGTTGGCCGGCATATCCGCGGGCTCGGAAACGGTCCGTCGCCGAAATGGTTGCAGGACCGCTTGATCGCGGTCGGCCTGCGGCCGATCTCGGCGCTGGTCGATATCACCAATTTCTTCACGGTCGATGTGAGCCGGCCGCTGCACGTCTTCGACGCCGACACGCTGGCGGGCTCGATCCATGTTCGCTTGGCGCGTCAAGGCGAGAAGGTCTTGGCGCTCAACGGCAAGGAATACGCTTTGACCGGATCGGAGACGGTGATCGCCGACGACGATGGCGCGCTGGCGCTGGGGGGCGTTGTCGGCGGCGAATCTTCTGGCTGCACCGACAAGACCACCTCCGTATTCGTCGAAGCGGCGCTGTTCGACCCGGTCCGCACGGCGACCACCGGACGCCGCCATGCCATCGTTTCGGACGCACGTTATCGCTTCGAGCGGGGCGTCGACCCGGCAGCGGTGATCGAGGGCATGGAGGCGGCGACGCGGCTGATCGTCGAGTTGTGCGGCGGCGAGCCGTCTAACCTCGTCGTCGCCGGCGAAGCGCCGGAGTGGCGGCGAAGCTACGCCTTGCGCCCGGCGCGCATCCACAGCCTAGGCGGCGTCGATGTGCCGCGCGACGAGGCGGCGACGATCCTTACCAAGCTCGGTTTCGAGGTCCATGATCGTAGCGACGGTATGCTCGACGTGCAGCCGCCGTCGTGGCGTGGCGACGTGCAGGGCGAGGCCGACCTTGTCGAGGAAGTGACGCGCATTTGGGGCTACGATCGGATCGCTGCCACGCCGTTGGTCCCGGAAACGGCATTGCCGTCCGCGGCGTTGACCCCGGCACAGCGCCGCGTTCACGACGCCAAACGAGCGCTCGCCGGTCAGGGGCTCCTCGAGGCGGTGACCTTTTCGTTCATGGCCTCGGTGCACGCGGCGCATTTCGGCGGCGGAGACGCATCGCTGGCGCTCGCCAATCCGATCAGCGCCGAACTCGACATGATGCGCCCGTCGATCCTGCCGAACCTGCTGCTGGCGGTGCAGCGCAACGCCGATCGCGGTTATCCGGACAGCGCTTTGTTCGAAGTCGGACCGGCATATCGGGACAACACGCCGACCGGCCAGGCGACCGTCGCCGCCGGCGTGCGCGCCGGATCCGCCACGCCGCGACATTGGGCCGCTTCCCAGCGCCCCGTCGACGTTTTCGACGTCAAGGGGGACGCGCTGGCGCTGCTCGCGGCGCTCGGCCTGTCGGTCGAGAACGTGCAAGTCGTCGCCGAGGCGCCCGCCTGGTACCACCCCGGGCGCTCGGGCGTGTTGCGCTTTGGTCCGCAAGCCATCGTCGCGCATTTCGGCGTGTTGCATCCCGACGCGCTCGCCAAGCTCGACGTCAAGGGACCGATGGTCGGATTCGAAGTGTTTCTCGACGCATTGCCGCCGGCAAAAGCCAAGGGGACCCGGGCACGTCCGCTGCTCAAGCCCTCGCCCTATCAACCGGTCGAACGCGACTTCGCCTTTGTCCTCGACGCAAACGTTCCGGCGGAGCAGGTGACGCGCGCGGCGCGCTTCGTCGATCGCAACCTGATCGCCGGCGTCAGCGTGTTCGACGTCTACCAGGGTAAGGGCGTTCCGGAAGGCAAGAAGTCGTTGGCGATCTCGGTCCGCCTCCAGCCTACGCAACGCACATTGACCGATGCGGAGATCGAGGCGGTCGCGCAACGGATCGTTGCCGCCGTCGCCAAGGCCACCGGAGCGACGTTGCGGAGCTGAATGACGACGCTCCGCGCGACCATGACGACGGAGCGACTCAAACCGTCATTAGCCGTCCCGCGTGCGGGCGGTCGTGCGTCTTCTACGTACATCGCATGAATTGGGAGACCAAGTCGCGCTGGCGCGGTCACAAGACGAGGGATTAGTCTCCGCGGTCATGGATTCGTCGCAGGTTGAACGCAAGCTCGCCGCCATCGTTTCTGCCGACATCGCCGGCTACAGCCGGCTGATGGGCAAGGATGAACCAGGCACGCTTGCCGCCATGAAGGGGCACCTGGCGGCGATCGAGCCCGTGGTCTCCAGCCACAACGGGCGCATTTTCAAGATGCTCGGCGACGGTTTCCTCGCCGAATTCTCCAGCGTGCTCGATGCCGTCGACTGCGCGGTGGCGGTGCAGCGGCTGATGCGCGTGCGCAACTCCGAGACCCTCCCCGAACGTCGTCTCGAGTTTCGCATCGGCGTCAACCTGGGCGACGTCATCCTCGATGGCGGCGACGTCTTCGGCGACGGCGTCAATCTCGCCGCGCGTCTGCAGACGATCGCCGAGCCGGGATCGATCTGCGTTTCGCGGACCGTGCGCGACCAGGTGCGCGACAAGCTGCCTTACGCATTCGAGGAATTGGGCGCTCACGAGGTCAAGAACCTTCCGCGACCGATCTATGTCTATGCCGTTCGCTTCGATCGCGAGGCGTCCCGGGGCGCACGTCGGCGCCTCCATGCGGGCAGGATGCGGCAGGTCGCGCTCGCGCTCGGTGTCATCGCGGCGCTGATCCTCGGCGCCGCGATCGTCAGCCGATTCGACCTGCGCCGCGACGAGACGCCGCCAACGGCAACCGACGCGCCCTCGCCGGAGGACACATCAACGGAACCGCGCGTCGCCGCGGCGACGCCATTGATGACCGAGTCGCCAGCGGCGTCGATCCCGCTCGCGACGTCGGCGCGCCGAATCTCCGTCGCCGTGTTGCCCTTCGTCAATTCCAGCGACGATGCGCGATACGCGCATATCGGCGACGGCATAGCCGAGGATCTGATCACCGATCTGTCGAAGATTTCGCGACTTTCCGTCGTGTCGCGCAATACCGTCGCCGCCTACAAGGGCCGGACCGTAGCGCCGCAGCAGATCGGCCACGAACTTGGCGTCCAATTCGTCGTCGACGGCAACGTGCGGACCGCCGGCGATCGGGTACGCATCACCGCGCAGCTCGTCGAGACCGGCTCAGGCCGCCAGGTCTGGTCGGATCGTTATGACCGCGCGTTCACCGATATATTCGATCTCCAGGACGACGTCCGCGAGAACATCCTCAAAGCGCTGTCGGTCAAGCTGTCGGAAACCGAAGCGCAGCGACTCGAAGAGCGGCTGGCCGAGCCGCGCCTATTGGCGCAGACCATCGGCTCGATCACCATTTTGCGGGGCGGACGGACCCAGGCGGTTTACGACTTGGCGCAGGCGCATTGTCGTGCGCAAGGCCGAAACGCCGTGCTGTTCAACCGTGCGGAAGGCTCCGACGTTTACGAGTTCCACTGCGAGGGCGCCAACTGAGCGTCATTCGCAGCGCATGCACGCCACGCCTCCTGTCGCCGCTTTGACCGCCTTGCGTCTTCTCGCGACGCTTGCCGCCGTCTACGTCATTAGCCAGTTTTTCCGCGCCTCGCAGGCGGTCATCGCCCCGGAACTTGCCGACGGGCTCGGCTTGACGGGGGCCGATTTGGGACTTCTTGCCGGCGTCTTCTTCGTCGTCTTCGCCCTCGCACAGCTCGTCAATGGGCCGCTGTTCGACCGCTTCGGCCCGCGCCGCACCATGCCGGCGCTGCTGGTCTTCGCGGCGATAGGTTCGCTCGTCTTCGCCTCCGCCGACGGGCTTTGGGGATTGCTGATCGGTCGCGCGTTGATGGGCCTGGGCTGCTCGGGCATCTTGGTCGGGGCTTTGCTTGTCTGCGCGCGCTGGTTTCCGCGCGACCGTTACGCCGGTTTGGCGTCGATCCTGGTGGCGTCGGGCGAGTCTGGAAATCTGCTCGCGACGTCGCCCTTCGCGGCGTTAGTCGAGGCGATCGGCTGGCGCGGGGCGTTCGTGCTCATGGCGGCGGCGACGGCGGTATTGTGCGCATTGGCGTATGTCGGCGTGCGCGACGCGCCTCCGGGTCACGCTTTCCACACCAGACGGCCCGAATCGCCGCGCGAGGCTTGGCGCGGCACGATCGAGGCGTTCCGGCAGCCGGGACTGGCCCGAGTCATCGCTGCGGCGCTGGTCGTCTACGGCGCCGCCATGGCGATTTTCGGCCTCTGGGGCGGTCCATATTTCAACGATGTCCATGGCCTCGACACCGTCGCTCGCGGCAACGCCATGCTGGCGATGGCGCTCGCCATGCTCTGCGGCACGTTGCTGTCCGGCCCGCTCGACCGAAAGTTCGACACCCGCAAGGGCGTCGTTCAGGCGGGCCTCGCCGGGCTTGCCGCGGTTCTGAGCGCACTCGCCCTGCTGACGGCACCGCCGTTGTGGACCTCGATCGTCCTGTTCGCCTCGCTCGGCGCATTCGCCGGCGTTCGTGTTGTCGTGATGGCGCACGGCCGCGCATTGTTTCCCGAGCGCTTGATGGGCCGCGGCGTCAGCCTGATCAACATGGGCATCATGGGCGGTGTGGCGCTGCTGCAGATCGCGACGGGCGGCGTCATGGGTGCCTTGGCGCAAGCGGGCGCATCGAAAGCGACGGCGTATAGGATCGTCTTCGCGGTGCTGGCGCTGATCGTATCCGCCGGATGGCTCGCCTATCGCGGCAGCACGGACCGCCGGCCGAGCGACGAGCGCATGCCTTGAGCCGCCGCCCAGGCGCTCAGATGAAATCGATCCAATCGGCGACGATGCGCCGCGCGATGATCAGCGCATCCTCGCGCGGCGTGCCGGCGGAAAGCCGCGGATCATATAACAGCCGCACCGCGGCGGCATCGAACGGCGAGAAGCCATCGCTGCGAAGCGCGCCGTAACGCGGCGCCATGATCGAGCGGATACCGACCGCGGGGCTTGCGAGCCAATGGTTGTCGAGCCCCAGCGCGTGCAGCAGCTCGTGCTCGAGGCAGTCGGGAAAGGCGGCGTTGATCCGCACCACGGCGCGACGCAATCGCCCGCGTTCTCCGAACGAGGTGGTGAAACATGCCGTATCCCAGGCCGAGCCTGGCGATCCGTTGGCCGGCGGATCGATCATGCCGAGGATGACGGCGTTTTCGGCGTTGGACGAGCCGACGTCGACGATCCGGAAATCAAGCCCGGTCCATGCGCTCAGTCGGGCCAGCGAGGCTTCGAGGCGCGGACGCAGCCGGCCGACAGCGTCGTCGCCAAGCATAACCGCGGGTGCCGTCACCCATCGTCGGGTCCACCACGGCAAGGCGCCCAAGTATGACGGCTTTTGCAGCGCCATCACGTCAAAGAACTCGATCAGCGCGGCTCGCGCCGCATCGGGATCGACCCCCCACCGACGACTTGCGGCCGTACCAGACGAAAGGCCGAGCGCCACGCCCGCGGCAGCGCTCGCGATCAGCAACCTGCGGCGACCTATCGGCGGTGCGCGGCGACAGCAGGGCCAGTCGCTCATGCAAGCCATCGTATACGCGATGGCTTAGGTACCTCGCTCACAATCGCTTGACTCGATCCGCTTCCGTCGCCGAAGGGCGCAGCGCAACGAGCTCGATCTGGTGCTGGCGGCCGCGTATCGGTTGGGCCGGCAAGGCGATCCAGTCGGCGGCGTCGGGCGAGTCGGCGGCGAGCAACAACGATCGCGAAACGATCAATCCGCAGCGGTGCTCCTTGGTCGCCGCCTCGAGGCGCGATGCGACATTGACCGTATCGCCGATGACGGTGAACTCCAGTCGCGACTCGTCGCCGACCGCGCCACAGAAGGCGGGGCCGAAATGCCCGCCCACCCCGACTTCGACAGGCGGCGCGCCGGCCGTCGTTCGTTGGCGATTCCATTCCTCGGTCATCGCGGCGAGTTCGCGCGCGCAGGCAAGCGCGGCGCGCGCATCGTTGACGCCGGGCTCGGGCACGCCGAAGACGATCATCGCTCCGTCGCCGATGAACTTGTCGATCACGCCGCCATGGCGGTCGCAAACGACGGCGATCCGCCGACGGAAATCGCCCAGCAGCCGTCCGACGCTTGCGGGATCCATCGTCTCAGTGATCGTCGCGAATTCGCGAATATCGACGAACAACACGGCGACATCGTGGCGGCTTCCGCGCCGCGCCTCGTCGGCCGAGGTGCGACCGAGCCAGTCGGCGATTTGCGGCGGCAGATAGCGGGTGAGGTTGGCGTTGCGATGCGCCTCGGCGATGGCGCGGACCAGCAGATGACGCGCCCGGAACGCCGCGATCGAAAGGACCATTGCGGCGAGCGCCAACATCGCGGCGCGCATGACGTTGGGCGGCAAGGCCACGAAGCGCGCCACCGCGGCGTGCGGCGGCTCGCTGCCTGGCCCGGATTGCAGGCGGTCGGCGAGCGCGCCAGCGAGGAAACCGCCGGCGATCAGCATGCCGACGTATGCCTGGAGCAGCGGGTCATACCGCAACGCGCCGAAGGCAAGGACGACCGGCGCGAACCAAACCACCGGCAGGATCATCGCGTAGCGCCCGCCGATACCGATATTCGCGAGCCCCGCCCAGATGCTGGCGAGGATGAACGCGACGTCGAGGGTGACGAATAGCCAAGCCATCCACGGCCGGAAACGCGCCGCGTTCGCCAAACACAGCGAAACGATGCCGAGGACGACGTAGCCGCCGATGGTGAGCGCGGCGATTCTGATCTGCCCATGCATAAACGCATCGGCGTCGGGAATCTGGGTCACCACCGCCAGAAGAAAGACGGCGCCGAGGATGAGCGAAACGACGATGCGGACGATCGCGACGGTGCGCTCGGCGGCGATCGACGCCTCATGAAAGAGCCGTCGCGGATCGACGTCGGCAGCGGGACGCGGATGCCGCATCAGCGCCTCCGGTCCGCTTACTCCGCGGGCTGCGGGCTGGCGGCGCCGGCTGGCCCGGATTGGCCCTGCGGCCGGTGAACGCGCGCCAACAGCGTATAGGCGGTCGGCACGACGAACAGCGTCAACAGCGTGCCGAGCAGCAGGCCGCCGACGATCACCCAGCCGATCTGCTGGCGGCTTTCGGCGCCGGCGCCCGTGGCGAGCGCCAGCGGCACCGAGCCGAGGACCATCGCGCCGGTGGTCATCAAGATCGGCCGTAGCCGCAGCGTCGCCGCCTCGATCACCGCCTCGCGCTTGGCGATCCCGCGGTTCTGCAGTTGATTGGCGAACTCGACGATGAGAATGCCGTGTTTGGTGATCAGGCCGACCAGCGTCACGAGTCCGATCTGGCTGTACACGTTGAGCGTGCCGCCGGTGAGCTTGAGCGCCAACAGCGCTCCCGCCATCGACAACGGCACGGTGAGCATGATGATGAACGGATCGATGAAGCTTTCGAATTGCGCCGACAGCACCAGATAAATGAACAACAGCGCCAGAAGGAAGGTCACATAGATTCCCGCCGACGAGGTACGGAATTCGCGGCTTTGGCCGGCAAGATCGCTGACGATATTCGGCGGCAGCTTGGCCGCTTGCGATTGGAGAAAGTCGAGCGCCTCGCCAAGCGTGTAGCCGGGGGTCATCGTCGCGGTGATCGTCGCCGAGCGCAACTTGTTGAAGTGATTGAGCTCCTTGGGCGCCACGGTTTCCTGTACCGTGACGAGATTGGACAACGGCACCATCTGACCGCCGCGCGCGCGCACGAAGATCGCCGTCAAGTCGCGCGGGCTCGTGCGATCGACATCGGCGATCTGGACGACCACGTCATACTGCTTGCCGTTCTGCTTAAAGCGCGTCACCTGACGGCCGCCGAGCATCGTTTCGAGCGTGCGCCCGATCGTCTCGACATCGATGCCGAGATCAGCGGCCTTTTCGCGATCGACGTGGACCTTGAGCTCCGGCTTGTTGAGCTTGAGATCAACGTCGAGATTGAGCAGGCGCGGATTTTGCCGGGCTGCCGCGGCGAGTTGCTCGACCGCCTTCTCGAGTTCGGAATACGGCGCCGAGGTCTGCAAGACGAACTGCACCGGCTTCTCGATCGGGCTTTGGCCGAGCGAAGGCGGATTGACCGGGAACGCAAGAACGCCGGGGATGCCGCCGAAGAGCTGCGGCGCCAACTCGCCGACGACCTGCTGCTGGGAGACCGTGCGCTCACTCCAATCGTGCAGGCGAACGAACGATATCGCCTGATTGACCACCGGGAAGCCGACGACCATGAAGAACTTCTCGACCATCGGATGGTTCTTGTAGACCTGTTCGATGCGGCGCGCGTAGCGATCGGTGAAATCGACCGTCGAGCCTTCGGGCGCGATGGCGATGCTGACGATCGTGGCGCGATCCTCGATCGGCGACAGCTCGGAGGGAAGCGATCGATAGAGGCCCCATGCCGCCGCGGCGACGAGCAGCATGATGGTGACGATCGCCGGACGGATGGTTAGCGTGAACGTCAAGGCGCGCCGATAGCCGTTGGTTATCGCGACGATCGCCGATTCGCTGGTCCGGTAGAGCCAGCCATGGCGCTGATGGTCCTTCAGCAGCAGCGACGACATCATTGGCGAGAGCGACAGCGCCACGAAGCCCGACACCAGAACGGCGCCGGCGAGCGTCAGGGCGAACTCGGAGAACAAACGGCCGGTACGACCGGTCTGGAAGGCGACTGGCGCGTAGACTGCGGCCAGCGTGATGGTCATGGCGACGATGGCGAAGGCGATTTCCCTGGCCCCCTTGATCGCCGCGTCAAACGGCCGCATGCCCTGCTCGACATAGCGGCTGATGTTCTCGAGCATGACGATGGCGTCGTCGACGACGAGCCCGATCGCCAGCACCAACGCCAAAAGCGTCAAGGTGTTGATCGAAAAGCCAAACAGCAGCATCAACGCGAACGCGCCGACAAGCGAAACCGGAATGGTGACGATCGGGATCAATACGGCGCGCAGCGACCGCAGGAAAAGAAAGATCACCAACACGACCAGCAAGATCGCCTCGCCGATGGTGCGGAACACGTTGTTGATCGAACGGTCGATGAAGACCGAGGAATCGTATGCGACGTCGACGCTCATGCCGGCGGGGAGGCTGGCGATGATATTGGGTAGCGCCTCTCTGACGGCCCTCGAGACATCAAGCGGATTGGCCGTCGATTGCTTGACGACGCCGATGGCGACGGCGGGGTTGGCGTTGAAGCGGGCGATCACCCGCTTGTCTCGCGCGTCGATCTCGGCGCGGCCGACGTCCTTCAGACGAACGAGATATCCGCCGACTTCCCTGATGATTAAGTTATTGAACTCTTCGGGCGTCCTGAGGTCGGTTTCGCTCAAGACGGTGAACTCGCGTTGTTCGCTTTCGATCCGCCCCGCCGGTACCTCGACGTTCTGCCGACGCAACGCTTCCTCGATGTCCTGTGGCGTCAGGTTATAGGCGGCGAGCCGCGCGCGATCGAGCCACAGCCGCATGGCGTAGCGCCGTTCGCCGAATATCCGCACGTTCGCAACGCCAGTCAGATTCTGCAGCCGGTCCTTGACGAAGCGGTCCGCGTAGTCGGTGACGTCAAGCGCCGAATGGCGATCGGAGGAGAACGCCAGATAGAGGATCGGCTGCGCGTCGGCCTCGACCTTGGTAATGACCGGCTCGTCGACTTCGTCGGGAAGCTGGCCGCGCACCCGGCCGACACGATCGCGCACGTCGGCCGCCGCGCCGTCGGGATCGCGATTGAGGCGGAAGCGGACGGTGATCTGGCTGCGCTCAGGGCGGCTGATCGACGACAGCACGTCGATGCCCTCGATTCCGGCAAGCGAATCCTCGAGCGGAATGGTGACGCGGCTCTCGACGATCTCGGCGCTGGCGCCGGTATAACTCGTCTCGACCGAAACCACCGGCTCATCGATGTTGGGATATTCCCGGACCGACAGGCGCTGATACGAGATGAGGCCGATCAACGTCACCGCGAGGCTGAGCACGGTGGCGAAAACTGGCCGTCGGATCGAGAGTTCGGAGAGCGTCATGCGCGATTAAGTCCGCTGGGGGCTGGGGCGCCGATCAACCGGCGCGGTTGCCGTCGGCGACCGACGGGGCGCCTGATTTCGGCTCGCCAGCCGCCGGCGCCTTTCCGGGCGCGCTCTTGCCCGGAGCATCGGGACCTCGCGGGCCTCCCGCGGGCACCACGGCGATGGGCATGCCGTCGCGAATTTTGAGCAGCCCAGCGGTGACCACCACATCGCCCGGGCTGAGGCCCTCGACGATCTCGACGTCGCCGCGCTTGCGTTCGCCGAGCCTGACGCGCGTATAGACGGCCTTGCCATCGACCACCTTGAAGAGGAAATGCTGGTCGCCGACCGGCACGATCGACTCCTCGGGAACCCATAGCGCATTAGCGCGCGCCTCGAGCGTGACGACGACGCGGGCGAAGAGCCCCGGCCGTAGCACATCGTCGGGATTGGCGATCCGGGCGCGGATGACGATCGAGCGGCCGGCCGCGTCGATCAGCGGATCGATGGCATAGACCTCGCCGGTGAACGCTCGATCGGGCAACGCGTCGACGCGCACGTCGATTTTTTGGCCAGGCTTGATCGAGGAAAGAAATATCTCCGGCACGCGGAAATCGACCTTGAGCAGATCGATCGCCTCGAGATTGGCGATCTCGGCGCCGGCGTTAAGATAGTCGCCGATGCTGACCTTGCGCAGGCCAGCGACGCCGTCGAACGGCGCCGCGATCGACAATTTCTCCAGCCGCGCGCGCGCCAGCGCGACCGACGCCTCGTCGTTGCGCAGCTTGGCTCGCGCCTCGTCGAGTGCGCGCTCGGTACCGGCGCCGCGCTTCATCAATTCGTTGGCGCGCTCGTAATTGGCGCGCGCCAAAGCCAGCGACGACTCCGCCTGGACCAGCTCGGCCTTCTGAATCGCGTCGTCGAGCCGGATCAGCGCGTCGTCTTTCTTGACCTTGGCGCCTTCATTGAAGCCGATCGCGATGATTCGGCCGGCGACCTCGGGGCGGATGACGACCGACTCGTTGGAGCGCAGCGTGCCTATCGCCAGGACCTGCCGTTGGCTGGGGCCGATCTTCGCCGGCGCCGCCTCGACCGGCATGGCGAATTCACCCGGCGGGCCGCCGCGCGCTTTGGGTCCGCCGGCGCCGTTGGACTGGCCAAGCGTGTAGTAGTAAGCGGCGCCGAGCCCGGCCGACACCACAAGCACCGTTCCGACCGCGACGATCGAGCGCAGACCGTAAGCCATTCTGATCACCAATGTATTCCGACCCCAAACCTTTGATTGGATTGGGTATTGACTAAACTGAACGGTGTAGTTTATCTATGTTCAACCTATATTGCAGCGCAAAAAAGTCAATTCGAATCTTGTGCCGATGGCCGCCGAAACGAAACCGCAGACAGCCGTCATCAATGCCGACCGCGAGGTAGCGCTTGGCTTTCGTGCGCCAAGCGCCGGCGCCCAGGCAAAACGCGCCGCCGTCATCACCGCCGGCGCGGCGGTTTTTCTCGAGCAGGGGTTCGGCGCCGCGGCAATGGATGAAGTGGCGCGGCGCGCGCAAGTCTCGAAAGCGACGATCTACAGCTATTTCTCGGGCAAGCAGGCGCTGTTCGAGGCGATCATCGGCGAGCGCTGCGCCTCGATGATTCCCGCGACCTTCGCCGCCGAGCTCGCCGATCTGCCGCCCGAGGCGGCCTTGCGCGTCATCGGCGAGCGATTTCTGAGCGCGCTGCTGTCGCCCGACGCGCTGCCGCTCTATCGTGTTGTGCTCGCCGAATCGCCGCGGTTTCCCGAACTCGGCGAAGGCTTCTACCGCAACGGGCCGGCGCGCATCGCCGGCGCGCTCGCCGAGTACCTCGCCGGCCAGCAGGGCAAGGGCGTGCTCGATTTCGCGGACGTCCGGCTCGCCGCCGAGCAGTTTCTTGGCATGGTGCTCGGGCACATGCACGTGCGCATGTTGCTCGCCGTCAGCCCGGCGCCTGCGCCCGAGGCGATCGCGCGGGCGGTCGACCAAGCGGTGCGGATTTTCGTCGACGGCGCGCGCAATCGCGGCTGAAGCGCCCGGCCGAGGGCGTCGTTTCCGCCGTTGCGCCCGCCACCGGCGCGCCCTATCTTGCCGCCCGCACCATACTCCCAGCCCGCCCGACGCCGTTCGCGGCCTTCGCAAGAGCGATGACCGATCTCGCCCATATCCGCAACTTTGCGATCATCGCTCACATCGATCACGGCAAATCGACATTGGCCGATCGCCTGATCCAGCGTTGCGGCGCGGTCGAGGCACGCGAGTTTCGCGACCAGATGCTCGATTCCATGGACATCGAGCGGGAGCGCGGCATCACCATCAAGGCGCAGACGGTGCGTCTCGAATACCAGGCCAGGGACGGCGAGACCTACGTTCTCAACTTGATGGATACGCCGGGACACGTCGACTTCGCCTACGAGGTAAGCCGGTCGCTCGCCGCCTGCGAGGGCTCGATCCTGGTCGTCGACGCCAGCCAGGGCGTCGAGGCGCAGACGCTCGCCAACGTCTACCAGGCGATCGACGCCGGGCACGAGATCGTGCCGGTGCTCAACAAGATCGATTTGCCGGCTGCCGAGCCCGAGCGCGTCAAGCAGCAGATCGAGGACGTCATCGGCCTCGACGCCGCGAACGCCATCGCCATCTCGGCCAAGACGGGCCTCAACATCGATGCGGTGCTCGAAGCCTTGGTGCATCGGCTGCCGCCGCCCGCCGGCGCGCTCGAGGCCCCGCTCAAGGCCTTGCTGGTCGATTCGTGGTACGACGCGTATCTCGGCGTCGTCATCCTGGTGCGGGTCAAGCACGGCAAGCTCACCAAAGGCCTCAAGATCCGGCTGATGGCGACCGGCGCGGCGCACGTGATCGAGCGCGTCGGCGTGTTCACGCCGAAGCTCAAGGAGGTCGATGCGCTTGGGCCGGGCGAGATCGGATATATCACCGCCGGCATCAAGAGCGTCGCCGATTGCCGCGTTGGCGACACGATCACCGAAGAGCGCCGGCCCGCAGCGCAACCCTTGCCCGGGTTCAAGCCGAGCCTGCCGGTCGTTTTCTGCGGCCTGTTTCCCATCGATACCAACGATTTCGAGCGGCTGCGCGAAAGCCTGGCGAAGCTCGGGCTGAACGACGCTAGCTTTGTCTACGAACCGGAAACCTCGGCGGCGCTCGGATTCGGATTTCGCTGCGGATTTCTTGGCCTGCTCCATCTCGAAATTGTCCAGGAGCGGCTAACGCGTGAGTTCGACCTCGAACTCATCACCACCGCGCCTTCGGTGATCTACAAGATTCATCTCACCAACGGCGAGGTGCTCGAGCTGCACAACCCGGCGGATATGCCCGACCCGGTGCGCATCGACCATATCGAAGAGCCGTGGATCAAGGCGACCATTCTGGTGCCCGACGACCACCTCGGTGCGGTCTTGAAGCTGTGCGAGGAGCGCCGCGGCCAGCAGGACAACCTGACCTATGCCGGCAGTCG
Source organism: Alphaproteobacteria bacterium (assembly GCA_035457725.1). Classification (GTDB taxonomy): domain Bacteria; phylum Pseudomonadota; class Alphaproteobacteria; order CACIAM-22H2; family CACIAM-22H2; genus DATFES01. Next base: position 1,980 of record DATIBC010000030.1, on the reverse strand, counting down.
GGCGATGCTGGTTTACAAGCTGCCGCTCAACGAGGTGGTGTTCGACTTCTATGACCGGCTGAAATCGGTCAGCCGCGGATACGCCAGCTTCGACTACCAGATGGACGGCTATCGCGCCGGCGAACTGGTGAAACTGACCATTCTCGTCAACGGCGAGGCGGTCGACGCGCTCGCCACCATCGTCCATCGCGGCCACGCCGAGAGTCGCGGCCGCGCGCTTTGCGTCAAACTCAAGGAGCTGATTCCGCGTCAGCTCTTCCAGATCGCCATCCAGGCGGCGATCGGCGGCCGCATCATCGCCCGCGAGACGGTGAGCGCGCTGCGCAAGGACGTGCTCGCCAAGTGCTACGGCGGCGACGTGACGCGCAAGCGCAAACTCCTGGAAAAACAGAAGGAGGGCAAAAAGAAAATGCGCGCCTTCGGCAAGGTCGATATCCCGCAATCGGCCTTTCTCGCCGCGCTCCGGGCGCGCGAGGAGTAGATACTGAGCGCGACCGTCATTCCTCGGTTCGGAAGACCGATCGTCGTGACCGGCTGCGGCGCCCGATGAACGCGGCGATCCAACGGGCGAGCGCCACGAGAACCGCCAGCCCGCCGAAAAAAACCCAGCTCGGTGCGAGGAGAACCGTGAAGATGATCGGGTCCCAAAGATAGGGGTGTAGGTAACGCTCGACCACCGCTTGCAAAAGGTTGAGCGAACCGGGGTCGATCGCATACCAAGACTGGCCAAGCGGAATGAAGGCCAGCTTCCCGGACTGAATCGATCGATATCCATCCAAGCCGGCGAACCCGACGGCCAACACGACAAAAAGCCAGAACACGACGCGTCCCGTCATGGAAGCGGCCCTCGTTGCTCGAGGAGGCGTGCGCATCGCGCCGTTCGTGGCGTTCCCAAGAATCTAGCCGCGCCGCCGCCGTCGTTCGATGCCGTCAACATTAACATCGCCGCCGATGCCGGCCAAATCGCCCGATTGGCGGGCCGACGGCCGGCTGCTATACGGTGCGATTGCGACGCGGCGACGCGCCGAGCGGAGGGGTGGCCGAGTGGCTTAAGGCGCACGCTTGGAAAGCGTGTGTGCGGGCAACCGTACCGCGGGTTCGAATCCCGCTCCCTCCGCCACGACCTGAGATATTGATATGTAAGTATTTTTCGTTATATCCCGCGGACGGAATTGTCGCCGCATTTCCGCCACTTGCGCCGTGGGGCGTCGTCGTCGCAGTCGCCTGAGAGCGATCTCGTGCGACGCAACGGCGACGCGTGTCGCAAAAATCTCTTACGCCGCTTTCGGTGGTACGACAAAACGCGTGATGGCGCGACGTCGTCGATCGTGATGTGTCGACAATTGTGCATGACGCGCATGAGGACGCGCGCATCGACGGCGCGGACCAGCGAGGTTGGCGCGGACGTCGACGATCGTCAGAAATTGGCGAGCAGCGCGCGCTGTTGGTCCCAGGCGATGGGAAGTCGGATTTCCTTGGCGAGGCGCTTGGCGGTCAGCGCCTCTGGGTGGCGGTCGCCGAGGATCGCCGTGACGACCGCCGGGGCCAAGAAGCTGAGGCGAAGGATGCGGGTGAAGTACGACCCGCCGACGCCGGCTTGCGCGGCAAGCGCGGCCATGGTTCGTCCATCGCTGCGCATCACCATGGCGTTGTAGTGGTACGCCTGGGCGAGAATCCGGCACAGGCTGTGATCGGGCTTACGGCGCGGACCGCCGCTTGCGCCGTCGATCAAGAGCCGGAGATCCCTGCCGGTGCGCCGCAGCCGCGCGACGACCGTGATCGTGAGGGTCGGCCCGTTGGCGGCCCCGGGTTGTATCCGCTCGCGCCAATCCGTCTGGTCACGAAGGACCGCAAGCAGCCGGCCAGGCAGGATCCGGATCTCCAGCGTCTCACGCATGAGGTCGATCCGCGCGACCAAGCCTGCGAGGATGGCGCGCCGCTCGGCTGGCGCGAGGGCGGGCCACCGTCCGGCGAGGTCGG
>DATIBC010000029.1:0-19089 GCA_035457725.1 Alphaproteobacteria bacterium | reverse complement strand
GTGAGCGGCGCCGAGACCGCCGAAATGTAGATCGTGGTCAGGAACGAATCCCACGCCGATCCGACGAGATGCAGGCCGCCATTGGTCACCTCGACGCCGAATGCGGTCCAGTAGTGCTCGAGCGTGAAGCTGTGATCGCGGCCGACCAGGCGAACAAAGCCGCCGAAAAGAATCGTCGCGTAAATGACCAGCGTCAGCAACGCCCAAGGCACGGTGACGCCGTAGCACAGATATTTGACCCCGCTCGGCAGCGGCGACGGTAATCCGGAATCGCCCTTGCCGGTGACCGTGGTATAGGAGCGCCGGCCGAGCCAACGGTGCTGGGCGTAGAAGGCACTTAGCGTGAATCCGAGCAGAACTATGGCCAGCACCGCCGCGCGGCCCTGGTCGTGCGAGGCGCCGACCACGGCGAAGAATATCTTCGTCGCCAGCACCTCGTAGTTGCCGGCGAGAACGAGCGGATTGCCGAAATCGGCCATGCTTTCGACGAAGCCGAGCAGGAAGGCGTTGGCGATTCCCGGCCGCATCAGCGGCCATGTCACGGTCGAAAAAGTGGTCCAGCTCTTGGCGCGCAGAGTTTGCGCCGCTTCCTCGAGCGATGGGCTGATGCCCTGGACGACGCCGATGAGAACGAGAAAGGCGATCGGCGTGAAGGCGAGAAGCTGGGCCAATGCGACGCCGGCGAAGCCGTAAATCCAGCGGCTCCGCGGGATGTCGAAGTACTCCGCGAGCAATCCCGATACCGCACCCGAACGCCCGAAAAGCAGGATCACGGCAAGGCCGATGACGAATGGCGGCGTGATGATCGGCAGGACGGTCAACACGCGCATCAGGCCTTTGAAGCGAAACGCGGTGCGGGTGAAGATCAGCGCGAACCCGAGCCCCAACAGTGTCGTTCCGGCGCCGACGAAAACGGCGAGGAACAGCGTATTCCACGCGACGCCGCAGCGTAGACTCGAATAGACGCAGTCGAGACCCCAAACCGACTGATCGAAGAACTTATCCCTGAACACATTCGGCGCGAAATTATTGTCGTTGTCGCGAAACGCGCTGATCAGCACTTGGATGATCGGAAAGAACACGAACACGGTGATGAGCGCGATCACCATGGCGATCGAGGCGACGACGAAGGCGTCTCCGCGGCAATACCCTTTCTCCGCCAGGCCATAGCAGAGCAGCATCAAAAACGAGGCGCCGATGGCGAGGGCGCCGTAACCCATGCCGGGCTGCTTGGGCCCGGGACCGCCGGCCAGTGCGGTAAGCCACTCGTAGGCCCAGCCGCGATGGTCGATGGCGAATCCTTCGAGCGTCATCAGCGCCAGCCCCGACAGGCCACCCAACACCAACAGGTGCGATACCCGCGGATCATCGCGCGGCATGGCGAGCGCTGGCAGCGGTAAGAGCAGTCCGATGGCGACCGGGAGCAGCCACCAGCGGTCAAACGCCAGCGCCTGCATGAGCCCGCCGGCGGTCGTCGCGGCGGGATAATCGACAAGCCAGGCGAGCGAAAAGAAGCCGCCGCCCTCGAGCCCGTACCAGGGCAGGAACGCGTACGCGAACCAGCCAAGCGCGAGCCAAAGGGCGGCGGGACGTATCATGGCGTCTCCGCCCTAGAGCAGGTCCCGACTGAGCGGGATCGTCCGTCGTGCCCCTCGCCCCTCGATACGCTCAGGGTGAGGCCGGCCGTCGAAGGACGAACCATGAGCCTGCGCAGTGCATGTCCACCGGGACGCCACATGCTCGGGTGCGCCGGAGCCGAGCATTACTTCGGCAGGTTCTTCACCTCGTTATCCCACTTCGAGAGCAGGCGACGCCGCTCCGCCGACGAGCCGTACTTGGCGAAGTCGTAATTGATGAGCTTGATGTCGGCGAGATTGGGCGACTGCGGCGGCACCGGCGTGTTCTTGTTCGACGGCACCTGGAACGATTTGTTCTCGGCGGCGATCTTTTGCGCCGCTGGCGTGAGTGCCCAGTCGTAGAACTTGCGCGCCGATTCCGGATTGCGGCCGCCTTTGATGAGGCTCATCGAGCCGATTTCGTATCCGGTCCCCTCGCACGGCGCGACCACCTTGACGGGCGCACCCGCCACCGCCTGCGTCACCATGTCGTGCATGAAGACGATGCCTATGAACGTTTCGCCGAGCCCGGTCGCCTTGGCCGGGGCCGCGCCCGACTTCGTATATTGGTTGACGTTCTTGTGCATCTTCTTGAGGAAGTCGAAACCCTTGTCCTCGCCCATGAGCTGAACCATCGTCGCCAGCATGGTGTACGAGGTTCCCGAGGAATTCGGGTCGGCCACTTGCACCTCATCCTTGTATTCAGGCTTCAGCAGGTCGGCCCAGCATTTGGGCTCGGGCAGTTTCCGTTTGGCGGCCATGTCGGTGTTGTATCCGTAGCCAAGCGCGCCTGCGTAGATGCCGACCGTCTTGAACTTTGCCTGCTCCGCCTGGCGGATGGCCCAAGTGTTGAGCTGCGACATCATCGGCGACTTGTACTCGACGGTCAGACCCTCCTCCGCCGCTTGCAGGTGCGGATCGCCGGTACCGCCGAACCAGACATCGCCGCGCGGGTTGGCGGACTCCGCCTTGATCTGCGCGTAGGTCTCGCCCGAGCTCTTGCGGGTCATCGCCACCTTAATGCCGGTCTCCTTTTCGAACGCGGCGACGACGCCGCGGCACCACTGCTCCTCGGGGCTGCAATAGAGCACCAGGTTGCCCTGTGCGTGCACGGCCGTCGGCGCCAGCGCCACGATCGCCGCAAAACCTGCGGCGGCCACGGCAAGGCGCGGGGTTTTGAACAGGCTGTACATTCGTCTCTCCTCCCTCGGTTGATACAGGCTTTGTCGAATTGGCGTTGGGCTTTCTTGATTCGCGGCCCATTTCGCCAGCGGATCGATCTAAGCGGCGATGCCGGTCGCCCGCGACAGCGCCTCCCTAATGCCAGGTGAAGCAGCCAACACCGGGTTGCCCTGCGCAAGGCCGTCATTGGCGAGGAAATCATTCACCGCGCCGCCTGCCTCGCGCACCAGAAGGATTCCGGCGAGCGCGTCCCAGGAATTGATGTGCAGCTCGCAGTAACCGTCCTGGCGGCCGTCGGCGACGTAAGCGAGACCGAGCGCGCCCGAGCCCGAGCGGCGGAAACTGGCGCCGGCGTCGACGACCCGCTCGAGCATGGCGACATAGCTGGCGGCGGGACGTCGCGTCGACCAGCCCAGCTCGATAACCGACTGTCGTAGATCGCGCATCTCGCTCACGGAAATCGCCACACCGTTGAGCGTTGCGCCACCGCCGCTGAGCCCCGCGAACAACTCGTCGGCCATCGGGTCGTAGATCACGCCGATGGCAATCTGGCCCTCGCGCACGAAGGCAATCGACACGCAGAAATGCGCGATGCCGCGGGCGAAGTTGGCGGTGCCGTCGATCGGATCGATGACCCAGACCTCCGGGCTGAAATGGCCGCCGCCCTCCTCGCCGAAAAACGTGTCGTCCGGAAACGCCTCGCCGAGCCGCGCGACGATCAATTTCTCAGCCTCCGCGTCTGTCGCCGTCAGATAGTCCTGTGGACCTTTCAGCTCGAACGACATGGCGCCGCGGTCGAGAAAACGGCGGCGCATGAATTGGCCCGCCTCGCGCGCCACCGCGCCTGCCGCCAGATACCGACGCTCCAAACCGCGCTTCGCCATCGTTGCCCGAACCCGTTTGTGCTTGTTACAGTTTTGTTTCAGGCGAGACTCTTATGTCAGCCGACCGCCGGGCCCGTCAAACCAATTCGGCCCCGCCGGTTGCCGGCCGAGTCAGTTCATGGTCGGCATGACGAACTCAGCGCCGGCGCGGATCCCGGTCGGCCAACGCGAGGTCGTAGTCTTGAGGCGCGTGAAGAAACGGACGCCCTCCGGTCCGTGCATATGCATGTCGCCGAACAGCGAGCGCTTCCAGCCGCCGAAGCTGTGGAAGGCGAGCGGCACTGGAATCGGAACGTTGATGCCGACCATGCCGATCCTGGCGCGGTTGGCGAACTCGCGGGCGGCGTCGCCGTCGCGGGTGAAGATCGCCGTGCCGTTGCCGTATTCGTGATCGTTGACCAGCTTGAGCGCCGATTCGAAATCGCCGGCGCGCACCACCGACAACACCGGCCCGAATATTTCTTCCTTGTAAATCCGCATTCGGGGTTGCACCTGATCGAACAAGCAGCCGCCGATGAAAAATCCGTTCTCGTATCCTTGCAGCTTCAGCCCACGACCGTCGACCACCAGCTTCGCGCCCTCCTGGAGTCCAAGATCGACGTAGGAGCGCACCTTGTCGAGATGCTGCTTGGTTACCAGCGGCCCCATCTCGGCATCGGCGTCGGTTCCCGGCCCGACCTTGAGAGCGCGCACGCGCGGCGCAAGTCGATCAAGCAGCGCGTCGCCCGCCTTGCCGACGGCGACGGCGACCGAAACCGCCATGCACCGCTCGCCGGCCGAGCCGTAGGCGGCTCCCATCAGCGCGTCGGTCGCCTGCTCGAGATCGGCGTCGGGCATGACGACCATGTGGTTCTTGGCCCCGCCCAGCGCCTGCACCCGTTTGTTGGCCGCGGTGCCGGTGCGATAGATGTATTCGGCGATCGGCGTCGATCCGACGAAGCTCACCGCTTGCACGCGCGGATCGGCCAGCAGGGCATCGACCGCCTCTTTGTCGCCGTTCACGACGTTGAATACCCCTGGAGGCAAGCCGGCTTCGGCGAGCAACTCGGCGAGCCGGAGCGGGCAGGAGGGGTCTTTCTCCGAGGGCTTCATGATGAACGTGTTGCCGCAGGCGATGGCGATCGGAAACATCCACATCGGCACCATCGCCGGAAAATTGAACGGCGAGATTCCCGCGCAGACCCCGAGCGGCTGGCGCACCGACCATGAATCGATGCCGCGCCCAACGTTCTCGGTGAACTCGCCCTTGAGCAGGTGCGGAATGCCGCAAGCGAACTCGACGACCTCGAGCCCGCGGGTTACCGAACCCTTGGCGTCGGAAAGGATCTTGCCGTGCTCGGAGGTGACGATGCGCGCCAGCTCGTCCATGTGCCGTTCGACGAGCTCCTTGAACCGGAACATGACGCGCGCGCGCTGCAGTGGCGGCGTGGCTGCCCAGCCGGCGAACGCAGCGTCGGCCGCCGCGACCGCCGCGCCGACCTCGGCCACCGTTGCGAACGGCACATGGGCGGCGATCTCGCCCGTCGCTGGATTATGCACGTCGCCGAACCGGCCGTTCTTGCCGGCCGCTCTGGCGCCGTTGATGAAATGATGCAGCGTCGTCGTCATGATACGGCTTCCCTCGCGTTTTGCCGCGCCTGCCAAAGGTCGATGACGCGGCGGTACTTCTCGGCCATCGCCGCGACGGCGGCGGCATCGTCGACGCGACCGGCGAACCAGTCCTCCGCCGCCTTCCAGAAGATATGCCGCCCGACGGCGAAGCCGCGCACGAGCGGTTCATCGCGGGCGGCGCCGAATGCCGCCTCGAGCCCACGATCATCGGCGTCAATCCCTAGAATGACGATACCGCGACAATGGGGATCGTGTGCGCGAATCTTCTCGCCGATCGTCCGCCACCCGGTCGTCGAAGCTAGCGGCGGCAGTTTCCACCAATCGGGCTGAACGCCCGCCGCGTAGAACGCGTCGATCGCGCGCGCCAGCGCGTCGGCCAGCTCGCCGTTGCGCACGTTCGGCGGAACGACCTCGAGCAACAGCTCATGGCCTGTTCCGACACAAGCGCGAAACAGCTCCGCGACCCGCTCCTCCTGCGCGGCACGCAGGGACGGCAAATCGTCAGGATGATAATTGACCAGGCACTTGACAACATGCTCGAGCGGCCAAGTTCGCAACGTTAGCGCCGGATCGGGGCCGTGCTCGAACTCGAGCGGCGTCGCACCAGGCCGCTCGACCGGCCGCGCAAGCCACAATTTACCCCCTGACAAAGCATGGAGCGTGTTGCGGCCATAGCGGTCGTCCACGATGGCGCCGGCGCCCTCGATTCCTGCCGCGCCGCGCCGCGCCGCGTCGGCAATCAGCTCCTTGAAGCGCACCACGCGCTTGCAACCGACGCCGTTTTGGCGCGCCAGCGTCTCGAACTGCTGGCGATGATCGAAAGCCAGCGCGCAGATCTGGCGCCATTTTCGGCGCCGGGTCGTGACGCGGTGGAGATAGGCGATGCGAGCGTCCTCGTGCGCCTTGGTGATCGTCGTGGCGCGCGAAAGGAAATCCTGCAGTTCGACCCAGGTGGGCATCGCCGGGGCGCAGCCGTGACGCGACACGACCAGCGCCCCACAGGCGTTCGCGTACATGCATGCGGTCGGCCAATCGGCGCCGCCGAGCCAGCCGCGCAGCAAACCGGCCATGAACCCGTCGCCCGCGCCGAGTACGTTATATACCTCGACCGGAAACCCTGGGCCGACGATGCCGTCCTCCATGCCGGCCGGAATGGCGCCCGTGAAAACTACGCAGCCCTGCGGGCCGCGTTTGACGACGATTGTCGCACCGGAGACCTCGCGCAGCCGACGCAACGCCGCCAGGGTGTCGGTTGAACCGCCGGCGATGTGAATCTCCTCCTCGGTACCGACGATCAGATCGCACTCGGGCGCGATCGACTGCAGGTGGGCGGAGACGCTCTGCGAGGCGACGAAACGCTGTTCGCCCAAACCGTGGCCGGTGAGGCCCCACAACACCGGCCGATAGTCGATATCGAGCGCGACCTTGGTCCCGGCGGCACGCGCGTAGCGCATCGCGGTGCGGCTCGTCGCGTCAGTGCTGGCGGTCGAGAAATGTGTGCCGGTCACCACCAGCGCCTTGGCCCGGGCCACGAATTCAGGGCTGAAGTCCTCGGGCGCCACCGCCATGTCGGCGCAGTTCTCGCGATAAAAGATGAGCGGGAACGTCTCCCAATCGCGAATCCCAAGAATGACGAGCGCGGTCAGCCGCTTGGGGTCCGTCTTCACGTGGCTGACGTCGACCCCCTCGGCGGAAAGCGTCTCGCGGACGAAGCGGCCCATGTGCTCGTCGCCCACTCGCGTCAACATCGCCGGCTTCAGGCCAAGCCGCGCCGCGCCCACCGAGATGTTTGCCGGACAGCCGCCGAGATATTTGGCGAACGATCCCATGTCCTCGAGCCGCCCGCCGATCTGCTCGCCGTAAAGATCGACGGCGGCGCGACCGAGCGCGATGAAATCGATCGTGCGCGCGGCGGACGACGCTTCAGGCATCCTTGTCCAGCCCCTTTGGACGCCAGATCGTCGCATCCTTCTCCATGGTCCAGCGATGCTCTGCCGTGAACTCGGGAACCGTATAGGGGTTGCCCGGCAGATGCCGGATGACCCACGCGTAGTACATGCCATAGCCCGGAGCGGCGCACTGCGCGTGATCGCTGCCGGCGAGAATCTTCACCGTGTCGTTTTGACGGACTTTGAAGACGTGCTCGCCATGCTCGGCGTGGCCATAGCCCTGCGGGTGGGTGAAGCGGTAGTGGTAAATCTCCGGCTGCGGGTGGTGATGGGGCGGATAGCTCGACCAGCGCCCGGGCAAGGTGATTACCTCGCCGAGCACGAGCTCGGCGTTGGCGTCGGCGCGCGTACGGTCGAAGATGGTCCGTACCAGGCGCAAGCACGTCCCGCCAACCTGACCCTTGCCGCGTTGCTCGTCAGTCGTGTCGCGTGGCAGGTAGATCGCCGCGGCGAAGCGCTTTTGATTGGCGCAGCGGTAGACGGTCAACTCGGTGGGCTCGCGCGCGTCGATCCGGATCGCGGTGCCGGCGGCGATGTGCACGCACGACGGCCCGTCGTCGAACAGCGACGAGCGATTCAAGTCGAGGCGACGATTGTCGACCGTGACGGTCGCCGCCCCGGACATCAGGAGATATGCGGTTTCGTTTGCGGCGATGGCGGTGTGCTCTTCGCCGGCGCGCAGCACCATCACGGCCAGCCCGAGCGCCGTCGGCTCGTCGGGATCGGCGAACGATGTAATGTCGGTGACGCCTGGCGCAAATCCGGCGCGATGGCCGGTGATGTGGACGGTCATGGATTTAGTTCGGCCGGTTTTCGAGGTGGTGCCCGAAGGCGACGATCAGCGACTGCGCGAGACACATTGGGGCGACGAGGGAGCGGAACGGCTGGCCGCGATCCTCGGCGATCTCGAAATGAATTGTTGCCGGCTTCGCCACCGGACTCAACGGCGTGTCGGTGATGGCGACGATCTTGACGCCGCGCGCGGCGCAGGCGTCGACGACGTGAACGACCTCCGGCGCGTAGTCCTTGAAACTCACGACGACGAGCACGTCGTCGCGTCCGAGGAGCCTGGCGCGGTCGGCGATCATGCCGCCGACGCTATCGAGCAGCGTCGCGCGCCGATCGAGACGCGTCAACGCGTAATGAACGTAGTAGGCGACGGGAAACGCCCGGCCTTGCGCCAACACCGACAGCTCGCGCGCTTTCGCCATCAAACGAACCGCGCGGTCGAGGTCGTCGGGACGGATCGTTTCATTGAGATGCTCGAGGGCGGCAATGCCGTCACGCACGAAACGCTCGAGCACGGCGGCGGGGCGCATCGCCGACGCGCCGCCGTCGATCTTGGTCTGTTGCAGCGCGGCGATGCGGTCGCGGTAACTGGCCGCACCCGCCAGCAAGCGCAAACGGAACAACTGCTGCATCTCGCTGAAGCCGTCGAAGCCGAACGAATTGGCGAAACGGACGATACTCGACGGCTGCACGCCGGCGCGCTCCGCGATCGCCGCGACGGTTCCAAGCGCCATGTCATTGGGATGATGCAACGCAAACTCGGCGATCTGCTGCAGGCGGCCGGACAGGTCGCCGTAGCGTCGCGCGATCTGCGACTTGAGCTCCTCGAAATCACGCGGCGCGCGCATGACTGCGTTTACCCATCCCTATTACCCGCAGTCGGCCAGCTTGGCCGGCGGCGTTGTCACATTTTTGCAATCGGTTCCGTCGCGATGTTGCGGCCGAAACGCATTTTGTTTTGACACGTCAGTTTAGAACACATATTCTCTTTTGCAAAGAAAATAGAACAAACCTTCTTGGGGAGGAAGGCGCGTGGCGGCTGACAAGCAGCGTATCGGCTTCATCGGCGTCGGGCTGATGGGACACGGCATGGCCAAGAATCTGCTGGCCAAAGGCTTCGCCGTGACGCTGGTTGGCCACCGCAATCGCGCGCCGGTGGAGAGCCTACTCGCGAAGGGAGCGAGCGAGGCGATGTCGCCGGCCGAAGCGGCCAAGACCGCCGACATCGTGCTGATGTGCGTCACCGGCTCACCGCAGGTCGAGGAGACCGTTTACAAGGCCGGCGGATTGTTGGAGGCGGCGCGCGGCGATCTCATCGTCGTCGACTGCTCGACCAGCGAACCCGATTCGACCGCGCGCATCGCCGCCGATTTCGCCCAACGCGGCACGACCTACGTCGATGCGCCGCTCACTCGCACGCCGAAGGAGGCGGAGGAGGGTCGGCTCAACGTTTTGGTCGGCGCCGACGCGGCGACGTTCGAAAAATTGCGTCCGGTGTTGTCGGCGTTCGCCGAGAATGTGTTCCACGTCGGCGGTAGCGGCGCCGGCCACAAGACCAAGTTGTTCAATAATTTTCTAGCGCTCGGATTCGCCTCGCTGCTCGCCGAAGCGCTGGTCGGCGCGGCCAAGACCGGCGTGAACTTGGAAGCCCTTTACAAACTGGTGAGTGCCGGGCCGATCAATAACGGACTTTTCCAGATGATCGTCCCCAACGCGCTCAAGGGCGATTTCGCCCAGATGAGGTTCGCCATCGCAAACGCGGCCAAGGATCTGCGTTACTACACGCACATGATCGAGAGCGCGGGCAGCACCGCGTTTCTCGCCGAATGCATCCACCAGAACCTCGTGCAGGCGGTGGCGCTCGGCTTCGGCGAAAAGTTCGTGCCCTCGCTTATCGAAGCGCAAGCGAAGGTCAACGGCGTCAAGATCGGCGGCTGATTCCGCCCGTCACGCCGAATTGGGAGGATGGCGCATGGCCACCAAGATCAAGCCGATGCCGAAGGCCGGAGATACCGGTTTCGCCAAGGGCAAATTCCACCTGACGCACGAAAAGGACGCGCACTGGGACACCGGGCTTCGCGAGTACTTTGCCTACCGCGACCTCGGCATGGTCGAGGCGACGGGTGGCAAGGTTCGCGCGCACGTTATCCGTCCCAGCAAGCCGTGCGACAAGCCCGGCGACCTGCATCTTCATGAGCTCGATTTCCAGATGGTCTACGTCCTCAAGGGATGGGCGCGGGTTCATTTCGAAGGCATCGGCGAGCGTCGCCTCGAGGCCGGCTCGTGCATGTACCAGGAGCCGGGCATCAGTCATCGCGTGTTGGAATACTCGGACGATTACACGGTGATCGAGATCACCATTCCGGCGGATTTCGAGACCGTCTCGATCGCGCCATGAGCGGCGGCGATCGACGCGCAGCGATCGAATAAAGGAGCACCAAGGGCCAGAACATCGTCGGCGAAGGATGTTCGCCGACAAGGGCGTAGACCGGTACACGCGACAAACGTCTTTCACCAATTCTCTAGGGAGGAAGCGATGAAAGTCAGGGTAACGCGGCGTAGATTGCTGATGGGAACGGCGGCGGCCACGGCCGGCACCGGGTACGCGTTCTTCGGTCCGTGGAAGCACAATCGCGTTTGGGCGCAAAAAACCGACAAACCGATTCTCATCGGGTTGACGCACGACGCATCGGGACAATTCGCCAACAGCGGCCAGGCCGAGATGCGTGGCACGGTCATGGCGATTGAGGAGATCAACGCCAAGGGCGGCGTCCTCGGCCGCAAACTCGCTTATATCTCGGCCGACACCGAGACGACACCTTCGACGGGTACGCGCGTCGCGCAGCGCATGATCACCCGCAACGAGGTGGCGTTCCTGGTCGGGGCGATCCAATCGGGCGTCGCCAACGCCATCGGCCAGGTGGCGCAGAAGTACGGCGTCGTCTATTTCAACACCAACTCGAGTTCACCGACCGAGGCCGGCAAGGACTGCCAGCGCTGCAAATTCGTCTGGGATGGCACCGGCGCCAATTTCTCGCTGGCTGCCGCGGCGAACGCCATCAAGACATTCGGCAAGAAATGGCTGTTGCTGACCAACGACTACGTTTGGGGCCACAACACCTCGAAGGCGACGCGCGAGATCGCCACGCAATTTGGCGCCGGGATCACCGACGAGATCCTCGTGCCGGTCGGCACGCGCGATTTTTCGCCGATCCTGCTCAAGATCCAGCAGGCGAAGCCCGACGTGGTGGCGGCGGCGGTCGGCGGCGACGACTTCAAGGTCATGCGCCAGCAGGTGGTCGATCTCAAGCTCGATCGCTCGCCGGCATGGCTCAACAACCAGCAGGACTGGCCGGATGTCTACGGACTCGGGATCGAGTCGGTGTTCGGGGTGTTCGGCACGACGTGGTATCACAAGCTGGCGCTTCCAGGCGTCGAAGACCTGGTCAAACGCTATCAGGCGCGCTGGCCGGACACCCGCATCGACGTTCCCGGCAACGTCTTCTACAACGGCTACGTCGCGATGTGGGAACTCGCCAAGGCGATCGAACGTGCCGGCGGCACGAACAACCTCAAGGTCATCCGCGCGTTGGAGGGGCATCGCATGTCGGCCAAGGACCGCATGCAGCATTTCGATGCCGTTATCGATCCCGAGACGCATCACGTGCAACAGACGATCTATCTCGCCACCGGCAACGACAAGCCGGTCGACAAGACGGACTACTTCAAGATCTTGAGCTGGGCGAAACCCGAAGAAGTGCAGGACGCGAACGAACGCAAGACCTGCAAGCTTCAGGCCTACGCCGAAACGCCGAGCTACGAGCAGTAGCCGTATCGAGGGGGACCGGGGCCGCGTCGAGACCGCGGCCCCGGCGTTTCGCGACGCCGCCGGCCGCGCCCCGGAGTGCGCATGGATTTCATTTATCAACTGCTGCCGCATCTGGTGAACGGCCTGGCGCTTGGCCTGCTGTTCGCCCTGGTGGCGCTCGGCTTCATGCTGATCATCGGCGTCATGGAGGTAATCAACCTCGCCCATGGGTCGCTGTTCGCGCTCGGCGCCTATGTCGCGATCGTTTTCATCTCGCCGGATGGCGGCGTCGGGCTGGCGCTTCTCCAGGACTACTACGCGCTGCCCGTCGCATGGCGCTTCGTCATCGCGCTGGTCGGTGCCCCGCTCGTCGTCGCCGTCGTCGGCATGGCGCTTGAGGTCTGCCTGCGCCGCACATACGGCAAGGATCCGCTCTACGGCCTGCTCCTTACCTTTGGCGCGGCATTGGTTATTGAGGAGACGATCCGCCTCATCTGGGGACCGACCGAGCGCTTCATCGAGGTGCCGCGCGCCATCACCGGCGCGGTTCTGATCGGCGATCTCATCTACTCGAAGTATCGTTTCTTCGCCTCGGTCTTCGCCATCGGCATGATCCTCGTGCTGTGGCTGTTCCTGCAGCGCACGCCCTACGGCGCGCTGATCAAGGCGGGCGCGCACGACAGCGAAATGGTCCGCGCGCTCGGCGTCAATCTAACGCGGCTACGCTTGTTCGTCTTCGCCTTCGGCACGGCGCTCGCGGCGATCGCCGGAATAATCATGGGCCCGATCTGGGGCGTGCGCCCGCACGTCGGGGTCGACGCCGTGGTGCCAGCCTTCATCGTCATCGTGCTTGGCGGGGTGGGCAGTTTCTGGGGCGCGGTGGTCGCCGGGCTCCTCGTCGGCATGGTGATCGGGCTCACCGGCGCTTACGCGACCGATATCTCGCTGGTGTCGATGTATCTATTGCTCATCGCTGTCGTAACGTTCCGCGCCCGCGGATTGTGGGGCAAGAAGAGCGTGCTCGAGGTGTAGCGCGATGGCCGACGCGTTCCGCAAGATCGACGGGTGGCTGACGCCGCAGATGCTGGCCGCGTTCGTGATCTTCGGCACGATGCCGTACTGGATCGGTCCGATCGGGCTTTATCAGTATCTCGGCATCGAGGTGCTGATCTGGTGCATCTTCGCCCTCGGCTTTAACCTGCTACTCGGCTACACGGGCCTGCCGTCGTTCGGCCATGGCGCGTTCTTCGGCATCGGCGCCTATGCGCTCGGCCTGACGCAGTTCAATCTGACCGAAAATCTGTGGGTCGGCCTCGCCGCGGCGACGGCGATCGGCGCGCTCTTCGGCGGCGCGGTGGCGTGCTTCCTGTCGCATCGGCGGGGCATCTATTTCGCGCTGATGACCATCGCCTTTGGGCAACTATTCTTTTTTATCGCCAGCAAATGGACCTCGGTCACCAGAGGCGAAGACGGCCTGCTCAATATCAAGCGGCTACCCGTCGATCTCGGGGTCGTCAGCTTTTCGACGACATCGAACGCGGCATTTTACTATTTCGTCTTCGCCTGCTTCGTAGTCGTGACGATTTTCTTGTGGCGGCTCATTCATTCGCCGTTCGGCAAGGTTCTGCAGGCGATCCGCCAGAACGAAACCCGCACCGCCTTTCTTGGATACAACGTCTTTCTTTACAAATGGGCGAGTTTCACGCTGTCGTGCGCGATCTCAGGCCTGGCCGGCGGATTGTTCGCCATGGCCCAGAGCGGCGCCTTCGTCCAGGCGCTGAGCCTGCAATGGTCGGGCGTCGTGGTGCTGATGACGCTGCTGGGCGGCGGCTTCGTCAGCTTCTGGGGCCCGGTCGTTGGCACGGTGGTGTTCTTCGTCGCGCGCGATCTCCTCGGCGCATACACCGAGACGTGGCTGCTTTGGTATGGGCTGATGTTCATGGCCTTCGTCATGTTCAAGCCCGAGGGAATCGTCGGTATCTGGCAAGACCTCGTGCATCGCCTGCAACGCCGCGAACGGCGGCTGCCCGCGCGCTCGCTGGCCGAATTGTGGAGATAGCGATGGCGCTGTTCGCGGCCACTCACCTCCACAAACGCTTCGGCGACCACGTCGTGCTCGAGGAGATCAACCTCAGCTTCGAGGAAGGAAAACTCAGCGGCATCATGGGCCCCAACGGTGCCGGTAAGACCACCTGCTTCAACGTGCTTACCGGCCGCTATAAGCCGGATCGCGGCAGGGTCGTCTTCGCGGGCGAGGATATTACGGGGTTGCCGCCGCGCACGATCGCGCGCAAGGGAATCTCGCGCTCGTTTCAGATCATGAACGTGTTCGATCAATACACGGCGCTGGAGAATGTTCTTTTGGCGCTGCCCGAGCTGCGCCGTCGCGGGTTCGACATGGTGAGCGACGTGCGCCGCGACACGGCCGCGCGCGACAAGGCGGCCGGGGTCTTGGCACGGGTCGGGCTGCGCGGCAAGGAAAAGGAAGTAGCCCGTAACTTGTCCTATGGGGATCGCCGGGCGCTCGAGATCGGCATCGCTTTGGGAGCCGAGCCGCGTCTGCTCTTCCTCGACGAACCGACCTCGGGGCTCGGCGCCGAGGGAACCGCGCGCTTGGCCGAACTGGTGGGCGAACTCAAGCGCGGCCTGACCATCGTCATCATCGAGCACGACATGCACTTCCTCTTCCGACTCGCCGACCGGATATCGGTGATCCATTGGGGCCAGGTGATCGCCGAAGGCGCACCGGCCGAGCTGCGGCAGAACGCCTGGGTACAAGCCTCGAACCTCGGGAAGCTGGCATGATTCTAGATATCGCCGGCATCGACACTTATTACGGCGAAACGCAGGCGCTGTTCGATGTGTCGCTTGGCGTCGACGCGGGCGAAGTTCTGGCGCTGCTCGGCCCCAACGGCGCAGGCAAGACAACGACACTGCGCTCGATCCTCGGACTGACGCCGGCGCGATCGGGCCACATCCGGTTCGACGGCGTGGAGATCACTCGCCGCCCGACGCACGAAATCGCCCGCGCCGGGATCGCTTGGGTTCCCGACGATCGCCGCATCTTTCCGACGCTGACTGTTGAGCGGAATCTTTCGATTGCCATCAAGCGAACGCGATTCCGGCCGTGGGGCTTCAAGGAGGTGTGCGAGATCTTCTCGCCATTGCAATATCTGCGGGCGCGTGAATGCGAGAATCTTTCCGGCGGCGAGATGCAAATGGTGGCGATCGCCCGCGCGCTACTCGGATCGCCGGGGCTCGTGCTGTTCGACGAGCCGTCGCAGGGCCTGGCGCCCCGTATCGTCGATATCGTGCTCGAGACGATTCGCCGCCTGCGTGCCGAGGGCATCGCCGTGCTGCTGGTCGAGCAGAACGCCGAAACTGCGCTGTCGGTTGCCGACCGTGTCGTCGTGCTGGATCTTGGCCGTGTGGTCTATGCAGGGCCAACCGCCAACCTGCACGCCGATCGCGCGCTGCGCAAGCAGCTCCTGGGAGTATGACGATGCGGCCGAACGTTTCCATTCTCACGGTCGAAGGCGTCAAGAAGCAGTACACGATGGGTTGGCTCCCACGGCGCATCACCTTTTCATTGCAGGCGGACATGGCGTTCGATGCCCCGGCGATCATCGGCGTGATGGGGCCGAACGGCGCCGGCAAGACGACGCTGTTCGAGATCATGACCGGCAGCAACCGGCCGACGGCCGGCCGCGTGCTGTGCATGGGACGCGATATCCATCGCGTCAAGTATCGCGAGCGCGACCGGTTGGCGATCCACTATCATCAATCGTATCAAGTGCGCCGCTTTCGCCGGACCGTGCCTTCGATTTTCTTGACGCCGGCGGGGTCGGATTATCCGATGGTGCATCTTTTCGACGAGCCGCAGTTCAACACGCAGGATGGCTATATCGGCTTCATGCTCGATTTTTTCCGGCGGTTGCGCGGTGAAGGTCGGCTGGTTTTCGTCTGCCTGCATCCGACCGCGCGCTATCACCTCGACATCATGCGCGAGATATGCGAGCGCTTCCTATTCGTTGAAGGCGGCGCGGTGACGCCAATCGCCGATTTCTCCGGCTTCGTCGCCCATCCCGGCGTTCGACGTTATCTTGGCGACCTTGCGCCGGCATGAACCACGCGCGCTCCCCGGAAAAATCGTGACTGCGGCGCGCCGGAAAGTGGCTCTGGTAACCGGTGCCGCGGGAGTCATGGGCAAGGCGACGGCGCGGTTCCTGATCGACGACGGATATAAGGTGGCGCTAGCCGATCTCGACCGGGCGCGCCTCGACGCGGCGGCGCGCGACTTGGGCAAAGATGCGATCGCCGTCGCCTTCGACGTCACCGACTACAAAGCGGCGGAGGCAGCGTGCGGGCGCGTCGCCGAGGCGCTTGGGCCGGTCGACGTGCTGGTGAACAACGCCGGAATCCTGTCGAACAACAAGGCGGCCGAGACGACGCCCGAGGAATGGCATCGCGTGCTGGGCGCCAACCTGGACGGCGCCTTCTTTCTATCGAAACTGCTGCTACCGGGGATGAAAGAGCGGCGTTGGGGACGCATCGTCAATACGTGTTCGCTCGCCATGAAGACGGGTGGCCTCACCGCCGGCACGGCATACACGACGTCAAAGGGCGCGCTTGCCGCGTTGACCTTTTCGCTGGCCCGCGAGTCCGCCGCCTTCGGTGTCACCGTCAATGCCATCGCGCCGGCCTATGTCATGACCCCGATGGTGACCGAACAACTCACCGAAGCGCAGCGTAAGGCGCTTGTCGCCCTCGTTCCGGTCGGCCGTTTCTGCGAGCCGGAGGAGTTCGCACACTGCGTCCGCTTCCTCGTACACGAGCTCTCGGGATTCATCACCGGCGAGATACTCGATCTCAATGGCGGCCTTCATTTCGACTAACGGTTCGCGCCCATGCCAGCGATCACAAATCGGGAGACCTCCGTGCGATACAAGGGGCGGATCACGCCCAGGTTGGATTTCACGCGCGAACTTCGTGATCTGTACGATCTCTCCGGCAAGACGGTCTTCGTTCCCGGCGGCTACGGCGGGCTCGGCGAGGCGATGGCGTGGGGATTGGCGTTGCAGGGCGCAAGCATCGCCGTTGGCGGGCGCAAGCGGGCGAAAGCGAACGCACTTGCCGAGCGGTTGAAGGCCGCCGGTCATCCGGCCGTTGGCATCGGTATCGACGCGACCCGGACGCGCGATATCGCCCGCGCTGTCGACGCCGTCATGGACGAATTTGGCCGCTTGGACGTCCTTCTCAACTGCGTTGGCATTCAGATCGAACAACCTATCGGCGCGGTGACCGAAGCGGCGTTCGACAAGGTCTACGCTTCCAACCTCAAGGCGGCGATGTTCCTCGCCCAGGCGGCGGCCAAACGGCAGATCGAAGGCAAGCGCGGCGGCAAACAGATCCATCTATTGTCGGTGCGCGCGCAGCTCGGCATCCGTTTCCGCGGTTACTCGGCGTACTGCGCCACCAAGGGCGGGCTGGTGATGCTGATCAAGCAGCACGCCATGGAGCTGGCGCCGCACCGTATTAACGTCAACGGCATCGCGCCGACCTTCGTTTACACCGATATGATTCGCCACGTTATGGAGAATCCGAAGTTCCGCCGCGCCCTCTACGCGCGCATACCGCTCGGCCGCATCGCCGATCCCAAGGATATCGTCGGCCCGGCGATGTTTTTCGCGAGCCCGGCTTCGGATTTCGTGACCGGGCAGGTGCTGTACGTCGACGGCGGCATCACCGCCAGCCAGTAGCGCGGGCGCTCGTCAGGTCAAAGGCAGCATGACGTGGGCCTTGAAGCCCGGGCGCTGGATTAAGCTGTCGTACCACCGCTTGAGATTCGCATAGTCCGGTCGCTCGATGGCGAGGGCATACCAGCGATAGGTCATGCAGCCCAATGGAATGTCGGCGATGGTGAGCGCCGGGCCGGTGACGAACGCCTTGCCCAGGAGCTGCCGGTCGAGGATCGCCATCGCCGCAGCGAGCTTGACGCGCCCGGATTCGATCGCGGCGATGTCGCGTTTCTCGGGCGGCGTGCGGACCAGTCCCCAGAAGATCGTCGTCATCGCTGGCAGCACGGTGGTGAGCTGCCAGTCCATCCAGCGTTCGGCGTCGGCCCGCGCGCGGAGGTCCGCCGGATACATGGGATCCTTAGCGTACTTTGCGGCGAGGTACCGCACGATCGTATTCGACTCCCACAAGATGAAGCCGTCGTCATCGAGCGTCGGCACCAGCCCGTTCGGATTCATCGCCAGATAGTTGGGATCCTTAGTCACTCCGAAGGCGCCGCCGGCGTCGATGCGTTCGAACGCGACGCCAAGTTCGGCGCAGGTCCACAGCACCTTCTGCACGTTGATGGAGTTGTTGCGTCCCCACACCTTCAACATTCGCCCCTCCGATGAAACTAGCCAGCGACAGCGACGGCGAGGTCGAGCAACGCGCGATCCGAACCGCGCGGGCCAATCAGGCCGAACCCGACTGGACCGCCGTCGATCCGTCCGGCGGGAATGCTGACTTGCGGCAGGCCGGCAAGCCCGGCAATGCAGGTGAGCTGCAGATTACGCCCGCGCACCGCGTCCAGCTCCTCCATCGGCGTATCGCGCTTAGGCGCGGGACCGGGCGCGCTCGGCAATGCGATCACCGCGTCTTCGCGAACCGTTTCAAGAAGGGCGGCGGTTATCTCGACGCGCGCCTTGCGGGCGGCGGCGACTTCATCGTCGCCTAACGAACGCGCGTAGTCGAAGCGCGCCTGGACGTCGGGCGCAAATCGCGGCCGAACGCGCTCGATCCACGCGCCATCCGATTCCCAGGCCTCGCGCGCCGAGCAGATGCGAAACACTTGCGCCCAGGCGGCGAGTCCGGTCGGGCACAAGCGTATGCGCTCGGCCGGAACGAGCGATTTCTCGACCCGTGCAAGCCAGGGCGCAAGGAGAGCGACGGTCGCCGGCTCGGCGCATTCAAACGCATCGTCGGCGCGCAACACGCGCCGAAAGGCCAAGCGTTTCGAATCGGCGCCGAGCAATACCTCGCCCACGCGCCCCAATAGACGCGCGTCCCGGCTGAGCCAGCCGACGGTGTCGAAACTCGGCGCCAGGTCGACCACGCCGGCGGTCGAGATCCGTCCGTGGGTCGGCCGCAGGCCGAATATCCCGCAGTAACTCGCCGGCACGCGAATCGACCCGCCGGTGTCCGACCCGAGGGCGAAATCGACCAGCTTTCCCGACACCGCCGAAGCTGACCCGTTC
>DATIBC010000028.1:0-74334 GCA_035457725.1 Alphaproteobacteria bacterium | reverse complement strand
TGCGTAGGTGGCGTGCTGGCGCGGTCGGTTGCTGCGTTTCTTCATCGCCAACTCCCCGGGGATGCGGGCGCAAGTCGTAGGTTGGCAAACCCTAATCCAGGGACCCTTGACGGCCGATTAAGACGGGGGCGCATTTCGGGTTATTGCGGATCGTTGCATGACGTCGCTTAATCCGCTGATATGACTAAAATTTCTTTTGATTATCGGCGCCTACTCCGCGGCAACCGAGCACCGGCTTTTACCGCCGATCTTGTGCCGGGGTTTGGCCGGCAGTTTGTGCGTATTTGGGCCGGTATGCGTGGCGCTGCGCCGAAATAGCTTAGAGCGTCATCCACTCAAGTGTATTCGTGGCTCCACCCTCGTGGCTCGACAAGCTCACCACAAGGGCTTCTCTCATGATTCTCGCCCCGAGCGTGTCGAGGGGCGCGGGGGGCAATCGACGATCCAAACTCGGTAAATCCCACTCGAGGTGCTCGAGCATAGGCCGCTCGCCGATCGAAACTTACCTCGACTGTGCGGCTTGACGGCGACAGCACTCCGACTTTGCACGCGGTCGGGTCGCGCTCGGCCGCTCGAGTTTGTCCCCGCCGCGCCGTAATCCGGTTTGACCTCTACGCCTCGTGATCGTTCTCGAGGGTCCGCCTTTCCAACGTGAAGACCGATGCATAAATGAGGGCCTCCATCGTCGAATTTCGCCCGATCTGTGGATGTGACCGAGCAAGCCGCGCGGTCGCCGCGCGTAGCGCATCTTCATCGGTCCCCTCGATGAACAAAACACCCGAGAAGGATCGATCATCCGCGCCAGGCGTCGCTATTCGGAGTTCTTTTTCCTTCGAGCCGACCGCGGTTCGGCTTTGGTCGGTCTGGTACATTCGTACGGCTGCAATGCGGTCGCACTGGGCGAGGGCCTTCACGGCCTCTCCGATCTCGATTGGTATCGGTCCCGCCAAAGCGAGTGCGGTTACGAAGCCGCCCTGGCCCATGCCCGCTGCGTGCGTGACTTGCCCACCGCCGCGCACGAAATTTTTTAGCCGCGGCAATGTGCGCCGTGTCCACGGCGTGGGGTTATTCAATTTGGCGACATAGGCTGGAGCGTTCACCACCGCGGCGGATTCAAGCTCGTAATTGATCAGGTATCGCCGCGCGTTCGCCATCAGCGCCCGAAATACGCGGACGGCGATGAAGCCGTCGGTCGACACCCGCTCGGCCGTGTGCTCGCGCGTGAGCCAGTGGATGTAGTCCGTCTCCAGTCGAAGATCGATATCGCTCCAGATGATCAGGAATCCCCTGCCGCGCATCGATATGCCCATTGCCACCTTATTGTGTCACTGGCTTGGACGCTCGCACCGACTAGGCTACGGCCTCGGTGTCGCGCTCCCGCCGCTGTATCTCGCGCTCGAAGGTGGCGCGCATGACGTCGATCGGCGCCGGCCGGCCCAAGAACAGGGCGAAGGCGTCGACGGCTTGTCCGATCGCCAGCTCCTGGCCGGTCAAGACCGCGAGCTTAGCGCGCCGCGCTGCGGCAATGAACCTAGTCTCGAGCGGCGTGTAAACGGCGTCCGCCACCCATGCGTGCCCGGCGAGGCCGGATTCCGATATCGGCATGCCGGGATAGGCATAGCTGCCCACCGGTGTAGCATTGACAACGCCATCGCTACCGGCCAAGGCCGTCGCGGGATCGGCGGCGACGACGATGTCCAGTCGCGGATACTTGGACTTCATGTCCTGCATGAGCCCTTCGGCCCGCGTGCGGTCCATGTCGAAGACCCGCAGTTCCTGACTGCTGAGCGCCGCCAGCCCGTGGGCCATGGCGCGGCCAACCCCGCCGGCGCCGATAAGCGTCACGCGGCCTGGATGCTTCGTCCCGAAGACCTGTCGCCAGGCGGCCAAAAACCCCGAATGATCCGTGTTATTCCCGATCAGACGACCGTCGCGCACCACGACGGTATTCACCGATCCAACCGCGCGGGCTGCACCTTCCAGATCGTCGAGATGCGGCAGGACGGCCTCTTTGAACGGATGCGTAACGTTGACGCCGGCGAAGCCCAAGCGCCGCACTCCGTCCAAGAGGTACGGCAGATCGGCTGGGCCGAAGCCTAGTTCGTCCGCGTCGATCAAGTGATAGCGGACGTCGATGCCGAGGGCCGCGCCGGCAGCCTCATGCATCGCCGGCGAGATCGAGCGGCCGATACTCGAGCCGATCAAGCCGAGAAGGGCGCGCCGGCTCATCCGATGTCGCTCGGGTTACCCATCGCGTCAGCCCTTGTACCCGGAAAGCCGCGGCAACCAGAGGACCGTTTCCGGGAAGTATGTGATGAGCGCCAGCGCGCCGATCATCATCACCACGAAGGGCAGGGCGTCGCGGACGATCGGCGTGAGCGGCGTCTTGGCGATGTTCGAAACGATGAAAAGGAGCAGCCCGTAAGGAGGGGTGATTAAACCGATCATGATATTGACCACGACGACCACGCCGAAATGAACGAGGTCGATTCCGAGCGCCTGGGCAGTCGGGATGAAGATCGGCAGGATCACCAGGATGATCGTCGTGCCCTCGAGCAAGCAGCCGAGCACCAACAGAATGACGTTGACGGCGAGAAGGAACTCCATCGGCGACAGGTCGTAAGCGCTCAGCATTACCTTCACGGTCTGGGGGATATTCTCGACCGTGACGACATAGTTGAAAGCCAGCGCCCCGGCTATCAGCATACCGATCGACGCCGTCGAGCGCGCGCAAGACAGGACCGCGTCATAGGTTTGCCTGATCGAGATGCTACGGTAGAGCAGAAGCGAGATAAGATAGGCATAAGCGGCAGCCACGGCGGCTGCTTCCGTAGGCGTGGTGAAGCCGATGCGGATGCCGCCGATAAGGATGACCGGGATGAGCAGGGCGGGGAGCGCGCCAATCAAGATTGACGGCCACTCATGCCGATCGATAGGCGCTTCGACGGGGTAATCGCGTAAGCGCGATAGAATGGCGTTGACCGCCATTTGCGCCACGCCGAGCAACAGCCCCGGAATGATGCCGCCGATGAAGAGATAGCCGATCGACGCATCGGAGATCAGCGCATACAGCACCAGCGGAATGGAGGGCGGGATGATAGGCGCGATGACAGCGGCGGCCGCGGAGATCGCGGCGGCGTAGCTCGCCGGATAGCGATCCTTGCGCGTCATCATGTCGATAACGATGCGACCGACGCCGGCGACGTCGGCGATGGCCGAGCCTGAGATGCCGCCGAAGATCACGCCCTGGACGACCGCGACGTGGCCCAGCCCGCCGCGGAACCGCCCGACCAGGGCGTTGCAAAAACGCAGAAGGCGATCCGACATACTGCCGATGTTCATCAGCTCGGCGGCGAACAAGAACAGCGGCACGGCTAGCAGGACGTAGCTGTTATAGAGACCGTTCAGAAGCTGCTCGGCTGCAAGCGCCATGTCCTGGCCGGCGAGAAACAGGTAGACGATCGACGCGCCGATCATCGCGTGACCGATCGGCAATCCGAGGAGCGTGAGGCCGATCAGCGCCCAGAGCGTGAGAGCGAAGGGGCTCGCGACGCTCATCGCTCGACCGCCTCGGCGTCATCCGTCCCGGGCGAATCGCCGCGAACGGCGCGCCACGTCAGCCGCATGTACCGTATGACGATGGCAACGACGAAGATGACGTAGATCGAGTACAGCCAGTCGATGCGAATCCTCAGATAGGCCGATCGCTCCACCTTCATGAAGCTGACGTAGTCGTAAACCGCTGGCAGCGAGCCGCCGTAAATCGCCAGCAGCGAAAGACCCGCGACGATGGAAAACCCTCGACGCAGCCGCGCGCCGACCGCGCTGTAAACGACGTCGAAGCGAATCTCGTCTTTCTCGGTGACGACAAAGGCCGCCCCGAACAACACTCCCCAGAGCCAGCAGACGATACTCAGCTCGTAGGCCCACCCGGCGGGCCAATTCAAGATGTAACGAAACAGAATCTGGACCAGAAAGGCGATGAACATCGTCGCCATCAATGCCGCGGCGATGTTTTCGGCTCGCCGCCGCAACCATCGCCCGGCGCCGATCTGCGTCCTTGTCATTGCGTCCCGTTTCGCCCGAAAAAGCGGCCGGCCGGTCCCCCCGACGACCGGCCGGCCGCGACCGCTGGTGCAGCTTTAGCGCACCGCGTTGATGCGCTCCAGCATGCCCTTCGGCCAATCCTTGGCGAGATCGGAGGCGAGATATTTCGTTTGGGCGCTGGCCCGGAAGGCGGCGACATCGGGCGAGTAGACTTCAAGGCCCTGCGACTTGAAGAAGTCGACCATCTCTTTCTCTTGCGCTAGATGCTTGGCCGTGCTCGAGGCGATCGCCTTGACCGCGGCGGCTTGGAACTTTTGCTGCTGGTCCGGCTTCATGGAGTCCCAGATCTTCGCCGACACCGAGAATACGTCGTAGCCCACCAGGTGGCCGGTGAGCACGAACTGCTTGGTCACCTCGTGAAACTTCATTGTCCGGCTCGTCGGCAGCGGGTTGTCCTGGCCGTCCACGGCGCCCGACTGCAGGGCGGTGTAGAGCTCGGCGAAGGCGACCGGCGTCGGGTTGGCGCCCATCGCCTCGCCCAGCAACTGCCAGGCTTCGCCCGGCGGCATGCGCAGCTTGATGCCTGCCATGTCGGCCGGCGTATTGATCTTCTTCGTGGTGCGCAGGTTGACTTGCCGGGTGCCGAAGTAGACCGGCGTCAGGACATGCACGCCGAGCTGGTCGCGCGCCATCTTCTTGAACTCGGCGCCGATCGGGCCGTCGAACGTTTTCTGCATGTGGTCAGCGTCGCGGAACAGGTATGCCGCGGTGAGAATCGACCATGCGGGAATCTGCTTGGATATGTCTTGCGGCGCGATGTTCGCCATCTCGAGATTGCCGCGCTGCATCGCTACGAGTTCGGTGCCCTGCTTGAAAAGCGTACCGCCGAAGAACGCCTCGAAATCGAACATGTCACCGACTTCGCGGCCGAACATGCGGAAAGCCTCGGCGCGGATATCCTGTTCGCTGAAGACCGCGGCGCATCGCAACTTCGGCTTGGCTTGGGCCAGAACGGCGGGCGCCGCGGCGAGGGCTGCGCTGGCGGCGCCGGCGGCTAGTACGGAGCGGCGACTATATTGACGCATGGCGTTTCCTCCTTGGGTCTTCGCGGGTATTTGGTGCATAATGTACGAAATCGTTAGTTTGTCAATGCGTCGGCGCGGCCTGACCGTTGATTCTTTGGGCGTTCGGGCCGCGCTTCGAGCGCTAAAGTGGAGAGGGAGCCCATCATGTTGCGATGCGTCTCGTCGCTATCGTTTTCGGGTCTCCTCGAGGAGAAGATCCTCGCCGCCGCCGAGGCCGGATTCTCAGGCATCGAGATTTTTCGCGAGGACATCGTCGGGTTTCCCGGCCCGCCCGAAGACGTCGCCGCCTTGGCCTCCGAAAAACGCATCGACATTCTGAGCTTGCAGTCGCTGCGCGACTTCGAAGCGGTTCCCGGCGCCGAGCGCGCATGGGCGCTGACGCGAGCCGAGCGGTTCCTCGATCTAACCGCGCGAATCGGATCGCCGATGCTGGTCGTTTGCGCCAACACACGCGCCGACACGATCCCCGACGCGGATCGCGCCGCCGCCGATCTTGCCGCTCTTGCTGATCTGGCGCGCACCCGCGGACTTCGCATCGGCTACGAGGCGCTGGCGACCAGCGCGCACGTTCGCAGTTACGTTGACGCCTGGACCATCGTCAAAAAGGCGAATCGCGAGAATCTCGGCCTCATCATCAACGCCGTCCACAGTATCGCCGCGGACGCCGATTTTGGCCGGTTGCGGGACATCGACCCGCAGCGCATTTTCCTTGTGCACCTCGCCGACGCGCCGACTGCGCGAATCGATACGCGACTTTTGACCCAGTCGTTTCGGCTGCTCCCCGGCCAAGGAAACCTCCCGGTCCACGATCTATATGGGGCGCTTGCGGCGTTGAACTATCGTGGGCCTCTATCTCTGGAGATCTTCAACGACCAAAGCCGCGCCCTGACGCCGAGCGCGATCGCACGCGATGGCATGCGCGCTTTCGACTTGCTCGACGGGACGCTCAAGGCCGACCGATCGCCCCATTCCTTGGTGCGTGACGTCGCCTTCGTCGAACTGGCCTGTCAAGGCGAGGACGCGAGCCAGCTCGAGCGGTTGCTATCCCAAATGGGATTCGTTCGCACCCACTTGAACAGGCCGGGAACCATTGCGCTTTACCGGCAAGGACGCATCACGCTCGTCGTCAACCAGGCGACGGCGGGACTGGCGCACTCTTTCTATCTTCTCCAGGGCCTTTCGGTCAGCGCGGTCGGCCTGCGCGTCGAGATGGAGCAATTCACCAAGCGCACCAGTCTTCAGTCCAGCAAGCCCGGCTCCGAGGGCCAGGCGAAGCGAACGTTCGATGTCCCGACGATTCGCGGGCCGGGCGGCGCCGTATTCTATCTTCTCGACGACGACCTTGATCGGCAGCCATTCTTCGATCGCGATTTCACCCCGGTGCTCGGCGCCGCTCCATCGAATGCTCTGGGCAACGTCGACCATTTTATTCAGGCGCTCGTACCGAACCTGTTTCTTTCAGCGCTGCTGTTTTACCGATCCGTCTTCGACTTCAAGTCCGAAGAGCAGCATGACGTGTTCGACCCGCACGGGATGGTGCGAAGCCGGACGGTATCGAACGCCAACGGCCGCGTGCGCATGTCGCTCAATTCGTCGCTAAGCCACGCGACGACAACGCAGCGCTTCGTCGAAAAAAGCGGCTTCGCCGCCTATCACCATTTCGCCTTCGACTGCGACGACATATTCGCCTACGCGGCCACGCTCGACCCGAGATTCGCGATGAAGGTGCCGCCCAACTACTATGACGACCTGATGCTGCGCTTCAATGTCTCGGCGGAGCTGATCGACAAGCTTCGACGCTCCAATATTCTCTATGACCGCGACTCGCGCGGGAGCTATTTCCAGCTTTATTCACGTCAACTCAACGGCTTCTTCTTCGAGGTTGTCCAACGGAACGGCTATACCGGTTTGGGCGCCGCCAACGCCCCGGTGCGGATGCTCGCGCAATCGCTCGATTTCGAAACCGAGCATGCATTCGATTTATGAAGATGATGGCGCCTTTAGGGGCCCGATCGGGTATGCGTCAGCGCCGCTCGCGACTCACGGATCGGCTGGACGCATGAGCGTTGACAGGACCGGCCTTCCCGCGCAAAAGCACCAGCCAATATGAACGACACTCAGCTGCCCATGAGCAATCGCAAACGGCGCACCCTGGGACGGCCGGCGCGGACCAACGATCCGGACAAAACCAAACAGGATATCATCGCCGTCGCCACCCATGAGTTCGCCGCGAAGGGTCTAAGCGGCGCGCGGATCGACGAGATCGCCGACCGCACGCGCACGAGCAAACGGATGATCTACTACTACTTCGGCAGCAAAGAGGGCCTCTATCTCAAGGTCCTTGAAGAGGCTTACCGACAGATCCGTAACTCCGAGAGCGAACTCAAGCTCGAACATCTTTCGCCCGAGGAGGGGCTCGCACAGATCGTCAGCGCGACGTTCGACTACCACCATACGCATCCCGATTTCGCCCGCCTGGTGATGAACGAGAACATCCATGAGGGGAAATACCTGGCGAAGTCAAAAATGATCCAGCGATTGAACGTTCCGGCCATCGCGGCGCTGCATGCGATCTACGAGCGTGGGGTTCGCGCCGGGGTGTTTCGCCAAGGCCTCGATCCCGTGGACTTGCATATGTCGATCAGCGCCATGTGTTTCTTCAACGTCTCGAACCGTTTTACCTTCTCGACGATCTTCAAACGCGACATGTCCTCGCCGACGGTCCTCGATGCACGGCGCCGCATCACTGTCGAGACGATCTTGCGCTTCGTCCGCCGCTAGACCTTGTCCCGTTCAGGTCGACCCGGGTTTGCGCGTCCACATGGTTCGACAGGCTCGCCATGAGAACGCGTTAAGTGTGCCTCACCCTGGCGCGGCGCATGCGCCGCGCCCTCACCCTGAGCCGCGCGCCCATCCTCGATGCTTCGACAGGCTCAGCATGCGGCTTGGCGAGCGGGTCGAACGGCGAAGGGTGAGGGCAACATGTAGCGATTCCACCAGTCCGGAACTCGCTCTAGCGTGACGGACGTAGGCGCATGGGCTCTGGCATTGACGACGGTCCCGGCGTGAATGCCTTTCGCCGCGGGATTTCGGTCGGCCGGGGCGCGCGTGCGGGCGCTCCGCAGGAAACCGAATGCCACACGGCGTCGTCTTGTTCGCGGCCAGCGGCCCGGCGTCGCCCAACGCGGTTCAGCCGCCGACCGCCGGTAAGCCAGCGTCAAGGCGGCTGAATCGAGGTCCGTTCGGGATTGGAGGGATTATGGATTCATCGGTCGTTTGTTCACCGGGTGGCGACGTGGGAGACGTTTTTCCCCGGTGAATAGATATCGAGGATGTTCCAGTGGCCGCTGGTCGGCGTCGGGTTGTTGACCATCGCGACATCGAGCACGGTTGGGCGCCGCGAGGCGATGGCCTTTTCCAGCTCGGGGCGAAACTCCTCGGCGCTGCGAATCCGCACGCCACTGACGCCGTACGCCTTGGCGATGTCGGCATAGTTCGGCGTCGTCTCGTCCCCCGATTTCGGGAACGTCGTGCCATAGGTAAGACCGTAATGTGCCTTTTGCAGGCCCGCGATCGTGCCGAACGCGTTGTTGTTCATGACCACCCAGACAACACCCAGGTCTTCCGCCGCGGCGGTCGCCAGTAGGGACGGATTCTGACCGAAGCCACCATCGCCGACGAGCGAGATTACCACCCGATCAGGGTGAGCAAGTTTGACGCCCAAAGCGGCTGAAGGGCCGAAGCCCATCGTGGCGAAGCCACCAGGGGTGAAAACGGTCGCCGGGGTGTAGATCGGAAACTGTTGGCCGACGCCGTTTTTGTTCCATCCGACATCCGTCGTCAGGAATGCGTCGCGCGGCATGGCGGCGCGAACGTCCGCCAGGATACGCTCCGGCATCATCGGAAACGCGCTCGAAGTCTCCATCTCCCTGTTTGATGCCTTGAACGCTTTGCGCTCGGCGGCGATCCGCTGCACGAGCGCGGGATCTTCACGTCCTTGCGGGCAGATTTCGCGCGCGATCCGGTTCAGCACCTTCAAGGCCAGCTTCAGATCGGCCACGACGCCGATCTCGGCGGGGAAGTTCCGGCCGATTTCCGACGGCTCGATATCAATATGAATGAGCCTCGTCGGCGGAATGTTGAACGTGTAGTCGGGATACCAGGACGAACAGTCTGCCTCCTTGAAGCGTGTACCCAGACCGAGCACCCAATCCGCTGCGAGACAGGTCGCGTTGGTGAACTTCGTGCCCCAGAAGCCGGTCATGCCCAGGGTCAGCGGATGATCGTCGGGCAACATGCCTTTGCCCATCAAGCTGTGGGCGACCGGAATGCCGAAATGATCGACGAAGTCGCGCAACTCTTCCGTTGCGCCCGCCAGGGCCACGCCACCGCCGACATAGAGAACCGGGTTCCGAGCGCCGGCCAGTGTCCGCACGATCGTTCGCGCCACGTCCTCGTCGATCGATGGCCTGGAGAGCGACTTGGTATTGTGGCGGAGCCGGTCGAACAGCGCGACGTCGATGCTGGTGGAGAAAACCTCCATCGGTACGTTGACCAGAACCGGCCCGGGTTGCCCGCTTTCGGCAAGGATAAAGGCCTTCTCGATGATCTCAGGGAACAATCGCGCGGTATCGACGCGCCAAGCGCGCTTTACGAACGGCCGGTATATCTCGTACTGGCTGCCATCGGCGTGAAGGTTCACCTCCTGGTGCGGATGCTTGCCGTAGTAGTACGACGGCACATCGCCGGCGATCACCACCATCGGAACGCAGTCGAGCGCAGCGTTGGCGACGCCGGTTGCCGCATTGGTCAGGCCGGGGCTCAGATGGCTCAAGACCACCGACGCCCTGCCAGTGGCCCGGGCATAACCGTCGGCCGCATGAGCCGCGATCTGCTCGTGCCGGACATTGATGAAACGCAGCTCGCTGTTCGCCATGGCGGACAGAACGGCGATGTTGGTGTGCCCGCAGAGCCCGAAGATGTGGCGGACGCCCCGCTCCCTCAGATAGCGGACGAGCAAATTCGAAACGAGGTCCTTCATCGAGTCCTCCCGGCGATACGGCTCGCGCCGTGGCCGTCTTATACTTCAAAGTGTTTCGGTGTTATAGAACTCGCCGAACAAATCGGCGTCGCTGGGTCGATCCTCGGGGATCGGGCGCGATACCCAAGTCACGTTCATGTAGTGCTTGAGCGCGATATTCTCGTTGGTGATGTTGCCGCCCCAGACGCCGCAGCCGAGCGACGAGGTCATCGGCATGCCGTTGTTGAATGCGCCGGCGTTCGCCTTCGATTGCGGTTGCCGCACCATCACGCGGCTGACCGGAGCGGCCGCCGCCAGACGGGCGATATGATCGTCGTCAAATGAGTAGATGCCGCAAGAGTGACCCTTGCCGCCGACTTCGTAGATCTGGGCGACTTTTTTCAAGGCGTCGTCGAACCCGTGGTATCTGAAGAGCGCCATGACGACCGAAAGTTTCTCCGACGAGAAGCGATGCCGTTTTCCGATTTCCTCCTGTTCGACCATGATAAACTTTCGATCAGCGGCAATCGAGAAACCGGCGGACTGGGCGAGCTTCTGGGGCGCGATGGCCACCGTTTCGATGGTGCGATTGCCCTCGGAATCCCACATCGCCTTTTCGAGCTGAGCCTTTTCGTCGGCGTTGCATAGATAACCGCCTTCCGCGATTAGCGCGTCGCGCATCGCGTCGTAAGTTCGGGCGTCGATCAGTAAATTGCCGTCGGCCGAGCAGCCCGAGCCGAAATCCGACGTCTTGGAGATGCGCGAGTTGCGGGCCGCATCCTTGATGTCGGCCGTTTCGTCGATAACCATGGTGGAATTACCGGCGCCGACCCCGTATGCCGGCTTGCCCGAAGAATAAGCGGCTTTGACCATCGGTCGGCCACCGGTCGCCAGGGTCAGATCGCACGCGGCCATCAGCTCGGCGGACAGCGGGATGGACGGCTTCTCGACGCACTGAAAAAGGTCTTCGGGCGCGCCCAGCTTTCTCATCGTCTCGCGCATGACGTTGGTCATCTCGAAGGTGGTGCGGCGCGAGCGCGGGTGCGGCGAGAAGATCACGGCGTCCCGGCACTTGATGGCGTAGATAGCCGTCACCGGCGGCGTAAGCTCTGGATTGGTCATTGGGATCAGAGAGGCGATGACGCCGGCCGGTTTGGCGATTTTGGTGATGCCCTTGGCTTCGTCGACGTCGATCACGCCAACGCTCTTTTGGCGCAGCGCGTCGCGTAACACGCCGAGGATCTTCAGGCGCTTGCCGGCGCGGCCCTCACGGTCGCCGACACCGCTCTCGTCGACGCCCATTTGCGCGATGCGAACGAAGGTCCTTTCGTTGCCGCAGGCCCAGCCTAGGGCACGCGCCAGCCGATCCACCTGCGCTTGGTCGTAATCTCTTATCTTGTCCATGGCCGCCCGGGCGCGAGCTAGCATGTCGGCGGCGATCTTTTTTTCCTCCGCCGTAATTTCGCGGGCCATCTTGGCGATCTCCTCCGTGCGAGCGTCTACTCGAAGATTGCCGGCTACTCGGCGGTTACAGTGCGCCGGAGCCGAACCGGTGCGTCCAGCTGCCGGAAGTAGGCACGGGCGGTTTCGATGCAGCGCTGCGCGTGACCGTCGTGGCCGAGTTCGGCGCTGCGGCGTGCGTTGGGCAATTCGATCGAGAGGGGAACGGCCGGCAGGGCCGCGGTCAGCGCGCCGAGATCGATGCAACCTTCGCCGACATAGAGGCGCGCTTCCCGAGCGAGGCGGATCTGTTCACGCTCGGTGGCGGGAATGCGCTGCGCGGTATCGCACAGATGCAGGAAATGCACCCATCCGGCGGGCAGCGTCGCTAGATCGGCCGGGGTGCAGCTGGAGAAGTGGTAGTAAAGGGCATCGACCAGGACGCCGCCATTGGGCCGCGCCGCGGCGCGCACGACGTCGATTGCATCGGCGAGGCTGCGTAGCCGCGAAAAGGTTGGAAATTCCAGATCGACCGTCATTCCGAATTCACGCGCCAGGTCACAGATCTCGCCGTAGCGCTCGATAATGAACCGGCCATCGTCGCGGTCGGTGGTCCAGGCGCTGGAGATCAAATAGCGGGCCCCTAATTCCGCAGCCGCCTCCATCACCGGCAGGTACGATTCTGGGTCGCGGTCGCGGACGATCCGGGCCAGCTCGATGTCGAGGACGGAAAGGCCGGTCTCCCGCAATGCCCGCTTGGTTTCGCGTAGCGCCTCGGGCGCGATCGGATCGCAATCCGGTTCGCCGGGGACCCCGAGAGGACACAGCCGGAAGCTGACAAAATCATAGCCGGCGCGCGCCGCGATCCGGGCTTGGGCCGCCGGGGTCACGCCGTGCACGGTCAGATACGCCAACGAGAATCGGCGTGTCATCTAGGAGTCTCCGACCTGCGATGGCCGATAACGCCACGCCGCTCGGCCGATACGCGCCATGCGGCCGGGAAGGGTGGGTCCCGAGTACCGTCTCCAGTTAGCGCGCGAGCGCGCCGAGCGCGCCCCAGTCAACGCCGGATCGAAAGCGAGACACCAAGACGTCGAATCCCAGCCGGCGCGCATCGTCTTCATGCCGCCCGACGTCGCCGACGGCGCGGATGACTCGGCGATCGAGCTGCGGTTGGACCAGGCCGGCCACATCCGCTCCTGCGCTTCGGTCATCGACCTGTCGAGGGTCTCACGGCCGTCCGTTTTGCTTGCCGAGATCGATGCCGAAAGACGCCTGACACACGCCGCATTCGCGCGTTGGAGGTCGGCTGGGTTGAGGGTCAGGGCGGTGTACATGACACCAGGCATCGGCGTCGGGGGCGAAAACAGCGCGGCCGGATTCGCCGTTCGCGGCGTCCTTGTCGGGCGCACGAGCGAACCGGCCGAGACACGGCGTACGCCGCGGGCTCTTAGCCTCCGAACGCAATTCAGCTTTTCGGTGACCGATAACGCGCGCCGTCCGACCCGCAAGCCATGGCGCAAAAACTGGTCCTCCGGGACCACGACGCCGCTGAAGTCGAACATGCGCTGCTCACATCGGACGATCCGCGGCCGTGACGGGGATCGAACTCGGTGAGAAGCTTAATCGTGGCCAAAAATAACATCAAATAACATGATGGACGTTTCTGGTGCCATGATGTTAATTTTTGTCGTAAGCTCAAGCTTCGTGGGGCAAACGTGCTGACGTTGCGTCAAATCGAGGTCATTCGCGCCATCATGTTGGCGGGGACCGTCAGAGGTGCGGCAGATCAGCTCGGGGTGTCCGCACCCGGCGTCAGTCGGGTGATGAAGCACGCGGAGAAGCTGTTGGGCGTTCGGCTGTTCTCGCGACAGCATGGCCGGTTTTTCCCGACCAGCGAGGCCCAGGGCATTTTCAGTCAGATCAACGAAGTCTTCATCAAGGTCGAGAATCTGCATTTCGAGATCGGAAAGCTTTCACGCGGGGCGTCCAGCGATTTCGCGTTCGCTTCAGTGCCGAGCATATCGCAGCATGTTTTGCCGCGCGCGGTCCGGAAGCTCCGGCGAAAATTTCCCGAGTTGAAGATGAGCATCAACGTGCTGAAGATCGAGGAAGCGATCGACTACCTTCTGCTCAAGAAGGGCGAAATCGTCGCGATGAGCTACAAGGTCGATCATCCCGGGCTAGTGTCGCACCAACTCGGCGTAGGCAAGCTGGTCGCGATCGTGCCGAGGCAGCACGATCTTGCGGCCCGCAAGGAGATTTCCGCCGCAGAATTGCTCAAGTACCCGCTGATCGGAATCGAACCGAAGGATCCCTATGGCAGGATCCTTGCCTCGGCGTTCATCGACAACGGCCTGCCGTTCGATCTGTCGATTCGCGCGCGATTTGCGCAGACGATGTGCGCTTTGGTCGCCAACGACCTTGGCGTTGCGGTGCTCGATGAGTTCTCCGTGGCCTCGAACGATATTCCGGGTATTCGCGTGCTTGCGATCCGAGACGCCCCGTCGTTCAAGACTTACGCGGTGCTGAACGCCGAGGTTCCGAGATCGATCTTCGCCGATTTCCTGATCGAAGCGCTGAAACAGGAGATGCGTGCGGTTGACGACGCATCCGTGGTCGGCGATTCGACGCCGCGCCGCCGCGCCGCCAGTCGGTGAACACGGCGCATATGTCGCCGGCTCAAAGTGAAGGCCCGAAATCGCCGTGGCGGAGCGCCCTATCCCAATACGCGTACGCTCCCAAGCGGTCACGGCGGTTCAGCCGGTATCGGCGCGTCATCGGTCGCTAAGCGGGCGGCCAATCAAGCCGCCGCGCGGGCCAAAAGACTAAGCCCTGTCGTGAGATAGAGGATCAGCAGGACACGGTCGAAGCGGCGCTGGGGCAGCCGGCGGCGGACCTTTTGCCCCAACCAAAGTCCGAGAAAGACGGGGACGGTCGCGGCGAGCGATGCGACGAGGTCGGCCGGGGCGAGAATACGAAACGACAGCATTCCGATGGTCAGCCCAAGCGTGCCGCTCAGGAACAGCATCGAGATCGCCGGCACGAATTCTTCCTTGGGGAGCCGCAGCGCCCCCAGGTATAGGAATAGCGGCGGGCCGTAGAGGCTGGATGCTCCGCCGATCAGCCCGGCCAGCGCGCCGACCAGCGGCCCGGCCCAGCCTTCGTGCGCCGGCGCGACGCGCAAATGCGGCCAGATCTGGGCCGCCAGCGGAAAGGCGATGATGGACGCCCCCATCACCGCGTAAAGCACGGGTTCAGGGATCAATACTAGCGCGTTGACGCCGAAGACGATCACCGCGACGAGGCAGGCGATCACCGGCCAAAAGCGCCGCAATGTCGGCACGAAGCGGCCGCCTTCGAAGCTCTGGGCAAAGTTCGTTGCGATGATCGGCACG
Organism: Alphaproteobacteria bacterium; assembly: GCA_035457725.1. Classification (GTDB taxonomy): domain Bacteria; phylum Pseudomonadota; class Alphaproteobacteria; order CACIAM-22H2; family CACIAM-22H2; genus DATFES01. The sequence continues at coordinate 59,344 of DATIBC010000028.1, read as the reverse complement.
ACCAACAGCCCGACCGCGGTCTTGACGCTGACCACGGTGGTCAATAGCGGCAGCGCCACGAGCGGGAGGCCGACGCCGGCCACACCCTTGACGGCGCCGCCGAGGAAAAGAAAGACGGCGCTGGCGAGCGTGGCGGCGTCGATATCCATGCAAAATCCAATCTAGCGGCGCAAGGCGCGGCGCGGCAATCGGCGGCGGGCGAGGCGACTCGTTTCTGTGCGACTGATATCGCCGCAGTTTTCGTCACATCCGTGTGAACGCGAGCGAAAGCGGTGGCGCTTTCTCCGGCATGCGGGACAATCGACGATCGAAATCGCATGGAGGGGCGCGAATGTTCGCGGGTAGGCGCGTGGTACGCGGCGGGTTGGCCGCGATCATGCTCGTCGTCGGGTTGGCCATCGGAGGGTCGGCCCTTGCAGCCGCCAAGGCCGAGGCGTGGACGCGCGACGACCATGTCATCTACGACGCCAGCCGGGCGCTCATCTTTGGCGGACCGACCGAAGCGCAAGCCGCGCTGGCGCGATTGCGATTGCTCGGTCGAGCGGACACGGCGGCGATTTTGATTCTTGCCGTTCGCTATGTTCGGCTGCTGGAAAGCGACCTCAACGCCGCGCTGCGCCAGATCACCGGCGAGGCGAATGCCAATGGGTGGTTCGAGTGGATGGTATGGCAGGAGCGCCATCCCGAGGTGATGCCGCACGCGAGTTTCCATCGCCTGGCGCACGAATTGTTCGCTCGCATCGATTCCGATTTCACGCGCTTCGTCTGGCCGCACCTGCCGCGCGACATCCGCTACGAGGAGATCGTCTGGGGCGGCGTCTCCGTCGATGGCATCCCGGCCCTGGTCAACCCCAAGCATATCGCCCCCTCCGAGGCGACGTATCTATCGCAAGACGAGCTGGTCTTCGGCGTCGCCATCAACGGCGATGCGCGCGCCTATCCACTGCGCGTGCTGGACTGGCACGAGATGTTCAACGACGTCGTCGGCGGCGTTCCGGTGGCCCTCGCCTATTGCACGCTTTGCGGCGCTGGAATCCTCTTCGACACCCGGGTCGAGGGTTTCGCGGCGCCGCTTGAGTTCGGCTCCTCCGGCCTGCTCTATCGCTCCAACAAATTGATGTATGACCGTCAGACCGACAGTCTCTGGAACCAGTTCACCGGCCGGCCGGTGGTGGGCGCGCTGGTCGGCAGCGGTATCCAGCTCAAGATGCTGCCGGTCGCCATCACGTCGTGGAAGGACTGGCTCGCCGCCAATCCCACGACCAAGGTGCTGTCGCTCGAGACGGGGCACAGCCGCGACTACACGCCGGGACAACCTTACAGTCGCTACTTCGCCAGTCCCGATCTGATGTTTCCAGCCGCGGTCGCCGATCGGCGCATCCGCGCGAAAGACCATATCTTCGGCATCCGTGCCTTCGGCGGACAGAAGGCGTGGCCGGTCGAGACGTTTCGCTACAAGCGGGTGCTCAACGACACGGTCGGACAGATCGATGTCGTGCTGGTCGGCGACGCGGCGACGCGCACGGTGCGCGCCTATCGCCGCGACGGACGCGTTTTCGAAGCCGGCGCCGCGGCCGACGAGCTGACGTCCGGCGCCGTGACGTGGCGGATCGGCGAGGAGAACCTTCTCGGACCGGCCGGCGAAAAGCTGCCGCGGGTCGCCGGCCATGTCGCCTATTGGTTCGCCTGGGCCGGCTATCTTGGCGACGAGTCGAACCTGCAGCAGTAGCGAGTCGTTCCCTGCTCGCCGTCTGGCCTTTCGACCGGTTCTAGGCGGCGAGAACCAAACGCCACGCGCTGAACTTGTCGGAGCACGAGGCGTATCGCCGACGATCGTTACCGCCCCTCCCGCCGCCAGGCCAGCACGAGCATGCCGAGCGCCAGCAGGAATACAGCGATGCCCGGCAGGAGCGGGAACTGCGTCACGCCGGTGACGATATAATCGTGATTGGCGCGAAATCCGATCCAGTTGCGACCCGACGGGCTGCGTCCGCCGGCGTCGCCGCCCGGCGACACGCGCCGGACATCCGGGAGCCCGTCGACCAACCATTGGATGCGGCCACTCGAGGCGACGACGACCGGCTTCAGGCGCTCTTCCGTGGCGCGGACATCGGCCATCTCGATTGGGTTGAGCGCACCTACCGCCGCCAGCGCGACCCGAGCTCCGTCGGTGAAATGGTAGAGGCCGGGCTCGCGCGCCTCGAGGTTGGCCGTCCAGCGCCCGCCACGCCCCGTCTCGAGCGCCAGCGTCTCGATACTCCCGTCGGGCCGGGTAACCGTCACCTCGCCCGGACGATCGGCCAGCGTCCTGCGGACGATCTCGATGCGCGCTCCCTTGACCGCAGCCTTGAGGTCTTCTTCCTCGAGCTGCGGCTCCTTCATCAGCCAGTGTGCGATGCGCCGCAACAACTCGGCCTGCGGCCCGCCTCGTTCGTAGCCGCGTGCCCACAGCCAGATATGATCGGACATGAACTGCGCGACGCGGCCATCGCCGACGCGGTCGAGCAGCAGCAGGGGCAGGCCGTCAGGTCCGTCCATCAGAACATTGCCACGACGCGCTTGCGAGGCGACGAGACGGAACCAGCGACCCCACGGCGGGTCTTTCGCTTCGGCGCCGGGAATATCGGCGGTCACCGGATGGCGCCGACCAATGTCGGTGACCAAAGGCTTGAATCCCTGATCGACGTCGCCGGGCATCGGCGCTGCCGGCAGGATCTGTCCCAACGGCGAATTGAACAGGTTGCCCGGCGCGCCGTAATTGGGACCTGCGGCGACCAGCAGTGCGCCGCCGCCGCGCACGTAGCGGACGATGTTCTCGAGGTAGACCGAGGCCAGCACGTCGCGCCGACGGTAGCGGTCGAAGATGATCAGGTCGAACTCATTCAGCTTCTCCTCGAACAGCTCGCGCACCGGAAAGGCGATCAACGACAATTCGTTGACCGGCGTGAAGTCCTGCGCTTCGGGCGGCCGCAGAATCGTGAAATGGACGAGGTCGACCGCCGGGTCGGATTTCAGCAGGCTGCGCCAAGTGCGCTCGCCGGCGTGCGGCTCACCGGTGACCAACAGCACGCGCAAGCGGTCGCGCACGCCATTGATGATGACCACGGCGCGGTTGTTCTCGTAAGTCAGTTCGCCGGTGCCGGGTTCGACTTGCATCTCGAACACCGTTTCGCCGCCATGTTCGAGCGTGAACTCCAGCGGTTGAGGCTCGCCCACCGGGAGGCGCACCGTCTGCGGCTCGCCGCCGTCGCGGCGGATGTCGACCCGCGCCAGTTCGCGCGGCCCGCCCGCAGCGGCCGGCGTTCCGTCGTCGATGCGCAATGTGAGCGTCAGCGGCTTGCCGACGATGCCGTAGCGCGGCGCCTGGTCAACGATCAGGCGGCGGTCGCGTTCCTCGCGCTTGCCGGTGAGCAACGCATGTACCGGTCCCCGTAGATTGGCGCGCGCAACATCGGCCGGCACGTCGTGCACTTGGCCATCAGTGATCAACGCCACGCCGGCGATCCGATCGCGCGGCAAGTCGGCGAGCGCACGCTCGATCGCCTCGAACAGGCGGGTCCCTTCGGCGCTCGCGGCGGCGCGTACCTCGCGCACCTCGAGATCGCGTTGCTGCTTAAATTGGGCGCGCAGATGCTCGACCGCCGCCTCGACCTGCGCGCGGCGTTCGCCGATCGTCTGGCTGCGCGATTCGTCGATCACGACCAGCGCCACGTCGCTCAGCGGTCGACGCTGTTCGATGACCACCGTCGGATTGAGTAGCGCCGCGAGCCCACCCGCAATGGCGAGCGTCCGCCACAGCGCGCCCGGCGCGCGCCGCCACCAGACGACGATCAAGACGCCGAGCGCGGCCGCCGCGAGCACGGCGAGAAGTGCCGCCGGCAGCAGCGGCGTCAGCGCCAGCGTGACGTCGCCGCCGATCATCGTCGGAGCCTTTCCAAGATCGCTTCGACGTGGACCTGGTCGGCTTTGTAGTTGCCGGTGAGCGCGTACATCACCAAGTTGACGCCGAATCGCACCGCCATTTCGCGCTGCGCCTCGCCGCCGGGCACCGCGGCGAACACCGGTTTTCCGCCGCCATCATTCGCCCAAGCCGCCACCCAGTCGTGGGCGCCGATAATCACCGAGGATACCCCGTCGTTGATGCGGTCGTCGGCTTGTTCGACCCACACCGGCGCCCCGGCCCAGCGGCCGGGGAAATCGCTCAGCAGGTAAAACGACTTGGTCAATACGTGATCGGCCGGGATCGGAGTCAGCGCCGGCAGATTGAGGGGACGAAGAATCTCGCGCAGCCGCGCGCCAGCCTGTGTCGCGCTTCCCGCGCCGCCGGCGTCGCGGGTGTCGAAGACGATCATTCCGCCTTGACGCAGAAACTGCGCCACCCGGGCCAGCGCGCCGGCCGAGGGGCGCGGCGCATCGGGCAACACCGGCCAGTAGAGCAGCGGGTAGAACGCCAGCTCGTCGTGTTCGACGTCGACACCGACCGGCGGCGCCGGGTCGATGGTCGTACGCTTCGAGAGGACTTGCCCAAGGCCGGTAAGTCCTGCGGCCGTTATGTCGTCGATCTCGGCGGAATTGGTGCGCACGAAAGCGAATCGCGTCGTCAGCGTCGAGGCGCGCGCGGTATCGTCGTCTTGCGCCGCCGCCGCTTGGCCGAGCGGCGTCTGCTGCGCCGGCGCCGCGCCCGGCGCGCCGAAGGCAAGCATCAGCGCCAATGCCGCGGTGGCCGAACGCGATGCCAGTCGTCCGATGATGCCGCGCAAAGCCAACGCGATCACCAAATCGATCAGGCCGAGCGCCAGCGCGGCAGCCAGCAGCCACGGCTTGAAGTCGAATTCGCGCGCACCGAGATAGTAACTTTCGACGACGCCGCTGGGCAGTTCGGCGATCGGCTTGGGCAGCGGCGCCTGCGGGCCGAGCAGCGCGGCCGACAGATTGAGCGTCCGTCGCGTGGTCTCGCTGCCATAATAGCCGGGCGGATGGCGCGGGCCGACCGGGGTCTCGGCGAGACGTGCGCCCTCGATGCCGACTGCGGCCGGCGGCGGCGCCTGCAAACGTCCGAAGCCGTCGAGAGCGGCGAACGGTGGCAAAACCGCTTCGGATGGATCGCCGGCCACGCCCTGCGACAGCCCGACCAGACGACGCAGCATCTCGACGAATAGCCCCGAAAGCGGCAGCGACGACCATTCCGGGTTGGCGGTGGTGTGCATCATCACCAGCCAACCGTCGCCACGACGGTCGGCGGTGACCAACGGCGTCCCGTCGGCGAGCCGTGCCCATGTCCGCTGCGACAAGTCGAGGCTGGGCTCGGCGAGAATCTGTCGCGATACACGAACATCTTCAGGAACGGTCAGGCCGGCGAACAGGCTGTTCGGCTCGAACGGTTGCAGCGCCACTGGCTGCTCCCACGACATCGCTCCGCCATACGCGCGGTCGCCGCCGGTTCGCAGCGGCACGGGCACCAGGTCGTCGGTGCCCTGCGCGCTGCGCGGGCCGGCGAAGCGGACCAAGACGCCGCCTTTGCGTACCCATGGGTCGATGGCGGCGTATTCCGCGTCGCTGAGCCGGCCGATATCGGCCAGCACCAAGACAGCGAGCCCGCGCTGCAGCAGCTCGGCGACGGCGCCGAAACGCAAATCGACGAAGGGCGTCAAGGCGCGCTCCAGATAGAAGATGTCGGCAAGCAGCGGCTGGCGCTTTTCGAGCGACCCGGCGGCGACCAGCCCGACCGGTCGGCGGCGCCAACGCTCGTCAAGAAGCACAACCGCGCCGGCCGACGCCTCGCCCTCGATTTCGAGCCGCGCCAGGCGATTGCGCAGCTCGATCGGCAGCTCGACACGCGCCTTCGCCTCACGGCCGTTCTCGGGCCAGCGCAGCTCCTCGCGCCCCAGTAGTCGCCCGTCATCGGCGAGGGCGCGCAACGACGACACGACCGGCGGGCCGGCGGCGAATCGCGTCGCGGTGATCGCCAATCCGGCCGCTTCGGCGGCCGGGGGCAACAACAGGCGCGGCAGTTCGCCGGCATCCTCGCGCACGACGTCGACCGGCCCCACGCGCTGCAGGCCCTCGATCAGCGGCCTGAGGCGCCCGTCATCGAGCCCGTCGGCGAGATAAACGACGTTAGCGTCGTCGGTGATCTCGGCGGAACCGAGCGCCTCGCGCGCCGCGTTGCGGTCGACTGGCCAAGGTTTGGGTTCGATGGCCGCTGCGGCGCTGCGGGCATCGGCAGCGCGCATCAAGCGGCTGGTGCGCGGCGGCTCACCGCCGAGCTGCGGAGCCGTCGTCAGCAGCATCACGGCGCGTTGATCGCGTTCGGCTCGATCGAGCAGCGAGGCGAGCGTATTCTGGCGCGCCGTCCAGTTGCGCGCCGAAGTCCAGCCGTCGTCGATTACCAACATTAGCGGCCCCGGCCGCTCGAGCCGCGTGCCCGGATTCAACAGCGGATGGGCCAGCGCGAGAATGATCAGCGTGGCGATGAGCAGGCGCAAAACAAGTAGCCACCACGGCGTCTGCGCCGGTGTCTCCTCTTTCGGCTTGAGGGCAAAAAGCAGGCGAATCGCCGGAAAGCGAGTTAGCCGCGGCGCCGGCGGCGTGACGCGCAACAGCCAGTAAAGGATCGGCAGAGCCGCGAGCGCCAGCAGCCACCACGGCGAAATGAACGCAAGCGCGGCGAGCGTCGGCATCATTTCCACCGCCGCTCGTCAGCAAGCGCCATGTAGAGAGTCAGTAGCGCCGCCTGCGGCGGCTTGTCGGTGCGGTGCGCAAGATACTTCCAGCCGACCGCCCGAGCGATGTCGGCGAGCCCCGCGAGATGTCCGGCGAGGACGTCGCCGTAGTCCCGGCGCACCGATTCGACGCGCGGGATCAGCGCATCGCCCTCGCGTTCAAGCCCCTCGAACCGCGTGCGGCCCGAAAACGGCAAGGTCTCCTCGGCGGGATCCATCACCTGAAGTAGATGGCCTTTCACGCCGCGCGCGGCAATACCGCGCACCGTCGCCGCGATCTCTTCGAGGGGGGAGAAGAAATCGCCGATCAGGACCGTCTGCGCGTAGCGCGGTAACGGCGCTTCCGGCGGCAGGCTCGAAGCGTCGCCATCGGCGACCGGGCGGCAGATGATCTCGGCGATGCGCGCGATCGCTCCGCGACCGGTCATCGGCGGATGGCCGGAGCCGAGCAAGGCCACATGCTCTCCGCCGCGCACCAGCAGCACCGTTAACGCCATGGCCAGCAGGTCGGCCCGCTCGCTCTTCTCCGGCAGCGATCGCGACGAACGATAGCGCATCGACGGCGAGGCGTCGCGCCACAGCCATACCGTTTGCGCCGCCTCCCACTCGGTCTCGCGCACGAAGACGCGGTCGGATTTCGCCGATTGCCGCCAGTCAATCTGGTCGACCGAATCGCCCGGCTCGTAGCGGCGAAACTGCCAGAATGTCTCGCCCTGGCCGACGCGTCGCCGGCCGTGGACACCTTGAATGATCGTCGCCGCGACACGCTCGGCGGCGACCAGCAGAGGCGGGAAGCGACTCGCCAGCGACTCGGCGCGTTGGCGTTGCCGTTCGCCGGATTCGCTGGGACGAAAAGTGGCCATGGCAACCACCGAGGGCGCGCCGATCACGCCAAGGGCGCGCAGAGGCGGTCGATCACCTTATCGATGGTAATGCCATCGGCGCGCGCCGCGAAGTTGAGCGCCATGCGATGCTTCAGCACCGGGTGGGCCAGCGACAGCACGTCGTCGATCGAAGGCGCGAACCGGCCGTCGAGTATGGCGCGAGCGCGGATGGCCAGCATCAACGCTTGGCTTGCTCGCGGGCCCGGCCCCCAGGCGACGTGTTTTTGCACCTCCGGGATTTCCGAAGTGTCGGGGCGTCCCGCGCGCACGAGTTGCAAGATCGCCTCGATGACGCTGTCGCCCACCGGCACGCGGCGTAGCAGGCGCTGCGCGGCGCGCAGCTCCTCGGCGCTCATCGCTTGCGCCGGCTTTTCCGGGTCGATGCCGGTGGTGGCGATCAGCATCCGGCGTTCCGCTTCGATGTCGGGATATCCGACATCGATCTGCATCAAGAAGCGGTCGAGCTGCGCTTCAGGCAACGGATAGGTGCCCTCCTGCTCGAGCGGGTTCTGGGTGGCCAAGACATGGAATGGGGCGGGCAGCGGATGATAAGCGCCGGCCACCGACACTCGATGCTCCTGCATCGCCTGGAGCAACGCCGACTGGGTGCGCGGGCTGGCGCGATTGATCTCATCGGCCATCAGCAGCTGGCAAAACACCGGCCCGGCGATGAACCGAAACGACCGCCGGCCCGTCTCGCTTTCCTCCAACACCTCGGAGCCCAGAATATCGGCCGGCATCAGATCGGGGGTGCACTGAATGCGCTTGGCGTCGACGCCGAGGACGTGGCCGAGCGTTTCGACCAGCAGCGTTTTGGCCAGGCCGGGAACCCCGATGAGCAGCGCGTGACCACCGCCGAGCAGCGTGATAAGAGAGTGGTCAACGACTTGGGATTGCCCAAAAATCACCCGACCGATGCGTTCGCGGACGGCGCGCAGCCGGTGGCCCAGCGCTTCGATCGCTGCGACGACTTCGGAGGGCTGGAGTTCGGCGGACGCATCTGGGATTGGGGCGAGGATCGTCTCGGGAGAGTTCAATGCGGCCTCGCAAGCGAGAGCAGTTGACGACGCGGCGATGAACGACCCTCGGCCGAACTTCGCCGACCTCGCGCGGATCGCGGATCACCCCGGCCCCACCGGCGCCCGTTCTAGCGATGGCCGCCGCGCCGGCGGAGAATCGCCAAATTCGGATGCTCGTCCCGATCCCGATCCGTCGGCATGCGGCGATTTCGGACTCCGCATCGCTCGCGACGGCACTTGGTTCTATCACGGTTCGCCGATTGCTCGCAAACCACTGGCCCGCCTCTTTTCGACCATATTGCGTCGGGATTCCGCCGACGATTACTGGTTGGTGACTCCGGTCGAGAGGGTCCGAATCCAGGTCGACGATGCGCCATTCGTCGCGGTGGAGCTTACCGTCGAAGGCCGCCGGCAGACGCAACGGCTCGTCTTTCGCACCAACCTCGACGACCTGGTGGTGGCCGGCCCCAAGCACCCGATCCGCGTCGTCGAGCGGTCGGCCGAGAGCGTCGGCGTGCGGGAGCCGGCACCCTATGTCGTGGTGCGCGATCGGCTGGAAGCGCGGATCGCCCGCCCGGTGTTCTACCAATTGGCGGATTTGGCAGTCGAATCGCCTGTCGATGGTCGCCCGGCGTTGGGAGTTTGGAGCGACGGTGTATTTTTCGTCCTGGAGACGACGACATGACCACGACGGGCGCCAGGCGGATATCGCTCGCTTCCCGCGACGACCTCAAGCGCCGGCTTGCCAGCGCCGCCGGCGACATCGGGATTCGCCGGGCGGGAGTACGGGTTGCCGCCCCTACGGCGCGCGTTCGCGGCGATCACGACCTCAATCCCGACTTGGCCCCGGCGCCGCCGCTGACGCCAGCAGCGGTGCTCGTGCCAATCGTCGACCGCGCTGGCGCGATGACGGTCTTGCTCACTCGCCGCACCGGGCACCTGCACGCTCACGCTGGACAGATCAGCTTTCCCGGCGGCCGGCTCGAAGTGGCCGATGCCGATGCGGCGGCCGCGGCGCTGCGCGAAACCGAGGAAGAAACCGGCATCGATCGCACGCGAATCGAGATCGCCGGGCGACTCGACACGTATCAGACGCGCACCGGCTTCGAAATCATCCCGTTCGTCGGCGTCGTCGAGCCGCCGTTTACGCTCAAACCGGACCGTTTCGAGGTGGCCGAGGTGTTCGAGGTCCCGCTCGAGTTCATACTCGATCCGACGAACCATCAACGCCATATGCGGATGGAGCGCAACATCGCGCGGTATTTTTACGTCGTGCCCTATGGCGCATATTTCATCTGGGGCGCGACGGCAGGAATGCTGGTCAATCTCTACGAAGCGCTGGCTGGCGGCGAGACGTCGAGCAGGGAGTAATCGGCCGGTGTGGCGCGTCGTCGTCGAGATCCTGCTGCCTCTGGTTCTGCCGACCGCGCTTTACTTCCTTTGGCTGTCGGCCGAGCGGCGGCAGCGCGAAAAACTCGGCGCCGGCGAGACGCTGGCATGGGCGGACGCGCCGTGGATATGGCTCGGCGCGATCGGGCTTTTGCTGGCAGCGTTGGTCGCGGTCGCGCTGGCGTTGATCGGCGGCGAGCCGACGGAGGGCCACTACGTTCCGCCGCATGTCATCGACGGCAAGATCGTGCCTGGCCACGTCGAGACACCGAAATAGGCCATCACGGGGTTCGGTCATGACCTTCGCGCCGAAGCGCATCGCGCCGCAGCCATGGATGACCGCGCCCGAGACGCGCGCGGTGGTCGACGCGCTGGCCAAGAACGGCGGACGGGTGCGTTTCGTCGGCGGATGCGTTCGCGACGCGTTGTCAGGCCGTCCGGTCAAGGATATCGACCTCGCCACGCCCGATCCGCCTGAAATCGTGATGCGCCGCCTTGCGGCGGAGGACATCCGGGTCGTGCCCACCGGCATCGCGCATGGCACGGTGACCGCAGTCATCGGCGGCAAGCATTTCGAGATCACCACGCTGCGCCAGGATGTCGAAACATTCGGCCGTCGCGCCACCGTGGCGTTCACCGACGACTGGGCGGCGGATGCGGCGCGGCGCGATTTCACCATCAATGCGCTGTCGCTCGATTTCGATGGCACGCTGCACGATCCCTATGACGGCTTCGCCGATTTGCTGGCCGGGCGCGTGCGTTTCGTCGGCGACGCCGAGACGCGGATTCGCGAGGACGTCCTGCGGCTGCTTCGCTTTTTCCGCTTTCAGGCCTATTACGGCCGCGGCGCGCCCGACCCCGAGAGCCTCGCCGCGTGCCGCAAGTTGGCGCATCTCCTGCCGACTCTATCGGGCGAGCGGGTCGCCGGCGAAATCCTGCGGCTCATGCTGGCCGATGACCCGGCGTCGAGCGTCGCGCTGATGATCGAGGAGGGCATACTGGGCCATATTCTCCCCGAGCTGCGCGACGTCGGACGGCTGCGAGCTTTGGTTGTTCTCGAAGCAAAATACGCCGCGCCCGATGCGTTGCGGCGGCTTGCCGCCTCGCTGCCGGCCGATGCGGTCGGCGTGTCGGCGCTCGCCACCCGGCTCCGCCTGTCCAATCACGAACGCGCCTGGCTCGAACTCTTGACGACGCCGCCGCTCGCGGTGGCTCCGGCGCTCGACGTCAATGCGCGCCGCCGGGCGCTACATCGACTCGGCGCAACCGCATTCCGCGATTTGGCCCTGCTCGGTGCGGCGGCTCGCCGCGATGAGATTGGCCTCGCCGAGTTGCTGGCCGACGCCGCGGCGTGGCATCCGGTCGCCCTTCCGATCAAGGGTCAGGATGCGCTCGATCGCGGCGTGCCGCCGGGCCCTCGCGTCGGCGAGTTGATCGCCGCGGTCGAGAAGTGGTGGGAAGACGGCGACTACCGCGCCGACCGCGCGGCGTGCCTTGGCCGACTCGAGCGGCTGATCGGGCGGCAATGACGACGCTTCGCATTTGCTTCGTCGGCGACAGCATTACGCTCGGAACCGGCGATTCGCGATATCTCGGTTGGCCAGGCCGCGTCTGCGCGGCGGAAGCAGCGCACGGCCACGACCTCTCGCTTTATAACCTCGGGGTGCGGGGCGATACATCGGTCATGATCGCCGAGCGGTGGCGCGCCGAATGCGCGGCGCGACTCCCCGACGGATATCCGGGCGCGCTGGTCTTCGCCTTCGGCGTCAACGACACCGCCGAAGAAGACGGCAGCGGCTTGCGCGTCGCCGTCGATCGCTCGCTCTCCGCCGCGCGCGCCATCATGACCGCCGCGGCGAAGTGGCGGAAAACATTGTGGCTGGGGCCGGCGCCGTTGTCCGATGAGCATGCATCGCTGCCCTCGCCGACCGGAATCCAGCGTAGTTTTCGCGATGCCCGTGTCCGCCAACTGTCGAACGCGTATGCGGCGATCGCCACGGACCTCGCGGTGCCTTATCTGGATCTGCATGAGCGCCTCCAGCGGGAGGCGCGTTGGTCGCAAGCGCTCGCCGCCGGCGACGGCGTCCATCCGGCGGCCGACGGCTATGCGTTGGTGGCCGAGCTCGTCGGAAATTGGAGCGCTTGGCGTACGTGGATCGATGAGTGAAGAGCGCTGGCTTGGCCGTCTAAACCCACCGGCGAACCTGCCGCTTGTATGCGAGATAATCGGCGCCGAATTTTCGCTCGAGGTAGCGTTCCTCGCGCGCGATGACGCCATAGCGGATCACGATGAGCGTCGGCGCCAGCAACAGCAGCACCCACGCGTTATCGGCCGCGAGGGCGATCCCGGCATGGATGACGGCCATCGATAGGTAAATCGGGTTGCGCGAGAATCGATAGGGGCCGTCAGCCACTAGCGCTCGCGTCGGCTGGATGGTCGGCACCGGCGTGTCGGCGGCGCGAAATCGGCCGATCGACCAGGTGAACAGCGCTGCTCCGAGGGCGACAAGCCCGCCGCCAATCGCCGCGCGCCACGACGGCGAGAGGTCGGACGGCGCAAGCGCGGTGGGAACGATCCAGTCCAGCGCAAAGCCAACGGCGATTGCCGCCAAATGCAGGCGCGGCGGCCGTACCGCCGCGCCGGCGATGTCGTTCTTAGCCCCTTCCGCAGCCATTTCAGCGATGACCATGACCCCGCCTGAACCGCGTGTCGAGTAACGCGCGCTGGCGCGCGTCGAGCTGGGTATGGAGGGCGGCGTATGCCGGGCGCACGATTCCGAGCCAGTCGAGCCCGGCGGCGAGCTGCGCTTCGGCCGCAGCCAGGGCGCTTGCAGCGTCCGACGCCGCGTTGATGTCGGTTGCGCACGCGCCCCGCAGCCGCTCGCTCGCTTCGCGGACGGCGGCCGCGAAGCGGTCCCACTCGGGCGCCTGCGCCGCCGACAGCCGCATCTCGGTTTTCACATAGCCCAAGGCGTCGTCCAGCGCCGCCGGATCGCCGCACAATCGGCTCCATCCGTGGTGCCCCTGGCGCTCGCCCCGCCACGCCGCGCGGCCAAACATGCCGTCGCTGCGCTCGGCCGCCGCTTCCGCCGGACGCGCCGACCACTGCGAGGCGAGGTGGCCGAGGCCAAGGACTCCCGCCGCGGTCACCAGCGATACCAGCAACATTTCCGTCCACTTCATGATCGATCTCCCTCGTGTCGGGTCAAGATGGCAACCTTGATACCATGATGACAATTAAGTTGTCAATTACTCGTCGACCCGGCATGCCATTGACCGACAGCGGCGCCTATCGGGCGAGGCGGGCGTCGAGCGCGGCGATCAGGCGGCGAAGGGCGCGCGCGGCGGCGAGCAGTTCGGCTTCGTCGCTCTCGCGGGCGAGTGCATCGCAAATCGCGCCGACGCGGGCGTTCACGCGGGCATAGCGCCGCGCGCCCTTTGGCGTCAGGCGGACAAGCTTCGAACGGCGATGGGCCGGATTGTCGACGAATTCGACCAAGCCGCGCCGGGCGAGCTCGTCGGCCAGCTTCTGGATATGCTGGCGGCTCACCGGGCGTTGGCGCGCCAGCGCCGGCACGGTTTGCGGCCCGCCCTCGGCAAGGCTGCGCATCAAGCCCCAGGCGCCGCGCCCGCTCGGCGTCACGGCGTCCTCCTTGATGCCGAGCGCGCGCATGCGAAAGAACGCTCGCGCGATGGCCGGCACCAGATCGTAGAGCGCGCGCCCGCGCGCCGTGCGCGGGCCGGTCGATATCGTGGCGCGGGCCTTCGCGCTCACGGCCACATCGCCTCGGGCGGCAGCGACATCAATATCGCCTCGACGTTGCCGCCGGTCATCAATCCGAACTTGGTGCCGCGATCGTAAAGCAGGTTGAACTCGACGTAGCGGCCGCGGCGGACGAGCTGATGACGGCGCTGCTCGTCGGTCCACGCGGCGTTCATGTGACGGCGGACCAGCCTTGGATAGACCTCCAGAAACGCGCGGCCGACGTCGCTGGTGAAGGCGAAGTCGCGCGCCCAGTCGCCGCTGTCGAGATTGTCGTAGAAAATCCCGCCGACTCCGCGCGGCTCATTGCGGTGCCGCAGATAAAAATACTCGTCGCACCATTTCTTGAAGCGCGGATAGTACGATGGATCGTGCGCCTCGCAGGCGCGCTTGAGCCCGGCATGGAACGTTGCCGTATCGTCGTCGTCGGGAATCATCGGCGTAAGATCGGCACCGCCGCCGAACCATGATTTGGTGGTGGCGATGTAGCGGGTGTTCATGTGCACCGCCGGAACCAACGGCGAGCGCATATGGGCAACCAGCGAAATTCCCGAGGCGAAGAAGCGCGGATCGTCGGCGGCGCCCGGCACCTGGTTGCGGAACTCGGGGCTGAATTCGCCCCAGACGGTCGACACGTTGACGCCCACCTTCTCGAACACGCGGCCGCGCATGATCGCCATGACGCCGCCGCCACCGCCAGGACGTTGCCAGTTTTGGCGCGCGAACCGGCCGGCCGGGTTGTCGCGAAGCATTCCCGTCAATTCGTCCTCGATCGCCTCGAATACGGCGCAAACCTGGTCGCGAAGCTCCTCGAACCATGCTTGCGCCGCGGCGCGTCGCGCCGGATCGCCGGGAATAGCGTTCACGAAACCGCTTTCAGCGCCGCGGCGCTCGCGGCCGGAAGCCGGCCCGTCTGCCGCAACGCCTCGCCCAGCACCATCGCCGCGGCGAGAGCGACGTTCAGCGAACGCATTTCGGCGACCATCGGGACGACGACGCGTGCATCCGCCGCCATGTGCACTTCGGGCCGGACGCCGGCGCTTTCGCGTCCGAGGAGCAGAACGTCGTCTTCACGAAAGCCGAAGGCGTCGTAGCGCTGGTCGCCCGTCGTGGTGAGCAGAATCAGCCGGCCCGGCGGCGCTCGCATCTGGCGCGCCGCTTGAAACGCCGGCCACGATTCGTGGCGTGCCAGATCGACGCCGGCGAGATAGTCCATGCCGGCGCGGCGCAACCGCCGGTCCGACCAGACGAATCCGCACGGCCCGATGATATCGACGCCGACGCCGAGGCATGCCGCCAGCCTGAGGATCGCGCCGGTGTTCTGAGGGATATCCGGTTCGTAAAGGGCAAGACGCATGGGGCGGCAATGAAACCGATTGGCGCCGCAACGCGGCCGGAAAGCTTTGCATGGACGGCGCGATTCGACTATACCCCTTGCCCGTCGCTCGGGTCACCCGCCCGCGGGGCCAAAAAATGCTGCGACTGCGGCAGGTTGTCGCATGGCGCGGGGGGCCGGTGGATGCCAGTCATTGCCGCTCCGGCGGGGCCGACGCTCAGCGCTGAGCGGACGCTGTTGCCGGACGGGACCGGGACCGAAAAGCGACAAGAGGGGCAGGGCGAACGATGGCCAATTCGGCGGGCACTGCGTCGGCAAGCCACCACGGCGATGGCGCCGCGCGGCGCGATTTTCTTTATCTCGCGGCCGGCGCCTTCGCCGCAGTCGGGGCGGCGGCATCATTGTGGCCGTTCATTCACTCGATGAACCCGGCCGCCGATGTGCTGGCGCTCGCCGCGATCGAAGTCGATCTCAAACCGGTCGCCGAGGGACAAAGCATCACTGTCACGTGGCGCGGCAAGCCGGTGTTTGTCCGCCATCGCACCAAAGACGAAATCGACACGGCGGCCGCCGTCGACCTCGACACGCTGCCCGATCCCCAGCTCGATACGGCGCGCGCCAAGAAAGCGGAGTGGCTGATCCTGGTCGGCGTGTGCACGCATCTCGGCTGCGTGCCGCTGGGCCAAAAGACCACCGATCCGAAGGGCGAGTTCGGCGGCTGGTTCTGCCCATGCCACGGATCGCACTACGACACCTCGGGGCGCATCCGCAAGGGACCCGCGCCGCGCAACCTGCTGGTTCCCGAGTATTCGTTCCTCGACGACACCAGCGTCCGTATCGGCTGAGATTAGGTCGACCAATGGCCAGCGCCGCCTCGCAAAAGACGATGTTGAACCACCCGGTGGTGAAGTGGCTCGACCACCGCCTGCCGATCTTCACCTTCATGCACCACGAGCTGCATGAATATCCGACGCCGAAGAATCTCAGCTACTGGTGGAATTTCGGCTCGCTCGCCGGGATCATGCTGGTGGTGATGATCGTTTCCGGCATCTTTCTCGCCATGCAGTACACGCCGCACGTCGCCCACGCCTTCGATTCGGTCGAACGGATCATGCGCGACGTCAATTACGGTTGGCTGATGCGCTATATCCACTCCAACGGCGCATCGATGTTCTTCATCGTCGTCTACATCCACGTCTTTCGCGGCCTTTACTACGGGTCGTACAAGGCGCCGCGCGAAGTGCTGTGGTGGCTCGGCATCATAATCTTGCTGCTGATGATGGCGACGGCCTTCATGGGTTACGTGCTGCCGTGGGGCCAGATGAGCTTCTGGGGCGCCACTGTCATCACCAATCTGTTCTCGGCGATCCCGCTGATCGGCGAAGCGATCGTCACCTGGCTGTGGGGCGGCTTCTCGGTCGACAATCCGACGCTCAACCGCTTCTTCTCGCTCCATTACCTGCTGCCGTTCGTGCTGGTCGGCGCGGTGGTCCTGCATCTCGTGGCGCTGCATACCCACGGCTCGAACAATCCGCTCGGCATCGACACCAAGGGCCCGCAGGACAAGATCCCGTTTCATCCCTACTACACGGTTAAGGACGCATTCGGCCTCGCCGTGTTCTTTATTTTCTACGCGCTGATCGTTTTCTTCGCGCCCGACATCTTCGGCGAGCCCGACAACTATATTCCGGCCAACCCGCTGTCGACGCCGGCGCACATCGTGCCTGAATGGTACTTCCTGCCGTTCTACGCGATCCTGCGCGCCGTCACCTTCGACATCGGCCCGATTGAAGCCAAGCTCGGCGGCGTCATCTTGATGTTCGGCTCGATCTTCCTGCTCTTCCTGTTGCCGTGGCTCGACACCAGCCGCGTGCGCAGCGCGCGTTTCCGCCCGGTCTACAAGCTGTTCTTCTGGCTGTTCTTGATCGCTTGCGTCGGGCTGGGTTACGCCGGATCGCAGCCGCCCGAGGGGCCGGCGCTGGTCATCGGCCAGTTCAGCACCTTCTGGTACTTCTTCCACCTCCTCGTCTTGCTGCCGCTCATCGGCTGGTTCGAGCGGCCCAAACCGTTGCCGGTGTCGATCAGCGAGCCGGTATTGGGCGGCGGACGAATGGCGGCGGCCGCGCCGGCCAGGCCGATGGAGAAGGCGTGATGCGCCAATTGGCGTTCGCCGCGCTCGCCAGCGCCGCGCTGCTCGCCGGCGGATCGGCCCAGGCGGCGGAGGCGATTTCGCTGCCGGCGCAAAGTTGGTCGTTCGCCGGCATGTTCGGCACGTTCGATCGAGCGGCCTCGCAACGCGGGTTTCAGGTCTACAAGGAAGTCTGCGCGGCCTGCCACGCGTTGCATCAGATCCGGTTCCGCGACCTGCGGGCGCTCGGATTCTCCGACGACGAGGTCAAGGCGCTCGCCGCCGAAATCGAGGTCGCCGACGGCCCCAACGACGAGGGCGAGATGTTTCAACGTCCCGGCCAGCCCTCGGATCGCATGAAGGCGCCGTTCGCCAACGAGAAGGCGGCGCGCGCCGCCAACAACGGCGCTTATCCGCCGGATCTGTCGCTGATGACCAAGGCGCGCAAGGGCGGCACCGATTACATGTACGCGCTGTTGACCGGTTACGCCCCGCCGCCGCCCGACCTCAAGCTCGCGGAAGGAATGCAATACAACAAGTACTTCCCCGGCCACCAGATCGCCATGCCGCCGCCGCTCAGTCCCGACCAGGTGGCCTACGCCGACGGCACCAAGGCGTCGGTCGAACAGATGTCGCACGATGTCACGACATTCCTTGCCTGGACGGCCGAGCCCGAGATGGAGCACCGCAAATCGCTCGGCGTGAAAGTAATCTTGTTTCTGCTGATATTGAGCGGGCTGCTCTATGCCGTGAAACGCAAGGTGTGGGCGGCGGTGCATTGATCGGGCTTTACGCGAGTCCGATTCACGTGAATCGGCCTCGCGTCTTCGCGCTTGGGATGTCGGGCCGGGCCGCATAAACTGAGTCGCGTCGATTCGGCCGCGTCGAAGGAGTCGGCCGCCCGATGCAGTTGCTGTTTTTCCTGATCATTCTCGGGTTCTTTGTCTGGCTTCTGCTGCGCGTGCGGAAGCTCGAGGATGAACTGGAGCGTTTGCGCGCGCAGTTTTCCGCCGGCGCGCCTGCGCCGCCGGTTTCGCAACCCGCGATCGTGGTAAAACCGCCCGAGGCCACGACCTCGCCGGCCGCCGCGGCCGAGCCGCCGCAACCGCCACCGACCGTTCCCGACGCCGTCGGCGTACCGGCGCCGAAACGGGGAAGTTCATTCGAGGAGATGCTGACTGTCCGCTGGGCGGTGTGGGCGGGTGGCGTGGCGCTGGCGCTCGCCGGAGTCTTTCTCGTCCGCTATTCGATCGATCAAGGCTGGCTCGGCCCCGCGGCGCGCGTATCGCTGGGGCTGCTGCTCGGCGTGCTGCTGGTCGCGGTGAGCGAACGGGCGCGGCGTCATCCGACGCTCGCCGCCGCGGCAGCCGGGGGCGTCACCTATGTCGCGCCGGCGCTCGCCGCCGCCGGCCTCGTCGCCGGGTTCGCCAGCGTCTACGCCGCTTACGCGCTCTATGACCTCTTGGGTCCGCTGGTCACGTTCGCCGCGCTGGCGCTGGTCTCGGCGGGCGCGGTGGCAATGTCTCTGCTCCACGGCCCGTTCATCGCGCTTCTCGGCCTCTGCGGCGCATTCGTCGTGCCGCTCCTGGTCGCCAGCGACGAACCGTCAGCGTGGGCCCTGTTTCCCTATCTCCTCGCGGTCGCCGCCGGCGCGCTATTGGTGGTGCGTTACCGGCGCTGGTTGTGGCTCGCCTGGGTGACGTTGTCACTTGCCTGCGTGTGGCCGTTGATATGGTTTCTGTGGGGTTGGACCGACGGCGATGCGCTGGCGCTCGGCGTTTATCTCGTGGCGCTCGCGGCGCTCATCTTCTTTGTCGCCGATCCGGTCGATTCGAGCGACGAGCCGACGGCATCGAACGCGCCGTGGCCGGCCATCGGCGCCTTCTTCGCGCGTATCGGCGGCGCCGGCGCCGCGGCGATCGCGGTGCTCGTGTTCGTGCTGATCCGCATCGATTCGTATGGGCCCGCCGCGCTTGCCGCCGCGGCGGCGATCGCTGTGCTCTATCTTTACGTCGCGCGCGCGCGCGGAGAGCTCGATCTCGCCGCCATCACGGCAGCGCTGCTGACGGTGAGCTTGCTGGCGGCGTGGCACTTTCCGCAATTCGTTGCCGAGCGCCCGCCCTTCGGCGCGGTGGAGACGCGAGGTTTCACGCCTGGACCGCTCGTGGCGCCGGAACTGTCGGGCTTTCTTGCCGTCGCGGTCGGCTTTGGCGCACTGTTCGCGTTCGGCGGGTTCGCCCTGCTGTTCGGGGCGCGACACCCGGCGCGTTGGGCGAGCGTGTCGGTCGGCGCGCCCCTCGCCATCCTCGCGGTCGCTTATTGGCGCATCACCGAGTTCGAAACCAGCTTGCCGTGGGCGGCGGCCGCGCTCGGACTCGGCGCGCTGAGCTCGGCCGCGGCCATACGCGTGGCGCCGCATCGCGACGGGAGGGGAATGGAGGCGGCGCTCGCGGCTTACGCGCTCGGCGCGTGCGCGGGTCTTGCCGCGGCGCTAGTCATGACGCTCGAGACGGCGTGGCTGACGGTGGCTCTGGCGCTGCTGCTGCCGGCGTTGGCTTGGATTCACGGCGAAACGCGCGTCGCAGCACTTCGGTGGGCGGGACTTTTCATCGCCGCCATCGTACTGATCCGTTTGCTGCTGAACCCCTACGTGGTCGACTACCCGATCGGCCCGACTCCGATATTCAACTGGCTTCTCTATGGTTATGGCGTCCCCGCGCTCGCCTTCGTGGTCGCCGCGGCGTGGTTCGGGCGCGAGCGCGACGATCCGTTGGTGATGACGCTCGAGGCGGGGGCGGTGATCTTCGCCGTCGTGTTGGCGACGCTCGAGATCCGCCATTGGTTCAGCGGCGGGCCGCTCGACACTGGCGATCACGGCTTGGCCGAGCAGGCGCTGCGCGCCGACGTTTGGCTGCTTGGCGCGTGGGCGATGTTTCGCCTTCACCGTGTTCGGGCGCGGGCAGTCTTGCGTTATGGTTGGCGCGTGCTCGCCGTTCTGGCGTTGGCGCAGGTGGTGGGCCTCAACCTGATTCTCGCCAATCCGCTGTTCACCGAGGAACCCGTCGGCGACTGGCCGCTGGCGAACCTGATCTCGCTCGCGTACCTCGTTCCGGCAGCGATCGGCGCGGCGATCGCCCACGAAGCCTGGCGACAGCGCCAGGCCGAGATTCTCGTCATCGCCGTCGTCGCCATCCTTGGCTTGGGGTTCGTCGACCTATCGCTCGAGGTGCGCCGCGCATTCCATGGCGCGATATTGTCGCGGGGCGACGTTGCCGCCGCCGAGCTGTACGCCTATTCGGCGGCGTGGCTGGTCTACGGCGGCGCGCTGCTCGCCGCCGGCATCGTCTTGGCGCAAGCCGGGCTCCGCTGGGCTTCGCTTGCCGTGATCGTACTGGCTGTGCTCAAGGCGTTCTTGATCGACATGGCGGAGCTCGAAGGGCTGTATCGCGTCGCGTCGTTTCTCGGCCTGGGCCTGGCGCTGGTCGGCATCGGCTTTCTTTATCAGCGTTTCATCTTTCCCCCGGCCGGCAAGCCCGCAGCCGCCGAGAGCGGTTGAAAACCGCGCCGGTTGCTTTACAAACTCCGCCGCATCCGACCGCCGGGGCCAACCGGCGGCGATACGAGCGCAAGGAGCATAGCCTCACATGGCGGACACGAAGCGCAACGCGGGCTCGCCGCCCGTCGTCGGCGTCATCGGCGGCAGCGGGGTCTACGAAATCGACGGGCTGACCGATGTCCACTGGGAGAGCTTCGACACGCCATGGGGCAAGCCTTCCGATCAGCTCATGTTCGGCCGGCTCGGCGGACAGCAACTCGTCTTCCTGCCGCGCCACGCCCGTGGCCATCGTATTCCGCCGTCCGAACTCAATTTCCGCGCCAATATCGACGCGCTGAAGCAGGCCGGGGTCGGCGAGATCATCTCGCTTTCGGCCGTCGGCAGCCTGCGCGAAGACCTGCCCCCTGGCACGTTCGTGGTTATCGACCAGTTCATCGATCGCACGTTCGCGCGCCACAAGAGCTTCTTCGGCACCGGCTGCGTGGCGCACGTCTCGATGGCCGAGCCGGTGTGTCGCAGGCTGGGCGGCCATTTGATGGCGGCCGGCGAGGCTTTGGGCCTGTCGATGCGGCGCGGCGGCACATACATTGTCATGGAGGGTCCGCAGTTCTCCTCGAAGGCCGAATCGAATCTCTATCGCCAATGGGGTTGCGACGTGATCGGCATGACCAACATGCCGGAGGCCAAGCTCGCCCGCGAGGCGGAGATGTGCTACGCGACCGTGGCGATGGTCACCGACTATGATTGCTGGCATCCCGACCACGACCACGTGACGGTCGAGGCGGTGATCAAGGTGTTGCTCGAAAACGCCGCCAAGGCGCGAGCGCTGGTGAAGGGTGTCGCGCCGCGACTCGCCCCGCGGAAGGATGCCTGCGAGGTGGGCTGCAACGCCGCGCTCGAGGTGGCGTTGATCACGGCGAAGGAAACGCGCGATCCGGCGTTCGTAAAAAAGTTGCGAACGGTCGCTGGTCGCGTGCTGGAGCGGTGAGGGGTCGGAGCGAGACGGCCGGGCGATGAATAATTTGTGGTCCGACAGCGAGGCCGAGGCGGTCGTCGCGCGCTATGCGCGACAAGGCGTCAACCGCGATCTGGCGCTGCGCGTCTACACGACGCGCTTGTTGGGCGGTGTGCCGGAACTGGTGTTGCACGGCGGCGGCAACACTTCGGTCAAGACGACGATGAAGGACACGCTCGGCGCGGGCATCGAAGTGCTGTGCGTCAAGGGCAGCGGATGGGACATGGGCGTCATCGAGCCGCCGGGCCTGCCGGCGGTGCGGCTTGAGCCGTTGCGTCGCCTGGTCGTGCTCGATTCGTTGAGCGACGAGGACATGGTCAACTTTCAGCGCTGTAACCTGCTCGACAGCACGGCGCCCAACCCGTCGGTCGAAACGCTGTTCCACGCCTTTCTTCCGCACAAATTCATCGACCATACGCACGCCAACGCGGTGCTCGCGCTGACCGATCAACCCAATGGCCGCGCGCTCGCCGAAGAGGCGTTCGACGGCCGCGTGGTGATACTCGACTACGTCATGCCCGGATTCTCGCTCGCCAAAGACGCCGCGGCGGCGCAAGCCAAAGCGCCCAGGAGCGAAGGGCTGGTGTTGATCAAGCACGGCATCTTTACTTGGGGCGAGACCGCGCGCCAGGCGTACGACCGGATGATCGAGCTGGTGACGCTCGCCGAAGCAAGGCTGGCCAAGAATCGCCGTAACGTCTTCGTCCCGGCGGCACTACCGGGACATATCGCGCCGCTTGCCGACGTCGCGCCGATATTGCGCGGACTGGCCGCGATGGCCGACGACGCGGCCGATGGGCGCTACAGGCGCTTCGTTTTCGAGCGGCGCGCCACCCCGGCGATCATGAACTTCGTCAACGGCGCCGAGCTGGCGCGCTATAGCCAAGAGGGACCGATCACGCCCGATCACGTCATCCGTACGAAGTCGTTGCCGCTGATCGTGCCGGCGCCGGCGGCGGGAGATCTCGCTGCCTTCCGCGCCGCCGCCGAGGCCGCCTTCGCGCGCTACGCCGCCGCCTACACGCAGTATTTCGAGCGCCAAAATTCGCGCGCCAAGCCGAAGAAGCAAATGCTCGACACCGCGCCGCGAATCATTCTGGTGCCGGGGATCGGTCTATTCGCGCTCGGCAAATCGGCCAAGGACGCTAGGATCGCCGCCGACATCGCGGAAAACGCGGTGGCAACCATCACCGACGCCGAGGCGATCGGCCGCTACGAGAGCATCAGCGAGGCCGATGCGTTCGACGTCGAATACTGGTCGCTCGAGCAGGCCAAGCTCGGGAAGGAAACCGAGAAGCCGCTTGCCCGTCATGTGGCGCTCGTCACCGGCGGCGGGTCCGGCATCGGCGCCGCGACAGCGGCGGCCATGACCGCCAACGGCGCCGAGATCGTCGTGCTCGATCGCGACGCCGCCGCGGCCGAGGCGATGGCGAAAAAACTTGGCGGACTCGGCCTCGCCTGCGATGTCACCTCGCCAGACGCCGTCCGCGCCGCGTTCGATCGCGTCGTCGAGCGATTCGGCGGCGTCGACATCGTCGTCTCCAACGCCGGCGCGGCGTGGCAGGGCAAGATCGGCGAGGTCGACGAAGCGACGCTCCGCGCCAGTTTCGAGCTGAATTTCTTCGCCCATCAAAGCGTGGCGCAGAACGCGGTCCGCGTGATGCGGGCGCAACGCACCGGCGGCTGCCTGCTGTTCAACGTCTCCAAGCAGGCGGTCAATCCGGGTGCGGATTTCGGACCTTACGGCTTGCCAAAGGCCGCCACGCTTTTCCTGCTGCGTCAGTACGCGGTCGACTATGGCAAGGACGGGATCCGCTCCAACGGCGTCAACGCCGACCGCGTGCGCAGCGGACTGCTGACCGACGCGATGATCGCCCAGCGGTCGAAGGCGCGCGGCGTTTCCGAGCCCGAATACATGGGTGGCAACCTGCTCGGTCGCGAGGTCAAGGCCGACGACGTGGCGCAGGCCTTTGTCGCGCTGGCGCTGGCCAACAAGACCACCGGCGCGGTGCTATCGGTCGACGGCGGCAACATCGCGGCCGCGTTGCGATAGAGAGGATGGGCCTCATGCTTCGACAAACTCAGCATGAGGAATCTGAGTGCGCCGCGCGCTGAACCTGTCGATCGGCTAACGACCTACGATGGGTCGTGGCATTGATCATCTGGTGCTCGCCGCGCGCGACCTCGAGTCGACGCGCGGCTTTTACGCCCGGCTCGGCTTCACCCTCACGCCGCGGGCGCAGCATCCGTGGGGCACGGCCAACCATCTAGTCCAGCTCGAGGGATGCTTTCTAGAACTTCTCGGCGTGGCGGAGCCGGAGAAAATAACGCCTGCTACGCCGGGGACGTTCGGATTCGGCGCCTTCAATCGCGATTTTCTGGTCCGGCGCGAGGGCATGTCGATGCTGGTGTTCGAGAGCCACGACGCGCGGGCCGATCGCGACGAGTTCGCCGCCAAGCAGCTATCGGATTTCGCCCTGTTCGATTTCGAACGCCAGGCCAAACTGCCCGACGGCGGAACGGCGCGCGTCGCGTTCTCGCTCGCGTTCGTCGCCGACGCAACGATGCCCGAAGCGGCGTTCTTCGTCTGCCAGCAGCATGCGCCGCAGTATTTCTGGAAGCCCGAGTATCAGCGACACGCAAATGGCGCGCGCGCCATCGCCGAGGTGTCGATGGTCGCCGCCGACCCGCCCGTACTTGCCGATTTCTTTGCGCGAATGCAGGGCGAGCGCGCCGTCCGGCGGTCGGGCGAGGGGCTGCGCGTGACGACGGCGCGCGGAACCATTGCGGTCTTGTCGCCGCGGGAATTCGCGAAACGGTTTCCTGGCGCGCGAATCGCCAATGCACCGCCAACGCCGCACTTTGCGGCCTATCGAATCGTCGTCGCCGATCTCGACGCTGCGCACGCGCACCTGCGCGCCAATGGTATTGCGCATCGTCGGGATGCTGGCGTGGCGCAGATCATGCCCGAGCATGCATTTGGCGTCGCGATCGAGTTCGTACAAGCTTAGCTATAGCTCCCGCGACCCGCCGAGCGCAGTTGACGATTCTCGGCTTCAGTCTGCGGCGTCGAACGATGCCGCTGCCGTCTTCGTCTTTCGAGGCGGGAGTTGGGTGGCACCGGTCGCCAGTTACCCGACATGTTTCCGGAAGAAGGCGAGGGTACGGTCGCGGGCGATCTTCGCGCTCTCGGCGTGGTAGCTGCCGCGCTCCTCGCAGTTGAATCCATGTCCGGCCGGGTATACGTGGATCTCGGCGGCACCTTTCTGCGCCGCCTTGACCTTCTCGACGTCGCTCATCGGAATCGACTGATCCTTGTCGCCGAAATGCATCATGACGGCGCAATTCGGCTTCTCATCGGCGAACATCGCCACCTGACCGCCGTAATAACACACCGCCGCGCTGAAGTTTTTCAGCCGCGTCGCCGACAGCCATGTGACCGAACCGCCCCAGCAATAGCCGACGACGCCAAGCTTGCCGACGCCTTTCAGGTTGGCCGCGGCGGCGGCGACGTCGGCGAGCACCTGCTCCCAGGCGATCTTGCCGCGCACCTCGCGACCGCGGGCGATATCGGCGTCGCCGTAGCCTAGCTCGACGCCGCGCTCGATGCGATCGAACAACGCCGGCATCGCCACCGCATATCCGTCGGCGACGTAGCCTTCGGCGACGCCGCGCATGTGGCGGTTGACGCCAAAAATCTCCTGGACGATGACCAGACCGCCGCGCGGCCTGCTTTTCGGCTGGCTCGTGTAGCACGCAAGCTTGTGGCCGTCGGCGGCGGTGAGCTGGATCGTTTCTGGCATTGTCCTCTCCGTCGTTTGCCGTTTTCCGCGCTGCAGCGTTTACCATCCCCCAAGACGAACCGACAAGCGCCGCATGCCGCGCCGTCGACGGCTCGCGCTGCTATACATTGAAGCGGAACAGGATGACGTCGCCGTCCCGCACCACGTAATCGCGGCCTTCCTGCCGCATCTTGCCGGCGTCCTTCGCCGCCTGCTCACCCCCCAACCCCACGTAATCTTCATAGGAGATCGTCTCGGCGCAGATGAAGCCGCGCTCGAAATCGCTATGGATCGCGCCCGCGGCCTCGGGCGCCTTGGCGCCGCGACGTACCGTCCAGGCGCGCGCTTCCTTCGGTCCGGCGGTGAAGAACGTGATCAGATTGAGCAACGCATAACCGGCGCGAATCACCCGCGCGAGTCCGGTTTCGCCGAGATCGAGGTGGGCGAGGAATTCGGTTCGCTCGACATCGGACAATTGCGCCATCTCGGCCTCGATCGCCGCCGAAATCACCACCGCCCGCGCGCCCTCGGCGCGCGCCCTTTCGAACACGCGTGCGGACAGCGCGTTGCCCTCCGCCGCCGCTTCCTCCTCGACATTGCACACATAGAGCACCGGCTTCGCGGTCAGGAGCTGGAGCAGCCGGAACACGAGTGCGCGTTCGGTGGCGGGAACGAATGCGCGCGCCAGTTTGCCGTCGCGCAGCAGCGCCGCCACCGGCTCCATGACATCGAGTTGGGCCTTCGCTTCAGGGTCGCCGCCTTTCGCCTTCTTCTGCGCCGCGGCAAGCCGCTTTTCCAGGCTGTCGAGATCGGCAAGCATGAGTTCGGTTTCGACGGTCTCGATGTCGCGGATCGGATCGACCGAACCTTCGACATGGGTCACGTCGCCGGCGGCAAAACAGCGCACGACGTGGACGATCGCGTCGACTTCGCGGATATGGCCGAGAAACTGATTGCCGAGGCCTTCGCCCTTGGATGCGCCGCGCACCAGTCCGGCGATATCGACGAATTCGAGTTGTGTCGGAACCGTGCGCGCCGACTTGGCGAGTCGGGCGATCGCGTCGAGGCGCGGGTCGGGCACCGGCACACGGCCGACATTGGGATCGATGGTGCAGAACGGGTAATTCGCCGCCGCGGCGGCGGCGGTCGCGGTCAATGCGTTGAACAGTGTCGACTTGCCGACGTTGGGCAATCCGACGATGCCGCAGCGAAATCCCATGGCGCGTCGTGTCGGTCCGTATCGGGTGGGCCGGATGCTTCGACAGGCTCAGCACGGGGCCGTTGCGGTGGATCGGGATGGTCTCGCCCTGAGCGTGTCGAAGGACGAGCCGTGGATTAGGCGCGGCCGGGCGGCGGCCTCTCGGGTTTGGGCTTCGCCGCTTTCGGTGGCTGCGTGGCAAGCGCGACCCGATTCATGAACCCCGCGGCGTCGCTTTTGGCAAGCAAGGGGAACGCGTCGGCCACCGCCTCGATCAGCGGCTCGAGCCATAGGCGATCCGCCTTGGCGAAATCGTGCAGCACATAGTCGGGCACGCGATCCTTGTCGCCGGGGTGGCCGACGCCAAGCCGTACCCGCCAGTATTCGCGACCAATATACGCGTCGAGCGAGCGCAGCCCGTTGTGTCCGGCGTTGCCACCGCCCTGTTTGACCTTGCAGCGGCCGGGCATCAGATCGACTTCGTCGTGAATGGCGATCACCTGCGCCGACTCCAACTTGTAAAAGCGCATTGCCGCCGCCACCGAACGGCCGGACTCGTTCATGTAAGTCGACGGCTTGAGGCACACCGCTCGGACGCCGCCGAGCCGCCCCTCGGCGGCGCGGCCGTCGAAACGCGGGCGAAATGGCGCGAACTCATGGCGGTCGACGATCGCGTCCACCGCCATGAAGCCGATATTGTGGCGATGACGGGCGTATTCCGGGCCAGGATTGCCGAGCCCGACGACGAGCAGCATGACGCACGCGCGGCTGGCAAAGCGCTACTTCTTCGCTGCGCCGCCTTTCGCATCGCCGCCTTTGGCTGGAGCGGCCGCCGGGGCCGCTCCGGCCGCCGCTGCGGGCGCCGCCGCGGCGGGCGCGCCGGGAGCTCCCGGCGCCGCGCCTGGTGCCGGAACCGTGCCTTCGGGCCCCACCAGCGCCGCCGCCGCCGCCGCCTTCGCCGCCGCCTCGGCCGCCTCTTCCTCCGCCGTCTTCAGCACGCTCGGCGCCGCGACCGCGGCGATCGTGAAGTCACGCGTGGTGATCGTCGGCCGCACGCCTTCGGGCAGCTTGACGGCGCTGATATGCACCGAATCGCCGATATCGAGACCCTCGAGATCGACGGTGATCAACTGCGGGATGTTATCAACCCGGCAGTAGACCTCGATCGTGTGGCGCACGACGTTGAGCACGCCGCCGCGCTTCAGCCCGGGCGACTTGTCCTGGTTGAGGAACTTCACCGGCACGCCGACGCGAATGCGCGTTTCGTCGTTGACCCGCATGAAATCGACGTGTTCGGCGTTGTCGGACACGGGATGCAGCTGAAGGTCGCGGGCCAGGCATCGCTCGACAGTGCCCTTGACGTCGACGTCGAACACACGCGTAAAGAACCCGGCGCGATTGATCTCTCGCGCCATCTCGCGCGGATCAAGATCGATGAGGGTCGGGGGCTTCCTGTCGCCGTAAATCACGCCGGGCACGCGGCCGGCGCGACGGGTGGCGCGGGCGGCCCCCTTTCCGGCCCGCGCTCGCGGCTCGGCCGCGATCTTGGTTGTCTCGATCATCGTCATCTCCTTTTCGTCAAGTTCGGCGCTGGCCTCCAGGGGTGCCGCTGCGCCAGTGGAACTCCTCGCGCGATCGGCTCAGTCGAACAGGCTTGACACCGATCGCTCCTCGCTTATCCGCAAAATCGCCTCGGCCATCAGCGGCGCGATCGTCAACTGACGGATGTTGTTCGACACGCGCACGGCTTCCGTCGCCATTATGCTGTCGGTGATGACCAGCGATTTGATCGGCGACGCGCCAACCCGCGCCGCGGCACCGCCCGACAACACCCCATGCGTGACATAAGCGTGCACGCCCTCGGCGCCGGCGTCGGCCAGCGCTTCGGCGGCGTTGCAAAGCGTTCCGGCCGAATCGACGATGTCGTCGGCGAGAATGCAGGTCCGCCCGTTGACGTCGCCGATGATGTTCATGACCTCCGACACCCCGGCGCGCTCGCGGCGCTTGTCGATGATGGCGAGGTCGGCCTCGATACGCTTGGCGATGGCGCGAGCCCGCACCACTCCGCCGACGTCCGGCGATACCATCACTACATCGGCGCCTTTGAAGCGCTCCTGAATGTCCTTCACGAAAACCGGCGCAGAAAACAGGTTGTCGGTCGGGATATCGAAGAAACCCTGAATTTGTCCGGCGTGGAGATCGAGCGTGACAACACGCGCCGCGCCGGCGATGGTGATCAGATTGGCCACCAGCTTGGCCGAGATCGGCGTTCGCGGGCCGGACTTGCGGTCCTGGCGTGCGTAACCGTAGTAGGGGATGACGGCCGTGACGCGCCGCGCCGATCCGCGCCGAAGCGCGTCGAGGCAGACCAACAGCTCCATCAGATTGTCGTTGGCGGGATAGGAGGTCGACTGGATGACGAACACGTCCTCGCCGCGCACGTTCTCGAGAATCTCGACGAACACTTCGAGATCCGAGAACCGCCGTACGCTCGCCTTGGTCAGCGGCAGATTGAGGTAGGCCGCGATCGCCTCAGCCAGCGGCCGGTTGCTGTTGCAGGCGAGAATCTTCATCGTACCCGATCCCCTCTGAACCCATGCGCAGAGGTCTTGTTTTTCTATTGTAATTCAAACGACTAGCCCGCGGCGGTCGACCACCCGGCGCGGGCGGCGCGGAATGTAACAGGGTGTCATAGCACTGTAAACCGCGGCGAAGCGGCGGCGCGACGCGGACGCCATACCCAAAACTCGACTTTGGAGGGCGGCTGGACGGGGCGGATTTGCGCCGATCCTTGCGTTCGGTTTAGATAGGACGAGAGGGCGTTCGCGCCAACGCCACGCGGCGCGATGCGATAGCGCAGTCCCTCGGGGGGCTTGCTCAATTGGAGATGTATCAGATCCGCTATTTCTTGGCTGTGGCGCAGACCTTGAACTTCACCCGCGCCGCCGAGGAATGCAACGTCTCGCAACCAGCGCTTACGCGCGCCATCCATCTGCTCGAAGACGAGTTCGGCGGCCGGTTGTTGACTCGCGAGCGGACGCTTTCGCATTTGACCGATCTCGGCAAGCGGATGTTGCCGTTGATGCGGCAGTGCTATGACAGCGCCCTTTCGGCCAAGACCCTCGCCCGCGCGGTCGCCGCCGGCGAGACCGCGTCGCTGTCGATCGCGGTATCGCCGAGCATCGATGTGGGTCTGCTTACGGCGCCGATCGGCGAGCTGTCGCGGGCGTGCCCGCGCGTTCAGCTGAAATTGAACCGCGGCGGGAAAGGCGAGATATCGGAGCTGCTCAAGACGGGCGAAGTCGAAATCTTGATCGCCGGCCCGCTCGGCGAGGGCTGGGAACGCCTCGATACCTGGCCGCTATTCACCGAGCCGTTCGAGCTGATCGTCAATCGCGATCACAAATTGGCCAACCAGGATTCGGTCGACATCGAACAGCTGAGCGGCGAACGGTTTTTGTTCCAAGCGGCGTGCGAAATGGTGGACGAGATCTCCTTGCGCCTGGGCATGAGAGGCATCGCCAAGACCGACGCTCACGAAGTCACGACGCACCACGATCTGATCGCGATGCTCGAAGCCAACCTCGGCGTGGCGATCGTTCCCGTCAGCACAAGACGGTCCGAGCGGCTGCGCTCGCTGCCGATAAACGGGCTCGACGTCAAGCGGACGGTGGCGATCTACGGCGTCGCCGGCCGTCAACGCTCGCATGTCGCCACGATGCTGCTCAATCTGTTGCGGGCCGCCGACTGGTCCCCTTACGTCCACTAGACCGGCATCACAACGCCTTGAGCATGTCCGCGATCGACATCCGACGGCGATAATCGGGGTCGACGAAGCGCGCCTTTACCTTGCCGTCTTGATCGACGACGAAGGTCGCGGGAATCGGCAAAATCCAAGCGTCATTGCCTTGATATCGGGGAATGTCGAAACCTGCCTCGCCAAGCGCGCGCTCCAACTCTGCGCCGATCCAGATCGCCAGGTTGAGCGATATCGCGTATCCGTTGTCGATATCGATCAGGACGGGGAACGGAACTTTCGATTCCGATTTGAACTTGCGCGCGTACTGCTGGCGATCGGGGACAATGGCGACGATTTGCTTGCCTTGGTCCTTGATCTGCTCGTGCGCGTTGACCAAGGCGTTGGCGTTCATGCGGCAGTAATGGCACCAATGCCCGCGGTTGAAGACGATCGCGGTCGGTCCCTGGCTCAGCAATCGCTCCAGGCTCACCAGACGACCGTCGGTGTCGGGCAGGATGAAAGGCGGCATCACGTCGCCGGGTTGCGGGGCGGACATTCCGGCGCCGCTCTGTCGCAGCCTGCCCACCATGCGGTCGACCGCCTCGGCGAACGATGGCCGCATCTTTCGCACGACGTCGGCGAAGGCGGCCAATCGCTCGCTCGACGACGCGTCCAGGTCGTGGCTCTGCCGATACGCCTCAAGTAGTACCTCGGCAAGCGGATTTGACGTCATGCGAAGGCTCCAATGGCCATGATCGCTCGCGCCGTTTGGGTGATGCATCCGCGCGCGACCGAAGAGACGATCGGCGGGGTGAGAAGCGAACCTCAAAACTAACCGGTCCGCGAGCCAACGATCAAGAACGCCGGACGGCCGCGTTCACGGCCGACCACCGTCCGATTGCCGCAGCAAATTGGCGATGCCGTCGGCGGCGCCCTCGGCGATCGCCAACGCGATTTCGGGCCATGCTCGCTCAAGCAGGTCCACCGGTACGTCGTTCTCCTGCTGCACGTCACCGACGACGCTGCCGTCGGGTTGGCGTATCATCCAACGGATACGCAATCGCCGTTCGAGTCGATTCTTCGGCGCGACGGCGATTTCGCCGGCGAGCTGCAGGGCCTCGTCGTTCGGCGCCTCGGCGACGGCCACACGCGCGCGCTGCAGATTGTAAGCCAGCGCCCGCGCCAGGATGTTGGCCTCCTGGGGCGGCGGTCCGGAGATTGCGCCGATGACGATCGGCTTGGGTGGCCCGGCGACGCGGCCGACCGGCGTGGCGAGGGCCGCCACCATCGCCAGGGCGATCTCGCGCGCCGGCTCGCTCCAAGCGTCGCGGGTCGCTGGCGCGGCGCCGCGCGGGATCGCGGCGGCGTGTCGTGCCGCGCGCGTGCCGTCAGGACGATAAAGATCGGCCTCGATGCGTTGGCCGCCGCCGTCGTTCGCCCGGACGGCGGTTACCAACAACAGACTCCCGGCGTTGCGCGCTCGCGTGTCGGCGGGAACTTCGGCGTTGCGCAACGCTTCGGCGAGCGCCTCGGCCAGCCTCTCGCCGGCTTCGCCCGGAAGCCCGACGATCGGCGTCACCAGCACCCCGGCGCGATCGGGCGGCAGCAGCAATGGCTCCGCCAGCGGCTTTGTTTCGGGCGCCAGCGGCCGCGGCAGATCGCCGCACGCGGCCAGCCAAAGCGCACCAAGCAGCGCCGCGCATTTCCACCCGGCGTGCCGATCAGGTGAGAACACAGCTCGCCACGAGACCGAGAAACAGCGCGAACAGGAATATGATCAGGTAGGGCATCGGCCGACCCGCCGTGACTTTACGGCTCGAGCGCGATCGCCGAAAGGCCGCGCCCGTAGTCGCGCTCGCCGCGCAGGCAGGCGCGGCGATAGCTGAAGAAGCGCTGCTCCTCGCGGCATGTGTCGGCCGGCACCTCGAGTACGTGGCGAAGTCCGAGCCCGCGCAGGCGGCGGGCGACGAACTCGCGAAGGTCAAACATGAAACGTCCACTGTTGGGCGAGGCGACAAAGAGGGCGGCGTTCGCCGGATCTTCGTCGATGAAGGGCGCTGGAAACTCCGGCCCGACCTCGTATGAGCGCTGGCCGATGCAAGGACCGATTCCGGCGACGATCCGTTTGGGATCAGCGCCGAGGCGCACCATCGCAGCCAGGGTGGCTTCGATGACGCCGGCAAGCGCGCCCCGCCAGCCGGCGTGCGCCGCGCCGATGACGCGCGCTTGGCGATCAGCGAGCAAGACCGGCGCGCAATCCGCGGTGAGGACACCAAGCACGAGACCCGCGTTGCGCGTCACCATGGCGTCGGCCCTCGGCGCATCCTCGCGCCGCCACGGGCGTTCCACCTCGACCACGTTCGCACTGTGCATTTGGTAGCAGGTGATCAGCGAATCGGAGCTCAGATCGAGATGGTTCATCGCGCGCGCGCGGTTGGTCGCCACGTTGTCGGGAACGTCGCCCGAGCCCAGGCCGCAATTGAGCGAGGCGAAAAGACCCTCGCTGACGCCGCCCTCGCGGGTGAAGAAAGCGTGTCGCACGCCGTCGATGTCGTTGAGCGGTCCGAGCGTGATCATGCCTGTCCATCGGCGGAGGCCGGTTCCGCCTGAAATCCGTCGGGAACGCCGAATGACGGGGCGACGATCGCCAGCGCCTTGAACAGGGTGCCCATTTCGTCCGCGCCGATCAAGCGCCGCACGGCGGCGGCGATCCCTTCGCGCTGCGCGGGCGTCGCGGTGCGAAGCAACGTGTTGGCGCGAGCGCCGATGCCTAACCGGGCGAGAAATGCTCCTTGCGGGACGGGGCCATGGACCGCGGCGCCGGCGCTGCGCGCCGCGCCGGCGATCGCCAGGAAATCGACATGCGCCGTCAAATCGCACTCGCCAGGAGCGACCAGCGGGTCGGCGAATTCATGCCGTCGCACTGCTTGCAGCGTTTCGCCGGTTCGGCCGGTAGCGTAGCCGTAGTCGACAATCAGCGCGGCGATCCCCTCGGTGGCCATGCGCCGCGCGATCGCCCGAGCAAGGGCGGCGCCTTCGGGGCAAAATTCGGCGATCGCGCCGATCGCGCCATCATGCGCCGGATGTGGTGGCGGCGCCGGCGGCCCTGCCGCGAAGGCGAGGCGCGCCGCACCTGCGTCGTAAGCGACGACGCGCTCGCGCCATCCGTCCGCCGCGCGCACCAATTGGCGGATCGGCAGCGTATCGAAAAACTCGTTGGCGATGACAATGGCTGGTCCGGCAGGCACGTCGGCGAACGCGTCGTGCCAGGACGGTTCCACGAAACCGGCGAGCGCCTGGGCCTGCTTCATCCTGAGGGTGCGGTTGCACTCGACGAAATGCAGGGACAACGCATCGCGAAGGTCCGGTGCGGCCTGCGTGATGGCGCGCAACGCGTCGGCCATCAGCGTGCCGCGCCCAGGCCCGAGTTCGACGAACCGCACCTTCGCTGGACGGCCGGCGCGCGACCAAGCATCGGCGGTCCACAAACCGATCAACTCGCCGAACATCTGGCTGATCTCCGGCGCAGTGACGAAATCGCCCGCAGCGCCGAGCGGGTCGTCGCGACGGTAGTAGCCATGTGCGGAATGACCCAGCGCCAGCGCCATGAACTCGTGAACGCTGAGCGGACCGGCGGAGGCGATGCGCCGGCGGATTTCATCGTAAAGAGGACTCAAGCGCCAGCCCGCGCCGGGCCCAGATTACGCCGCGCGCTCGAGGCGACGAGCCACCAGCCGGCGGCGACCATCGGCAGCGATAGAATCTGGCCCATCGTCACCGGCCCGACGATGTAGCCGAGATGCGCATCAGGCTCGCGGAATAGTTCGCCGGACATGCGGGCGATCGCATAGCCGATGAGGAACCAGCCGCCGAGCCGGCCTGGGTGTTCGCGCACGCCCGGCCGGTGCGCGAGATAGGCGAGAACGGCGAACAGGACGAAACCTTCGAACATCGCCTCATAGAGCTGGCTCGGATGTCGTGGCACCTGCGCGCGATCGGGCGGGAAGACGATCGCCCATGGCACGTCGCTCGGCCGGCCCCACAGCTCGGCATTGATGAAATTGGCGACGCGCCCGAAGAACAAGCCGATCGGCGCCGCCGCCGCGACGATGTCGCCGAGCGCGAACATGGAGATGCCGCGCCGTCGTGCGAACAGGATGATCGCCAAAATGACGCCGACGAGTCCGCCGTGAAAGGACATTCCGCCGCGCCAGAGAAAAACGATCTCCTCGGGGTTGAGCACGAAATATGCCGGCTTGTAGAAAAGGACGTAACCGAGGCGGCCGCCGACGATGACGCCGAGTGTGACCCAGACGACGAAGTCATCCAGCGTCGGTCGGTCGATGAATTTTGGCGGCCGCTCGGCGAGGTACAGCGCGTAACGCCAGCCGAGCACGATGCCGGCAATGTAGGCCAGCGCATACCAGCGGACGACGAAGGGACCGATCTCGATCGCGACCGGATCGATCGCCGGAAAGGCGAGTGCGAACAGCGGCAACAGCGAACTCCTGGCGCGCAAAAAAGCAATGCGACGTGCCGCAGGTTATAGGTGCCGCATCGGCCGAGCGCAATGCGGTGGGATGCGAGGTTGCGCGGCGTCGCCGCGCTTTCCATAATCAACCCCGGGGATTTCAGCCCTGGAGCCGCCGCCATGCAAACCGACAACCGCTTCCTCGACGATTTGGCGCGCGCCGCCTCGGGCGCACTGGGTGCGCTTGCCGGCGTGCGGGCGGAAATCGAGAGCCAGCTTCGGGCCCAACTCGACCGCTGGCTCAAGTCGCAGAACTTCGTGTCACGCGAGGAGTTCGAGGCGGTCAAGGCGATGGCGGCGCGGGCGCGCGAACAGAACGAGGCGCAGGCTAAGCGCATCGCCGCCCTCGAAGCGAAACTAACGGGTCAAAGAACTCGGCGAAATCCGTCGGCCAAGCCCGGATGAAGTGCGCACGTCGCGAGATTCGGTAAATATTCCTAGAATGTGAGTCGCATGTCCGGCCGCAAATCGATGGCCGGCCGGCAAAAATCGCCAAAATTATCCACAGGGTAACAAATCTTCTTGCGCCTGCGACTCGGCTTTGGCAACCTACTTCATATGGTGTTGGGGGGACTTCGTCGGCACAATCTGTCGCCGCCATCCGTGTAAGACGCAACGACATTGCGCTGCGGGTTCACTGAAGGTTCTTCTTCGACACGAGCCGCCGTCCGCTCACACCCCTGGAGGGCGCGTCGATGCCTGTGGTTTCCGAGCGTCGCTTCGAATCGAGTGCCAATCCCCTTGATCTCGTCGAAGAAATCATAAGCGCCAACGAATGGCCCTGCGATCGGGCGGGCGACGACGACCTAGTGGCGCAAATCACCGGGCGTTGGGGCGACTACCGGCTGCATTTCTCGTGGAGCGAGGACATGAGCGCGCTCCACTTCTCCTGCGCTCTTGATCTCAAGGTGCCGAAGCATCGCCGCACGCCGGTGAACGAGCTCTTGGCGCTTGCCAACGAGCGGCTTTGGCTCGGCCATTTCGAGGTGTCGTCGGACGAGGGGCTGCCGGTCTTTCGCCACGCCGTGCCGCTGCGCGGGGCGCGCGGCGCTTCGGTCGAGCAGCTCGAAGATTTGGTCGATGTCGCGCTCAACGAGTGCGAGCGGTTCTACCCTGCATTCCAATACGTCGTGTGGGGCGGCAAGAGCCCCGCCGAGGCGGTGACGGCCGCGTGCCTCGATCCGATCGGCGAGGCGTAGTCGGCTCCAGATTGCCATGGTTGGTGCAACCCGCGGGCTGCTGCTGGTCGGCTGCGGCAAAATGGGCGGCGCGCTGCTGTCCGGCTGGCTGACCGGCGTCGCGGCGCCGCGGCCGATCCACGTGGTCGAGCCGCACGCCGCGAGCATCACGCCGTATCGCGGCCGTCGCGAGGTTTACCCGCACTTGGCCCTGGACACCGTCCCCGCGGAGTTTGCGCCCGCCGTCGTCGTCTTCGCCACCAAGCCGCAAGGCATGGAGACGATAGTTCCGGCGTACCGCCGCTTCGTGGGAGGCAACACGGTCGTTCTATCGATCGCCGCCGGACGCACCATTGGCTTCCTCGCCACGCATCTGGGCGGCGATGCGGCGATCGTCCGTGCGATGCCCAACACGCCAGCCGCGATTGGGCGCGGCATTTCCGTCGCCGTGGCCGACCCGCGCGTCACGGCGGCGCAGCGAGGCCTATGCGACGCGCTGCTTGCCGCCGTAGGCGAAGTCGGCTGGGTCGACGATGAACGTTTGATCGATCCGGTCACCGCCGTGTCGGGCAGTGGACCAGCCTACGTATTCCTGCTCGTCGAGTGCATGGCCGACGCCGGCGTCGACGCGGGCCTACCGCCGGACCTTGCGATGCGCCTCGCGCGCGCCACCGTTTCCGGCGCGGGCGAACTTCTGCATCGCGATCCCTCGCCCGCCGCGACGCTCCGCCAGAACGTGACCTCGCCCGGCGGAACGACCGCGGCGGCGTTGGCGATCTTGATGGCTGGCGACGGGATGAAACCGCTCTTCGCCCGCGCCGTGGCGGCGGCGACGCGGCGATCGCGCGAGCTCGCCGGTTGACGCCACCGGCGCGCCGTTTATGTCCGGCACGATGACATCCCCGCTCGGCGCCAGCGCGCGAAAGGTTCAAGCCGCGTTGCGCGCGCTCGGCTTCGCCAATCAGGTGGTCGAACGCGCGCAATCGACGCGGACCTCGGCCGAGGCGGCGGCGGCCGTCGGCTGCACGGTGGCGCAGATCGCCAAGTCGATCGTCTTTCGCGCGGCATCCAGCGATCGCCTGGTGCTGGTGATCGCGAGCGGCGTCAACCGCGTCGACGAGCGCAAGGTCGCGGCGACTATCGGTGAGGGATTGCGAAAAGCCGATGCCGAATGGGTGCGCGAAAAGACCGGTTTCGTCATCGGCGGCGTGCCGCCGGTTGGCCACGAAACCAAACCGCATGTTCTCGTCGATCGCGATCTGCTGACGCTGCCGGAGATCTGGGCCGCCGCTGGCACTCCCAACGCGGTGTTCAAGCTGACGCCCGACGAACTCGTACGCATGACCGGCGGCACGGTCGCCGATGTCGCCGCGCCACGCGCCGAGGCGAACTGACGGCGCGAGCGACGCCGAAGCGAATGCGCCTAGCGCGGCGATGGATCAGTGATAACCGATGCCGAGGAAGTATTCCTTGAGCTGCGCTTCGTCTAGCTTTGCCTCCTCGTACAATCTCAACAACGCCTCACGCAATGTGAACAGCCCGGCCACCGTACCGTCGTGCTCGACGACCGGAATTCGCCGCAACTGACTCTTGAGCATCGTCGCGACCACTTCGTCGAGCGGATCGTCGCGCCGACAGGTAACCACTTGGCGCGTCATCAGGTCCGATACCGTCAGGCAGCAGGCCGCCTTGCCGCCGGTGCATCGCGCTACTGCGCGCAGGATATCGCTATCCGTCACGACTCCTTCGATCCGGCGATCGGCGTCGCAGACGATAACGATCTGGATGTGCTGTTGAGCGAGCAATTGCGCCGCTTCGGCGGCGGTCGCCGCCGGACTTACAACTGCGCTGCTTGCGCCCTTCAGCTTGAGCACCGTTTCAACCAGCATGACACGGCACTCCATGTTGTTTAAGATCTCGCCTGAGACGTCAGATCCCGGCATTGATCCAGATCAAACGTCCAAGCGACGCAAAGCTTGCCGCTCAACGAATTGAGACATCCGGGGATTGATTTGGGTCAATGAGCGGTTGAGCGCCGTGCGATATCAGGAAGCAGACTGGGCCCTCGGGTGCTCAGGTCGGCGATGGTCGACTGAAGGCGAAGTTGCTCGGTGTCGGATCTGGAGTCAGTCGAGCAAGCGATGAGCCGAGTCGAATTCGGTTGCGAAGGAGACGCTGGCGATGAAACGAACGCTCCTCTACGTATCGATTCTCGGTTTCGTCGGCATGCTCGGCGTGTCGTGGCTCACCCACGGCACGGGCGTCGTGCGGAACGATATCGCACGCAATATCTACGTGCCCGACGAGCTGACGATGCCGCTGCAGGTCAAAGCCGCCTACAACGGGCGGGAAATGTTTTTCCGTTATCGCTGGCCGACGCGGCAGCCGTCGATCTATCACGACATGATGAGGTTCGAAGGCGGGAAATGGGTGCGCTACGGCGCCAGCGTTGCTGGCCCGCAGCCGCAAGGCATCTACGAAGACCGTGTCACCATGTTCGTCGACGACGGTAGTGTGCCTGAATTCGGGAAGTACGGCGGCTACGTCACGGTCGGCGACCGCATGCGGTTCTTCACCAACGAAGCGACGGCGGAGGAGGTGCGGGCACACCCGTATCTCGGCCAGAAGCGCCGGCAGACCGAGGTCGGCAAGCATCTGCCGGCGACGCGCCGCGACATCGGGGATTGGGCATCGGTGGTGCCAGAAGACGAGCTTGCGGCGTTGCGGAAGGCCGGGTACTTCCTCGACCTTTGGCACTGGCGCGCCCACCGCTCCAATCCAATCGGCGCATCCGACGATCAGGTGGTATTCGATGCGCGCTACGGCGACGCGGGCAAGGGGCCATTCGGCGACAACTGGGACGCCGAGAAGCGCCAGCCAAAGTTCATGCTCGACGCGCAGAAGACTGGTCGGCGCGCGCTAAACTGGCAGGACCTGTCGGATCGGAAACTGGGATTCGACGACGTCTACTTCATCAGCGAGGAGACCGCGGCGCCGTTCGACGCGAGTTATGCGTGGAAGGAAGGCGACACCATTCCGCGGCGGCTGCTGCAAAAGGGCAGCGGGTCGCACGCCGACATCAGCGTCCTCGGCAAGGCGCGCTGGCAGGACGGGTTTTGGGATGTGACCTTGAAGCGTGCAATGGACACCGGTAACCCCGCCGACGACAAGATCATGGCGGACAAACAGGTCTACAACGTTGCCTTCGCGGTACACCGCAATTCATATGGCAGCCGCTGGCACTACGTCTCGCTACCGGTCACGCTCGGCTTGCGGCGTGAAGCGGAAATGGCTGCAGTCACCTTCGAGGGCGACACGCCGAAATGGGATCAGCCATGGTTCGAGGTGACGTTGTTCTATCCCGGCCAGGTGAGCTGGCCGCTTCTCAACAGCCACCGGCACGCCGGCGCCGATAGCGTCAAGAAAGGCGTGCCGGTGAAATACCGCCACAGCGAAATCCAGCTCGCGCATTATGGCGTCGAGATGGAATTCGCCGAGGCGATTCGTCGTCAGTGGTTGTTGACGTTGCTTGCCGGTGTGTTGCTGATCGTCGGGTTCGGCGTCGCGCTCAACGGACTGCTCGCACGCAAGGGAGACTGACCATGGCTGCTTATCATGTCGTGCTCGTGCACTTCCCGATCGCCCTGTGGATGACGGCGACGTTGGCGATCCTGTGGCGTGCCATCTCCGACGGCCGACTCGCCAAGACGATCGATGAAGCGCTAGTGCCGCTGCTCGCCATTGGTCTCGTCACGGGGCTAGCCGCTTACGTAGTTGGCCTGTTGGTGTGGCCATGGGAGACCGTCTCGGCCTCGCCGCTCGGGCGTAATCACATGCTGGTCGCGACGTGGACGGTCGCGTACTGGGCGCTCCTGCTTGCCATTCGCTGGATCAAGGGCGAGGCGGTATGGGATGGGGTCATGCGTTGGGTGATGGCGTGCCTAGCGATCCTCGGCAGCGTCCTGCTCGGCATTACCGGCACGCTCGGCGGCCACTTGGTCGGCATATACACCGAGGTATCGAGCGTACTGCGCGTGCTTGGGTGGGAGGTCTACACAACCTACTACGTTCCAGACACCACGTTGATCGGGCTCGTCGTCGCCGCCGTCGTGCTTGTGGCGCTCGGGCTGCTGGGTGCGCGACGCTCGGCATAGCCATTCATCGCCGGTGCTTCGAATGGTCGACCGGTGGGGCCTTAGCGGGTCCCGCCGGTTCGTCGCTGGACGCTTTTCAGCCGTCATCGCCGCAACCAGTGAAATGGATCGCGGCGATTTGACTCCGCCGCGCTTTCGACTAAGTCTCAAGCGATGCTTGACCGAAGGCCGGCCGAGAAGCGGCCGGCGAGGAGGCGCTAATGGCCCGAAAGGCGCGCAAGGCCGCCGCCGAGGCGACCGAAGGCGGACCGCGCGGCGCAAGGGAAGACATCGATCGTAAGATTATCGATCGCACGCTTGAACTTGCGGCGACCCGCGGCTGGACGCGCACGACGCTTGGCGACGTCGCCCGCGCGAGCGGCGTGTCGTTGGCGTCGCTCTACGAACGCTTCCCATCCAAGACGGCGATCGTCCGCGCGCTCCTGGCGCGTATCGACGCCGAGGTCCTGTCGGCGAAGATTTCATCCGATGAGCCGATCCGCGACCGGCTGTTCGATCTTGTGATGCGCCGTTTCGATGCGCTCGGTCCGCACAAGGCGGGCGTACGCGCCATCGTCGCCGACGCATGCCGCGATCCGGCGCTCGCGCTTTGCGTCGGCCCGCGCTCGCTGCGCTCGATCGCCTGGATGGGCGAGGCAGCCGGCGTCGGCATGTCCGGACCGCTTGGTCTACTGCGTATCAAGCTGCTCGCTGCCGCTTATTGTTACGTGTTGCGCGTTTGGCTCGGCGATGAAAGCGCCGACGGCGCGGCCACCATGGCGGCGTTGGATCGTGTCTTGAAACGGCTCGAAATGTTGGAGAACTCGATGCCGTGGGCGAAACGGCCCGAAGCTTCGCCGGCCGGATGAATAGGATATTGCATCGCAGCAATGTGCGTTGACGCCGTTGCGGGCGGTCGCGATACTGTCGAACAGTCAGGAGGTCGCGCGACTCAACGTCAACCCGCGCGGCGCATCACGCCTGTCACCCCCGAACCAAGGAGATGCGTCATGGCCAAAACAGGTGCGCCCGGCGAGGAGTTCGATTTCAGCAAGATGATGGATTTCTCCAAGCTTGCGGCCGAATTCAAGTTGCCCGGCGTCGACATGCAGTCGGTTATGGATAGCCAGCGCCGCAATCTCGAGGCGCTCGGCACAGCCAACAAGCGGGCGATCGAAGGGATGCAGGCCGTCGCCCGTCGACAGAGCGAAATCTTCCGCCAGATGATGGAGGAGACACAGGCGGCGATGCGCGACTTCATGGCTGCCGCCAGCCCGGAGGACAAGGCGGCGCGACAGACCGAACTGGTCAAGACGGCTTTCGAGCGCGCCATTGCCAACATGCGTGAGATTTCGGACCTGGTCGCGCAATCAAACAACGAGACGTTCGACGTGATCAACAAGCGGGTGGCCGAAAGTCTGGACGAATTCAAACGCGCGATGGCGAAGACCCGCAAGTAACGCCCAGCCATTTCGACTCTGCGCCGTCTTCAATAAGCGACGGGCCGCCGGCTTGCCGGCGGCCCGATTCTCTCGCCATAGTTCGTGCTCTTGGTCGCGGCTAAATAGGGAGCCACGGACGCGGATGACGATCAGCTACGACGATTTCCGCAAGGTCGACATTCGCGTCGGAACCGTGATCGAGGCCGACCATTATCCCGAGGCGCGCAAGCCCTCGCTCAAGCTCAAGATCGATTTCGGTCCCGAGATCGGCATCAAGAAAAGCTCGGCGCAAATCGCCAAACACTACGCGCCGAACGCGGTCGTCGGCCGCCAGGTGGCGGCGGTGGTGAATTTCCCGCCGCGGCAGGTCGGCAAGTTCATGTCGGAGGTGCTGGTTCTGGGATTCCCCGACGGCGATGGCGAGGTCGTGATGATCGGCCCCGACCAAAAGATTCCGAACGGCGGCAGGCTGTACTGAACAGAGTTCAGACGCCAGAAGTCAGATGTCAGAGCACAGATATCCAAGCGCAACGAATGGAATCGCGCGGTGTCCGACATCCGACGTCCGACATCCGTCATCTGACATCTGCCTTCTGATTACTGACTTCGGTTAGACCGGCAGCCGGATCCGGGCCCTGAGGCCGCCGAGCGGGGAATCCGAAAGGATGATGTCGCCGCCGTGGCTGCGCACCACGTCGCGGGCAATGGTCAAGCCGAGGCCAACCCCGCCGGTCGCCGGATTGCGCGACTCGTCGAGACGGAAGAACGGCTTGAATACGTCCTCGCGCACATCGGCGGGAATCCCCGGCCCATCGTCGTCGATCATCACCTCGATCGACGATGGCCGACGCTCGGCGCCGATCGTCACCTGCGCGGCGTGACGCGTGGCGTTGGCGACCAGATTGTCGAAGCAGCGCTTGATCGCGTTGGGACGGGCCACGAGATGGAGATCGCCGAGTTTGTTCAACGCCACCGAATGACCGTTGCGCTGCGCCGTCGCCGCGATGTCGTCGAGCATCGGCGCGAGATCGGTCGGCTCGGGCTGCTCCTCGCCCTCGCCGCGCACAAAGGCAAGATAGCTCTCGACCATCCGCTCCATCTCGGCGACGTCGGTCTTCAGGCCCTCAATCGACGGGTTATTCGACAGCATCGCCAGTTCGAGCTTCATGCGGGTCAGCGGCGTGCGCAGATCGTGGCTGACACCGGCCAGCATTTCGGTCCGCTGCGAGAGGAAACGGCGGATGCGTTCGCGCATCATGACGAACGCCGCGGCCGCCTGGCGCACCTCCGCCGCGCCGGAAGGCTTGAATCCGGGAACGTCGTGGCCCTTGCCGAAGCCTTCGGCCGCCTGGGCGAGGCGCTCGATGGAGCGCACCTGATTTCGCATGAACACCGAGGCGACGGCCAGGAAGATCAGCGACGAGCCGATCATCCACAACAGCAACACGTACACGGTCGAGGTGAATAGGCGATCGAGCGGCACGCGGACATGTAGCACGCCGTCGGGGATTTGAACGTCGACCCGCGCCTCTTTCTCATGCGACCACACGTCGATGACGAACGGGCGACGGACGCGCTCCTCCAGCGCCTGCACGAAGCGTCGCTCGAGCATCGTCCCGGTCGGTGGCGATTCGGTGTTGGCCAGAATCGCGCCCGGCTCGAAGGTGATGTCGAGGTTGCCGGTGATGGCGATCATCGAAAGCGTCCATCGCCGATTTTCCGCCTCGGGGTATCGCGCCCAGGCCTGGATCACGAACGCGATTTCGCCGGCGACGGCGTGCGTCAGTCGGCGGGTGACGGTGTG
Organism: Alphaproteobacteria bacterium; assembly: GCA_035457725.1. GTDB lineage: Bacteria > Pseudomonadota > Alphaproteobacteria > CACIAM-22H2 > CACIAM-22H2 > DATFES01. The sequence goes on along the minus strand of DATIBC010000028.1, from coordinate 15,725 downwards.
CCAGACGCGGTCATAGAAGACGAAGGCGGCGACGAGCTGAACCAGGATCACCGGCGCGATGATGATGACCAAGGCGCGGCCGAACAGCGTCTGCGGCAGATAGCGTTTGATCGACGGCATCGCGTCGCCTCTATTCGGCCCGCAGAATGTAGCCGGTCCCGCGCAACGTCTGCAGGTAACGCGGCGAGCGTGGGTCGGCCTCGATCTTGCGACGCAGCCGCGCCATTTGCACGTCGATGGTGCGCTCGTTGCCCGAGATGCGCGACAGCCGCAGCAGCTCCTCGCGCGACACCGCGCGCCCGGCGCGTTCGGCCAGCGCCTTGAGCAGCGAGGCTTCGGCGGCGGTCAAACGGACCAGCTCGCCGTCGTGGCTCAGCTCCTCGCGGCCGGGATCGAAGCGAAAACCGCCGAAGGCGATTTCCCGCGGCGGCTCGACCGGCGGCGGCGCCCGGCGCAGTATGGCGCGAATACGCAGCAGCAGCTCGTCGGGATCGAACGGCTTCAGGAGATAGTCGTCGGCCCCGCTGGCGAGACCCTGGATGCGGTCGCGCGATTCGCCGCGCGCGGTGAGCAGAAGAATCGGCACGTCATTGGTACGGCGCAGGCGCAGCGTGAAGTCGGTGCCGCTTTCGCCCGGCATCATCACGTCGAGCACCAGGATGTCGAATGCGAGCGCGCCGAGCTTGCGTTGGGCGTCGGCCGCGTTCGACGCCGTGGTGACGCGAAAACCGCGGTCCGAGAGGAATTTACGCAACAGCTCGCAAAGTCGCGCATCGTCGTCCACGACAAGGATATGGGCGCCATCGCTCATTGCCCGGCCAAGTATAGATAGTGCGTGCGCCGCAGGCGACCAAGCTCAGCGCGGCTTGGGCCAGGCGGGCACGCCGGCGGCGAGCTTGGCGCGATCGGCGTCGTTGATCAGGCCGAGCAGGACGCGGCGGAATCCCTCGACCGCCGGGCCGCCGGCGGCGCGGTATGCGGCGGCGACGCGCTGCCGCTGGGTCTCGGAAAGCTGGCGCTCGAGGGCCGCGCCGCTTTCCGAAAGCTCGAGGCGGCGCTGCCGGCGATCGGTCGAGCCTTGCCGGTGAATGACGTAGCCTTTGCGTACCACTTCGGCCAGGACACGCGACAGGCTCTGTTTGGTGATGCGTAGAATCTTCAACAGCTCGCCAACGGTGATGCCGGGATAGCGCCCGACGAAGTAGATCACGCGATGATGGGCCCGGCCCAGGCCGAGCTTGGCAAGAATGGCATCGGGATCGGCGGTGAAATCGCGATAAGCGTAGAATATCAGTTCGATTCCTTGGCGTAGATCCTCCTCGCGAAGGAACAGCTGGTGCATTCCGGGTTTCACATCGGCCATCGGTGCCTCGAAAAGCATCGCTCCGTTACGTCAGTGATATTGACATATATGCGTCAACGGTGTTACCCCTGCAAGGGCTTTTGCGGCACAATCTTTCGTCCTTCACCGTGAATTTGTAAGGATACAACCCTATGGCCCTGGTCCCCTTCGACGATCGCGACGGCTGGATATGGTTCAATAGCAAACTGATCCCTTGGCGCGAGGCCAAGCTGCACGTTCTCACCCACGGGCTGCACTACGCCAGCGCGGTCTTCGAAGGCGAACGGGTCTACGGCGGCCATGTTTTCAAATTGCGTGAGCATAGTCAGCGGCTGTGGGACTCGGCCAAGATCCTCGGGTTCGAGCTGCCGGTTTCGGTGGAGGCCGTCGACCGGGCGACGAACGAGGTGGTCAAGGCGAACAACATCGTCGACGGCTATGTGCGGCCGATCGCTTGGCGCGGATCGGAGATGATGGGCGTCTCGGCGCAGGCGACGAAGATCAACCTGGCGATTGCCACCTGGGAGTGGCCGGCTTATTTCTCTCCCGAGGCGCGCGCCAAGGGCATCCGCATGATGACGTCGAAATGGCGCCGACCGGCGCCCGAAACGGCGCCGACGGCGAGCAAGGCGGCCGGGCTCTACATGATCTGCACAATGTCCAAGCACGAAGCCGAAGCGCGCGGCTACGCCGATGCGCTGATGCTCGACTGGCGCGGCCAGATCGCCGAGGCGACCGGCGCCAACATCTTCATGGTCATGAAAGGCGAGCTGCACACGCCGACGCCCGATTGTTTTCTCGATGGAATCACGCGCCGCACGGTGATCGATCTCGCCCGCGCCCGCCAGCTCAAAGTGAACCAGCGGGCGATCTTTCCCGACGAACTCGGCAAGGCCGACGAGGTGTTCTTGACCGGGACCGCCGCCGAGATCACGCCGGTCGGCGAGATCGACCAATACAAATTCAAGGTCGGCCCGATCACCAACGCGCTGTGGGACGACTTCCAGAAGCTCGTCCGCACGCCGCCCAAGACCGCCGCCGCCTGACCGTCCGCCAAGCTTTCGAACGGATCGGCACCCGGGGAGATCGGCGATGCAGGACTTCGCGCCGACTAGCCGCACGCGGCTGAAGCGCCGCCGTGAGCGCGCGGCTTATGACGAGGCGACGGTTTACGCCGTTTTGGATGCTGGGTTCATCGCCCATGTCGGCTATGTCATCGACCGCCAGCCTTACGTGACGCCGACCGCCTATTGGCGCGATGGGCGCCGTCTCTATTGGCATGGCTCGTCGGCGAGCCGCATGCTGCGCGCGCAGTCCTCGGGGCTCGAGGTGTGCCTCACGGTGACGCACATCGATGGCCTGGTCATGGCGCGCTCGGGATTTCATCATTCGATCAATTACCGCTCGGTGATGGCGTTCGGGACCGCGCGCGTGGTCGACGATCCGGCCGAGCGGGCACGACAGCTCGACCGCTTCATCGAACGTCTGTATCCCGGACGCGCGGCGATGATGCGCGCCGCGACGCGCCAGGAACTCAAGGCGACGACGATGGTGAGCATGGAGATCGCGGAGGCGTCGGCCAAGTCGCGCTCGGGTCCGCCAATCGACGACGAGGCGGACTACGCAAGCGACGTGTGGGCTGGCGTGGTGCCCATCGCCTTGACCAGCCTCGCGCCGATCGCCGATCCGCTGCTTAAGCCGGGCGTCGAGCCGCCGAAGTCGCTCAATAAGATTGCCCGCCAGCGCCATTTCGACGAGGCGTTGCTCAAGCTCGCGCGGTGCAGCGAGAGATCGGCGACAGCTTTGTCATCTGGCGGAGACGGAGAATAGTGGCGCCCCTTTGCGTTTCGACTACCCGAGCGCAACGGCATTTCAATTGATTCTCACCCCGAGCGTGTCGCGGGGCAACGGGCAAGCCATTCCTGCGGCGGTTTCCGCGATTCGCTCCCAATTGTCGGAAATACATCGAGCGGTTGGTCTACTTTACTTTTCCCGTCGAGCCGGTGTTTTCGACCCATCTCGCCGCCGCCTTGTCGTCGCTGTCGCGCGCGGCGACCCACTGCGCGCCGTGCTCGGTGTCCTCGAGTTTCCAGAACGGCGCCTTGGTCTTGAGCCAGTCGATCAGGAAGTGGCACGCCTCGAATGCCGCCTCGCGATGGGCCGAGGCCGTGACGACGAGCACGATGCGCTCGCCCGGCTCGAGCCGGCCGTAACGATGGACGATCAGCGAGGCGGCGAGCGGCCAGCGGCGCTGCGCCTCGGCGTCGATTGCTTCGAGCTGCTTTTCGGTCATGCCGGGATAGTGTTCGAGCGTCATGGCGTCGACTTTGGCGCCGCCGGCGATATCGCGCACCAGGCCGACGAAGCAGCACACGCCGCCGATCTCGCGGCGCCCCTCGCTGAGCGCGGCGATCTCCTTGCCGACGTCGAAATCCTCCTGCTGCACGCGGATCATGGCCCGACCCTCGCCTCGCCGCTATCCGCCGGTGACCGGTGGGAAGATGGCGATCTCGTCGTCTTGCTTCACCGGGTGACCGAGCGGCACGTATTCGTGATTCACCGCCACGCGCACCACCGACATCTCCTTGAGCGCCGCCGCGTGTCCGGGCGAGCGCGTCTTCAGCCACTCGAGCAGCGACTGTACGTCGCGCACATGGCCGGGCGGCGTGACGTTTTCCTCGGCGAGGCCGACGCGCATGCGCAGCCAGGCGAAATAAATCAGCTTCACCGCACCACCTCGCTGAACGGCAGGAAGTCCACCATGCCGCCGGCGGCGATCTGCGTCACATCCTCGCCCAGCTCGACCAACCCGTCGGATTCGACCAGCGACGTCAGGATGCCCGCGCCGTCGCGCGGAAACCGCTCGGCCACCTGAACGCCGTCGGCGCCTGCGGCGAGCCGCGCGCGAATCCACTCGCGGCGGCCAAGCTTCTTCTTGATGTCGAATGCCGAGCGGACGCGAAACAGATGCGGCTCGACCTCGCCGGGCGCCGCACCGGCGAGGCGCAGCAGCACTGGCCGCGCGAAGCGCAGGAACGTCACCATCATCGCCACCGGGTTGCCCGGCAGGCCGACGAAGGCGACGCCCTTGACTTGGCCCAGCGCCACGGGTCGTCCGGGACGGATCGCCAGCCGCCAGAAATGAATCGAACCCAGGGCCTCGACCGCGCCGCGCACGTGATCTTCATCACCGGTCGACATGCCGCCCGAGGTGATCATGGCGTCGACGCTCTTCGCGGCTCCGTCGAGCGCCGCGGTCACCGTTTCGCGCCGGTCCTCGAGAATCCCGAAATCGTGGACGACGCAGCCGAGCTGCGCTAGGAGCGCCATCAGCACATAGCGATTGGCGTCGTAGACCGCGCCCGGCGGCGTCTCCTGGCCCGGTTCGCGCAGCTCGTCGCCGGTCGAAAAGATCGCCACCCGAAGCGGGCGAAAAACCGCGAGGTCGGTGCGACCCACCGACGCCGCCAAGCCGACGTCCTGCGGCCGCAGGCGATGGCCGCGATGGAGGATCACGCTTCCGGCCTTGACGTCCTCGCCCAGCTTGCGCCGGTTGGCGCCGCGCCTAATGCCCGGCGGCAGGACGACCGTATCGCCTTCGAGGCGGGCGTCCTCCTGCATGAATACCGTATCGGGGCCGGGCGGCATCGGCGCGCCGGTAAAAACGCGCACCGCGGCGCCGCGCGCCGCGTGGTCCGGCATCGCCCCGCCGGCGGCGATGCGTCCGACCACGGGCAGGCATGTATCAGCGCCCGGGGCGAGATCGTCGTAATAGACCGCGAATCCGTCGACCGCGGCGTTGTCGTGCGGCGGTACGTTGCGATGCGCCGCAACGTCCTCGGCAAGAATGCGGCCGCAGGCAGCGGCGAGCGGCGCCGTCTCCTGACCGGCGACGACGCTGACGCGCGCGGCAAGAATGCCGAGCGCCGCGTCGGCGCGCATCAATTCGCCACCGAAGGCGAAACAATCGTCGGAAAGCTGCGCCATGTCAGTCGGTTCGCATGTCGGCCCGCGACGAGGGCTGCGTGCGCCGCGTCAACCGACAATGGGCGAGAATGAATTCGGCGATGACCGGCACGTCGTCGAGATCAAGAAGCGGAACGCGCAGGCCGGGGACCGGCGCGTCGCTCGCCACGGCGACGATGCGTGGATCGTCCGGGCTTAGCAGCTTCTTGCCGAGCGAAGGCCGGTGCACCTCGAGCTTGTCGTGTCCGTGCGCCTTGAAGCCCTCGATGAGTAGCAGGTCGACCGGCGTCATCTGGCGAATCAACTCCTCGACCGGCGGCTCCGGAGCGCCGCGTAGTTCATGCATGAGAGCGAATCGTCGTGCCGAGCTGATCATCACCTCGCTCGCTCCGGCGGCGCGGTGCTCGTAGCTGTCCTTGCCCGGCTGGTCGATGTCGAAATCGTGGTGCGCATGTTTCATCGTCGAGACGCGCAAGCCGCGGACGACGATCTCGGGGATAAGCCGGACCATCAACGTAGTCTTGCCGCTGCCGCTCCATCCTGCCAAGCCGAATATCTTCATGCCGTGGACCTTGACCGCCGATCGTGCGTGCGCGATGGATTGCGGTCGAATCTCAGCCCGTTCGGCGCGCCGATCCTACCGCCGGCGTTGATGCGGATTTGGCTTGCGTCTCGCGCACAGGCTGGACCTCGTCGATGTGCTTGAGCCCGGCGACGAGATAGTCGTATCCGGTGACCAGCGTCAAGGCCGCGGCGATCCACAGGCCGGAGTCGCCGATGAACGTCACCGGAAGGAACGACGTCGGCGACGCGTCGCCGACGATGAGGAACCCGAGCGCCGTCATCTGAATCCCGGTTTTCCATTTGGCCAGCCTGCTCACCGGCAGATGGGCCCGTATCTCGGCGAGAAACTCGCGCAGGCCCGATACCAGTATCTCGCGACAAAGAATGACCAGCGCGGCGAGGACCGACAGTCCGGAAATTCGTCCGCTCGCCACCAGCATCAAGATCACCGCGCCGACCAGAAGCTTATCGGCGATCGGGTCGAAAATGCGGCCGAGCTTCGATTGCTGTTTCCAGGCCCGCGCGATGTAGCCGTCGAGGTAGTCGGTGATCGCCGCCGCCGTGTAGAGAGCGCACGCGATGTAGCGCCAGGTATCGCCGGGGACATAGAACAACGCGACCAGGACCGGAATCGCGATGATCCGCGACAGCGTCAGCGTCATGGGCAGTGTCGAAAGCATGGCGGTCGAATGACTTCTCGAAAATTGCGGTTATTGCCGAGGGCGGGGCGACGTAATTTTAGCTGCCGTTGTGGAAATGATCATAAATTTTTTTCGCCACCGCTTTGCTGATTCCGGCGACCGATTCGAGGTCGACGAGCCCGGCGCGCGTTACCGCCTGCGCCGATCCGAAATGCATGAGCAGCGCCTTTTTGCGCCGCGGGCCGATGCCGGCGACTTCGTCGAGCGGCGAGCGCGCGATGGCGCGCGAGCGTCGCGCGCGGTGCCCGCCGATCGCGAACCGATGCGCCTCGTCGCGCAGCCGTTGCAGGAAATATAGAACCGGATCGCGCGGCTCGAGTTGGAACGGCGGGCGGCCGGCGATGAAAAACCGCTCGCGGCCGGCGTCGCGATCGGGGCCCTTGGCGATCGCCGCCAACGGAAGGTCGCCGATCCCGAGATCGGCCAGCGTCGCGAGCGCGACGTTGAGCTGACCCTGTCCGCCGTCGAGCAGCACAAGGTCGGGCCATATCGCGCCGGTGCGGCCCGGATCCTCCTTGAGGGCGCGGGCGAATCGGCGCGTCAACACCTCGCGCATCATGGCGTAGTCGTCGCCGGGCGCGAGATCGGCGGAGCGGATGTTGAAGCGCCGGTAAGCGGACTTTTCGAAGCCGCCGGGACCGGCGACGATCATCGCGCCTTGCGCCTCGCGGCCTTGAATATGGCTGTTGTCATAGACCTCGACGCGGCGCGGCGCGTATTCGAGCCCGAAGAGCTGCGCCACGCCGTCGAGGAGCTTGGCCTGCGCCGAACTCTCCGATAGCCGCCGCCCTAGCGCCTCGCGCGCGTTATTCAGCGCATGCTCGATCGGCTGTCGCAGCCGGCCCCGGCGCGGCACGACGATGCGCACCCGCGCCGCGGCGCCGGCGAGGCGGGCCTTCTGGGTCAGTGCTTCGGCAAGCAGCGCGCGGTCCGGGAAGTCTTCGCTGGCCAGGATCAGTCGCGGCGCGGGCTTGTCGTCATAAAATTGACCGATAAACGCGCCGAGCACCTCGGCCGCGGCGAGATTGCGGTCATGGCGCGGAAAGTAGGCGCGGTTGCCATAGTTCCTGCCGCTGCGGAAAAAGAACACCTGTACGCAGGTGGCGCCGCCGGCTTGGTGCGCGGCAACGATGTCGAAATCGCCCAGCCCTTCAAGATTGATGTCCTGCTTCGATTGGATCGCCGTCAAGGCGCGAATCCGATCGCGATACAGCGCCGCCGATTCGAACTCGAGCGCCTCGCTCGCTCTTTGCATGCGCGAGGCGAGATCGCTTTGCACCTGCCGCGAGCGGCCGGCAAGAAAATCGCCCGCCTCCTCGACCAGACGGGCATAGTCCTCGCGTGAAATGCGCCCGACGCAAGGCGCGCTGCAACGCTTGATCTGATGGAGGAGGCAAGGCCGCGTCCGTCCGGAAAATACCGTGTCGGCGCACGAACGCAGGAGAAATGCCCGCTGCAGCGCGGTCAGGGTTTGATTGACCGCGCCGGCCGAAGCGAAAGGGCCGAAATACCGGCCCTTCCGGTCGCGCACGCCGCGATGCTTGGCAATCTGCGGGAATTCGTGGTCGGTCAGGATGGCGATGTAAGGGAACGATTTGTCGTCGCGCAGCAGTACGTTGTAACGCGGCATAAGGCGCTTGATCAGGTTGATCTCGAGCAGCAACGCCTCGGCCTCGGTGTGCGTGGTGACGATTTCGAGCGTCCACGTGTCGGCGACCATGCGTTGCAGCCGAATTGGCAGCCGCGACAGCTGGGTATAGGCGGCGACCCGCTTCTTGAGATTGCGCGCCTTGCCGACGTAAAGCGCTTCGCCTTTCTCGTCGAGCATGCGGTAGACGCCGGGCCCGCCGGGCAGCCGTCGCAAGGCGTCGCGCAGCGCCTCAAGGCCGTGCGCAATACGACCCCTGACCGGGATCGCTTCGCTTGTGAGCGGCTCGGGTGCGTCGTCGTTGATCATCGAATCATTCGCAAAACTACCCCGACCGAGGTCGTCGATGCATCGGATCGGTATGCGCTCCGTGCCGCTTGAGGCTCTGTCCACCGATCCTGTGGATAAGTTTGTCGATAAAACAGTCCGGGCGATTATGACAAGGCCATGAAATCGAAACCTTTTATTGGTTGCTCACTTCCTAGGCAATTCTCGTAATACCCTGATAAGTTGATATAATCACGATCCCTAACGTAAGACAGCCGTCATAAACGCAACAAAATCAGGAAAATTTAAATTTGCCACCGCAGCAGGGCGCTCCTGTGCACAACTTCGGCTTGCTGGCCAAGCAGAAATCCGCGGCTAGCCGCGGATTCTACGGCGTAGCCGGACCTCCGCCACGGCGGCGTTCGATTTCGACCCCGACCGAGGCGGCATCGGGGTAGACGTCCAGCTTCTCGACCCGCACCCTCGCCGAGCGCACCCGCGGCCGCTCGAGACAGAGTGCCGCGATGCGTTCGGCCAGCGTCTCGATCAAATTGACGTGGCGCGCGGCGACAAGTCGGCGCACATCCTGGGTGATCGCGTCGTAACACACCACATCAGCAAGCCGATCGGACAGCGCGGCTTGGTCCTCGATCACGGCAAGGTCGAGATTGATTCGCACGCGCTGCAGGACGCCGCGTTCGCGCCGCATCACCCCGACACGCGCATCGAGGACGAGGTCGCGGACGAAGACATGACGGAGGCGCGCGGCCGCGTCGGCGATCGCGTGCAGCTTGGCGGGCTTGAGCGGGACGAGTTTCGGGCGTGGCATCGGCGTCCTAGTCTATTCCTCGGGCGCGGCGTCGCGGCCGGGCGAGGCCCAGTTGAGGTGCTGTCCGCCATCGAGCGCGATCATCTGGCCGGTGATCGAGCGCTGGCTGGCCAGAAAACGCACCGTCGCGGCGATTTCGTCGACGGTGGCGGAGCGACCCAGCGGCACCCCGGCGACCTGGCGCGTGAATTGCGATTCGCTTTGCCGCGGGCTCGGCAATACCGGACCGGGGCCGATGGCGTTGACCCGGATGCGCGGCGCAAGGGCCAGGGCCAACGTTTGCGTCAACGCCCACAATCCGGCTTTGCTCAAGCTATAGGACGTGAAATGCGGTGTGAGATTCCATACCCGCTCGTCGACAAGATTGACGATCAACCCCTCGCGGCCGGAGGGCAATTGGCGGGCGAAGGCCTGCGAAAGAACGAACGGCGCACGCAAATTCGTCTCGAAATGGGCGTCCCAACTCGCTCGCGTCGCGCTCAGCGCCTCGTCGCGCTCGAACAGCGAAGCGTTGTTGACCAGGACGCCGAGCGGCCCGAGCGCTGCGTTGGCGCGCGATACCAGTATCGTCGATTCAGCCTCGCGCGCCAGATTGGCGCCGAGCGCCGCCGCCTTACCGCCGCCGGCGGCGATCTCCGCGGCCAGCGCCTCGGCGTCCGATTGCGATGTGCGATAGTGAATCGCCACGGCGAGGCCGGCGCGCGACAGATCGAGCGCGATGGCGCGACCGATGCGTCGCGCGGCGCCGGTGACAAGCGCGGCGCGTGGCAGTTCTGCCGGAAGGACGAAATCGCTCATTGCTGTGTGGAGAATGGGGGAGATGGCTGCCCGCCGCAAGCAGCGCCGCGTTCTCAAGTGACGGCTGCGCGGCGATCGCCAACCAAGTACGACAACGCGCCGATGAAGCTGATGGCGGCGGCCACGGTAAACCCGAGGGTATAACTGCCGGACACGGCGAGGATCAGGCTGAAGATCGCCGGCATCGCCATCACGCCACCGAAGGTCAGGAACGACGTGCCTCCGGTCACTTCACCCGCCCGCCCAGGAGGCGATAGCCGGGCGATCTGGGCAAGGAATACGCCGTTCCAAGCCACCGCTGTCCCTCCGAAGCAGACGCATATCGCGAACATAGCAACCTGAGGCCATTGCGGCGTGAAAAGTCCGGTGAGCACAGCGAACGCGCTCATCCCGAGCCCGAGAGCGCCCAGCACCCGACGCGGTTCGACGAAACGGTCGGCGACCCATCCCCACAGAAGGCGACCCGCGACACCAGCCGCCTGCGCGGCGGACAGCATCAGACCGGCGGCGACGACCGAGAGTTCGAGCGCCTGATTGAGATAAGTGACGAGAAACGCGCTAAGCGTCACCTGCATGCCCGAGTAAGCGAAAGAAGACAGGGCCAGCCGCCGCAACGTGCGATCGCGCCAGACAAGGCTCAACGGTCCGACAAACTGCTCCCAGCCAAGTAAGGGAAGACGTGTGTCGCGCTCGTCGTCGAAGCGCCCGCGCAACGGTTGGACGACGGCGGCTAACACAAGACAAATAAACGCCACGGAAAGCAGTGCGCCGCGCCAGCCGAACGCCAGTGCAATCGATGGGATCGCCGCCCCGGCCAGGGCGTTGCCGAGGGGGACGCCGGTCTGCTTGGCCGAGAAGACGAGATTCATCCGCTTGCGCGGCGTGACCCGGGAGAGGATATGCGAGGAAGCGGGGGTCGCTGGTCCGTAGGCGAGACCCATCAACAGCGCGCCGGCGATCACGCTCGCCGGCCGCCCGATCGCGATCAGCGCGGCGGCCACGGCCGCGAAGGCCAGACATGCTTGGCTCAGCCGCATCGCGCCCCAACGGGCGATCAATCCGCCGCTCGCCAACCCGGCGACCGCCGCGACGCCGTAGATGATCGAGACGAAGAATCCGACGAGGGACGGATCGAGCCCGAGATCGCGCGCCGCGATCGGCGCCAATACCGGTCCGGCGAGCCCGGCGGCGGAGATCACCACCTGGACGGCGAGCATGGCGATCAGCGCGACGATGACGTGCGGCATAAGTCGACAACCAATGGCGATGCTGCTGCGTCGGACGCATCGGCGTCCGACCGAGGCCCGGTTTATCGCCCGAGCGCCGGCCGCACGCCACAGTCAAACGCGCAACGCTGGAATGCTTGACGCGCGACGCCTTTCAGGCGGCCGGCGGCAGACCGGCCTCGCGTCGATAACGCTCGGCATATTCGCGCATTATGGCGACCTGGCTCGATATCTTGATCAAGCCGCTGCGCGGCGCGATCGACGGCGGATCGACGCCTATGTGACCCGCGATCCTTTGCACCGCGGCGGCCGGGTCGCTTTGGATGTCTTCGTAGTCGAGGCGCAAGACGCTGGGGGCGATGGCTCGTGCGAAACGGTCGGCCAGCGCCTCTTGTTGCGCGAAGAAACGACACATCGCGTCGATCTGGCGGAAATCGTAGCCAATTTGCGCGCGCTCGATGTCGGCGAGCCGCGCCGGGTCGCGGACGTGCGCGATACGGCTCCGGCGCGCGAAATAGAAGGATATCGCCTGGGCAACCCGATCACGGCGCTTGAGCGTCACGACGGCGAATCTTTCGGCCGCCATGCGTCGCGCCAGCGTGACGAGGCGGATTTCGCTATCGCGCCAGTCGGCGACAAGATCGCTCGCCATTTTGGTGCCGAAAACTCCGTTGCGAGCAGCCGCGACCACCACCGCCGACGAATACCGGATCGGCCGCAATCTCCCGCAGCGCGCGAGCAGGATCACGCTTTGTCGCAAGTGCTCGCGCGGCGCGCCGATCCCTGAGCGCGTCAGCATCTCGCACAGCCACGTGCTGCCGCTTCGCGGCGGGCATATGATCGCGTACTTGATCGGCGGAGACGCTGGCGGCGCGGTGACTCGGTCGGCCAATGGATCACCGCGACCACTCAGCACGGGCAGAATGTCGTGCGTCAGCGAGAGCACCCGCACGCCATCGAACCGCCGGCGCAGCCCGTCGATTATCCGGCGCTCGTCCTGCTGGACATGGGCCACGAGGTTGGGTTCATCCGGGCGGTTGGCCAGAACCGCCGGCAAGGTCGCGATCGGACAGCCGATCTCGCTTGCCAAGTGCTGCTTCGCCGACTCCGGGACGACGAGACGAATCTCACGCGCTCGTCGGCCAAGATACTTGGTCAGTCCGAAATTGTCGTTCCGTCGGAACAGTTCTCCGAAGAAGTAAGTGGCTGATGTCGTGCCCGTGTGGCGCATTCTTCGTAAGCTGGCTTCCGGCGTGAAAACCGCCACAGACTAGCCGGTCCGCCAAATCGGCTGATGGCAGTACCCCGGTAAAGCAAAGTCTAGATCGCATGAACGCGAATAAATCGTCAATGATGATTTGCGAAACGGCGCGATGATGACTCGCCTTATATTATCCGGCCGCATTGCGGCTGTTCCCGCGCCAAGAGAAGCTGATCGAGCCACGCGACGCTTGCCGATCGCGGCGACTCGTTGGGCCTCGCGTTTGAACCTTTCTACGTCGTCTGTCGAATAATGACGCGAACCGGGATTGCAGGCACACTTCCCCACATGACCGAGGACGCCCGTCAATGAAACTCACCGATTTCAAGGTCCTGACCTTCGATTGTTACGGCACGCTGATCGACTGGGAGCGCGGGATGATCGCGGCGCTCGCGCCACTGACGGCGAGAGCCGGCGGTGGCCTGTCGTGCGACGATATCCTAGCGGCGCATGCTCGGCATGAATCGGCGCAACAGCTCTGGACTCCGGCGCGGCGGTACAGCGAGTTGCTTGCCGTCGTCTACAAACGCTTGGCCGAGGAGTGGGGCGTATCGGCCGGCTGGGAGGAAGCGCTCGCCTACGGACGGTCGATCAAGGACTGGCCTGCCTTCGCCGATTCGGCGGCGGCGCTGCAGTATCTGAAGAGACACTACAAGCTTGTCATCCTGTCGAACGTGGACAACGAAAGCTTCGCCTTCAGCAATGCCAAATTGCAGGTGGCGTTCGATGCCGTCTATACGGCGGAGGACATTGGAAGCTACAAACCGTCGGCGCGCAATTTTGGATACATGCTCGAGAAATTGGCGAGCCTCGGGGTCGAACAACGCGACATCCTGCACACGGCGGAGAGCCTGTTCCACGATCACGAGCCGGCAAAGCAGCTCGGTCTCGCGACATGCTGGATCCATCGCCGGCACGCCGAGGGCGGCTTCGGCGCCACCATGCGGCCGTCAGGCGAACCGAGGGTCGACTTCCGCTTCACCTCCATGGCCGAGCTGGCGAAGGCACACCAAGCGGCGCTCGCTCGCTGATCTTCGCGAGAGGGCGTCGCGCTATCGCCGCGGCGGCGGGCGGCGGGCGCGCCCGCGGCGCGAACTGGCTGCGCCCTGGGTCGAGCGACCGCGCTGGCGCCGCCCCGCCCGATACGCCGCTTGCGCCTCGGCGAGACCCAGCGGCATCTCGAGGTCGAATGCTTCCAGCCGACGGATCTCGTCACGCAACTGCGCCGCTTCCTCGAATTCCAGCTCGGCGGCGGCCGATTTCATTCGTTCCTCGAGTTCGGCGATATGGGCGCGCAGGTTGTGACCGACCAGGTGCGGCGCGCCGGCGTCTCCGGTGTCGACCGTGACATGGTCGCGTTCGTAGACCGTGCCGAGTATGTCGCCGATCCGTTTTCTCACCGATTCCGGGGTGATGCCGTTGGCCTGGTTGTAGGCCATCTGCTTTTCGCGCCGGCGATTGGTCTCGGCGAGCGCGAATTCGAGGGACGCCGTCCTCGTGTCGGCGTAAAGGATGACCCGCCCGTCGATGTTTCGCGCCGCCCGCCCGATCGTCTGCACGAGCGAGGTTTTCGAGCGCAGATAACCTTCCTTGTCGGCGTCGAGAATGGCGACCAATGCGCACTCGGGAATGTCGAGGCCTTCGCGCAGCAGGTTGATGCCGACCAACACATCGAAAGCGCCGAGCCGCAAGTCGCGGATGATCTCGACGCGCTCCAGCGTCTCGACGTCGGAATGGATGTAGCGCACCTTGACGCCGGTTTCGTGCATGTACTCGGTCAAATCCTCGGCCATGCGCTTGGTCAACGTCGTCACCAGCACGCGATACCCCTTGGCCGTCGTCGCGCGGACTTCGGCGAGCAAGTCGTCGACTTGCCGCTCGGTCGGCCGCACCTCGCACACCGGGTCGATGAGGCCGGTCGGTCGGATCACCTGCTCGACGAACACGCCGCCGGTCTGCTCGAGCTCCCACGGCCCCGGCGTCGCCGACACGTAGGCCGTCTGCGGTCGCATGGCGTTCCATTCCTCGAATTTGAGCGGCCGATTGTCGACGCATGACGGCAGGCGAAAGCCGTACTCGGAGAGCGTCGATTTTCGCTGATAGTCGCCGCGGAACATGCCGCCCAACTGCGGCACCGTCACATGGCTCTCGTCGACGATAAGCAAGGCGTCCTGGGGAATGTACTCGAACAACGTCGGCGGCGGCTCGCCAGGTCTACGGCCGGTCAGATAGCGCGAATAGTTTTCGATGCCGGCGCACGAGCCGGTCGCCGCCATCATCTCGAGATCGAAGGTCGTGCGCTGCTCGAGACGCTGGGCCTCGAGCAGCTTGCCCGCCGCCGTCAGCTCGGCGAGCCGCGACTTGAGGTCGATCTTGATCTGAGCAATCGCCTGCTCGAGCGTCGGCTGCGGCGTCACGTAGTGGCTGTTGGCATAGAGCTTCGCCGCCTCGAGCCCGGTTTTCTTTTCGCCCGTCAGCGGGTCGAACTCCCAGATTGCCTCGATTTCGTCGCCGAACAGCGAGATGCGCCAGGCGCGGTCCTCGCAGTGGGCGGGGAAGATCTCGACCGAATCGCCGCGCACGCGGAAGGCGCCGCGGCTGAAATTCGCGTCGTTGCGGCGGTAATGCAGCTCGACAAGACGTTTCAAGAGGCGATTGCGCTCGATTCGCGCGCCGGCCTCGAGTTCGAGCGTCATCGTCGAATACGTCTCGACCGAGCCGATGCCGTAGATGCACGACACCGAGGCGACAATGATGACGTCACGCCGCTCGAGCAGCGCGCGGGTCGCCGAGTGGCGCATGCGGTCGATCTGTTCGTTGATCGACGATTCCTTTTCGATATAGGTATCGGTGCGCGGAACATAGGCTTCCGG
Organism: Alphaproteobacteria bacterium; assembly: GCA_035457725.1. Taxonomy (GTDB): domain Bacteria; phylum Pseudomonadota; class Alphaproteobacteria; order CACIAM-22H2; family CACIAM-22H2; genus DATFES01. Next base: position 250 of record DATIBC010000028.1, on the reverse strand, counting down.
CTGGTAGTAGTCGTAATACGAGACGAAATACTCGACGGCGTTGTCGGGGAAGAAGCTTTTCATCTCGCCGTAAAGCTGCGCCGCCAGCGTCTTGTTGGGCGCCAGGATCAGGGTCGGCCGCTGCTGCTTGGCGACGACGTGCGCCATGGTGAAGGTCTTGCCCGAGCCGGTGACGCCAAGCAGCACCTGATCGCGCGCGCCGCCCTCGAAGCCGGCGACAAGCTCGGCGATCGCCTGAGGTTGGTCGCCG
>DATIBC010000027.1:0-77870 GCA_035457725.1 Alphaproteobacteria bacterium | reverse complement strand
AGACCGTTCGCTTCGCTTGACACCCTGCATAACGCGATGGTCGACCACGTGCGGGCACAGCCACCGGCCGCGCAAATCGCGCTGCTGCGCGCCCATCCCGAACTCGCCGGCCGCGAGGCACGGTTTGGCGCGATGACCCGCGATTCGGTCGCCGAGCAGGGGGCCGCCGGGCTCGATCGCCTCGGCGACGCCGAGGCGGCGCGCTTCGATACGCTCAATCGCGCCTACCGCGACAAATTCGGCTTTCCCTTCATCATCGCGGTACGCGATCACTCGTGCGCCTCGATCCTCGCAGAGTTCGAAAAGCGGCTAGCCAACGACATGGAGTCCGAAATCGCCAAGGCGCTGGAACAGGTGTTTCGCATTACCTGGCTTCGGCTCGAACGCTCGTTCGGCGCGGCGGCGAGAACGTCGTGATGAAGCGGTAAAGCGCGCCGGCCGCCGCATCGACGTCCTCGGCCGTCACCGCCTCCACCGGATTGTGGCTGATGCCGGACGTGCAACGCATGAACATCATTCCGACGTCGCATAACGGTTTGAGGACCATCGCGTCGTGGCCGGCGCCGCTTGGCAGGCGCAACGGCCGCAGGCCCTCGCCGCCGATCGCCGCCTCGATCGCATCCATCAGCCACGGATCGCAATGGACGCTGTCCTGCTGGTGGTAGGCTTCGGGCGCGAATACGACGCGGCGTCTGGGGCCGATCGCCGCCATTTCAGCCAGTACGTCGGCGACGGCGCGGCGGCGGGTGTCGTCGTTCTCGGCGCGAATATCGACCGTGAAACGCACATTACCCGGGATGACGTTGACCGCGCCGGGCCGCGCTTCGAGGATGCCGACGGTCCCAACCAGGCCCGCTTCACTGGAGCATCGATTCTCGATCGCCAAGACCGCCTCCGCCGCAGCGGCGAGCGCGTCCTGCCGCCCGCGCATCGGTACGGTGCCGGCGTGTCCGGCCAGTCCGCCAACCTCGACGCGAAGCCGCGTCGCGCCCGATATCGCGGTCACCACGCCGAGCGGCAGACCGTGATTCTCGAGCACCGGACCTTGCTCGATGTGGAGTTCAACATAGGCTGCCACGTCGCCGGGACGGCGGGCGGCGGCGCCAGTCTTCACCGGATCGAGTCCGAATTCGCGCATCGCCTCGGCCATCGTCGTGCCGGCCGAATCCTTGGCGTCGAGATCGGCGCGATCGAGCCGTCCCGCGATGCCGCGACTGCCGGTAAGCGTGGCGCCGAATCGCGTGCCCTCTTCGTTGGCGAAGCCGACGACATCGAGCGGAAACGACAGCCGCCGGTTCTCGCGATGGAGCCGCTCGACGCATGCGATCGCCGTCACGACGCCGAGCATGCCGTCGTATTTTCCAGCGTTGCGCACGGTATCGAGATGCGAGCCCAGCATGAGCGCCGGCGCCCGCGGGTTACTGCCCTCGTAGCGGCCGACGGCGTTGCCGACTTCGTCGACGCGCGCCGTCATTCCGGCATCGCGCATCCAGGCGAGCGTCCGCTCATTGGCCCGCTTGTGCTCGGGCGTCAGGTAAGTGCGGGTGAGATCGTCGGTGCGCTCCGAGATCGCCGCCAGTTCCTCGATCCGCGCCAGAATCGAGTCGGCCCATGCGCTGTCAGCCATGACGCCACACGTTGTCCGCCGTAGGCGGATGCGTCGCCAACCAATGGCGCGCGATGTCGATCCGCCGACATACCCAAGCGTCGCTGAAACTCCGCACGTAGTCGAGAAACCGCGCCAGCGCCGCCGCCCTGCCGGGCCGGCCGGCCAACCGGCAATGCAATCCAACCGACATCATCTTGGGCCGTATCTCGCCCTCGGCGTAGAGTGTATCGAAGCTGTCTTTGAGGTAGGTCCAGAACTGGTCGCCGCTGTTGAAGCCCTGCGCGGTCGCGAATCGCATGTCGTTGACGTCCAGCGTATAGGGGACGATCAGATGCGGCCGGCCGCCGACTTCGACCCAGTATGGCAGCTCGTCGGCGTAGGAGTCGGCGTCGTAAATCAGGCCCGCGACCTCCTCGACGACCAAGCGTCGCGTATTCGGACTGCTTCGGCCGGTGTACCAGCCAAGCGGCGGCGCGCCGGTCAGTCGCTTCTGAATCTCGACCGCCTGGCGGATATGCGCGCGTTCGGTCTTCTCGTCGACGAGCTGGTAGTCGATCCAGCGAAGGCCGTGGCTGGCGATCTCCCAGCCGGCGTCAAGCATGGCCCGCACCGCATCGGGACTGCGCTCGATCGCCATCGCGACGGCGAAAACGGTCACCGGCATCGACCGCTCATTGAACATGCGATAGAGCCGCCAGAAGCCGGCGCGACTGCCGAATTCGTAAATCGACTCCATGCTGAGATGCCGCCTGCCCACGAGCGGTGTGGCGCCGACGATCTCCGACAAAAACGCCTCCGACGCCGCGTCGCCATGAAGGATGCAGTTCTCGCCGCCTTCCTCGTAGTTGATGACGAACTGCACGGCGATGCGCGCGCCGTTGGGCCAAGCGGCGTACGGCGGCGTCTCCCCATACCCCCGCATGTCGCGCGGATAGGCGGGACTCATCGACCGACCTCGCTTGTCCGCGGACCCCGTGCCGTGCGGCTCATGCGCACCAAGTCGGGCCCGGCATCGACTCGAACACCGAGCGCAACCCCTCCCCCCAGCGGCGGCGCAGGTCGTCGAAGTAGCCGTCGCCGTCCTCGATTCGACGGCGCACCGCGAAGCGGAACGTGTCGCGCCGGATCGCCGCGACATCGAGCGGAAGGCCGACCGAAACATTGGACCGCATCGTCGAGTCCATCGAGATCAGCGTGCATTTGAGCGCGTCATTCAACGGCGTCGAGTTGCGGATGACGCGATCGATGATCGGCTTGCCGTATTTCATCTCGCCGATCAGGAAATACGGCGTGTCGGGCGACGCCTCGATGAAATTGCCGGCGGAATAGATCTGAAACAGGCGCATGCGGTCGCCCTTGATCTGGCCGCCGAGAATCATCAAGACCGAGTGATCGATCCCCTGGGCGCGCAAATCGGTGGCGTCGACGCGGTAGACCTCGCGAATCGCGGCGCCGACCATCTTCGCCGCATCCAGCATTGTCGGCGCCGCCGTCATGCGCTGCGGCCGATCAGGTTCGGGGAACCCATCGCTTAGCAGGTTCACGACTGACTGGGACACCGATAGATTACCGGAGTTCATGAGGAAAATGGCGCGCTCGCCGGGATTTTCGAAGAAGGTCACCTTGCGAAAAGTCGACACGTGGTCGACGCCGGCATGGGTCCTGGAATCGACTGTCACCACGAGGCCCTCGTCGATCAACATCGCAATGCCATAGGTCATCGTGCGGATATCCGTGGAGATTTGGAAGCTCTGGGTGGCGAGCGCGGAGTAAGCGCAATAGGCTTTGCCTCAGCGCCGCCGACCCGGTCAAGTGGTCGCCTCGGCCGGCAGCATGAAGTCGCGGGAAATCGCCTGGCTCAGCGCGGCCATGCGGTCGACGAACTCGGTAAGGTATTCGTGCAGTCCCTGGGCGATAATGTCCTCGATTCTTCCGTAGCGCAGCCGCGACTGCGTTTCGAGCGCAATCCGCGTGCACTTGTAATCGCGCTGAAACTCCTCGCGCAACCCGACCAGGATTTCGGTCACCTCGTACAAGCAGGCGATCAAGGAGCGTGGCATGTCCGGCCGCAGGATCAGCAACTCGGCGATGCGCGCCGGCGTGATGACGTCGCGGTAGATCCGCCGGTAGATCTGGAACGCCGACACCGAGCGCAGCAGCGCCGACCATTGGTAATAGTCGATGGCGCCGCCGACGTCCTGTGGCGTCGGCAGAAGGATGTGGTACTTGACGTCGAGCAGGCGCGCCGTGGCGTCCGAACGTTCGATGAAGGTGCCGAGGCGGACGAACTTGAACGCCGTGTCGCGCTGCATGGTGCCGTAGGCCACGCCGCGGAACAGGTGGCTGCGTTCCTTGACCCAGTCGAAGAACGCGCGAAGGCCCATTTCCTCGAGTCGCCGGTAATCAAGGTCACGAATTTCAAGCCAGGTCGAATTCAGCGATTCCCACATCTCGGTGGTGACTTGCGTGCGCATCGCCCGCGCGTTCTCGCGCGCCTGGTGGAGACATGCGGCGATCGACGACGGATTCGCCAGCTCCAGCGCAAGAAACTCGACCACGTTGCGCGCGTTGATCTCGAGCCCGCGTGCCGCGAACGCTTCATCGCATCCGGCGATGATCAGCGCCGGTTCCCACTGCGTGCGCTGCGGATCGCCGCCGGCCGGCAACAGCGACATGCGGTAGCCGACGTCGAGGAAGCGCGCCATGTTCTCGGCCCGCTCCATGTAGCGCGACATCCAGTAAAGATTGTCCGCCGCCCGGCTCAGCATCGCTTCACTCGCTCAATATCCAGGTGTCCTTGGTCCCGCCGCCCTGGCTTGAATTGACAACCAGCGAGCCGGCGCGCAGCGCCACGCGCGTAAGACCTCCCGGCACCAGCTTGATTTCGCGCCCGACAAGAATGAACGGCCGAAGGTCGACATGACGCGGCGCCAGACCCTCGGCGACCAGCGTCGGGCAGGTCGACAGCGCTAGCGTCGGCTGGGCGATGAAATTGGCTGGATCGGCTTCGATGCGCCTGCGATAGGTCTCGATCTCGGCCGTGGTCGATCTCGGCCCGACCAACATTCCGTAGCCGCCCGAGCCATGAACCTCCTTGACCACCAGTTCGTCGAGATGACCGCAGACATAAGCGAGGTCCTCAGGCTCGCGGCACGACCAGGTCGGCACGTTCTTCAGAATCGGCGCCTCGCCCAAGTAGAACCGCACCATCTCGGGCACGAACGGGTATACCGCCTTGTCGTCGGCCACGCCGGCGCCGACGGCATTGGCGAGCGTGACATTTCCCGCGCGATAGGCCGCGAACAGGCCTCGCACGCCGAGCGCCGAATCGGGCCTGAACGCCGCCGGATCGAGGAAGGCGTCGTCGATCCGCCGGTAAATGACGTCGACGCGGCGCGGGCCGCCGGCCATGCGCATGTAGACAATATCGTCCTTGACGAACAGGTCCTGCCCCTCGACTAGCTCGACTCCCATCTGCTCGGCGAGAAACACGTGCTCGAAATATGCGCTGTTGTATGCACCTGGCGTCAGGACGACGACCGTAGGATCATCGCCCGCGCCGAAGGGGGCCACCGAGCGCAAGGTGCGCAAAAGTTCGTCGGGATAGTGACCCACCGGCGCTACCGAATGCATGGCAACGAGGTCCGGAAACAGGCGCATCATCGCCTCGCGGTTCTCGATCATGTACGACACGCCCGAAGGTGTCCGCACATTGTCCTCGAGGACATAGAATGTGTCGGCGTCGACGCGCACGATGTCGATGCCGGCGATCGTCGTGTAGGCGCCTTGCGCCACCGCGACGCCCTTCATCTCGGGGCGGTACTGCGCGTTGTTGCGCACCAGGTCATCCGGGATCCGGCCGGCCTTCAGAATTTCGCCCTCGTGGTAAACATCGCGCAGAAACGCATTGATCGCCTTGACGCGCTGAATCAGCCCTTTGGCAAGCTGCGTCCATTCGCGCGCATCGAGGACGCGCGGAACGAGGTCGAAGGGAATAAGACGCTCGGTATCGCCGCCCTCGCCATAGACGGCGAAGGTGATGCCGAGACGGCGAAACAGGATGTCGGCCTCGCGGCGCTTGCGCGCGACGTCCTCGGCGGGGATCGCGTCGAGCCACGCCTTGAGTTTGGCATAGGCTGGCCGCACCGACCCATCGCCGCCGGTCATCTCGTCGAATGCCGCCATCGCCGCGTTTTTCGGAACGATCGTCCCCTCCCGATGCCCGTCGCGACCAACGCATTAATAGCAACAACCGTGCCAGAGGTGAGACGAATTCTACGGCAATCAGCCTCCGGTCATGCCGTCCGCCGCGGGAGATCCCTGCTCTCGCCCAGATCCCAGAACAATCCGGCCATCAGCCGCAACGCCTCGCGCACGATCGGCGCCAGCATGTGCTCGTTAGGAGCATGCTGCGAGCAGGCGGCGTAGGAATGAGGAACCCAGATGGTCGGCAAACCGAGAACGTCGGCGAATATGTCGTTGGGAAGCGAGCCGCCGAGATTCGGCAGGATGGCTGGCCGGACGCCGGCGGTCCGGGCGATCGACCCGACCGCCCATTGAACCCATGGGTGGTCGGGATCGAGGCGGGTTGCGGCAAAAAACCCCTCGCGCGCCGGTTCGACCTTGACCATCGGAAAGCCGGCACGCGTTAGGTGCCGCCGTAGCGCCGGCACGATGTCGCTCGGATCGACACCGACGACATAGCGCAGTTGGCAATGGGCGCTCGCCCGCGGCGGAATTGCGTTCACCGGGCGGTCAGGATTGCCGGTGCGGAACGCCAGCACCTCGAAACTGCACCATCCGAAGACCCGCTCGGCCGGGGTCAGTCCGGGTTCGCCCCAGTCGGCATTGATCTCGGGACCGTCGGCGCCGCCGTCGACCGCGCAGTCGGCAAGGGCCATGCGAACCGAGTTGGTCAGACTCTTCGGCCGCCACTCGGCGATGCGGATTTCGCCTCTCGGGCCGGTGACGGACGCCAGCGCATGGGCGAGGATTATGCCCGGGTTGGCCAGCAACCCGCCCCAGTTTCCGGAGTGGTGACCGCCCTCGCGCAGATCGACCGTAAAGTCCATGTTGAGCGCGCCGCGCGAGCCGAGAAAGACGGTCGGTCGGCTCGGCTGAAGGCGCGGCCCATCCGAGGCGATCAGCACGTCGGCCTGGAACCGATCGCGATTCTGTTGGCAGATCTCGCGCAAGCCTGGCGAGCCGATCTCCTCGCCGGTCTCGATCAGGACCTTCAGGTTGAAGCCGAGGCGTCCGCGGGCCTCCAACGCCGCGGCGACCGCCGCAAGATTGATCGTATGCTGGCCTTTGTTGTCGGCCGTGCCGCGTCCGTAAAGGCGATCGCCGACGCGCGTCAATTTCCACGGCTCGAGACCGCTCCGCCACTGCCCTTCCTGGCCGCGAATGACGTCGCCATGGCCGTACGAAAATACGGTCGCCAGGCTCGGGTCCTCGATGCGCTCGGCGAGCAGAAACGGGCCTCCTGCCGCGATGGGATTGGCGAGGATGCGGCAGCGAAAACCCAGCTTTTCGAGGCTCGGCTGCATCTCGTCGGACAGGTAAGTAGTGAGCGCCTCGCGGCGTTCCGGGTTCTGGCTCTCGGTCGGTATGGCGACGCGGCGGGCCAGCTCTTCGACGAACGCGCCGTCATCGAAATACCGTTCGGCGTTGGCGACGGCTCGCTCGCGGCTCATTCGCCCCTCACTTTCATCGCGCTCAGATGCGCTGCTCGGACGCGCTGACGTCGCGAATGCCGTCGCCGACGAGGTTGATCGCCAGCACCAACGCCAGCAGCGCGAAGCCGGGGATGTTGATCAGCCAGGCGCTGAAGAACATGTACGCCTTGGCCTCGGAGACCATCAATCCCCATGACGGCAGGGGCGGCTGCACGCCAAGACCAAGAAACGACAGCGCCGCCTCGAGCAGGATGGCGCTCGCCATCTCCAGCGTCGCCACAACGACCAGGCTGCCGGTGACATTGGGAAGAATCTCGGCAAGAACGATGCGCGCCGTCGAGCAACCCATCGCTTCCGCGGCCACGACATAGTCGAGCCCGCGCACCTGCAGTGTCGCGCTGCGCATCACGACCGCGAAGCGGTCCCATTTGAGTAGGCCGAGAACGGCGACCACCACCCACAGCGAGCCGCCGATGAGGGCGACGACCGCCAGCGCCACCAATACCACCGGCAGCGACAGCCGCGTGGTGATTAGGTAGCTGATGGCGAGATCGATCCGGCCGCCGAAATAGCCGGCCAAGACGCCAAGCGTCGTGCCGATCAGCCCCGATATCGCCATGACGGCGAAACCGATCAGCAGCGAGATCTGCGAGCCATAGATCAGCCGCGACAGGTAATCTCGGCCAAGCATGTCGGTACCGAATGGGTGCGCCCAAACGCCTTTGTCGTGCCAAATCGGCGGTATCAGGCGTCGTGCCAGGTCTTGATCGTATGGATCGTGGGGCGCCAACCAGGGCGCGAGAACCGCCATCGCGATTATCGCGCCGAGCGCCGTTGCGCCGATCATCAACCCGGCGTGTCCGAAAATCCGGCGGCGCAGCATCGTGCCGGGCGATGGAGCCAAGACGCCGCCGAGCGAGGTCGCGGTGCCGTCGCCGAGACCGCCGCCGTGCGCCAATGCCGGGCTGAGGATGTCGCTTGCCATCGTCGTCTCAACCGATGCGGATCCGCGGGTCGAGCCACGCGTTCATCATGTCGGCGATGAACGTGAGCAAGATGTAGACGAGCGAGATCAGCAGCACGATCGCCTGCACCACCGGAAAATCGTTATGAAGAATGCTCTCCCATGCCAGATACCCGAGACCGTGCAAGGCGAAAATCGTTTCGATCACGACCGATCCGCCGAGCATGAAACCGAGCTGCACCGCGGCGAGTGCCACCACCGGTATGACGGCGTTGCGCAGTGCGTGCTTGAACAGCACCGAAGGCGCGCGCAAGCCCTTGGCGCGCGCCGTCCGGATGTAGTCGGAGGCAAGCACCTCGAGCATTCCGGCGCGCGTGAGGCGCATGATGCCAGGCGTAGCGTAGTACCCGAGCGCCACCGCCGGCATGACGAAGTGGGCCCAGGTCTCGCTGCCCGAGATCGGCAGCCAGCGTAACGTCAATCCGAAAAGCATGATCAACAGCAGTGCGAACCAGAACGAAGGCATCGCCTGGCCGACGACCGCGATCGTCAGCGTCAGACGGTCTAGCCATGAATTCGGCTTGAGCGCCGCGACGACGCCAAGCGGGATCGACAAAACCAATGCAAAGCTCAACGCCAGGGCACCTAGGATCAACGTCGTCGGCAGGCGGCTCCATACGACGTCGGCGGCCGGACTGCGGAAGTAAAGCGAGTCGCCGAAGTCTCCGGTGACAGCGCGCGATAGCCAATCGAGGTACTGCACGATCAGCGGTCGATCGAAGCCGTACTGCTTGCGGATGAATTCGATGTCCTCGGCCCGCGCCCCCTCGCCCGCCACCGCCGTGGCGATGTCGGTCGACAGGTTCACCAACAGGAAGCAGATGACCGACACGGTGAGCGCCACCAGTATCGCCATCGCTCCCCGCTTGGCCGCGTATCCCAACATGCTAGCGCGTGGCCCTTTTAGATGTGATCACGCCACCGCCCTCATGGTTCGACAGGCCCGCGCCACGAGGGCTTGTTCCCAGCCCCTCGCCTCGAGCCTGTCGACGGGCGAGCGGCGCACGCGGCGGTTCCGCCGAGGCGAACCGCACATTAATCGGCGACCGTCGATTACGACGCTATTTCCACTTCGCTTCCCAGAACCGCGGGATCTCGTCGGGATAAGGTTTGAAATCGAGCTCCTTGCTCGTCGCGTAGCTGACCGGAAGCGAATACAGCGGCACGGAGTACGCCTCGTCGGCGATCTTCTTGAGCGCCTTGGCGTAAGCCTCCTTACGCGCCTTCGGATCGACCGAGGTGTCGCCGGTCTCGAGCCAGTCGCGCACCTGCGGGTCGCGCGTCACGTCGTCGTCGAGGAACTTCCAATAGACCGGGGTCGACGCCGATACGTCGTTGACCGAGAAGGAACCCCAGGTCTGATGCGCCAACGGGACGTCGCCCTTGCGGATTGCATCGCGCATGGCTGCGTATTGCATATAGCGGAGATTGGCCTTGATGCCGACGGCGCGAAGGTATCCGATCATCGCCTCGGTCTGATGACGCTCGCGATAGGCGTAAAAATCGAACTCAAAGCCGTTGGGAAATCCGGCCTCTGCGAGAAGTTGCTTGGCCTTCGCGGGATTGTAGTCGTATCGCGTCGCTCCTTCGTCGGTGCAGCCGAACTGGCTTGGGAAGCAGTTGGTGTGCAGTACACGGGCACCTTCGCCGACCACCGCCTTCAGCATCGCCTGACGGTCGATCGCATGCGCGATCGCCTGGCGCACCCGTTTGTCCTTGAACGCCGCGACCGGCGCCTTGTCGAGCGAGTTCATGTGCAGGAAGACGATCCGCATCGTCTCGCCCGCGATGACATTCAGATGCGGCACGGCTTTGAGCTGCTGCGCCTGGTCGGGCGAGATATGCATGATGAAATCGAGTCCGCCGGCGATCAGCTCGGCCATTTGGGTGTTCACATCCGGGATAAGACGCAACTCGATCTTATCGATCGTTGGCTGCGGCCGCGGGCTGTCCTTGAAATACTCCTTGTTACGCTCGAGGCGCACCAGCCGGCCGGGCTGATGCTCGGTCACCATGTAGGGTCCCGAGCCGACCGGCTTCTCGTTCATGCCCTTAGGCCCGACCTTTGCGTAATACTCGTTCGGGTAGATGACGACCGGGCCGGCGAGGTATTCGAGCGCCGCAGGAAATGGCTGCTTAAGGTTGATCCGCACCTTGTACGCATCGACCTTCTCCGCCGAGGCGATCCAGTTGACGTTGTTCTGCGTCACCACCTTGTTCTCGGGCTTGGAGACGAAATTCAACGTATAGACCACGTCATCGGCGTCGAACGGCTCGCCGTTGTGGAACTTGACGCCGCGCCGCAGGTCGAATTCCAGCGTCTTGTCGTCGATCCATCTCCATCCCGTGGCGAGCGACGGCTTGTAGTCGTTGCTGTCGGGATCGCGGTAGATGAGTTGGTCCCAGATGTGATGCGAGAGGATTACGCCGATGCGCACGTTGTTGAAGTAGGAATCGATGTTTTCGGGGACCTGGTTGTAGGCGAATTTCAGCACCCCCTCGCGCTTGCCGGCCTCGGCCGGCGCGGCGGCGAAGGCGACCGCCAACCCCAGCGCAATCGACGAAATCGCCCGCTTCAACATCTTGGCCTCCCTCGGCGAATGATTATCGGAGTTATGGACTGATAATAGAGATGACGCTTCGCCCAAGTCCATACGAAGCGTCGGCGACGGTCAAGCGGCGGTCGCGGCCGGAGGCGGATACAGATGGCACTCGATCCGGGATTCGGATTCGACCAGCGGGACGGGCGCTTGCTGACGGCACCGCTCGAGCGCTCTCGGGCAGCGGGGATGGAACGTGCAACCCGGGGGCGGGTCGATCGGGTTGGGATACGCGGTGCCCAGCCCGGTGTCGGGCACGCCCTTCCCGGGCTCCGGCGTCAACACCGAGTCGAGCAACGCCCGCGTGTAGGGATGACGCGGCGCGCGGAACAAGCGGTCGGTATCCGTCTCCTCGACGATCCGTCCGAGATACATTACCGCCACGCGCGACGCGATGTGCTCGACGACCGCGAGGTTGTGGCTGATGAAAAGATAGGTCAGCCCGAGTTGAACTTGGAGATCCTGCAGCAGGTTCAAGATTTGAGATTGCACCGAAACGTCGAGCGCGGAAGTCGGTTCGTCGCAGATGACGACTTCCGGGCGCATGATAAGCGCGCGCGCGATCGCGACGCGTTGGCGCTGTCCGCCCGAGAGCTGATTGGGGTAATTGTCGAGAAGGCGCAACGGCAGGCCGACGAGCTCCATCATCTCGTCGGTCTTTCGCCGCCGCTCGGCTGCGGTGCCGATGCCGTGCACCACCAGGGGCAAGGCGACGATCGCGCTCACCGGCTTGCGCGGGTTGAGCGAAGCGTAGGGATCCTGAAAGATAGGTTGGATGCGCCGCGCCAGCGCGCGCCGCTCGAAGCTTGCGATTGGCTTACCTTCGATGCGAATCGCCCCAGCGCTCGGCGGCAGCAGCCCGAGCAGCATTCTGGCCACAGTCGATTTACCGCAACCGGATTCGCCGACCAGCCCGAGCACCTCGCCTTTTCGCAGCGCCAGCGACACGCCATTGACGGCGGTCAAGACGCGCTTGCCGCGAAGCAGTCCGGCGCTCACCACGAAGCGTCGCGACACATCATCGAGTTCAAGCAAGGGCGTGCTCATGCGGCCGTCCCGCTCGCGCTCGCCCCGTTGCGCGCCGCGATCTCGGGCGCCAACAAACAACGATAGGAATGTTGATCGGCGACGTCCCGCGCGGCGATCTCGCCCCGGACGCATTCGTCATGTGAATAGGGGCAGCGATTGCGAAACTGGCAGCCGGCAATATCGCCGATCGGCGTTGGGACCATCCCCGGAATGACGCCCAGTTTCTCGCCGCGCCGCGTGCGTCCGGGAATCGGGATGCAGCGCATCAGCCCTTGCGTATAAGGATGCAATGGCCGACCGAATACCGCGCCTACCGGGCCCTGCTCGACGATCTGCCCGGCGTACATCACCGCGACGCGGTCGGCAACGCGCGCGACAACCCCGAGATCATGGGTGATGAGGATCATTCCCATCTTCAACTCGCGCCGGAGCTCCGCGAGCAGATGCAGGATCTGCGCCTGAATCGTGACATCGAGCGCCGTCGTCGGCTCGTCGGCGATGATCAGGTCGGGCCCGCACATCAACGCCATGGCGATCATGGCGCGCTGTCGCAGTCCGCCCGAGAGCTGGTGCGGGTATTGCCGCAGCCGCGTTTCGGCGCCGGTGATGCCGACCTTCTCCAAGAGCTCAATCGCCCGCGCGCGCGCCGTCCCCCGGCTCGCCTTGCGGTGGCGTAGCAGCGCCTCCTCGAGCTGATTGCCCACCGTATAAGACGGATTGAGCGAGGTCATAGGCTCCTGGAAGATCATCGCCAGCCGGTTGCCGCGAAGGTCTTCCATTCGCCGCGCCCGCACCGCCAGCAGGTCGGCGCCGGCGAACTGAATGCGCCGCGCCGTTCGCCGCGCCTTGGAGGGGAGGAGATCCATTAACGCCAGCGCAGTAAGCGATTTGCCGCAGCCGGATTCGCCGACGAGGCATAGCGTTTCGCCATGCCCGACCGACAGGTCGACGCCGCGGACGGCGTGAAGCGCGCCGGCGGGCGTCTGGATGTCGACCCGTAAGTCTTCGATCGCGAGGAGCGGGCGATCGCTCATCGCGGCCGCTCGATCACCGCCCCCGACCACGGGGACATGACGTCGGTCATTCCGGTTCGCGATCCCGTGGCGCCATCGACGAGTATGGCGGAGGGGCAGGCGTAATTGGTCGGCAGCACGACCAGCTCGACCCGCCGCACCGGCATTCGCGCGGCGATAGCGTCGAAAACCGCCTCGGGCAGGCGCGAATCGACGCTGGCTTGAGGCTCGCCGCTGGCGTCGACACGGGGCTGGTGGAACGCCGTCTCGAGATCCATCCGGTAATCGGTCAGGAACGAGAGAATTTGCGCCACGGCCGGGAGGATCTTGCGGCCGCCCGAGGCACCGATCGCGAGCCAGCCGCGATTATCGCGCGTGGCGATTACTGGGCACATGTTGGTGAGCGGTCGCTTCGCCGGCCCGATCGAGTTCGGCCGACCCGAACGTGGATCGAACCACATGATGCCGTTGTTCATCAGGATGCCGGTCGAAGGCGAGACCAGTTTCGAACCGAAGACCGAGAGCAGCGTCTGCGTGAGCGCCACCATGTTGCCCTCGCGATCCACGACATTGAGATGGGTCGTGCACGCAGGATCGCGCGTATGGCTGATATCGCCGATCTTTTCGAACCTCTCGGCGTAAGCCGCGCTCAATACGTCGGCGTAGGCGAGATATGTCGCAGGCCCAGGTGCGCCGAGGTCGAGCGTGCGAGCGGCAAGACCTTTGAGCGCCGTCGCCAATGTCGGAGCGGCGGTCAGCCGACCTGGAAGATGCAGGACCGCGTCGCGATAGCCGTAGGTCCGTGGCGCGCCGTGCCGTGCGCGGTAGCGTTTCAGGTCTTCCGGGCTCAATACACCTCCTGCGCGCCGCACGTCGCGAATAAGCTCGCGCGCCACGTCGCCTCGATAGAAATCGTCCGCGCCCGACGCGCCGAGCCGCTCCAGGGTGTCGGCAAGACGGCCGAGCACCAACCGGTTCGCGCTCCCCTCCGCGACGGCGACAGGCGGAAGGCCGCCAGGAAGCCAGACCTTCGCCGTGTCGTCGTAAAAAGCCAGCTCGCGGGCGAATAGCGCGATGCGCAGGGTCGTGTACCAGTCGATCGGCATTCCCGCCCGCGCAATCGCGACGGCTGGAGCCAAGACATCCTTCCACGCCAAGCGACCAAACCGCTGGTGCGCCAGGCCGAGGCCGGCGACGTGGCCCGGAACGGCCACCGATAATGCTCCGTGCACGTTGCGGTCGCCGATTACGGCCGGCCATGCAAACAGGTCGCCACCAGCACCGCCGACGAGCGGAAACGCGGCTGGATCGAGATTCTGCGGCGAAACCGGTCCGAAATCGATCCACTCGGCGCGGGCTTCCCTGGCCCGCCAGATCAGCATGTGGCCGATTCCGCCAAGGCCGCTATTCCATGGCTCCAGCGCCGCGAGCGCGAAGCCCGTGGCGACGGCGGCGTCAACGGCGTCGCCGCCATCCTCGACAATCGCCAAACCGACGTCCGCCGCCTCCCGGACTTGCGAGGTTACGATCGCGGCCTTACCGGTCGTGGCAGGCTTGCGGACGATCCAGTTCTGGGTAAGGTGGGGCGCGCTTGGGGGAAGTGTCGGCATTATGGCGCCCGAGCGTAGGTGGTGCCGGCGCGCATCGCAAGCCGGCGCCAACCCGCCAGCCACGTCACTTCTCCAATATCCTCCACATGATGTCTTCCGATCACTCCCGGCGTCGCTGACATGGATTCGCGCAAGGGGATCGTTGCGATGACGTTGAGCATGGCGTCGTTCATCGTCAACGACGCGCTGATCAAGCTGGTCGGCGAGCACATGGCAACGATTCAAGTGGTGTTCATCAGGGGTCTTTGCGCCGCGGTTTTGGTGTTCGCCGGAATTCTCATATGGCAACCCGCCAGCCTGCGCACCGTCGCCGGGCACGCCGGCCGCTTGGTCTATTGCCGCGCGGCGATCGACGCGCTCAGCACGTTCGGGTATCTGTGGGCGCTCTTCCACCTGCCGCTTCCTGACATCACGGCGATCAACATGTCGGCGCCGCTGACCGTCACCGCGCTCGCCGTGATTTTTCTCGGCGAGCGCGTGGCATGGCGCCGCTGGACGGCGATCCTGGCGGGATTCGTCGGTGTTCTATTCGTCATCCAGCCAACCGGACAGGGCTTCAACTGGTTCTCCGTGGTAGCGCTTATGGCGACGCTCCTGCATGCCACGCGCGATCTCATGACGCGCTTCATCGCCGGCGAAGTCCCCAGCATCGTCGTCACGCTGGCGACTGCGGTCGTCGTTACGGTGATGGCAGGGGTCGCTCTGCTCGGGACCGGCTGGCAGCCGGTTTCGACGATCGACCTGGCATTGCTCGTCGGCGCCGCAGTATTCCTCATTGGCGGCTACCACTTCATCATCGTCGCGATGCGATCGGGCGAAGCGTCGGTCGTCGCGCCGTTTCGCTATACCGCGATCCTGTGGTCGCTCATCCTGGGGTACGGCGTGTGGGGCGACGTGCCGAATCTTCACGCGAGCGTCGGCATCATTATGCTCGTCGGCAGCGGCCTCTACATGATCCGCCGCGAGGCGCGCCTGCGCCGGCGTCAGGAGACGTGACGGCTTTGCCGCATCGAATCGGCCGGCAGCCGACGCAGCCCCTCGCGCGTCAGCCGAATCCCCAAAGGCTGCAGCGTCTTGAGGAAATAGTAGGCGGTACGAAACGCCGCCATCGGCACCCTGAGCGAGGCGTCGCCATGCACGTTCCCAGCGAGTATGGCGATCAAACCTTCGCGCATGCGAAATCGGTTGCTCGGCGCCAATAGCATGTCGCGAAACACCGGGTCGTTGATGCGATAGATCAGCCACGACAGCTCGTCGAGCCCGCGCCGAGTCTTACGCGCGTAGGTCTTGAAAAGCGGCCGCGCGCGCGCCGGATCATCCAGCCACACGTTGATCGCGTCGGCGGCGAGGCTGCCGCCGCTCATCGCCAGCATGACGCCGCTGGAGAAGATCGGATCGACGAAGGCGTAGGCGTCGCCGACCAGGAGATGCCGGTCGCCGCCCAACCGTCGCGCGGCATACGAATAATTGCCCGTCGACGTCACCTTGGAGGCCAATTCGGCGCCCCCCATGCGCTGGGCGACGCTCGGCACGGCTTCCAAAGCTGTCCGAAAGAACATCGAGACATCGCCGCTCCGGCGTTTGAAAAAGCTGCTTTGCGCAACGACGCCGACGCTCATAACCTCCTCGGGCAGCGGAATCATCCAGATCCAGCCTTCGTCGAAGAGATGAATGGTGATCAGCCCTTCATCCTCGCCCGCGTGCCGCGCCACGCCGTGGAAATGCGCGTAAATCGCCGCCGTATTGTTGCGCTTGTTGGGAGCCGACATGCGGAACCGTCCAGCG
Organism: Alphaproteobacteria bacterium; assembly: GCA_035457725.1. Lineage (GTDB taxonomy): Bacteria > Pseudomonadota > Alphaproteobacteria > CACIAM-22H2 > CACIAM-22H2 > DATFES01. Next base: position 61,522 of record DATIBC010000027.1, on the reverse strand, counting down.
AGGAATGCGTCGCGTCCGGAGGCGTCGACGACGAAGCGCGGCGTCCAATTCCGTTGCACTCCCGATTCGTCGACCGTGCGCACGTCGATTGCCCGGCCAGGCGGAAAGTGCGCGTCGATCACGCGGGTTGCTTCGTGCACCTCGGCGCCGCGGCGGCGAGCGTTGGCAAGGAGGGCTGCGTCGAACTCGGAGCGGCGAACCTGATAGGAGTGGGTATAGCGCGAGCCGAGCGCATTGGCGAAGCGGAAGATGATCGGCTCGCCATGATCGACGGCGACGAACTCGGCCCCGGGTTTATAGATGCCGATACGGCGGATTTCGTCGTGGATGCCCAGCCGCTCGAACAGTTCGAGGTTCTGCGGCAGCAGCGACTCGCCGATATGAAACCGTGGGTGGCGATCCTTCTCGATGACGACGACATGGCGCCCCCGCTCGGCCAACAGCGCCGAGACCGTCGAGCCCGCCGGCCCGCCGCCGATCACAAGGACATCGCAGGGCGACGCCTTTTCCGATCGCTCTTTGCCGGAGGGCCGGAGTGTCATGCCCTGATCCCCAAAATTTCGCCACCGACGGCGACCAGCATCGCCGCTGGTTGTAGAATACTACGCACTGCCGCATAGGCAGATTATACTCGCCTGCGACTCGACGACGCACCGCGAGGACCGTATCGGGTGTAGTCTAACCAATGACGAACTTCGGCGAAAGCGCGGAGCCCACCGGCGGCGGGAATGGTCGCCCGTTATTTGACGGCGACGCCGCAATGATTACCGCGGTCATACCTGCATACAACGAAGCGCCGACCATACGCGCGGTCGTCGAACGGGCGTTGGCGGCGGCCGGCGACGTCATCGTCATTGACGATGGTTCGAGCGACGACACCCGCGCCGCGCTGGCCGGCCTCGACGTGACGATCATCGACAACATTGCCAACCGGGGCAAAGGCGCCAGTTTGCGGCAGGGAATGGCGCTGGCTCTCGCGCGCGACGCCGCGGCGGTCGTCACGCTCGACGGCGACGGACAGCATCGGCCCGAGGATGTGCTTCGACTTGCCGCGGCGTGGCGCTCGGACCCCGACAAGATCGTCATTGGGTCGCGACGCGGCCAGCGCGGTGCGATGCCACGCGCGCGCTCGATCGCCAATCGCATCGCCGATTTCTGGATTTCGTGGGCGGCCGGTTATCCGATCGACGACACGCAATCGGGCTTTCGCCTCTATCCGGCCGCGCTATTGCGCCGCCTGCTCGCAAGCTGCACGCGCCATGACGGCTTCGTATTCGAAAGCGAAATGCTGATCGAGGCGGGCCGCCTCGGCGTCCAAACCACGTCAATCCAGATCGACGCGCTCTATGACGGCGTGCTTCACCGGCGGAGCTATTTCCGGCCGGTCGTCGATATCACACGGATCGTCATCATGGTCGCGGGCAAGCTGCTGTCGAGCGGAATGAATCCGGCCGGTTTACGGCGCTATCTCGCGGCTTCGTCGCGGTGATGGCAAATTAGGCGATTGCGCGTTTCCTACCTTTGGTAGCAAAATCACTCGAACTAAAGGCAGCCAGCAACAGGAGCGGAAACGATGGCTTCACGATTTCTGCGGCTAGGAATTCCCCTGGCCGCCTTCCTCGTCATCGCGTCATGTCGGCAAGCGCCAATCTACAACGTCCAGACGGCGTCGTTCGTCAATCCCGCCGCAAATGTGGCGCTGGAGGAGCGCGGACACCAAATCAAGCGCGCCGGAGCCGCTCTCGGCTGGCAGATGATCGACGAGTCGCCGGGCGTCATTCGTGCCACGATCAGCTTACGAAGCCACCGGGCCGTGGCCGAGATCCGTTACGATCAGACGCAATTCTCGATTCGTTATGTCGACAGCGTCAACCTGAACTATGACGGCTCCAACATCCATCCCAACTACAACGGCTGGATCCAGCGTCTCGAACAAACGATAATAGCGCAATCGAGCGTATAGCGGCGGGCTCAGGCCATTCCGCCGTTGATCGAGATCGTCTGTCCGGTAACGTAGCTGGCGCGGTCCGAGGCGAGAAAGGCGACCAGCTCGGCGACTTCCTCGACCCGTCCGGCGCGCCGCATCGGCACCAAGGCGTCGATCTTGGCGCGATCGAAAATCGCGCTGGTCGCCGGCGTTTCGATGATACCGGGCGCCACGACGTTGACCGTGACGCCGCGGCTGGCGCATTCGAGCGAAAGCGCGCGCGCGGCGCCGATGATGCCGGCCTTGGCTGCGGCATAGTTGGTTTGACCACGGTTGCCCATGATCGCGGCAACCGACGAGAGCGCGACGATGCGGCCCCATCGCGTGCCAATCATCGGCAACAAAAGCGGCTGAGCGACGTTGTAGAAGCCGTTAAGCGATACGTCGATCACGCGGCGCCATTTATCCACCGCCATGCCGGCCATCGGCGCATCCAAATGGATGCCGGCGCCGTGGATTAGAATCTGGATTGGGCCCGAAGAAAGAAAGGCCGCGATCGCAGCCGCGGTCGCCGTGGCATCGGTTACGTCGAACGTCACGACATCGGCCGATCCCCCGGAAGCGCGGATCGACTGCGCGACGAGCTCGCCTTGCTGCGGGTGCTGGTGAGCATGAATTAGAACATGGACATCGTCCTCAGCGAGCCGGCGGCAGATCGCCGCCCCGATGGCGCCGCTCCCGCCGGTGACGAGCGCCCGCTTCTTCATCAGTCCGCCCCTGGCGGTTCGATCACGATGGCGCGTCCATCGAGCAGCGGCCGGCCGCCAGCCGAAACCGCGAACTCATAGACCAACAAGCGCAAATCGTCGCTTATCCGCCGCGCTTCGACGACCAGAGCGTCGGAGATGTCGTCAAGTCGTTCGACGTGGAGCCGCGTCTGGCGCAGACTGGCGAGCAATCCGGCACGCCGCGAAAGCCTACCAGCGAGCGTGCCGTGCGCCGCCATCGCCTGCAGCCCGTATTCGACGCCGCACAGCGCCGGCAAGCAGCCGGCGCGCCGCAGCGGATTGTCGAGCGCGCGGTGCGAGATGGCGCGACAAACGATGCGGTTTGCGTCCCATGTTTCCACCGATTCCAACAGGCACATGCGATCCTGTTGCGGAACCAGCGAGGCGACGCTCAAACTTGGAGACATGGCTCGACTTCGATGGTCAGACATGCGCCATCGTGACACGCGGTCTCGACGACGCCGGCGCGCCGGCGCGCCAGCAGCGCGAGCAACGGAAGACTGCGCGCCGCGGGGTTCGCGTGCATCAATTCGATAAGGCACGGCTCGCTCTCGATGCCGGTCCGCCGCGCGGGACGGGCGGCGAATTCGAGGGCAAGGCGGGCCACCGAGCCTTTGCGTCGTTCCGGCGTCAATACGAACGCGGCGGCAAACGGCGCGGGCGTGGGTCGCAACGCAGCGAGCGGCTCGGGCATCGGCGCGTCGTACACACACGCCAGCACCGCCCGCCGCTGGCTCGCCACTTCGGCGGCGGCCTGAAGCATCGTCGCGCCGAACGTGAAATCGTGGCAACCGATGCTCGTGGTGTCGGCGCGCGATCCGGTGCCGATCCCCCAATATCCGGCCGCCGCATTGTGCACCGAGTTGTGAAATTGTGTTGGCGAAACCTGCTTTTCCGGCGTGGCCAGGGCTTCCAAAATGGCGTGAATCACCGCCGGATCGCCGTTCGACGACCCGAAAACGCTGGCAAGCGTTTCCGGCGGCTCGTTGGCTGCCCGTGCCGCTTCGAGCGAGACGAGCACCGCGAGCCGCGCCGAAAATCCCACTCTGCGACGTTCGGCCGGCGGCAGAATGTCGGGCGGCCGCGGCGTCAAGGGCAGCGGGGCGTAAGCGACACGGCCGGCGAGAATGGCCTCGGAGACGGCCCATCCCTCGATTCCCGCCGCCAGCACCCCAACGCCGCTGACGAAACAATGCATCACGTCGTCGTTCCCAAGATCAGGCTGCAATTGTTTCCCCCGAAGCCAAGCGAATTGCTGAGAACGGCACGAATCGGCCGACGGACGTTCTCGGTCAACACGCTCGAGCGCAGCGCCGGATCGACGCGAGTCACGCCGAGACAGCCGGGCAGAAACCCATGGGCGAGCGCCTGCGCTGCTATCGCCATCTCGAGGATTCCCGCCGCGCCGAGCGCGTGTCCGGTCCAGCCCTTCGTCGAACTGCATGGTTTGTCGGGGCCGAAGACCGCGACCAACGCCGCGTCCTCGGCAGTATCGTTGGTGCGGCTACCCGTACCGTGGAGATTGACATAGTCGATTTGGCCGGGGTGAAGCCCGGCGTCGGCCAGAGCCGCAGCCATCGCCAGGCGCGCGCCCTCGCCGCCTGGGTGCGGCGCTGACATATGATGAGCATCGGCGCTGGCGCCAAATCCAAGGAGACTCAGACCGGTCCATCGGGCGCGGGGCTTCTCGAGGATCGCGAACCCAGCCGCCTCGCCGATCGAGATCCCGTCGCGTTCGGCGTCGCACGGCCGGCAGCGATCGGGCGATATGAGCTCGAGCGAGGCGAAACCTCGAAGCGTGGTCTGGCATAGGCTATCGACCCCGCCGACGATGGCCGCGTCGACGACCCCGGCGGCAATCAACCGCGCGGCGCGCCCGAACGATTGCGCGCTCGACGAGCACGCCGTCGATATGGTGATGGCGGGGCCGAGCAGCCCAAGCGACTCGCGCACGAATTGCGAGACCGACATCAGATCGTGCGTGCGGACGAAATCGAAATCGGCCGGAAGCGCGCCGCCGTCGGAGTTACGACGTCGGTAGGCATGCTCGGTCGACAGTATCCCGGACGTGCTGGTGCCGAGCACGACCGCGACGCGCCCTGGCCCATATCGCTCGCGTGCCGCGATGACGGCGGGAACAAAGTCGTCTTGTGAAAGACCGGCCCAAGCCAGTCGGTTATTGCGGCAGTCATAGCCGGCAAATCGCTCGGGCAGCCGCTCGTCCTCGAGGCCGGCGACCCGGCCGATATAGCCGCGTTCGACGTCCTCGAAATTGCACGGCGCAAGGCCGCTTCTGCCCGCCTCGAGCGCGGCGCGCATCGCCGTCAACCCGCGTCCGAGCGCGCTTGTCGCGGTGTAGGCGGGTATCGCAAGCGGCGTCATGTCGATCGATCGGCTCCCGGCCGACGGGCGAAAAGGCACGAGAACGCAATAGCACAAAACGCGCCGATCGCCACCGTGTAGCCGATGCCATTAAGAATCGGAGCATTGCTGAACGCGAGCAGGCCGAACGCGGTGGCGGTCGTGGCGGCGCAGACGATGAGCGTGTGCATTGTCCGCGACCATTCCGACGCGTCCACGGTTGAGCGGTTGGCGAACAGCGCGTAATCGATGCTGAGCCCAACGACGAGGAGCAACGCGGCGACATGGAACAAGGTCAAGCGAATTCCGATGGCGTGCAGAATGGCCGCGGTGACGACGATGGTCGAGGCGAGCGGTAGAACCGTCCGCACGACGAGACTTATGCGGCGCAGCCCGGCGAAGAGCGCGATAAGCAACGCCACGGCGCCAAGCCACAGCGCGAACGTGGTCTCGCCGAGATAGGACAGGACGATCGCCTCGGTCTCGGATTTGACGTCGACATAAACGCCGCTCTCGCCATCCAGATCGGAAAGCGCCTTACCGAGCGATTTCGCATCTTGAATGCCGCCCAGGGCGACGACCGCTGTCCAACCTTCTTGACCGGTGAAGAGAAACGGTTCGACACGCGCGCCCAGCGCGGTTCCCATGACCGCATCGTAGGTCAGCACGCCGCGCCGCTTCGCGGATACCGTGTCGGCTAGAAAGGGGGCAAACGCGTCGTCGCGAAAAGGCAGTCCGGCGAGCGCTTCGGAAAGACCAGCCTCGAGCGTATCTGGCGGCAGAATCGCCGCGAGGCGCGCCATCTGTGTTGCGGCGCTCGGTAGGTAACGGGCTGCCATCTCGTAGCTGGAGATGGTTTTCGCCGCGACGAGCTTCTCCAAACGAGGCACGAGCGCCTCGCTCGTTTGCAAGGCGCGATCCGCGGTCGCTCCGCGTACCGCGATTAGATGACGGACGTCCGGCGCGCCGAGCTGCGCGCGCAATTCGCGATCCTGTTCCTGACGCGCCCGCGGCACTGGGCTCAGCCGCGCCAGGTCGCGCTCCCAAAACTCGCCGGTAGCGCTGGCCAGGTAAATCGCCGCGATAAACGGCAACGCGAGCGCGCCCCACCGCCATCGGCCGAACCGATCCGCCGGGATCGACGTTACGCCACGGTGCGGAACCGGCGCCTCGGTCGGCACGAAATACGGCAGCGCCCATCGCGTCACCGCCGCGCCGACGATCAAACCAGCGACGGCGAATACGGCGAGCTGCGAAAGTCCCGGAAAGCTCGATACCAACATCGCTCCGAAACCGATCGCGGTCGTCGCCGCTCCCAGGAAGATCGTCGGCCACACGCGGCGTATCGCTGATATCGGCGCCTCTCCCGCCGATCGATGCCCGAGAAAATGGATCGGGTAGTCGGCGACGACGCCCAGCATCGTCATCCCGAATCCCAACGTAATGCCGTGGACGAATCCGAACGCCCATTGCACCACCGCCGTCGCCACGATCGTCGCCGCGGCGAGCGGAACGCTGACGACCAGTAGAAGGCGCGGTGATCGAACCCAGAAAAGGACAATGGCGCCGACGAAGGCCAACGCAAGGCCGCCGATGATCGTCATCTCACGCCGGATGTCGCGGCTGATCTCGACCGCGAAGACCGGCGCGCCGCTCAATGCGAGCCGCATTCCCGAGTCGCCGCGCACCGCTTCGAACGCGGAGACGATGGCGTCGTGCGCCGTTTCCTGCGACTCGAGGTCGAGCCCCGCCGCCCGGCTGCGGGCGAGAATCAGCGCGCGGTCGCTCGTCTCGGCGAACCACGCGCCCATCACCTGCCGCGGCTCTCGCGCTGGCGCCCATTGCCGCACCACTTCGAGAAACTCTCCGGTAGGGTCGGCGAAGGCAGTGCGCTTGAGCAGCGGCGCGGCGGACGATGCGAGTCCGGCAAGCGTAGCTTCCAATCCCCGGCGCAAGGCAGGGGGTGCGAACGCCTCGGGAGTCACCCGCGGCGAAAGCGCGTATCGGTAATCAAACAGTATCTTGAGCTCGCTCTCGGAAAGCCCGTGCTGACCGTTCGTCACCAAGGAAAAATGCTGCGAGGACCGCAGCCGCTCGACCAAGGCATGGCTCGCGCGTGCCAAGTGCTCGGGCGCGGCCCCGTCGATCGCCATGAGAGCGAGATTCGAAGCCGGACCGGTCTGCAGCTCCTCGGCGAGAAATCGCGCCGCCGGAGTCCGGCTCGGCGGCAGAAAATCGCCCATATCGGTGCGCATCACGGCATGACTGAAGACCGCCACGCCGACCGCGGCGAGCCCGCAGAACGCAATGAACAAGCGGGCGAGGTGGCGATCGATCACGGCCGAACTGGCGTGATACGCATGTGCGCGCTGTCGCCATTGGCCTCGAAGGTCTCAATGGCGAGCACCTCGTCACCGGCGCCTTCGAGGACAATGCCAAGAATCAGAGCTCGTGCTTCGGCGGCGCGCGGCCTCAAATCGAGCCGCCACGATCGATCGTCGCCGGATATCGTGACGTCGAATTGGGTGCGCAGCGTCGTCGTATCGCCGCTGAGCGGCGCCCGGATCGCCTCGACGATCGCCCGTAGCTCCGGCTGGCTCGCCAAGTCGAGCGAACGGCGCACGCCTTCCGTGGGACGTTCGATGACGAGCGAATCGTCGTCGACGATCAGTCGTTCCTCGACTGGCGCCTCGGTATATCGAGCGAACCACGACGGCGCGCGGTATTCCAGTTTACCGCTGGTCCGTAGCGGTTCGGTCAACGCGCCGACGCGTCGTTCCTCGATGAACGTCGCGTGTCTTTGGCGGGGCTTGGCCATCGACGCCATGAGACGCTCGAGATCGATTTCTTCGGCGAGGCCCAAAGTCGGCGTCGTCGCGAGCACTAGGGCAAACGCGTACATACGGCGCCAGTGGGGCAGCCAGTCACCCTGTGGCATCGCCCGGGCGCTCCCAAAAATCGAAAAAATTGAACCAGTTGTATGGCGCGAGCCGGGCGTGGAATGCAAGACAATCGGCGTAACGTTGAGCCATCGCCGAGACGCCGCGGTCGCGATCGCCCCGCTCCTCCCCACTCAGCCCATGGTCGAGCTCTAGGGCCGCGAATCGCACTTCGTAGGTACGCGCGGCGCGATGCAGCGCGAAAAACATGACGACCGGCGCCTTTAGGGCCGCCGCAACGAGGAACGGCCCTGCCGGGAGAGCTGCAGGGCCCCCGAGAAAGTCGACGGCAATCGTCTTGTCCCCGCGAGCGATCCGGTCGCCGAGGAAGCCGACGCACTCTCCGCGAGCCAAGCATTCCCTGACTTGCAGCATAGCCGCCGGTTCGCCGAGCGAGATTATATCGGCGGCTAGGGTCGGATTCAGGCGTCCGAACGCCACGCGCATCTGCGCCGCGTTCACCTCATACATTAGCGGGCGCACTCTTACGCCACGTCGCATGGCGAGCAGCCGCATGACCTCGAAACTGCCGAGATGGCTGCCCAAGAGAATGACCCCGCCTTTGGCCGCAGCCGCTTCGAAGGCATCAGCGCCGGCGATTTCGATCCGATATTCGCTGGCGCGGCCGCTGAGAAAGTACACCCGGTCGAGAATCACCGAGGCGAAGCAGAAAAGATGGCGAAAGACATCGCCGAGACGCGCCTTGCGGCCGAGCGCGCGCTCCAAGAACCGGCCGGAGGCGCGCCGCGCCGCCGGTGCGAAAAGCAGAAAATATCCGGTTATTGGGTAGAGCAGCAGGTGCGATATCCGCCAACCGAACGCGATCGCGATGCGGGTCATGAGCCACAATCCGAACCGACTTCCGCGTTCCGGCTGATCGAGCCACGACCGGCTCATGGTCGTGCGTCCGGGCGGCCGCGCAGGGCGACTCGAACCACGCCATCGAGCACCACGCGCTCGCCCTGCCGCAGCTCGAAATTCACGATGCCATGAGGCTCCAGGTGCGCCGCCAGCGTGATCGTCGCCGGTGGCCGCACCGCGGCGCGAAACTTCGCCCATTTGACCTCGACCGGTTGGGCGCCGCCAAGTCCTGACGCGATCGCACTTATCGCGCGCTCGAGAAGCACCACGCCCGGGACGATCGGATTTCCAGGAAAGTGCCCGTCGAGCGACGGCAAATCGGGCCCAAATTCGAACTGGGCGGCGATCACCGGGTCGACGCCGTCTCGCTTGCGCGACGGCCGATCCGATGGATTTTCGCGCGCTGTAGCTTACCGAGTTCGTCGCGCGGCAGCGCGTCGACCATTATCAGCCTTCGAGGCATGAATATGCCGTCGATTCGCTGACGAAGCTCGCGAAGAACCGCCGCGGCGTCGCGGCCTGGGGCCACCACGTACGCCACCAATCGTTCAGCACCGGTCCCCGATCCGTGGGGCAACTGGATGAACACCGCATCGTCGACGCCGTCGATCTCGCGCAGCGCGCGTTCCAACGCGGCGAGCGAAGTCCTCTTTCCGGCCAGCTTGATCATATCGGCCGGCCGTCCGAGCAACCGAAAATGTCGAGCGTCGATTGCTTCGACGAGGTCGGGCAGTGCTATCGGCTCCTCGCGCGCGGCGAAACGTACGGATGCGTCCTCGCCCTCGCCCGCCATCCGAACGCTGTCATACAGACGCCATGCCGGGCCGTCCAACGTGCGACGGCTAGCGATCGAGCCCGTCTCGGTGCTGCCGAATATCTCCCGCATCGGAGCGTCGAAACGATTCTCTACCTCGCGAGCCAGCGATTCGGGCATCGGCGCCGTCGCCGAAATAATGCCCTGTATCCGGGGCAGGTCGAGCTGGATCCGCATCAGAGCGTGAAGATGGAACGGGGTCGTGACGATCACGCGTGGCTCGGGCACGCATCCCAGCGCGCGGCGGAGATCATCGGGATAAAACACCCGGTCCGCCAACATCGATACGTTCGCCAGAAGCGGCAATAGGATGGTCGTTTCGAAGCCATACATATGCTGCGGCGGCACCGTCGCGACGATGGCTTGCGTCTTATCGCCATCGAAGCCGAAACGCCGGGCGGCGTCTGCCGTCGCCGCGGAGAGCATTCCCCACGTCTTGGCGTGCGCGGAGGGAGCGCCGGTGCTGCCTGAGGTAAAGGCGATCGCAACGATGCGGTCGGCTGGGATCCGATCCGGCAAGGCGTCGCGCGGCACCGCCCGGCCGACGCCGAGCGGCGGCAAGACGGTCATTGGGATGCGGCCAAGCGCTTGTTCTCGGTCGCTGACCAGGCAGCCAGGGAATTCGGCGGCCAGTTCGGCGATGCGTCGCGCCGAGCAGTCGCTGGTCAAGATCGTGATGCGCTGTTGCGCGGCTGCGCATAGAAATGCAACCAGAAACGCGTAGCGATCATGGCACACGTTGAGCATATGTCGGCCGCTCGGCAGGACGGCGGCGGTGGTGGCAACGTCGGCCACGAGCTCCGAAACCCCGATGGCCCGCCCGTTGCGCCAGCAGATCACACCACCGGGTCCTTTTCGATCGATCAGCGGAAGTAGACGCTTACCGTCCATGATCCTGCGCAGCCGGACGCATTGGGCGCCGGCGAGGCGTTGGCAGCATAGCCGCTAAGGTTATTTGGCGCGAGCCGCGGCAACGGAGAGGCTGGACCTACTGAACGCGGTGTCGTTCGATATGCGCCGCAAGGCTTCGCAGCGACTGGAAAATGCTGCGATTCATCTCGTCTTCCGAGCTGATGGTAACGCCGTAACGCTGCGAGATGGCTAGCGCCAGCTCAAGTGCGTCGATCGAATCCAGGCCAAGTCCGTCATAGAACAGGGGTGCGTCGGGGGCGATGTCCTCCGGCGCGCGCTCTAGGTTGAGCGTTTCGATCAGCAGGCGGGCGACTTCCCGCTCCATTGACTTGGTCGAGTCCGCCGTCGTCGGGCCAGAGTTGGCTTTCTGCAACCTTGCGTCGCGCATTCGGTCTCCCACCCCGCTATCCGCTTACCGTTGCCCCCCCGTTGAGCAGGGGGAAATACTGTGCGCCCCTTTATTGCGTGCGGCTTGAAGCAAATCAATATGTAGTCTCGAAAGAAACCGCGACAATCGCGCTGTCGTACGAATCGATTCGGATTACGCCTGGTGCGGCTGATGTCAAGATTGATGCTATATTCATTGCCGTCCTGTGCGACCAAATTTGTCACAAATCCATGGTTGCCGAACATACGCCAGATCGAGTCCCGGCCGAGTCGGAGCGTCGATTTTACTCCATCAGGGCGATGCTTGGCCGCGACGGGTTGGCGATGTTCGCCATGGTCAACCTTGCGCTGGCGCTGAGCCTGGGCGGGCTGCTGGCCTTGGTCGTCTACCGCGTGGCAAGGACCGCCGTCATCGCGCCGATCGCCGTGCGCGGCACCGGAGGAGCGCTCGTCCTGGGGGCGAGGGTATCGAGCGACCGCCCGTCGCCCGAATTCCGGCGGCGCCTCGAGCGCGCCGCCGCGTATTCCGGGGCAGGCCCTATCATCGTGCTTGGCGGCCGCCCATTCGGAGGAGAACGCGCCGAGTCGATCGTCGGTCGTGAGTATCTCATCGGGCTGGGGATTCCATCCGCGAGGATCGTCGCCGAAATGGCTTCGCGCAACACGGTGGAGAATCTGGTCGCCGCGCATTCGTTACTCGAGCAACGGCGGATTGCGCCGCCGTTGGCGCTCATCACCAGCCGCTTTCATATTGCGCGCGCCAGTCTCATCGCGCGCGGCGTCGGAATCGACCACCGAATCTGCGCCGCCGAGGATCGACTTTCTTGCGATCTTCGAACGATCGGCCGCATCGCTCGAGAATCATATCTAGTTCTATGTCATGAATTCGACCATGCAGTTGCGCGGCTTGTTCGTCGCCCGCCGGTCTTGCATCGATTGGCGACGGCCTACCGGCAGAAAACGGATTCTGTGATCGTCGACGGATGAGCGAATCACCACAACTGGAGAGGACTTCATGAGATTAGAGATGGTTGTCCACGCCGTATCCGCCGCCGCATTGGTGCTGATCTCGTTGGCCGCGGCGGCGCAATCGAAAGACGGTCTCGAGGCACAATGCGCCAAGGGCCTTGATGCCGCATACGCTGAGCTCGATCTGGCCAAAGCAACCGGCGTGGGCGGAGTCGCCGACATGAGCTGGGCGGCAAGCCTTCTCGCAGCGGCGAAGACCCAACAGCAATTCGGAAAATACCCGAACTGCGTCGAGAAAGTGAACCGGGCGCGCCGGATCATCGCCCGCGCGAAATCCTGATGGCCCGTCGCGCGTAGCTCGCCGGTCGGCGAGCCAGGCGGCGCCCGCACGCCGAACCGGCGTCGGGCTTGCGACGGCTCGTCAGTAGCTTCATTCTAGATCCATGCGCGCGCCAAGAGCTTCTGGCAGACTTCGCGCCCGAACCAAGCTGGACTCGTTCTCGATGAAGTACGTCGCCGTCACAACGCCGCATCGCGCCGCAGCCGCGGCGGCAATGGACCACTTCGTCATCTTGAAGCGCGCCATGTTGCCGATGAACGGCAATATCGCCGAACACGTTCCGGCCATATTCGCCGTGATCGCCGATCTCCTCGCCGAGGACGATTGGCGCGATGTCACGTATATCGACCTTACCGCCGGCTCGTGCTTGTTGCCGCTGATGTTCGGCGCCGCAGGGGCGGGGAAGTTGATCATCAATGATCCGGCGCCGCGCACGACGATCGCCGCGCTGGCGCTGTTCGGCCGCCGGCGGATCGATCCGGAGTTTGTACGCCATCTCGCGACCACGGCTTCGCCGATCATGCTACCGCATGTCCCTACTTTCCATTTCGCTTGCGACTATCTCACCGAGCCGGTCGCCGAAATGTTCGATCGCCTGTTTTACGCCGACGCGCCAGCTGCCGCTCGGCCAGGGTTGCAATATCTTGCGCTGCTTTGGGCCATGGGATTCACCGCCTCGGTCGAGGACGGCTTCCGTGTCCTCATGACTCATGACGAAGATCAGCTCCTGGCGATGCCGGACGAGGATTGGCGGCCCTATCTCGAACGAGCGCGGCGACCGCTCGAGGTCGCGCTCGATCTCGTCGCCGACGTGAATGCGGCGATCGACTTGCAGCGCGCCGAGGCGATCGAGATTTATTCCGATGATCTCGTCGATGTCGGGCGCCGGGTCGAATTCGGGACCCGGCCCGTCGTCGCGCTCAATCCGCCGACCAACGGTCTCGACGAATATGTCGTCGACGACCAGATCGTGCATGGGCTGATCGCCAACCGATGGCTCCCGCTTCGGAAGTGCCGCGAGGACGCACGGACGTTCTGGTCGTCGCGCCTGGACGCCGGCCTTTCCGCAATGCCGCCGGGAGCGCTATGTCTGGTTTGGGGCGGCGACGGAGCGATGGCATGGAACGAATGCCTCGCCGTTTGGCGTCGCCACTCGACGGTCCGCCGAACCGGCCGAATCGCCGCCGGGAACGACGCCCCGGGCTGGGCGATCGTCGAAATCGAACGTTAGTCGGACCGCGATCGAGCCGCCATCTTCTGGCCGCGATCCCTACGGCCGGAAATGCAGATCGTCCAGATTACGCCGTTTCAGCAAGGCGAGCGGCGCCCATGTGCTCTTTGGCGGTTGCTGGCGTTCGCGGACCGCGTCGGCGGTGATGACCAGCAGCGTCAATACGAACAACACGCGGATAAACAAGCACCAGACGCAAAACGATACCGAGCCGACGACTAGATCGCCAAGCTCGCCGAGCAGGACCATGATCAAGGCATCGAGCCAACGAAGATGGAAACTGGTCGCCGCCTTTTGGATGCCGAGCAAGATCAGGTCGCCGGGAAAAAAGAAGACCGCCGACAGCGTCGATTCACGAATCGGCAGCACCACGGGCCGCTGGGTGCTCTCGGTCGTTTGCACGCTCGCTGGATCGCCGCCGAGGCACTCGCCCTGGGCGCTCAACTGCGCCCGGCGCACCGCGCTGTTGGACAGGCCCGCGGCGACGCGCATCTGCCATTGTCGCGCCGAAATCGCGAGATTTAGACTGCCCGATCCCTCGACGACGCAGGTGAACCACATCAGCGCGCTTGCCCGGTCGACGGGCGTTCCGCGCCCCTCGGCGTAGAGAACGCCGAGCTGGAAACGCGCCGCGGTATGTCCGGAGCGCGCCAAAGGCTCGAGGAGTTGCAACGCTGTGCGATAGTCATTGCGCTCGATCGCCGCCAACGCCTGATCGTAATCGGCACGCGCCGGCGCAGCCGACCAAAGCGCGACGACGAGCGCGACAAGCGCCAGCCGCCCGGCGCTTAGCGCAGCGCGGAGCCAACCGTGGCGAGCGATTCCGATGGTGTCCATCGTCAACCCCTCGTGTTGCGTGCTATTCGTTCGTTCACGTCCCCCGTCGTTGCCGCACCGATCGCCCCCAAGCTTTCAGTTGGATAATCGTTTCTCTTGTCTTGATAAAATTGCTCTACAGAAAAGTTTCCATAAACTCGTATATATTTTCTTTAAAGATTGAACAATTTCCATAACTCGATAGACCGAAGTCTAGTCGAAGGCACATTAAACGTCGAGAAATCATAGAGACGATTTTACTTAATTTCCCTTAATCAAGTTTCGTTTTTCGGCAAATTCGAAACGAACTTAGGGCCCGACGATCGAGCGTTCAGCGCCTCGCGGCGGGCCTTTCGTCGAGCAGCCGCGCCAACAATTGCGCCTCGCGGACCATGCCCGCCCGCTCGGCGACGGCGCGCAATTTCGTCAAATCGTCGACCGCGCCCGAATCGCCGCGACCGCGGCGCGCCAGTGCGCGACACTTGGCCGAATGGAACTCCACCCATGGCACGATGTCCGGCGCCACGCACCGCTTCAAGGCCTCGGCGTAGAGATCGAGTTTGTCCCACTCACCCGATTCGTTCGCCACCTCGCCAGCGTTGCGGTAGAAAAAGAAATAATTGTGGCTTACCGCCCCCGAGCGCAGCAGGCTCTCGCCCTCTTCGAGCGCCGCCGATCGTTCAACGGGATCGATCGCCGCCCTCCCCAGTACGCCGAGAATCGCCGGCCCAAGATATCGGATACCGGCCTCCCGGCTGATCTGCAGCGCTTCGCGCAGCAGTGCGAGCGCCTCTTCGCGCCGGCCTTGGAGTAGGCGGATCTCGCCGAGGAACATGAAATTCTCCGCCTCGAACCGCCGCGCCCCGAGGCGCAGTGAAATACGGTGCGCCGCCTGCACGTGCCGCTCCGCGCGCGCGATATCGACTTGCTCGAGGGCGCCGAAATAAACCGCATGATGCGCGACGACCTCGGCGCGCGCCTGTCCGACCCGCTCGGCGGCGGCGAGCGCCTCAAGGCCCTCGGCGAGCGATCCGGCCAAATCGAGCTGGTAAAACCGCATCAGGGCGGCCATCGGACGATTGGCGACTTCGATCCGGCCGAACCCATGCTCCTGCGCAAGGGCGACGCAGCGATCGATGTATTCGCTGGCGACGGTCATGCGGCCGCGCGCGTAATAGGCATCGCCAAGGCCGCCGAGCGCACGGGCCTCGAGCTCGGCCGAGCCCGCTTCGCGCGCTGCCGTCAACGCCTTCTCGTGCTCGGCGGCGCAGCCGTCGAGGTTTCCCTGCGGGAAGTAGACGTTACCGCGGAGGTGGTGGATTCGCGACAACTCGGCCAGTAAATTTTCCGAGCGCGCCGCTTCCTCTGCCCGCTCGAGCGCCGCCAGCGCCTCGTCCAATTGGTCGGTCACGCGCAATGCCTGGGCGCAGCCGAGCCAGGCTCGCGAACGTTCGCTCGGGGTCTCGGCGAGCTCGAGCGCGCGTCGAAACACGTCGATCGACTGCGCCATTGCACCGGTATCTTGCAGCAGCTCGCCGCGCAAACACGACAAGGCGTAAATGTCGGCGCGGCCGCGGGCGATCGCGAGTCCGCGCTCCACGAGGCCCAGCGCTTGTTCGGGTCGATAGGCGTCGGCCTGCGCCTGCGCCGCACCCAAGTATGCGTGCGATGCTCCCGGGTCGTCGGCGCGGTCGAGATGCTCGGCGCGCAAGATTGGGTCACGCTCGCCGAACCACGCCGCGACGCGACGGTGCAGCTCGCGTCGCCGCGCCCGGATCAGCGAAAGGTACACCGCCTCGCGAATCAGCGCGTGAGCGAACAGGTATTCATCGCCTTGCGGCCGAACGAGCAGGTTTTCGACCAAGGGGCCGCAATCGTAAGCCGGCCGCTCGATCAGAGCGCGCAACCCGCCGAGGGTAAACCGTTGACCGAACACCGAAGCGGCTTGCAGCGCCCGGCGATCCTCCGGCGCCAACGCGTCGAGCCGCGCCTGGACCAAGCTCTGGACCGACGGTGGAACGCCGCTCGCGCCCTGTTTCGCGCCGCCACGCAGAAGTTGTTCGAGGAACAGCGGGTTTCCCTCGGCGCGCGTCACGCACGCCTCGACGAACGAATCGCCCACCTGCCCCAGCGCATGTGCAAGCTCAACCGCGTCGCTGCGTCGCAGCGGGCCAAGATCAATCGTCGTCATCGGCGAGCCTTGCGCGGCGCGTCGCCAAGCTCGCGTGAGCGGATCGCCCTCGATGCGCGAGGTCAGGACGAGAACCGCGGGCGACTCGGCGAGCGCCGCGGCCAGCGAGGCGAGCTGCCCGAGCGTCGCCGCGTCCGCCCAATGCACGTCCTCGACGGTGAGCAGCGACTGCGAACGGGTTGCGACGCCGCGGACCAGGGCGGCAAGCGTCGCCGCCTTGCCCTCGGCGCGAGTCACGCTGTTCATGGCGTCATACAACGACCGCAGCGCCGTCGGCTGCGGCAGGTCGAGCAAGTCGTTCAGAAACACGCGTTGACGATCGTCGATGAAGCCGTGATCGAAGGCCCGTCTCGCGGCTGCCTCGCGCTCGGGATCGCTGGCGCTCGCCGACACCCCGAGAAGACTTCGCACCAGCGCATGCACCGCGTCTTGGCCGATCGCCGCGCCAAAATCGAGAACGTAGCTCGAGTGGCAAACGAAGCCCGAAGCCTCGGCGTGGCGGCGAAACTCCTCGACCAGCCGGGTTTTGCCAATCCCAGCTTCGCCGCGGACATGAACGATCTGCCCGCTGCGGGACTCCTGACATCCGGCGAGCACGCTGAGAAATTGCCTGACCTCGCCCTGTCGGCCGACAAACGGCCGCCGGTCGAACTCCGACGATACGGCGCGAAGCTGCTTGACGCGAAACGCCTCGATCGGCCGATCGACTCCCTTTACGCTGACCGCGCCGAGCGGCTCGGAAACGACGCGGTCCGCCACGGCCTGGTGCACCAGCTCGGAAACGATGATTTCGCCTTCGCCGGCAACACTGGTCAATCGCGAAGCAAGATTGACCGAAGCGCCGTTGATCGTGAATCCCTGGCGACCCGGGCCGATCAAGACCTCGCCGCTGGCGATGCCGACATGCGCGCGCAACTCGCGTCCGACGGCCTGGCTTACGGCCGGCATCCCCTGGTGAATTTGAAGCGCCGCCCGCACCGCGCGCTCCGGATCGTTGCTTCGCGCCGTCGGCGCGCCGAACACGCCCATCGTGCAATCGCCGATATGCTCATGCACCGTGCCGCCATGCCGCTCGATCGCGCCATCGATGCACGCATAATAACGGTCGAGGATTTGCCGCACCTCCTCGGGGTCCAACTCGCCGCTAAGACGCGTGAACCCAGATAGATCGGCGAACAGGATGGTTACCTGACGCAGCTCGCCCTCGGCGAGCGCGCTCGGCGGCGAATCGCCAAGCGCCGGCGGCGCGGCGATGGGAGCACCGCATCCGCCACAAAACCGCACTTGCGGCTGATTGGCAAACCCGCAAACCGGACACGGGGCGGGCATGGCGGCGCCACATGCGCCGCAAAAGCGCCGATTGGCGGCGTTGTCAGTGCCGCATGACGCGCATTTCATTCCGTCCCCCGCCGACCATTGGCTTCGAACCGCGCACAGCGAGTCCAGCTTTGAAACGATGCTACGCGGGCAGGCCATCGCGCGGCAACTCCGCCGACGCGAAACAATTGAAACGAAAGCGTGCCCCGTCGGTCGGCGGATTGAAATTTTCGCCATGCAGTCTGACGACGAGCACGCACCCGTCGATCGCAAGGAGAGCCGTCGTGATCCGCCGTCTTGGAGCCGCCGATCTACGGCAGATCGAACGCCACTATCTGGGCCTATCCGTCGAGGACCGGCGCTACCGCTTCAACACGCCTCTAAGCGACTCGGCGATCCGCGCTCGGATTGCATCGTTCGACTGGCGGGCAACAACCCTAATTGGCTATTTTAACGGCAAGACTTTGCGCGGCGTGGCCGAGCTTGCCACGCTCAAAGGCGACATGACCGATGCCGGCGAGGTGGCGTTATCGGTCGATGGCGCGCATCGCCGTCGTGGAATCGCGCGCCGGTTGGTTACCGAGGCGGCGGCACAAGCGAGAGCCCTCGGCTGCCGCAGGCTGGTCTTCTGGTGGCATCCGGAAAATGTCGGATTTGCCCGTTTTCTGACTGCGTGCGGCGGAAGAATCTTTGCCCATCCTCCCGCCGGCTGGTTGGAGATTCCCGCCGCCGGAGCACGCCTGCTGCCCTTCGCTAGTGTCGCCGGCGCCTCGGCGCGTCATATACAAGGCCCAACGGTCCGAAACGGGCACGCCGCCTAACCGATCGGCCGGTCATGCGCATCTCCTACGAGCCGCCGGAAGACATTCGCCATCGCTGCTATACTCGACCGGCAGGCGGCGCCCACGAGGCGCGCGCACCGGCCGGACGGGGAAGCATGACGCAGCCGAAGCAAGTCACCATCGGCGTCGTCGACGACGAAGCCGAAATTCGCGAAGTGATCGCCGAATATCTGGAGAGTCATGGCTTCAAGGTCTTGCAGGCCGACTCGGCGGCGGCCTTCCGAGCTCTGCTCGAGGGACGTTCGATCGACCTGGCGCTCCTAGATGTCAACATGCCTGGCCAAAGCGGCCTCAGTCTGGCGCGCTATCTTCGCGAACAGACTGATATCGGCATCATCATGCTTACCGCGCTTTCGGGAACCGACGACCGGATCGCCGGGCTCGAACTCGGCGCCGATGACTATGTCGGCAAGCCATTCGACCTTCGCGAGTTGCTGGCGCGCGTGCGCAGCGTGCTTCGCCGACGGTCGGCGCGTTTCATGAAGACCGCGTCGACGGCGCCGGGCCGGGTGCATCGACGATTCGCCGGCTTCGTGCTCGACCTTGACGGCCGGGAGTTGCGCCGCAGCGACGGAACCGGCGTCGCGCTGACGGCCATGGAATTCGACCTGCTTCGCGTCTTCGTCCAGCATCCGCTCAAGGTGCTCACCCGCGATCAGCTCATCAGCCTCGCTCATCATCGCGAGGAGGAGCCCTTCGAGCGCTCGATCGACATCCGGATCGCCCGCTTGCGCCGCAAGATCGAACGCGACCCCACCCACCCACAGATCATCAAGACGGTGCGCGGCGCGGGCTATATTTTCGTTCCTGACGCCGAAGGCTGACCCGGCCGGACACGTCGGCGCTTGGCCTCATCCGCTCAGCGCCCGCCGGTCCGCTAAACGCCGCGCGACGATGTCTAGGACGGCCCGTGGATTGAGCGGCTTTTCGATGCACGCGACGCGGGTGGCGGCGAGAAATGCAGTGACATGTGGTGCCAGCGAGTCGCCGGTCATGAATACGATGCGCTCGATCATCGCCGGTCGGCGCTCGGTGAGCGCCTGGTAGAGCCCGGGGCCGTCGAGGACCGGCATCCTGAGATCGCTCAACACAAGATCGTAATCGCGGCGGGTCAACTGTTCGAGCGCTTCGGCGCCGTCGAAGGCGACGTCGACGCGATGGCCGGCGTTGGCGAGTATTTCGGCCAAGGTCTGTGCCATTTCCGGCTCGTCGTCGACGACAAGGATGTCGCCGCGATCGGCGCGCTCGACGTCGGATTGCACGCTGGCGCGGACCGCCGCGGCGACCTGGCCGCGCACGGGAATCGTGATCGAGAACGTTGCCCCGCCGCCCGGCGTATCCTCGACGACGATCTTTCCGCCATGCGATTCGACCACTCCTTGACACATCGACAGTCCGAGGCCGGTGCCGATCCCGGTCGGTTTGGTGGTGAAGAACGGCTCGAAGATCCGTTCGCGAAGTTCATCGCGGATCCCCGGCCCATTGTCGGCCACGGAAAGCCGGATGACGTTTCGCGCCGCGTCGAAACGCGTGGTTATGGCAAGCCGTCGCGGCGGATTACGTTCCATCAATGCCTGTTGGGCGTTAATGATCAGATTGGTCAGTACCTGATTGATCTGGTCCGCGTCGGCCATCAAGCGCGGCAGGTCGGGCGCCAGGTCCACGACGACTTTGACATCGGTTGTACGCAGGTTATAGGCCAGAAGGTCGAGGGCCGCCTCGGCGATGGCATTGACGTCGACCGCCGTCACCTCCGGGGGCCGCCGACGCGCCATGGCGAGGAAGGTCTTGACGATGCGTGCGCAGCGGTCGGCCGCGCTGCGGATCTTCTCGGCGCGCGCCGCGATCTTGGCGTCGCCCGCCAAGTCCTTGAGCATCGTCGCTTGGCCGACGACCACCGACAGCGGATTGTTCAATTCATGGGCGACGCCGGCAAGAAGCGCCCCCAATGCGGTGAGCTTCTCGGTGTGGGCGAGCGCCTCGCGTTGGCGGGCGATCTCGAGCTCGGCGCGCTTGGCCTCGGTAAGGTCGAAAAGCCCGGTAACGATGGCCGGTTCGCCCTCCCACATGATTCGCCGTGAGGTGATCGCCACCGGGAACACCGTGCCGTCCGCCTTGCGCATCATCACTTCGACGCCCTCGGCGCCGCCGTCGCGCTCGATCACCTCGATGAGGCGGCGACGTTCCTCGGGGTTGGCGTAGTAATCGGCGGCGCGCGATCCGACATAATCGGGGAAGCCGAAAAGCGAACGCGACGCCTGGCTTGCGTAGACGACTACGCCGTCGGACAAGCGCACGATCACCACCGGCACCGGGTGCGCCTCGGCGACGCCGCGGAACCGCTGTTCGCTTTCGCGCAAGGCTCGTTCGATCTGGTGCCGCTCGGCCTCGACCCGATCGCGATTGATCGCCAGCCCGACCAGCCCGGCGGCGGCGCGAAGCGCATCGATCTCGAGGGGCTGCCACACGTGCTCGTCGACGCAGTGATCGAAACCGATCGTCCCCCACCATTCGCCGTTGACCATGATCGGCACGCGGATGGCCGACATGACGCCCTGAATCTTGTACCACTCCTGTTGCGCCGGGGTGAGATCGCGGGTCAGGCCATAAACGACCTCGCCGCGCGAGCGACGCGCGCGCCAATCCTGAAATGGATCATCCTTGAGCCGTGGATCGTGATTGCGCTTGTCATCGATCACGCGGTGCACGCCTGGCGCATCCCATTCATAAATGTCTTCTTGATGAAATACGCCGTCGGCGCCGCTCGTATTGCGGCTGAACGTAACCCGACTGACGCCGGCCGCCGGCCCGAGGCGGGCGAGCATCTCCTTCACTTGCGCCCGCCATCCCGCTCCCGACAAAAGGCGCGCCGCCGTGTCGTTGACCACCGACAAGATCGCCTCGCGGCGCTTGATGTCGGTTAGGTCGACACGGATGCACACCGTCCATCCGTCGATGGTGCGACGGTCGATCATGCGGATCCAGCGCCCGTTTTGTCGTTTGACGTCCAGCACCCCTTGCGGGTTACGGTGGTAGGCCAGCCGGCTCGCGACATGCTCCTCGAGGCGTTCGGGCGGCACCGTCGACTCGGGCGAGCTGGCCATTACGCGTACGAGACGCTCGAACGTTGTTCCTGCCTTGAGCTCGTGGGCGATGGCCGCATACATTTCGCGATAGCGTGCATTGCACAGGACCAGGCGATCGGCGGCGTCGAACAGCGCAAATCCTTCGGCGAAGCTTTCGATCGCATCGAGGAGGCGGCGATGCGCCAGCGTCGCCAGTTCCTCGGCGCGGCGTTGCTCGGTGACGTCGGTGGCGATTATCGCGTAGCCGCCGCTGCCGAGCGGTGCGCCCTTGAGCTCGACCTTGCGCCCATCAGGCATGGCAAGCGGACAGGTATAGATTCGCCGGCGGCGCAGGGCCTGGAGCCTCGCTGCGATCGCTGCCTCCGGGTCCATGTCGCCGTAAGCGCCGACCTCGGCGTTATGACGGATCAGATCGATCACCGGCGATCCGGGCTCGATCATCCTCTGCGGAAGCGACAGCAGGGTGCGAAAGGCTCGGTTCGCGACGCGCACCCGGAGCGCCTCGTCAACCAGGCAGATCCCGCCCGGGATATCGTCGATCAGCGGCCCAATCTGCGTCGCGGCCGTATTGCGCCGGGCACGTTTCGAGACGCGGCGGCGCGGCGATAGCTTCGGCGCCGTGGGACGCGCTGGGCGATGTTTTTTGCCCGCCATGGAGGTCCCTCGAAAGTCTTGGCCGATAATTACCGCCAGAAAACCGGATTATAAAAGCCCAATATCCTTAATTTATCTAAGAATTAAGAAAACGCCCCCACAATTAGAAATAATTGAAACAGTTCTAGGCGCTTGGCGACGTCGAGGCGAAACGCCCGATCGCCACACTCCAGGACGCTGTTTCGTCCCGTTCATGATTGGAACGACCATGACCACCCTCGCCTCGGATTATCGCTTGATCGCAATCGACCGCCCGACCCCGGCCGGCGATGAAACGTGGCGCTTGCTTCGCCGTGCCGCCGACGATGTTGTCGCCGGTTTTCTCGCTTGGCGCACCCGGCGGCGTGACGCCCGATTGCTCCGCAGGCGGCTCGCCGAAGACCCGGCCGAGATCGAGTTCACGCCGGTCGATGGCGATGGCGGCCGTTTACTGGTTGTCATTCAACCGTCTGTTTTTCACCCGGATATACGGTCATGAGCCCTGTCGCACTCGATTTCGACGACTCGGCTAGGGGCGTTGCGAGCGCCTCGACGCTGACGCGGCGTACATGCGCGGTGCCGGCCAACCAGACCAGTGTCGCGTTTCTCGATGGCGAGCGTGGCGAGCCGGTGGTTTTTCTCCATGCTTCGGCGAGCTCCGGAAACCAGTGGCGCAAGATCGCCGACACGCTCGACGTGCGCTATCGGCCGATCCTGATCGACCTGTACGGCTACGGCGAGACCCCGCAATGGCGCCATCGCCGGCCGATGCTGCTTGCCGACGAGGCGCGGCTTGTTCATGCGGTGCTCGATCGACTGGGCCAATCGGCGCATATCATCGGCCATTCCTATGGTGGAGCGGTCGCCTTGCGGGCCGCCGCTGACCGTCCCGAGCGGGTCCGCAGCTTGACGCTCATCGAGCCGGTCGCGTTCCATTTGTTGCGTATGTCGCCGGCCCGCGACGGAGACTTCCTCGAGGTGTACGGCTTGGCTCGCGAGGTCGGGCGGTTGGTTGTGGCGAACCGACCGGACGACGCCATGCGAGTCTTCATCGACTACTGGTCGGGCAAAGGGACCTGGGAGGCGATGCGCCCAGAGCGTCGCGGCGCACTCGCCGCCGCTGCGACCAAGGTCGCATCCGACTTCCGCGCGGCGATTGGCGAAGACCGCATGCCGTCGGAGTATCGGCGATTTCCTTTCGCCAGCCTCATCGTCGCCGGGACGTGCAGCCCTGGGCCGACCCGTTCAATCGCCGGCCTACTCGCCGGAATCCTACCGCAAGCCGCGATGGCGACGATTGAGGCGGCGGGCCACATGGCGCCGCTGAGCCACGGGGCCGAAGTGGCGGCTCTGATCGACCAGCACCTTTCCAGCCTTGAGCCGGCGCTTCGCCGCTGCGCCTGAACGGAGTTCGCCTGAACGGCGTTGGCGAGCGCATTGCGACTGGCGCAGTGCGCTCCCCTATTTGGTCGTGTCCTCGATGGCTTTGGCCGCGTCTTCCGCGGTCTGGTCGATTTTCTTGCCGAGCTTCTCGGCAGGACCTTCCTCCTCGCACGCGACGAGCATCCCAGCCAACAGCAGCGCCACAAAGGGCGTCAGGGCGGCGCGTAGCCGCAGTCTGCGCTCGATCATCATAGCAAACTCCATATTTGTTTTTCGGTGTTATCCGCTTTCGGCTCAGTCCGGTGGACCGCGCCGGCGGAAGATCGCGGCCAGCCACGTCGCCAGGAACAGCACCAGGAAGATGAAGAATAGGAGCTGTGCGATCTGGCTCGAGGCGACGGCGATGCCGCCGAATCCGAGAAATCCGGCGACGATGGCGATGATGAAAAAGACCGCAGCCCAATACAGCATGACGCGCCTCCGTTATCGGTGTGCCGGAACCCGGTCGTTGCGATCACTCGCCGGCGAGGGCAAGGCGTAGTTTCTCCGCGCCGGTATTACGGGCCTTGCCATAGACCAGGATGTCGACCGCGTTCAGCCGCTGGCCATAGTAGGTCTGGGTCCATTCTTCGCTGAAGTCGACCACTGAACCCTCGAGCGACAGACCGCCAAACAGGCCTTTGCTGCGCGAATACGCGATGATGTCGGCCGACATATTCGAGGTCGTCCCGGCTTCGACACCGGCCCCGACGGTGGCCACGGCGATGCTGGCATCGGCGCCCAATTTGAACTGGTCCTGACGCAGACGCTCCATCGCCCGTTCGCTCATAACGAGAAATACGGTTTCTGAGACTTGCGCGCCGATCTGCAATCCGAGACTTGCCGAGCCCAGCGTATAGAAAGCGGGGTAGCTCCAAGTCCCGTCCTTACTGCTACGCTGCGCGACGATCGCGCGGCCGCCCTCACCGCCGACGATGTAGCCGGCCTTGACGAGATTCGGCACGATGATGACGCCGCGCGCCGCCTTGAGGCGCTCGTCGAAGCTCGGAAAGTCCGTGTCGGTTCGCAACGCCTCGATCGTCATGCGCGCGCTGTCGACGAGTTTCTGTTGCTCCGTGGCGCTCTTGCGATCCGACGTCGCCGCGGGATTGGCGGCATCGGCGACTGCCGGTGGTATCGCCGACAAGACGCTCAACGCCACGCCCGCCGCCAAAAGGCGCGACAACGTTCGAGTGGGCCGCACAGCCATCAAAACCTCCGTCCTTTGTGGGGGAACCGATGTCGCGGCGCCCGAAGCATCCGCGATCGATGCCATTACATGTAGTGCGCGCCGGGTGATGGCCGGGGAAGATTGCTGTGGCATCGCTTGGGCGTAGGTCGCAGCGATGTCACAGTCTGCCGACTCGGGATAGTCGAGCCCGCATTTGCCGCCACGTTTCGTCGGCATGGCGGCGCCGGCTGGAGCTCGTCGGCGGCAGGTTGCCGCACGGCCGTGATGTCTTCCAAGCCCAAGGCGTTGCGGCGGCGACGGACGCGTGGTTTTGCCATCGGAGCCGCCCGTCTGATCGCAAAATCGGCGGGTTCCTCGCAAACCAGGGCATGCCAATCGCATCGGCGAAGGTCGCGACGAATCAACGATAAATAAGGTAAATTCCTAACACCAAAGTATCTAACTTAATTTATTGGGTTGTTTAATAAATCTGTATGGATGACTCTTCGGTTTGGGCGAGGTATGTTTTTGCTTCTACCGAAACGCGCGCGAACCTCCGACGGAGGGTGATCCTCCTTGCGGGTTGGAGATTTGGACATGAAGCGCTCGATCGAGCTGACCGCCGCGATCCTGGCGGCGATTGTCGTCGTAGCCTGCGCACAGAAGCCGCAGGAACAGGCGGCGCCCGAACCAGTTGTTCAGGCACCGGTCGAACCGGTCGCCGCGGCCGAGCCCGGGTTGACCAACCGGCAGCGGTTGCGCAAGGCGATTACCGCGCTTGAACGCGGGGAGCGTCCGCACGCGCGGGCCGAGCTTCAGGCGCTTACGCCGACGGCGACCGCAGCCGAGCGAACGGTGGCGCAAGGACTACTCGAGCAGCTCGACGCCGACCCCAAGACGGCGCTTGGCGACAAGAATTTCGACTACACCTTGCGGTCCGGCGACACGCTGTCGATCGTCGCCGAACGTTATCTCGGCGATCCGCTCAAGTTCTATATTCTCGCCCGTTACAACGGGATCGAGAACCCGAGCCGGGTGCATGTCGGCCAGTCGATCAAGGTCCCCGGCGGGCCGCGCGCGCCGACAAGCGCCACCGCCGCGGCAGCCGCGCCGTCACGGTCGACTCCAACTGCCGCATCGACGCCGTCGCGTGCCGCTTCGTCGCCACCGGCCGCGACGCCGGCAGCGGAACCGTCGAACAGCCAGGCATCGCCGGGCCAGGAAACCGGGGTCATCGCGGCGGCTGCCGCCGAGGCAGCTGCGCCGTCTAGGCCACCCGCCGATGCGCCGGCCCCGGAAGCGGCCCCGGCGAGCACACCGGCGTCGGTTTCGCCGACTCCGGCCGAAATCGCTCGAGCGAGCGCGACCGAGTCGGCCGCGGCGCCGGTCGCCACTGCCGTCGCCGCCGCCCCTCCGGCGCGCAACGTCAACGAAGAGCTCCGCGCCGACGCCACGCGGCTCGCAGCGACTGGCCGCTACAGCGAGGCGATTCAGCGTCTGGAGCCCGCCGCGAGCGATCCGGAGAACCGGCGACTGTTGGTCGATCTGTCGATCGATCAATCGGATGCGTTGCGCGAGCGGGGCGAGTACGGCGCTTCGCAGGCGGTGTTGCGCAAGGCGGCGACATGGGACGCCAACAACCCGCAAATCTCGCAGCGTTCGCGCCAGCTCGAAACTTTAATCGCGGCGCGGCAGAATTATGATCGCGGGGTGGCGCTGTCGAAGCAGAACAAGCCGGTGCAAGCATACGATTCGCTGCTCAAGGCAGTGAACCTGCGGCCCGATTACCCAGAGGCCAAGCAAGAGCTCGATCGGGTGCGAACCGAGGCCGCCGAGTTTTACCACCGCGAAGCGCTGGTGCAATTTCGCCGGCAGAATCTCGACGAGGCGATTGGCATTTGGGACAAGGCGCTGGCGATCGATCCCAACTACGAAAACGCGCGGCTCTATAAGCAGCGGGCGATCGAACTCAAGCAGCGCATCGACGCGGTCGGCAAGAGCAAGTCTTGATCCACGCCGGTCAGCTGCCGGTCTCGTCGGTATCGATCTTTTTCAGGTTCTTCATCATCCGCTCCACCGTCTGGAGCTGGATGCGCGCGCGCGTGTGCTGCGGATTGTAGTCGACCGCCTTGCGGAAATAGGCCGCGGAGAGCGGCAGATCCGATGACATCGCTCGGATCCCCTGCTCGTAATTCGTCTCCGCCAGCGTTTCACGCAGACGGCGAATCTCGGCCCGGCGCGCCGCGTTGCCGCCGTCGTATCGTTCCGCCGCCTCGAGATGGGCAAGCGCCGAGGGGAAACGGCCATACTTGGCATAGCCCTCAGCGCGTGACGTGTGTGCGTGCGCCAGTTTCCGGCGCGCTTCGGCGGCGAAAGGCGAATCGGCTGGAATTTTCTCAAGCTCGCGAATAGCGCCGTCGTAATCGCCCTGCTCCATGAGAGCGGTGGCGCGATCGAGCGAGGGCGGTCGCGTTGGCGGCTCGATGAGCGGCGCCACGGCAACGGCGGGTGGCGGGTCGACGGCAGGGACGACCGTTTGCGCCGAGGCAGCGTCGCGCTGCTCAGTCGGGGCCGGCGCAACAAGGGGAGCGCCCGGCGCCGGTGGCACTACAGGCGTGGACTCGGTCCGAGTCGTCGTCACAGGCGCCTCGACCGCCGGCGCCGGCCTTTGCTTCGCGACCCCTTTTGCGGCGGGCTCCGGGCGTGGCGTGGCGCGCGGCCGTAGCGGCACCGGGTCGACGTCTTCCGGCCGTGGGATGGGTGTGTTCAACGCGGCGATGGCGCTCCGCGTTTCGATTTCCTGCAGCCGCCGGAACGCCTCGCGATCACCTGGAATCAGCGCCAGAACGCGGAGATACTCGCGCTCGGCGTCGCGTGTCCGGCCGGCGGCAAACGCCGCATCGCCGGCCGCCCGGCGCTCGGCCGCACGCCGGGCGATCTCGCTGTCGAGCTGCGCGATCGAACGCGCGGCCGAGTCGTTGCCCGGATCGATCGTCCGCACGACTTGCCATTCGGCGCGCGCGCGCACGAGATTCCCCTCACGGGCGAGTCGGGCCGCCTTCGCTTCGCGCGCCTCGATCGATGCGCGCGAAGCGGGCGTCGTGACGACCGAAGGCTGAATGTCGACGCACGCCGAAAGAAGCGCCAGCACGACGCCGCATGAGGCCGCCCGGGATAGGATGCGCGCCTTCACCGCAGGCTCACCTCGCGAAATACTTCGAGTCGGCGCGCAAAGGTGTCGATATCGTCGGAACCATAGATCTGCGAGCGCCGCAGCACGTATGCGGGGCCGTAGGCGGGATTGCCGCCGCGGCGCACGGTGAATGCCAATCCGTAACCGCTGCGACGCAGTTCGTCGATCACTTGCTCGTTCGCCGCGCCGTAAGGGTAACCGAAGCTGTGGACGTCGATGCCGAGTTGGCGGCGAATGAGTTCGGCCGGCTGCGTCACCTCCTCCTTGAGCATGCGCCGGTATGCGTCGTCGTTGAGGTTGCCCCGCTCGCGCAGATTGCCGTGCGACTTGGAGTGCGGCTGTACATCGACTAGGCCGCTCGTCGCCATTTCCTGAAGCTGCGCCCAGGTGAGGCCGCCGCCGGTATTGAGAAAATCGCTGTAAACGAACAACGTCGTCGGGATACGGTATTGGCGGATGATCGGCCAGGCGACTTCGTAAACGCTGCGGTAGCCGTCGTCGATCGATACGACAACGGCGCGCTTGGGCAGCTGCTGGTTACCGGCGATGAATTCGCGCAATTCCGATAGATGGATGACGCGGTAGTCGTGCTGGCGCAGATAGCGCATCTGCTCACGGAACGCAGCCTCGGAAACTTCGAGCTGGCTGGTAACCCGGTCGCCGGCGCGGAAGCGGTGATAGGTTAGGATCGGCACCGTCTGATAGCCGGTCGCCTCGACGCCGGTCGGATTGATGGGTTTGAGCGGGATCGCGATATCCTGCCCTGGTGCGACGCGCGCCGATTCGTTGAAGTCGGCGATCATCCATGCCTTGTCCGCGTCGCCCAAATACCGCTCGGCGAGCCCGGCCAACGTGTCGCCCGACCGTGCGCGTACGACGACGAAGTTGTCGCTGCGGCCGACGACCGCGTCCTCGATCACCGGCGCGCAAGCGCCGAGCAGCAACACGAGAGCGGCGGCGAGTCGCTTCATGTCATTCCGCCTGACGCGCCGGTTCGGCCTCGTCGGCCACCTGGACGACGGTTGCATCCAACGACACGACCGGCTCCGTCTGCCCGTGCAGCCGCGATTGCAGCGACGCCATCATCGAATTGAATGCCGCGAACAGATCGCCGAATTCGTCGCTGCGGCGCTGCGAGATCCGACAATCGGCGTTACCGGCGGCGACTTCGACCATCGACCGGCGCATCACCTTGATCGGTTTGGCGATGAGCTGCGCCAAGCCGTAGGTGACCAGCACGACGCCCAGCACGCTGACCAAGCCGAGACCGATCATCAACATAAGGCTGGTGCGGCTGATACGTTGGACCGAGTCCTGCGATAGTCCAAGGTAGAGCCGGCCGATCTCCTTGTCTTGAAAGGTGATCGGCGTTTCGAACGCCACCGTGTCGGGCCGGTCGGGTAGATCGACGAGCATCGCCCGCACATCGGCGCCCTCCGACAGAACTTGGCGCGCCGGCGGCAGATTAATCTTCTCGCCGACATGCGCCGCATCGGTCGCCGCGCGCACGATTCCCTGGTGGTCGACGATGGCAAGGTAACGGAAGCTTTGCCGCGACTGCACCTCGGTCACCAACGATTCGATGGCGACCCAATCTTCGCTCAGCACCGATATCGCGCTTTCGGCGGCGATGAACCGGGACAACGAGGCGCCGAAATCGACGAGTTGTCCCAGCATCGCGCTGGCCTGGCGGCTGTAGATCGTCGCCACGCTGCCGGCCGTGATCAGGGCGATGATCAACGCCATGATCGCCGACCAACGGAGCTTCATCGGTATGTAGCGCGGACGCGATTTTTCCTCTGACTCCTCGATTATCGTTCGCAGTTCGGCCGAGAGAGCGCGGGCGAGTTCGGCGCCGCTTTGAAAGCGGCGAGCCGGAGTTTTCGCCAGAAGTTTGCCGACGATGTGCTGAAGTCCGGGCGGTACGTCGGGAGCGAGCTTGTCGAGCGGCACCGGCTCCTTTTCGGCGATCTCCATCAGCAGCGTGGTGAGTGTCTTGCCCGGGAATGGCAAGTCGCCCGCGAGAAGCTGGTAGACGACGACGCCGACGGAGAACAGGTCGGAACGGCCATCGACCTGCTGTCCGCGGACCTGCTCGGGCGACATGTAACGCGGCGTTCCAAGCACCATGCCCATCTGCGTCTGTTGCGCGAGCTCGGTTTCGGCCATGCGCGCGATGCCGAAATCGGCGATCTTCACGCGATCGCGGTCGGGGAGCAGGATGATGTTGCTGGGCTTGATGTCGCGGTGAACCACGCCACGCCCATGGGCATAATCGAGCGCCTCGGCGAGTTGCAGCGCGATCGAGATGATCTTGGGCAGCGGAAAGCGCGATTGCTGGGTAAGCGCGGTTTCGAGCGTCTGTCCCTCCAGCAACTCCATCATGATGTAGGGGCGTTCTTCGATCTGCCCGACGTCGTATACGGTGACGATGTTCGGATGCGACAAGGCGCCCGCCGCCTTGGCCTCGCGCAAAAAGCGATCGACGTACTCCTTGTCGAGGCAGCGCTCGCGCTTCAGGATCTTGAGCGCCACCGTGCGATCGATACGCGGATCGTACGCCTTGTACACCTCCGCCATCGCGCCCTCGCCCATCAGCGAGAGAACCTTGTATCGACCGATCGATTCCAGCATCGAGTCGCCCTCTCCCATCGCCGTACGCCGTCAAGTAGCCGGCGGCTGCGTCGCGCGAACGACGCCGACCGTGACGTTGTCGCGCGGCCGCCTGGCCAATGCGGCCGCCAGCAGCGCCTTCGCCGCCTTGCTGCAATCGGGCTCGCCGAGCGAAGCCGCGATCTCGCGGTCATCGAGCACCCGCGTCAATCCGTCGCTGCAAAGCACGTAAATGTCGTCGTCCTCGACGTCATCGTCCTGGCGGTCCAGGAGCAGCCGTTCGGCCGCTCCAACGGCGCGGGTGATTACGTTGGCGTGCTGATGCAGGCTGGCGTTCCTCACGTCGAGCAGTCCCTTGGCGATCAGGTCGGCGACGTGACTATGATCGCGGGTCAGTTGGGCGAGTTGACCCTTGCGATAGCGATATATCCTGCTATCGCCCGCCCACAAGCAGATCGCCCGTCTTCCAACCGCCATCAATACGGCAATCGTGCTGCCGATTTGGCGGCCGCGGTATCGCTCCGCCGAAAGCGCGCGAAGGCGGGTATTGACGTCGCGCAGCCGCGCGGAGATTTCGTCGACCACCGCCAATGTCGATCCACGGCCGTTCGGTAGTTTGATCGCATCGACGACCATCCGGCTCGAAATGTCGCCGGCCTCGTGGCCGCCCATGCCGTCCGCGACGGCCCAGACTCCTGCCTCGGGCAGGTCGAGCCAAGCGTCTTCGTTCACCTTGCGCACCGCGCCAGGGTCGGAACGGAACGACGAACGCCATGCCAGTTCGCCGTGCCGCGTCGCCTTTTTCGTTCCGCTGTGGGTAAGATGCGGCACCGGATGCGCCTCAAGTCGGAGAACGGCAAAAGAATTTCACGACGAAGTCGGGCTCGGAAGTCGGCTTGGCGCCGAGCGAGATCGAGCCGCTGCCGATCAGCGGTACGGTCTCGCGCTTGACGAAGGCCAGCTCGCCTTCCTGATTGACGAGGAACGTTCCGTTCGTGCTTTGATCGGTGAGCAGATAATGATCACGCTTGGGCGCGACCGTGGCGTGGCGCCGTGAGGCGTAGCCACTGGGAACCACGAGATCGCAGCGCTCGTCGCGGCCGAGCACCACTGGAGGGCTGAAGCCGGTGACGCGAATTTCCTTGTCGCGAAACGCGAGCACGAGAATCCCCGGCAAACCCGCAGCGGCAATGAGCGCCGATTCGTCGATCATCGTCGTCGCCTGAAAATCGCCGTGATCGGTCACGGCGTAGACATTGACCGGCTTGGTGCGCCCCTTCACATTGGTCGTATCGAGCAGCCGCGTCGCCTCGCGATGCGACGGCGACAGCTGGTCGATCAGTTCCTCGGTCAGCAGGATCTCCCCCGGACGAGCCAACGCCGAAACGCGGGCGGCGAGGTTGACCGCATCGCCGAAGACATCTTCGCCGGTCTGTATGACCGGACCACAACTCGCCCCGATGCGAATCTTCAGCGGCCCGGTCGAACGCTCGTGCTGCATTTCGATTGCCGCTCGGAACGCGGCGTCGGCTTCGACGAACGTGCTCATCATGCCGTCGCCGAAGGTCTTGATCACCGACCCGCCATTGCGGCGGACCGCCTCGCCCATTGACCGGACGCATTCATCGGCCAGGCGGTGCGCCTCGGCGTCGCCCACCGATTCGTATAGCTGGACGCTGTCGCAGATATCGGAAAACAGCGTGGCCAGCAGCGGAACTTGAACGCCCATCGTCTGGATGTTCCCTGATTACGGCCGCTTCGCCGAGGCGCCGCGTGGGATTGGCGTGGCGCCGGCCCGGCCCTAAATGAGACGGCGTTAACCTTCGGAAGAAACGATTCTTTTGGGTAAGGGTGAGAGAGTCAATAAATTGAATAAACCTGCCAATAAGACGACATAAATCAATGTAAACAATGGATCAGATATTGCACCCTCCCAAGCCGGAGAATGCCGAAATTTCCGGCAGTTGTTGCGACTCGGTTGGGGTTCGGGCAATCTTGCGCCGACTTGCGCCCCGGGCGGTAACTCGCGACCCGATCGAGGCGGCGGCCAGGTCGAGGATGGCTGGAGGAAGTGTGTCTTTACAGGGACTTGTTAGGGTAAACGCCGGGGAACCGCGCCCCGGGGCGCGGACTGGCTGGTGAACGGCCATGACCATCGCCGATTTGATCTTGGCGGCCGCTGCACGCCGCGGGGCGGGCGATGACCGGCACCCCTGAGACGGCACGCGGCGCGGTCACCGCGCCGCCGCTGCTCCCCCGCGACGGCACCGAAACGACGGCCTCACCCGGCATGGCGCCAACGGACATCCGCGATCCGGAGTATTTCCACAAAGTGGTCGATTGCCAGTGGGCATGCCCAGCGCATACGGCGGTGCCCGAGTACATCCGACTGATTGCCGCCGGGCGGTACACCGACGCATACATGGTGAACTGGTACTCGAACGTATTCCCCGGGATCCTCGGACGCACCTGCGATCGCCCTTGCGAGCCGGCGTGCCGGCGCGGCCGCGTCGAGAAGGATCCGGTGGCGATTTGCCGCCTGAAACGAGTCGCCGCCGACAATAAAGGAGACGTCCGACCGCTTCTACCCAGACCCGCCGCCGTGAAGAATGGCAAGCGGGTCGCGCTCATCGGTGCCGGGCCGGCGTCGCTCACCGTGGCGCGCGACCTGGCGCCGCTCGGCTACGACATCATGATCTACGATTCCGATCGTCAGGCCGGCGGCATGATCCGCAGCCAAATTCCCAAGTTCCGTCTGCCTGAATCGGTAATCGACGAGGAAGTCGGCTACGCGCTCGGGCTCGGCGTCGAAACGCGGCTCGGCCACCGCATCGACAGCCTCAAGGGCCTTCTCGACGAAGGGTATGACGCGGTGTTCGTCGGCACCGGTGCCCCGCGCGGTCGCGATCTCGATATTCCCGGCCGCAGAGAGGCGGCGGCTAATATCCATATCGGCATCGATTGGCTCGCCTCGGTGTCGTTCGGCCATGTCGAGCGCATCGGCAACCGCGTCATCGTGCTCGGCGGCGGCAACACGGCGATGGATTGTTGCCGGTCGGCGAAGCGCCTCGGCGGCGTGGACGTACGCGTGGTCGTGCGCAGCGGTTTCGAGGAAATGAAGGCGTCTCCTTGGGAAAAGGAGGACGCCATGCACGAGGGCATCCCGATCATAAACTTCATGGTGCCCAAGGCGTTCAGCCACGAAAACGGCCGGCTAAGCGGCGTCGTCTTCGAGAAGGTCGCGGCACGGTACGACGACAAGGGCCGTCGAAGCCTCGTCCCGACCGGCGAACCTGACGTCCATATGCCCTGCGACGACGTCCTCGTCGCCGTAGGACAGGAGAACGCGTTTCCGTGGATCGAACGGGACATCGGCGTCGCATTCGATCGCTGGGGAATGCCCGTCGTCGACCCCAAGACAATGCGCTCGACCCATCCCAAGGTCTTCTTCGGTGGCGACTCCGCCTTCGGGCCGAAGAACATCATTTGGGCCGTGGCGCATGGCCATGACGCCGCCGTGTCGATCGACAAGTTGTGCCACGGCGAGGATTTGGACGCCCGTCCGCCGCCGAACGTCAATCTGGTGAGCCAGAAGATGGGGATCCACGAGTGGAGCTACGATAACGACATCGCGCTCGACAAGCGGTTCAAGGTGCCATTGCGCGAACTCGGAGTGGCGCTCAAGGACATCAAGGTCGAAGTCGAGCTGGGATTCGACCGCGAACTCGCCTACCGCGAGGCGCAGCGCTGCCTCAATTGCGACGTTCAAACGGTGTTCACGACGAAGCTATGCATCGAGTGCGACGCCTGCGTGGACATATGCCCGATGGACTGCATTACCTTCGCCGTGAACGGATCGGAGGACGATCTGCGCTCGCGTCTCAGCGCGCCGGCGCTCAATCGCACGCAGGATCTCTACGTGTCCGACCAGCTGAAGACCAAGCGCGTCATGATCAAGGATGAGGACGTCTGCCTGCATTGCGGCTTGTGCGCCGAACGTTGCCCGACGGGGGCGTGGGACATGCAGAAGTTCTTGATCGAGCCGACTCAGGCGGGGCCCGCATGCCGCAGCCGATAGCCCGCCTCAACGACTTCGTCGTCAAGTTCGCCAACGTCAACGGTTCGGGGTCGGCGAGCGCCAACCAGCTTTTCGCCAAGTCGATACTGCGCATGGGCGTGCCGATCTCGTCGCGCAATATCTTCCCTTCGAACATACAGGGCCTGCCGACCTGGTACGAAGTCCGCGTGTCGGAGGCCGGCTATCTCGGTCGGCGCGGCGGCGTCGACCTGATGGTAGCGATGAATCCGCAGACCTGGGACACCGACGTCGCCAGCCTCGAGCCGGGCGGATATCTGTTCTATGACTCGACCAAACCGCTCCCGCCGTCGAAATTTCGCGCCGACATCAATGTCATCGGCGTGCCGTTGACCGACATTTGCAATCGCGAATATAGCGACCCACGGCAGCGTCAGCTTTTCAAGAACATCATCTATGTCGGAGCGCTCGCCGCCCTCATCGACATTGACGTGGCGATTGTCGAAAAACTAATCGGGGAGCAGTTCAAGGGCAAAGAGCAGCTTCTGACGCCGAACATCAAGGCGCTGCACATGGGCCGCGACTGGGCCAAGTCGCACCTCGATTGCCCGATCGGCCTCAGGTTGCGCCGCGCCGACCGGGTCGGCGACAAGATCTTCATCGACGGCAACAGCGCTTCCGCCCTTGGTTCGGTCTATGGCGGGGCAACGATCGCGGCCTGGTATCCGATCACGCCCTCGACTTCGCTGGCCGAGGCGTTCCAGAGGTATTGCCGCCGTTATCGCATCGACGCCGCGACCAATAAGCACCGCTACGCCATCGTCCAGGCGGAGGACGAGCTGGCGGCGATCGGCGTCGTCATCGGCGCCGCATGGAATGGTGCTCGCGCCTTCACGGCCACGTCGGGGCCGGGCGTCTCGCTGATGCAGGAGTTTATCGGGCTCGCCTATTTTGCCGAAATCCCCGCGGTGATCTTCGACGTCCAACGCGGCGGCCCGTCGACCGGCATGCCGACGCGAACGCAGCAGGCCGATATTTTGTCATGCGCCTACGCCTCGCATGGCGACACCAAGCACGTGCTCTTGTTCCCCGAGGATCCCCGCGAATGTTTCGATTTTGCGGCGCAATCCTTCGATCTTGCCGATCGCCTGCAGACGCCGATCTTCGTCATGCTCGATCTCGACATCGGCATGAACGATTGGCTATGCGCCCCGTTTGCCTGGGACGATTCCCGCCGCTTCGATCGCGGCAAGGTGATGACCTATAACGATCTCGAGGCGGGCCGCGAGTTCGGGCGCTATCTTGACATCGACGGTGACGGCGTCGCTTATCGCACCTATCCGGGCACGCATCCCACGCGCGGCGCCTTCTTCACCCGTGGCACGACGCGCGACCGCTACGCCCGCTATACCGAGGAAGGGTCGACCTACGTCGACAACATGCAGCGCTTGCTGCGGAAATTCGAGACGGCGAAAAAGCTCGTCCCGGGACCCGTGCTGCGGCCGGCCAGGGAAGCGACGCGGCTCGGCGTGATTTATTTCGGTTCGACGACGCCGGCGATGCATGAGGCGCTCGACGCACTCGAGGCGCGGGGAATCTATCTCGATGCGTTGCGGGTGCGCGCCTTTCCGTTCGTCCAGGAAGTGCACGAGTTCATCGCGTCGCACGACCAGGTTTTCGTCGTCGAGCAGAACCGCGACGCGCAGTTCCGAACCCTGCTCGTCAACGAAGCCGCGATCGATCCGATGCGGCTCGTCCCGGTCCTGCATTTTGACGGGACGCCAATCACCGCCCGGTTCATCATCTCCGACATCGCCGAGAAACTGCTGGCGCTCGACATGGCGCCGCGACGCAGGGTCGTGTCATGACGTACATCGCCAAACCGAAGCTCCACCATCCGAAACTGCCGACCAACAAGCTGGGCTACACGCGCCGCGACTACGAGGGCTCGGTATCGACGCTGTGCGCCGGTTGCGGCCACGATTCGATCAGCGCGGCCATCATCCAAGCATGTTTCGAGCTCGATCTCGAGCCGCATCGCATCGCGAAACTTTCCGGCATCGGCTGCTCGTCTAAGACGCCGACCTATTTTCTCGGCGCCTCGCACGGCTTCAACAGCGTTCACGGTCGCATGCCGTCGGTTCTCACCGGGGCCAATCTCGCCAACCGCGACCTCATCTATATGGGCGTATCGGGCGATGGCGACACCGCGTCGATTGGGCTGGGTCAGTTCGCCCACAGCATCCGGCGCGGCGTGCATATGCTGTACATCGTCGAGAACAACGGGGTCTATGGACTCACCAAGGGCCAGTTCTCGGCCACGTCCGACAAGGGTTCGAAGAGTAAACGCGGCGCGATCAATAACGATTCAGCGATCGATCTGGCGGCTATGGCGCTTCAACTGGGCGCGACCTTCGTGGCGCGTAGCTTCTCCGGGGACAAGACGCAGCTTGTCGCGCTCATCAAGGGAGCGATCACCCACCACGGCGCCGCGTTCATCGACTGCATCTCACCTTGCGTCGCCTTTAACAATCACGTCGGATCGACCAAAAGCTTCGACTACGTCCGCGAGCACAACGAGACCGTCAATCAGCTCGACGTGATGATCGAACGCGAGGAGATCACGGCCGATTACGCGCCGGGGACGGTCGAAGTGGTGACGCAGCATGACGGCTCGACGCTCGTCCTGCGCAAGGTGGCCAGCAACTATGACGCGCGCGATCGCATCGCGGCGATGAACTACCTCCAGGAGCGCGAGGCGGCGGGCGAGGTTGTCACCGGCCTGCTCTACGTCGAGCCCGACGCCAGCGACATGCACGATTATATGAATACCGTCGCGACGCCGCTCAATCAACTCGGCGAGCGCGAGCTCTGCCCCGGTTCGACGGCGCTCGCCAAGCTCAATCAGTCGCTGCGCTGACCCGCCACGGTCGACCACCATCGCGGCTGTACCATCGATGGGGGACACTCTGGCGGACCGCCTGGGCGCGTGCTACAGCGGCGCCGTGCACGATGTTCTGCGCGCGATGGGACGCGAGCGCATCGTGCTGCCGTCAACCATTCGTCCGCTTGATCCGACACTGAAACTGGCGGGTGAGATCTGGACAGTGAGCGGCCATATCGACCGCTCGCGTTCTCCGCACGAGACCCTGCTCGCATGGGTCACGCTGTTGTCGAAGGCGCCGCCGGGAAAAGTCATCGTCTGCCAACCGAACAACTCCGAGGTCGCGCTGATGGGCGAGCTATCGGCCGAAACGCTCAAGTACAAGGGCGTACGCGGCTATGTGGTCGACGGCGGCTGTCGTGACAGCGATTTCATCCTTTCGATCGGATTTCCTGTCTTCCATCGCTTCTTCACGCCGTCGGACATCGTCGGACGTTGGGTCCCCGATCGTTTCGGCGAACCCGTTATCATCGGCGACGTCTCGATCGCGACTGGCGATTATCTGATCGGCGATCGCGACGGCGTCGTCGTCGTTCCGGCCGAGCTCGCCGTCGACGCGGTGGCGCGGACCGAAGAGGTGGTTCGCACCGAAAGCCAAGTACGACGCGCCATCATGGCGGGAATCGATCCGGTCGACGCATACATGAAATTCGGTAAGTTCTGAGCGCGGGCGGCCATCACGTTCCGACCTTGAGCGGCGCGACGAGGCCGCGCAGCGCGGCGACGACCGACAGCGCGGTAATGCGCCCAGTGCGCGGATTGTCGGCCGAGGGAATGTTCTCGATCTGCATCGACAGCCGCGCGCTGTCGGCGTCGATTTCAATGCGATGAACGTTGCGCGTCAGGGTGGGATCGGCCCATACCTCCAGGCGCGTACGGTCGGGTCCGATACCGGCGAGGCTAAGCGCCGCCGCGACATTGACGTTGGCCGGGAACCCTTTGGCGCCTTCGCGCGCCGATCCGTCGAACACCTTGAGCGGGGTTTGGAGATTCTCGAGAGCGATGCCGCGTTCGACGAGATAGGGCGCCCCGGCCAACCCGGCAGGCGGCTTACGAGTGACGATCTTGGCGGAGACGATCGTTCCCTCGGCGGCCGCGCGCACCGCGTCGAGACCGACGATGGCTCCCGTCGGTACGATGATCCGGCCGCCAGTCTTCCGCGCCAGATCGATGAGATCGGGATTCGACAATAGCGCCCCGACGCTGAGCGGCATGAAGACGCGTCCGGCGGCCAAAGCCGGCCGCGCGATGTCGAGGAACGCCGCGACAGGCGCGCATTCGACGACGATATCGGCCAGTTCGGCGAGCTTGTCGACGCGCACCACGGGAACCGGACGCTTGAGCTTGGCGACGCGCGACTCGGCCTTCGCGATGTCGCGTGCCGAAATGCCGACAAGCTTCAAACCCTCGACGCCGGCATCGAGGCGCCGCGCGACTGCCTCGCCGATCGCGCCGTAGCCTCCGATGGCGACGCAGAGTTCATTGCGAGCGGGCGTGGTATCCATGTTCGGCGCTCCCCAGCGCGCCACTTTAGGATCGGCTCACTCTCCTCACAACCATTCGCCTGTTCGACCGCCCGGCCGCCTGATATGAAATCTGCGCCGAGCGGACGACGCGGGGAGGATGCGATGAAACTCAGCGAAATCGAAAACACGATGCTCGACGGGCGGACCAAGGGGATTCCCGGCGGCATCGCGCCGTTTCCGCTGGCGGCGATCGGCGCCAAGGGCTGGAACGTTCTGGCCGAGGACCTGCCGCTTCCGGTGTGCATCCTGCGGCAGGGTGCGCTCGAACACAATGGGCGGTGGATGCGCGCCTTCCTCGAGCAGAGCGGTGCTGTGATCTCCCCGCACGGCAAGACGACGATGAGCCCGCAGCTCTTTAACCGCCAGATCGCCGACGGCGCCTGGGCAATCACGGTCGGCAACGTCCATCAATTGCAGGTCGCCCGTCATTTCGGATGCGAACGAATCGTTCTGGCCAATCAGCTGGTCGGCCGGCAGGGGCTGCGGTTCGTGCTCGACGAGCTCGCCCACGACCCCAAGTTCGACTTCTACTGCCTCGTCGACTCCGTCGCGCTGGTGGAGCGTATGACCGAAACAGCGCGCGCCGCGGCGGCGCGCCGGCCGATTCAAGTGTTCCTCGAAGGCGGAATCGCTGGAGGACGGACCGGGGTCCGCGATGTCGAGACGGCGCGGCAGGTCGCGCGCGCCGTGCGAGCGGCCGGACCGTACTTGGCGCTGCGCGGGGTGGAGGGATTCGAGGGGTTGATTTCCGGCGACGATCATGCGCGGCGCGTTGGCCAGTTCCTCGATTTTCTCATCGAACTGGCGCGGATGATCGATCGCGAGGAGCTTTGCGCGCCTGGCCCCTTGATCCTTACCGCCGGCGGTTCGGCATACTATGACATCGTCGTCGAAAAGTTCAGCGCCGCGAATCTGCGTCGGCAGACCATGATCTTGACGCGCAGCGGTTGCTACCTCACGCACGATTCGGGCATGTATGCCCGGCACTTCGCCGCGATCCGTGATCGTTCTTCCGCCGCCGCGGCGTTAGGCGCGCCGCAAGCGGCCCTGGAAGTTTGGGCGTATGTGCAGTCGCGGCCCGAGCCGACGCGCGCGCTGGTGACCATGGGTAAGCGCGACGTGTCCTTCGACGGCGATCTACCCGTGCCGCTCAAATGGCACCGACCCGGCGCCAATGTCCGCACGCCGCGCGTCATTCCGCCGGCCCACCGGGTCACCGCACTTAATGACCAACACGGCTATCTCGACTTGCCTGCCGACAGCCCGCTGCAAGTGGGCGATCTAGTCGGATTCGGCATATCCCACCCGTGTCTTACTTTCGACCGCTGGCAGACGATCCTGCTGGTCAACGACCACTACGACGTCGCCGGCGCGATACGAACCTTTTTCTGAGCACGACTCCGTGGCGCTAAGGCTTGATGGCCAATATCGCCTCTATCTCGACCGTGATATTGCTGGGGAGCGAGCCCATGCCCACTGCCGAGCGGGCATGCTTGCCAGCGTCGCCGAGGACCTCGACCAGAAGATCAGAGCATCCGTTGACGACTTTCGGTTGGTCGGCGAAATTCGGCACACCGTTCACCATGCCGAGCAGCTTGACCACATAGTCGACGCGATCGAGACTGCCCAGCGCCATGCGGGTTACGGCGAGCAACCCAAGGCCGATCAGCCGCGCGTGCTTGTACGCCTCATCGACGCTGACGTCGCCGCCGACTTTTCCGGTCAGATGCTTGCCGTCGGCGTCGCGCGGCCCTTGCCCCGAGAGGAACAACAAGCCGCCGGCGATCCGGAACGGAACATAGTTGGCGACGGGCCTCGGCGGCGTCGGCAGCGTTATGCCTAGCTGTTTCAAACGTGCTTCGGGCGTCATCCCTTCCCCCTGTTCATTCGACTGCCGGATGGTCCGGAGATCGGCGATGATATCATAAGCGACGGAAGCTAATCGATGTCGCGGCTTGAAGATTTAGATCGCCAGCGGCACCCGCGCACGGCCTTGTCGCACGAAATTGCGAAGCGTGGTGCAGAATTCGCCGGTGGCAGTGAACATCGGCAGGTGTCCCTTCCCCTCGAACACGTAAAGGTCCGCTTTGGCGATCCGCTGAGCTATCTCGATACCGGTCACCAACGATACGTCGTCGTCGCGGCTACCGTGCATGACAAGCGTCGGCGTGTCGACCTTGTCCAACAGGTTCTCGACGTCCGCTTTCGGATCGAATGTGAAAAAGCGCACCACGGTTTCCGGCGGCAGATCGACGCAACGCTGGATGAACTGCCGTCGAAGTTCATCGGTTCCCGCTTCACTGAAAATCTTCGCCGCGAAGATCGTCGCCGCTTGTCTTATGTTGCCGCGATGCAGCGCCGCTACGAACTCGTTGAGCGCATCGTGCGTCATCGACATGTTGGCATCCGGATCAACGCCGATTCCGACCGTCTGCCGGGTGTGCGCCCCGACAAGGACCAGCCGGCGCAGCAACGTCGGCCGCGCGACGGCGAGACGAATCAATAAATTGGCGCCGCGCGATAGGCCGATCGCGGTGACCGACTTGACTGGCAGTGCTTCGATCACCGCCGCCACGTCGAGCATGTGGTCCCCGATGTCGTAGTCCGGCGGCAATGGATCGGAAGCGCCGGTGCCGCGGGGATCGATCGTCACAACGCGAAATTCCTGGCATAACTGCTCGACGATCGGTTGGAAGGTCGAAAGGCCATACACGAACGGGTGGACGAAGACCAACGTCTCTTCGCCGCTGCCATGCTCATAGTAGACCACCCGTCCGCCATCGCGAACGATCTGGCGCGCCTCGTGACGACGATTAGCGATCCGGCGCCGCTGCATGGGGTCGGTTTCGAGGGCAAGTGCGGCGTCGTAGCCGGCGTTTGCTGGCTCGAGTTGTCCCAACAGGCTGAGCAAATCGCCCTCGGCGATCGCCGCCTCGACCTGCCGCTTCGCAAGACCGGCCGCGGCGGCGGCGGCGCGCGCGCGCCTCGAGAAGGCGAGCGCGGCGTCATAGGCGTATTGAAGCTTGGCTTTGCGGGCTGCCCGCAACAAATAGTCGACCGCCTGGGGCCACGATTCACCCTCGGCAAAGTGCGCTGCTAAGGACTCCACGTCCTCCGATACGCGATCGGCCGCAGTTCGAAGCATCGCCGCGGCGATCTTGAGGTGCATTGCCCGGCGTTGCGCGTTCGTCATCGCGCCGTAGGCGACCTGCCGCGTCAGGGCGTGTTTGAACGTTAGCTCGCGCTCGGGAAAGACGCGGGACTCGTGCACGAAATCTGCCGCTTCGAGAGCGGCGAGCGCTGCCGCCAGACGTTCGTCGTCGCTTTCGGTCACGGCACGAAGGAGGGCGTACGGCACGTTGCGCCCGACCGCGGCCGCGGCCTGCAACACTCGCTTCGCTTCGGCGGTGAGTCGATCGATGCGTCCGGCAAGTACATCCTGTACCGTCGGCGGCACGGCGATCGCCACTTCGTCGAAGTTTACGTGCTCGCCTGGCGGCCGACTCAGGACCCCCGCTTCGTCGAGCGAGCGAACGATCTCCTCGATAAAAAACGGATTACCGCCGCTGCGGTCGGCGATCGAGCGCTTTATTCCGTCGAGATGTGGCCCGGCGCCCAGAAGCGAGCCTAGCAACTCGATCGCCGATTCGGCGGGCAAAGGTTCGATCCGGCACTGCGCGTAGTTGGGCCGATTCGCCCATTCGTGCCGATACTCTGGCCGGTAGGTCACTACCAGGAGGACATGCAGCGACGAAATCGTCGGCACGAGACCGTCGAGAAAGCCCTGTGTCGCCTGGTCGATCCAGTGTGCGTCTTCGATCAGCACGACAAGCGGGTCGTCCATGCTGGCGCGCGCGATGAGCAGCTTGAGGGCGTCGATCGAGCGTTGCCGGCGCAGCGGTGCACCGAGCGCCAGCCACTCCTTGTCGTCGACCGGTCGATCGAGCAGCGCCAGCAGAGGCGGTTGCGCGGCGCGCAAGCCGTGCCCCCACTCTTCGATACGCTGCGCGAGCCGGCGCGCGATCTCCGTCCCCGAATCTTGCCGGCTGACGCCAAGCCATGCGCGCAACATGCCGACCAGCGGCGCGAACGCCACATCGCGATCGCCTGGCGAGCAGCTTCCCTCCATGACCGTCCAATCGGCAGCTTGGCGTGACGCGAGCAATTCGTGCACCAACCGCGATTTCCCGACGCCAGCTTCACCGACAACGGCGACGATTTGCCCCCGCCCGCTACCGGCGGCGGCGAGCGAGTTGCCTAGCGTCACCAGGTCGCCAGTGCGCCCTACGAACGCCGCATGCGCACGGCGAGCGCGCGCTTGCCAGCGCGTCTGCTGTGCGCTGCCGATCAACGCGAACAAATCGATCGGCTGACCGAAGTCCTTGGCGCGCGACGCGCCGAGCGGGCGTACTGCGATCATCCCCTCGGCTCGGCGCGCCGTCTCCGCCGAGACTACCGGCACGCCAGGCTCGGCGGCGCCGGTAAACGTTCGGACGATCTGTACGACTGGGCCGATCGCCTCGTATGCCCCGCTTGTGGTCGCGCCGGTACGCACGACTGCCTCGCCCGAATGGACGGCGACGCAGAGCGAATCGCGGTCGTGATTACCCAGCCCAGTCGCCGCGATGGCGAGCGCTGCGCGACAGGCCCGCTCGGCATGATCCTCGTGCGCGATCGGCGCACCAAACACCGCGAGAATGCCGTCCGAGCCATGCGACATGACGAACCCCTCAAATCGCCCCACGGTGTCTGTGACGGCGCGCAACAACTCGTCGTGCCGCCTTAGCAATTCCTCCGGATCGGCGGGGCGGCCCGACGACGGCGCGCGGTCGATCGCCACCCAGAGCGCGCTTATTTGCTTACGTTCGGGTTCGGTCGCCTGCGTAGGTTCCATGATCTCAGGCGATTCGACTGCCGGAACGACGCTCAACTCAGCAGGTGCCGCCGGCGCCGCGGCAGGTCTCGTGCGCAAGCGGCGCCAGAGCGCCAACAGCTCGCCGGTTCGCGGCGCGCCGAAATCGCCGAGAGCGCGATCGGCGGTGTTGTAGACCTCCGCCGCTTCGCGTTTTCGCCCGCATTCGACCAATAGACGAATCAGCATCGCCCAAGCGTGTTCGTTTCCCGGCTCGACGCGGGAGAGCGCGCGCGCATGCTCGAGCGCCGCTTCCGGCGCGTCCGACAGCCGGTCGATCAGCGCGCTCAGTACCTTGGCGTGCAGCGCGCGTGCCTCCTCGCGCTCGGCAACGCACCAAGCATGGAACTTGTGGCAATCGGTAAGTTCGAGACCCTCGAG
This sequence comes from Alphaproteobacteria bacterium, assembly GCA_035457725.1. Classification (GTDB taxonomy): domain Bacteria; phylum Pseudomonadota; class Alphaproteobacteria; order CACIAM-22H2; family CACIAM-22H2; genus DATFES01. Next base: position 16,910 of record DATIBC010000027.1, on the reverse strand, counting down.
AAAGTCGCCGACGAAGGCGGGCGCGGCGCGACGAAGCGATTCGGTCGGCGCGGTTGCCGGGTTGTGACCGATATCGCTGCGAATCGCCAATAGATCGCAGGTCGTGTTTTCCGCTCGGAAGGCAACGGTTTCGCGATCAGCGACGATATGCCGCGTCGCCGCTTCGTCGATCAGCGTTCTGAGCTTGCTCAGGCTCCAGCGGAGCGCACCGCGGGGATCGTCGGGCACGTCCCATAGCAGGTCGCACAACCGATCGCGACGGTGCGGCCGCCCGGTCACGACCAGATACGCGAACAGCGCGCGCGTCTTTTTCGACGGTGGCAGGGTCAACTTTCGGCCGTCCGCCTCTACGGCGAGCGAACCAAGGACGCGAATCGACAGCACTTTTTTCCTATTTCCCTCCCAGCCGTCCATTGCCGCAATGCCGTTGACGGCGCGAAATTCGACCACCAAAAAAGACAAAAAATCGAGCTTTTTCAATGATTCCGCAATTTCCACGGTAATGCCAGGCAATTTCGACGCCGCCTACCACGGCGGTTCAAACGCTTGCCGTCGATCTTCCGTCCCGCGGCCACGGATGGCCGTCCCTAGACCCCCCATAGGAGATCGACCATGAGCCAGTTTTGCTACACCTCGCCCGCCGCGGCCGGCTACGAACCATCGCGCACCGCGAGCTGGATGATCGAGTTCCAGCGCGTCTTCGCCAAGGCACGCGCCGCTTACGAGATGGCCCGTATCGCCTCAGCGCGCCGGCGCACCAGCCATATCCTGATGGGTCTGAGCGACAGCCAGCTCAAGGATATCGGTCTCGATCGTTCGGAAGTCGGTTCGGTCGTCTACGGACCGCAGCCAAGCGAACGCCGGCACACCTACGTTGGCGTTTGATCCAAGTCCAATAAGTCCCCGCGCCGCCGCCGGCCTCTCCGCCCGCGGCGGCGCAACGACAATCGCAACCACAATTCCGAGAGGATCCGACAATGCAACAACAATACACATACGAAGCCGCCTTGACCGCGGCGCAGAAAGTCAACTGGCGCATCGAGGACATCATCGGCGGCGAGCGCAAGCTCGACTTTTCCAAACCCTTCCTGCCCGAGTCGCTCGCGCGCGTCCGGCCGTTGACATTTCTCGACGCGGACGATCGGCTGGCGCTCAACCAGATTCGTGGCAACACGTATCTCTACGTGTTCGGGCTGGTCGAGGAATTCATTCTGCCTTTCGTGCTCGATCACGTTCGGCCGAGGCTACAGGATGACCACTACGCGGTGCGAGCGATGCTGCAATTCGCCTCCGAGGAAGCGAAACACATCCAACTGTTCAACCGATTCCGCAAGGAATTCGAGGCCGGTTTCGGCAGCGAATGCGAAGTAATCGGGCCGCCCGAGGCGGTCGCCCGACATGTACTAGCGCAGCCTCCGCTGTCGGTGGCGCTGGCGACGCTGCACATCGAATGGATGACGCAGCGCCATTATCTCGACAGCATCAAGGATGACCAGCAGCTTGATCCGCAGTTCAAGAGCCTGTTGCGCCATCACTGGATGGAGGAAGCGCAGCATGCCAAGCTCGACACGTTGATCGTCGAAGCGATCGCCGCGACGTGCACGCCAGGCGAGATCGACCAGGCGGTGGACGGCTATCTGCAGATCGGCGCATTTCTCGACGGCGGCTTGAAGCAACAAGTCGACTTCGATCTTGAGAGCCTGCGCCGCGCCACCGGCCGCGCGTTGAGCGTCAGCGAGCGCGAGGAGTACGTAATGGTGCAACAGCAGGCCAATCGCTGGACCTATCTCGGCACCGGCATGACGCATCCGAACTTCCAGCGCACGCTCGGGCAGATCAGCCCGCCCGGCCTCGCGAAAGTAAAGGAAGTCGCCCCCGCTTTCTGCTGACCAGAAAACTGATCGCCGGGGGAGCTGGAACGGCCCGGGCAAGCATCGCCCGGGCCGTTTCGCGCCCGCCTTGTGGACCGCGCATCGCTCGGCCACTATGCGTCGTCGTTCCGGGGCCCAATGCGATGCAAATCACCGCGATCGAGACGATCCGTACCGCCGAGGCGGCTAACATTCTGTGGGTCGAGGTGCACACCGATGCAGGCTTGGTCGGGCTCGGCGAGACCTTCCGAAGCGCCGGCGCCGTCGCGGCTTATATTCACGAGCAGGTCGCGCCGATGTTGCTCGGTAGCGATCCGCTGGCGATCGATCATCACTCGCGCGCCTTGGTACAGGGCTATCTCGGTTACCGGTCGAGTGGCGTCGAAATGCGCGCCGCATCGGCGATTGACATCGCGCTTTGGGACATCCTTGGACAGGCGGCCGGGATGCCCCTTTACCAAATTCTGGGAGGACGGTCGCGCTCGCGGATCCGTGCTTACAACACTTGCGCCGGCCGCGACTACAATAAGAGCGGCGGGCGGCGCGAGATCGCTCCGGGGCAGGCGAGGATGCCGAGCGCGGGTCGGTATGACGATCATGAGGCCTTTGTGCATCGCGCCGACGAGCTGGCGCATAGCCTGCTTAACGAAGGCTACAGCGGCATGAAGATCTGGCCGTTCGATATTTTCGCCACAGCGACTTCGGGCCAGGACATTTCTGCCGCCGATCTGGCGGTCGGATTGCAGCCGTTCGCCAAGATCCGTAATGCGGTCGCCGACCGCATCGACATCATGGTCGAACTGCACGGTCTGTGGAATGTGCCCGCCGCCGCGAAGATTGCGCGAGCGCTCGAGCCCTATGATCCGTACTGGCTCGAGGACCCAATTCGCATGACTACCGCGGCGGATCTCGCCGCATTGAAACGCCAGGTCAAGGCTCCGATCTGCGCCAGCGAAACGCTGGCCACTCGTGCAGCGTTCGCCGAAATCCTCGACGCGCAGGCGGTGGATATCGTCATGATCGACATTGGCTGGTGCGGCGGCCTCAGCGAGGCGAAGAAAATTGCCGCATTGGCCGAATTGCACCACCGCCCGGTGACGCTGCATGATTGCACCGGGCCCGTCGCATTGATGTCCTCGGTTCACCTCGCGCTCAATTTGCCGAACGCGCTGATCCAGGAGACGGTCCGGGCGTACTACCACGGCTGGTATCGCGGCGTCGTCACCGCCTTGCCGACGTTGGAAGGCGGATGTTTCCACCCGCCCGATGACCCTGGCCTCGGGACGCGCCTAGCCGACGACCTCAAAGGACGGAAAGACGTCGACGTGCGACGAAGCGCGTGCTGATGCCTGGATGCGTGCGCGACTATGGTCCCAGCTCGTGCGGAACCTCGAGCAGGGCGATTTCGCGGATCAGCTTGTTGGCGATGGCGAAGGCGAAGGAGTTGAAATCCTCGATGACCATCACGAAAGCGCCGGGCCCGCCGACCACGTTCTGGCGGTAATACTCGTCGAGTCCTCCGGGCGGATGCGTATGCCAGGGATTCCACGGCATCGGCTCGGGACTTAGAATGACAAGACCGTTGATCGTCACCCCTGCGGCGATGGCGTCGGCGCGCGCGACCGCGGGTTCGCGGCCATTGGTGTTGGTCCCGTCGCCCGAAACGTCGATAGTTCGGCGCTCGCTTTCATGCCCGCTGCGTTCGAAAAGCGACATGGCGTGGTCGATCGCAACGCCGATGGCCGTGCGCTCGGCGAACGGCCGTGGCGCTCGCTGCAAGGCGTCGGCGAAAGCGCCGGCCGATTCGTCGTCGGCGATGACGGTCCAGTCGACGATCACCCGCTGGGCAAGCACGCCCGACCACTCGAAGAAGCAGACGGCGATCTTGCCGATTTTTCCTGAGCGAATCGCTCGAACGACCCGCGGGTCCTGGAAGGCTGCCGCATACCCTTGCCGCTGCAACTGAAATTCGTGCTCGTCGACGCTGCGCGATACGTCAGCTGCCAGGACCAGCTGTAGGTCGACCGTTTCGGCGATGCCCAAACGGGCCGGCAGGGCCAACAAGACGGCAATTCCGGCTACGCCAATAATGCGAAGCGTGCTGGGCATACGTATCCCCTGCTCGAATCGATCCCGATACTACCTCAGGGGCAGCGAGTCGGCCCAGCGGGACGACCGAGTTCCAGCAGGAGCTGCCGTTCGAGCTTGTGATGCGGGGCAGCGTCGGTCCGCCGCGTTCATGATGCGGCTCGGCGGTGCCCTGCCCCAAACCGCGCATCCTGCTCGGCGCGAAGTTTCCACAAGATCGAATCGTCCGGCGCGTCGACAACGTCGTACGTGACGAGCGTGCCCGCCGCGATATCGCGCGCGGCGCGCTGCCCGGCCGCCATGTAGTACGGCAGGACCCGCGCCACCGCCGCTGCGTCGTAGGCGACCATCTGCGGGACAAAGCCCTCGATTGTGTGCCGCTCTCCGAGCACGAACCGCTCGCCAGCCTTGAACGGCCGTGCCGCCTTGGCGACGAGGTCGGAGACAGGTCGCGGAGCGTCGCCGCAACTTGCGTGACCGAGGCCGACCGCAAGCAGCAGCGATAACGGCGCCTCGACACCGAGGAGGTGCGAGGGATTGTAAAGCAGCGCGTGCGTACCGTCCCGGCTGGTCGGAATTCCCTTGCCACGCAACAGAGTCTCGACCGCCTTGTCATCGAAGCGCACGACGACGAAAACGCCGCCCGCGAAACTCGCCTCATCCGGCCGGCGTAGACAATTGAATACGTCGATTATGCCGGACCGCGTCAGCAAACCGCCCTCGCCTTTGGGCCGGAATAGCTCGGGGACCTCGATCGTCCGCGCCACCGGCGCATGGAAGCCGGGAGTATCGGCAACGAGGCCAGTGGCGTTACTGACCACCGTCATTTCGCAATAGTCGGGAACCGTGCGCTGTGGAATTGCCGCCAGCGCTTCGGCGCGGTGGGCGACGATCTCCGGCCCGCCGCCGGGGGGCGCGTCCCACAGCGCCGCCAGCCCCGGCGCCGTGATTCGATGCCGCTCGCTCGTCACCTCGCCGGTCGTCCGATCAAAGACAAAATCGTATTCGCTCGATTTTCCTGCTGCCACGATGGCAAGGCCTAGCGTGCGCGCCCAGGAGACAAGGCCCATGAGAAGACTTGGTTGGTCGCCATCGACAGGGGTCCAGATCACGCCTGCGGCGCGGGCGCGCGCAGCGAGAATTGGACCGACGGTGCTGTCGGTCTCCTTGCTGACCATCGCCACATGCTTGCCTGCGTCGATCGCCGCGGCGCCGACCCGCGCCCCGGACTCGGGATCGCCAGTGGCTTCGACGATGATGTCGACCGGAAGTCGGGTCGTCAGCAGGCCGTCGGCGAGCACCGCGACGTCACCACGCTCGAGCGCCGCCAGCGCTTGCTGAATTCCGTCGGCGACGACGACCTGATCTTGCGGCACGCCCGCCCGCGATAGCGCGGCGCGGGCGCGGGCGATGTCGCGATCGCAGACCACCGGCACCTGAAGCGTGGGCAAGACGCGTGATCGCGCGATCAGCGAGTATCCGAATTCCCCCGCGCCGACCAGCGCCGCGCGGACGGGACGTGTCAGCCGCCCGGCCAGCAACGATTCGTAGTTCATCGCTAGCCTCAGGCCTCGACCGCCACGACGCGCGCCGGCGCGCCGTCGGCGTCAGGGACCTTCAATGGCAGCGCCGAAAGTTTCGTGCGCGGCCCTTTGAGGGCGGAGAGATTACAGATGTACTCGATCATGAACACGCCGTTGCGCAATAGCACGTCGTGGCTGACAAATTCGCGCATTGGCGCGCGCACGCCGGTGAGCAGGCCGCGGATCGGATAGTCTTGCGGAAAATCGAAGCCAATCGTGCGCGGCTTGCGCGCCAGAAGCCATTCGCAGGCCTCGCGAGTAAGGTACGGCGCCTCGGTCCAGAATTCCGGCGTATGGTGCGACCGACGAATGTCCCACGCGGTTTTCAGCAAGACGATTTCGCCCGCCTCGAGGTCGGGCGCCGCTTTCGCCAGCCGCTCGGCATCGATGGCCTCGTTCGGCCTGATCGAGGTTAGATCGACGACGCGGGCGTCGCCAACCAGGCTTTCGAGCGTGAACGCGTCGGTGGTCGGCCCGCCCGGCACCATGTGCCGCGGTGCATCGATATGCGTGAAGCCGTGGACGCTCCATCCGACCCAGGTGATCTGAAACGCGTCGCCCTTGGCGAAGTCGCCAACGAGTTTGCGCTCGACCTTCCATCGGAAGTGAGGCTCGATGGTCATGGTGAGGTCGATAATGCGCGGCATGGGCGGCGGCTCCCGATCTAGGGCATCGTATAGGCTGTCTTGACCGTGGTGTAGAACTCGACCGCGTATCGCCCCTGCTCGCGTGGCCCGTAACTCGAACCCTTCCGCCCGCCGAAGGGTACGTGGTAGTCCACGCCCGCGGTCGGCAAGTTCACCATCACCATCCCGGCCTGGCTGTGGCGCTTGAAGTGGCTCGCGTGCCTCAGCGAGTTGGTGCAGATGCCGGCCGATAGGCCAAACTCGGTGTCGTTCGCCGTCGACAGCGCCTCGTCGTAATCCTTGACCCGAATGACGCTTGCCACGGGTCCGAAGACCTCGTCGCGGTTGATCTTCATGTCGTTGCGCGTTTCGGTCACCAACGCCGGCGCCAGGTAATAGCCCTCGGTCTCGCGATTGAGCCGCTCGCCGCCGATGACCTTGCCGCCCTCCTTGCGCGCGATTTCGATGTAGCGCATGTCTTGATCGAGCTGCGCCTGGTCGACCACCGGCCCGATGTCGGTGCCGGGTTTAAGGGCATTATCGACCTTGAGGGCTTTCATCCGTTCGGCCATCGCGCCGACGAACTTGTCGTGGACGCGCTCGGTGACGATGAATCGGCTCGACGCCGTGCAGCGCTGGCCGGTCGAAAAGAACGCGCCGTTGATCGCGCAATTGACCGCCGTGGGCAGGTCGGCGTCGTCGAGAATGACCAACGGATTCTTGCCGCCCATCTCGAGCTGCACCTTCTTGGCCCGTTCGGCAGCCTTGACCGCCAGCGCCCGGCCGGTGGCGACCGATCCGGTGAAACTCACCGCGTCGACTTGCGGGCTCGCCAGCATGCGCTCGCCAACCACCGATCCCCGTCCCATGACGAGGTTGACCACGCCCTTCGGCAAGCCGGATTCGGCAAGCAGCTTAACCAAAGCCCAGCCGCAGCCGGGCACGAGGTCGGCCGGCTTGAAGACCACCGTGTTGCCATAGGCAAGCGCGGGCGCGATCTTCCACGCCGGAATGGCGATGGGAAAGTTCCACGGCGTGATGATGGCCACCACCCCGATCGGCTCGCGCGTGACCTCGACGTCGATTCCCGGTCTCACCGATGCGATCTTTTCTCCCTGTACCCGCAGCGCCTCGCCGGCGAAAAACTTGAAGATCTGGCCAGCCCGCGTCGCTTCGCCCACGGCCTCGGGCAGCGTCTTGCCTTCCTCGCGAGCCAGAAGTTTTCCCAACTCGTCCTTCTGGGCAAGGATCGCCGTCCCCGTCTTGTCGAGGACGTCGAAGCGCTGCTGCGGCGTTGAGGCGCTCCAGCTCGCGAACGCGTCTCGGGCCGCCGCGATCGCCTGATCGGCGTGCGCGGGATCGGCTTGCGCGTACTCGCCGACGATGTCCGCGAGGTCCGACGGATTGACGTTGCGGTTGACCGCGGCGCCCGCGAGCCATTCGCCGCCGATGAGATTTTGATGCAGCATCGTCGCTTCCTTCAGTTTCTGGAGGTAAGAAGATTGCGCGCGGCGAGATTACGCATCAGCGCGCCAATCCCGAATTCCCACGGCGGTACTCGATCGCAATGGTCGACGCGGTTTGCGAGGCGGCCGAGCGATGGCGTTTCGATGCTTACTACGTCGCCGACCTTGTGAGTGAAGCCCTCGCCAGGCCGGTCGCGATCGTCGACCGGCGCAAACATCGTGCCGAGGTAAAGCACGAACCCGTCGGGGTACTGGTGGTAAGCGCCGCTGGCTTGGCGGACGAGATCGGCGGGAGGGCGGCTGATCTTCGACATCGAACTCGTCGCCTCGAGACGATAATTGTCCGGTCCCTCGACGGTCATCGCGAGATCGGCTTTGGCGACCGTCTCGAGCGAAAACGCTTGGTCGAACAGGCGAATGAACGGGCCGATCGAGCCGCTGGCGTTATTGTCCTTGGCGCGGCCGAGGAGCAACGCGCTACGGCCCTCGAAATCGCGCAGATTCACGTCGTTGCCGAGCGTCGCGCCGACGATCGTCCCGGCGGCGTTAACGACCAGTACTATTTCGGGCTCGGGATTGTTCCACGTCGAACGGGGATGGATCCCGACGCGCGCGCCGTGGCCGACGACCGACATCGGCTGCATCTTGGTGAAAACCTCGGCGTCGGCGCCGATGCCGACTTCGAGGTACTGGGACCACATGCCGCGTTTGACCAGTACCGCCTTCACCGCCACCGCCTCGGCAGAACCGGGAGCGACGTTCGACAGATTATTGCCGATCTCCGCGACGATCTGCCGGCGCACGTCCTCGGCCTTGGCGGCGTCGCCGCGCGCCTGCTCCTCGATCACCCGCTCGAGTAGGCTGGCGACGAATGTCACCCCCGACGCCTTCACCGCCTGTAAATCGCATGGCGCCAACAGCCAGGCTCGCTTCGGGTCGCGCGAGTCCTCGTCGCTGTTGACGAGGACCTCGTCGCGCCGGGCGAGCACGGACGCCACGGCGATCTCCTGCTTGAGCCGTTCGAGATCGAGCTGGTTGGCAAGTTGGCTGACGGTCGGATAGCACGGGGTGAGGTCGACGATGTCGTCGCCCCTTACCGCGATCACGCATGGGCCCGCGATGTCGCCCGGCGCCCAGGCCCGGCCGACCAGCACGGCGCCATCGCGATCGGCCGGAAGGCAGCGTCCGGCGTTCAAATCCACCTTCAAGTCGGCCCCCGCATGCCTGACCCCACGTCGTCGTGCCGCGCCACGTATCCCGCGGCCGGCACGACTCTTAGCAGAATTTCAACGCCGGGACAGCGCTTCATGGCGCGCGGCGGCCAGCGCGGCTCATTCGCTTGACTCGCGATGGATAAACGCGGTTTGCTCTCGGCGTTCAGCATTCGGATTACGTGCGTGACCAAGTCTTTGGGGAGGAGGCGGTCATGATACATCGAGCCCTTTGGGCATTTTCCATTTCGTTCTGTCTGATGGTGGCTGGCGCATGGAGCGGCGCGGCGCAGGATCTGCCGCGCACGCAGCTCAAGGTGATCGGTCTGCAGAGCCATCTCAACAGCTTCAAGACCGGCGAGAAGCCGTTTTGGGAGGAGCAGATCCCGAAGGCGTCGAACGGCCAGCTCACGGCGCAGCTCGTGGCCCAGGACGTGCACGGTTTACGGGGCACCGAGATCCTTCGACTGATGAAGGTCGGCGTGATCGACTTCGCCTCGGGAGTCATCACTTATATGTCGGGCGACAGCCCCGCATTCGAGGGATTCGATCTTGCCGGTTTGTCGCCCAACATGCCCACGACCCGCAAGCTCGCCGACGCTTATCGTCCTGTGCTCGCGAAGGTGATGGAAAAAGAGTACGGCGTGAAGTTGCTGATGCTCTTCCCGTCGCCGCCTCAGGTCTTCTGGTGCCGCGGCGAGATCAAGGGAGCGGACGATCTCAGGGGCCGCAAGGTCCGGGTCTTCAACAAGTCGATGTCCGATCTGGTCACCGGCCTGGGCGCCACATCGGTCACCATGCCCTTTGGCGAGGTGACGCCCGCGCTCGAACGCGGGGTGATCGATTGCGCGATCACGGGAACACTGTCGGGAAACACCAACAAGCTGTTCGAAGTCACGAAGTACATGTATCCGCTGTATTCCGGCTTCGCGATGCATTTCCACGGCGCGAGCACCGCGAGCTGGAATCGCCTGGCGCCTTCGGTTCAACAGTTCCTGCTCAAGGAGTTCGACGCGTTCAACGAACGCCTGTGGAAGGTCGTCGCTGAGGAAGAGCTGGACGGCATCAACTGCTCGATCGGCAAGGGCGAATGCAAATACGGCTATAAAGGCAACATGAACTTGGCGACGGTTTCTGACAGCGATCAGGCTCGCGCCGACAAGATCGTGCGCGAGACGATATTACCCGATTGGGCGAAGCGCTGCGGCAAGGAATGCGTCCAGGAGTGGAACGCGACGGTCGGCAAGGTCCTGAACATCTCGCTGCCGGCGAATTAGCGTCGCGACATACGCCGACCGGGTGACCGCCTCGCTTCGTCGAGTCCGGCGAGGCGGCGTCCGGCGAGCTGGCGGCCAAAAGGCGCAATCGACATGCTGAAGGTCGTCCATCGCGTTGCGCAGCTCGGCGTTTGGGCCGGCGGTCTGGCGATGCTTGCGCTCGCCTTTCTCGTCTCCGTCGAAGTCGTGCTGCGCAAGGTCTTCCTGATCGGCCTGTCCGCGGCGGCAGACCTGTCCTCCTATACGCTCGCCGTGAGCACGGCGTGGGCGTTCTCGTTCGCGTTACTCGCCCGGGCCCATGTACGGGTCGACGCCCTGATCCATTTGCTGCCGCGCCGGGCGGCAGCGTTCGTCGATATCGTCGCTCTTGTCGCGCTCACCTGGTTCGCCGCGGTTCTCGTCTGGTACGGATTCAACGTCTTCGCGGAGTCGTACGCCCGGGACGCCCGCGCCATGACTCCGCTCGGCATGCGAATGTGGATTCCGCAGGGCCTATGGGTCGCGGGGCTTACGGTCTTCCTCGCGACCTGCATCGCTGTCCTGGCCCGCGCGCTGGCCTTGATGGCGCGCGGGCGCGTCGGCGAGGTAAGCGCGCTCATCGGTACGCTGTCGACACACGAGGAAGTCGACGCCGAGATAAAGGACGCCGCCGAACGGCGACGCGTCGCAGCCCGGCCCGTCGACGCGCGATGATCCTCACCGGCACGGCGCTGCTGGTCCTATTGCTCGGCACGAGCATTCCGGTCGCCGCCGCCCTGGCACTCTTGGGTTTGATCCTTTCGGAACTGTTCACCAGCTTTCCGCTGATCCGGGCGATCGGCGAGACGAGCTGGGGTGCGGCGAGCGAGGTGATCATCGTCAGCGTCCCGATGTTTATCTTGATGGGCGAGATCCTGCTGCGATCGGGCGTCGCTGAGAAGATGTATGACGCCATGGTGCAATGGTTCTCGTGGCTGCCTGGCGGCCTGATGCATTCGAACATTGGGGCCTGCACCATGTTCGCCGCCACGTCGGGCTCGAGCGCCGCCACCGCCGCCACGATCAGCACGGTGTCGATCCCCGAAATGCGCAAGCACGGCTATAGCCCGAAGCTGTTCTTGGGTTCGCTCGCCGCGGGCGGTACGCTTGGGATACTGATCCCGCCTTCCATCAACCTGATCGTATACGGGGTACTGACGCATACCTCCATCCCGCAGCTTTACCTTGCCGGATTCATCCCCGGGTTCCTGCTCGCGGCCTTGTTCATGCTGACAATACTCGTCGTCTGCGTCTTGCGGCCGGAGATGGGCGGCCAACGGATGCGGCCAAGCTGGTCGGCGCGGCTGGCGAGTCTCCCGAGCCTCCTGCCGCCGCTGGCGCTTTTCGCGATCGTGATCGGCTCCATCTACGCCGGCTGGGCGACGCCCACCGAGTCCGCTTCGCTCGGCGTCGTCGCGTCGCTGGTCCTCGCCGCCGCCAACCGCCGACTCAACTGGGACGTCTTACGTACGGCCATCGAAGGAACCATGCGCTCGACGGCCATGATCATGCTCATCTTCATGGCCGCTTTTTTCCTGAATTTCGTCATTTCGGCCACCGGCCTCACCCGCGAGCTGACCGATCTGATCACCCGGCTCGACCTGTCGCCGCTCGAGACGATGATCGCCATCGTGATTTTCTATATCGTGCTCGGATGCTTCATGGAGACGATGGCGATGATGATCACGACCATTCCCATCATCGAGCCGATCATCCAGGCCATGGGCTACGATTCGGTGTGGTTCGGCATAATCGTCATTCTACTGGTCGAAACTGCGATGATCACGCCGCCGGTCGGCGTCAATCTGTACATCGTCCAGGGCGTGCGCGGCGATGGGCGTCTCAACGAGGTCATCCTCGGCGCCCTACCATTCGTCGGCGCGTTGATCGCCATGATCGGCGTGCTGATCGCGTGGCCCGAGCTGGCGCTCTGGCTGCCCAACCTCTGGAAACAATCGCTCTGATCGGAGACATCGCGCAATGATCGTCGATTGCCACGCTCATGTGTTTCCCGACTGGATCGGGCCATGCGGGCACCCCTCGCGGCGAATCCATATCCAATATTTGCAACGCTCCCTGTCGCGGACCGTCGCGCGCACGTTTCGCGCCCACGACGGCGCACCCGCTGATACTCGGGCGCTGCACCGTTCGGCCGATCCATCGTGGAACGGCCTTACCGACGTCGATTTTCGGGTCGGCAAGCATGGCCAGCTCGAGTTCACCGACAGCGGCGAAGATTTTGTCATCCAGTACATGCCGGTCGGCATGCAGTCGCTGGTCGCGCCGCCCGAGCTGATGTTGGCGCAGATGATGAACGCCGGAGTCGATCACTGCGTGCTCCAGGCAGGCGGTGCTTACGGCGCGATGACCGACTATAACGCCTATGCCCAAGCGCAGTATCCGACGAAGATGACCGCGCTCATGCATGTCGACGAGGCGATGGCCGGCATGCCCGAGGCGTTACGCCAGATCGATCACGCCCATGGCGACCTCGGCCTACGAGGAATCTACTTCAACGTCGATGGCTTCACGCGCCACGGCTTTCCCTGGCCGCTCGATGCCCCGCAACTCGAGCCATTCTGGGACGCTCTTAATCGGCGCAAAATTATCCTGTGCATCGAGTTGACGTCGGGGCCGACCTACGACCTACCGGGCTACATGGGGCATCTCCTGGCGCTTGGACGCCAACTCAGGCGATACCCGAGCGTCAAGTGCCATCTCGCCATGGGGCCGCCAGTCGGCTTTTTCGCCAAGAACGGGCGTTGGGAATTTCCGCCCGAGGCGCTTGAGGTATACCGGCATGCGACGATGGTGATCGAAGTGATGTTTCCAATCACCTGGGGCGGGGTCTGGGACTATCCATATCCTGAGGCGCAGGCGCTCCTCCGCGACATGCGGGACCGATTCGGCGCCGATCGTTTGGTATGGGGGTCGGACATGCCGAACGTCGAGCGATTCTGCACCTACAAACAGTCGCTCGACTACGTGCGACGATATTGCGAGTTTCTGTCGGCGCGCGAGAAGGACATGATTCTTGGCGAGACTTGCGCCCGCTTCTATGGTCTCGCGCGTTCCGGCATCGCCGCCGCGGCGCAGTGAGGCGCTTGACCGACCGGAGGAATGATTATGGACGACGCCATTCGTACGAATGCCGACGTGTTCACCCGCTATGGGCTGCGCCGGATCGTCAATGTATCGGGCACCGAAACGACCAAAGGCGCCAGCCCAGCGTGCCCCGAAGTGATATCGGCGGTGTCCGAACTGGTGGCCCACTCGGTCGAGATGGCCGAACTGCAAAGCGTGGCCTGCTCGGTAATCGCCCGCGCGCTCGATGTTGAGGGGGGTTGCGTCGTTAACTGCACCGCGGCGGGAATCGCCACCGCGATCGCCGCATGCATGACCGGGCAGAACCTTGCCCGCGTCGAGCAACTACCCGACGTCACGGGCATGAAGGACGAAGTCATCATCCAGAAAGGCCATAGCATCACCTACGGCGGATACATAACGCAGAACATCCGTATCACCGGAGCCAGAACGATCGAGATCGGTGGCGCCACGGAGTGTGGCGTGTACCAACTCGAGGCCGCGCTCGGGCCGCGGACGGCGTGCGCGCTCTACGTGGTCTCCCACCACACGGTGCAAAGCGGATTGATCGATCTTGGCGCGTTCTGCGAAACCTGCCGTGCGCGCGGCGTGCCGGTGATCGTCGATGGCGCGGCCGAGCCCGATCCGAAGAGCTACATCGCCGCTGGCGCCGACGTGGTGATCTTCAGCGCCCATAAGCGCCTCGCCGGCCTTACCGCCGGCGTGCTTGCCGGTCCGCTCGATCTGGTCAAGGCATGCATGTATCAGGAAAAGGGTATTGGCCGCCCGATGAAGGTCGGCAAAGAGGCGGTGATTTCGACCATCGTTGCGCTCGAGCGCTGGATGAAACTCGACACAGCGCGCGCCGCGCGCGAGCTGGAAGCCCGGCTCGCCCGCGCGCGCGATAGGCTCGCCGGCCTTCCCGGGATCGATGCGACGGTCGCGATCGATTCTTCGGCGCCGACGTTCTCGCGACTTCATCTTCAGATCGACCCGCTCGAAGCCGGATTCTCGGCGTTCGAACTCTCGCAAGCGCTGTGGAACCGTACGCCGTCCATCTTCGTACGCAACCTGATGGCCGATATCGGACTGCTGCAGATCGACATGCGCTTGATTTCCGATCAGACCGCCGACTGGGTCTGCGACGGCATCCGGGAAGCGGCGGCAAGCCTGCGGGCCGCCAGCGCATCGCGCACGAGCGCCGCTCCGCGCGTCCCCTCGCCGAACCTGGCCGATCTCGCGCTCGCCGCGCTCAAACGATGGCCGCTGGCGATGAAGCGCGACGTCTGACCTCGCGTCGCTCGCCGCCCGGAAAATTCGCCATCGACAGCTCGACTCGCTTTGGTAAAACTGGCGCGTCGCAATCAGCGCGTACCGCGCAACGCCCCGGGGGAGACAATGCCGCGATTTGCCGCCAACCTGACGATGCTTTGGAACGAGGTCGAATTCCTGGAGCGATTTGCGTTGGCTGCGGCGGCGGGCTTTGCAGGCGTGGAGTACCTATTCCCCTACGCCTATCCCAAGGAACGCCTAGCCGAACTGCTCGCCAAGCACAAGCTCAAGCAAGTGCTACACAACCTTCCGCCGGGCGATTGGGCCAAGGGTGAACGCGGCATCGCCTGCCATCCGGACCGGATCGGCGAATTTCAGAACGGCGTTGGCAAGGCGATCGAATATGCGCGGGCACTCGGCTGTCCGCAGCTCAATTGCCTCGCCGGGATCGCGCCCGCGGGCGTCGCGGCGGACACGCTTCGCGCGACGTTCGTCGCCAACCTCAAATTCGCCGCCGCCAAGCTCGGCGAAGCCGGCATCCGACTGCTGATCGAACCGATTAACACCCGGGACATTCCGGGCTTCTACCTCAACCGTTCGGCGCAGGCGTTGTCGATCATCGACGAGGTGGGTTCGCCGAATTTGCACCTGCAGTACGATATCTATCATATGCAGATCATGGAGGGCGATCTTGCGCGGACCATCGAGGCGAACCTTGCGCGCATTCCGCATATGCAGCTCGCCGACAATCCGGGTCGCAACGAGCCGGGAACTGGCGAGATCAACTATTCATTCTTGTTTAGCCATATCGATCGTATCGGCTATGCGGGCTGGATCGGCTGCGAGTACAAACCGAAGGCAACGACCGAGGCGGGGCTAGGGTGGTACGCGCCCTATCGACGGCGCGCGGACGCGGCATAGATCGACTGCACACACTAGGGGAGGAGCATCCGACGATGGCGAAACTGGGATTCATCGGCTTGGGAATCATGGGCCGGCCGATGGCTGGCCACCTTCTGGCGGCGGGAAACGAGCTGCACGTGCACAGCCGGCGCGCGGCACCGCAAGAATTGACCGGCAAAGGCGCCATCGAGCATCGCACGCCGAAGGCGGTGGCGGAACAGGCCGATATCGTCTTTGTGATGGTTCCCGACACGCCCGACGTCGAGATCGTGCTCTTCGGAAAGGACGGCGTCGCTGCCGGCCTGCAGCCGGGCAAGATCGTCGTCGACATGAGCTCGATTTCGCCGATCGAGACCAAGGCGTTCGCCAGGACGATCAACGAGCTTCGGTGTCAATACCTCGACGCGCCGGTCTCCGGCGGCGAAGTCGGGGCGAGGGGCGCGACGTTGACCATCATGGTCGGCGGAAGCGAGGAGACGTTCTCCAAGGTCAAGCCGTATTTCGAGCTGATGGGTAAGAACATCACCCTGGTCGGCGGCAACGGCGACGGCCAGACCTGCAAGGTGGCGAACCAGATCATCGTCGCGCTCAACATTCAGGCGGTCGCCGAGGCGTTGCTTTTCGCCTCCAAGGCCGGCGCCGATCCCGCCAAGGTACGCCAAGCGCTCATGGGAGGCTTCGCGTCCTCGCGCATTCTCGAGGTGCACGGCGAGCGGATGATCAAGCGCACCTTTAATCCCGGCTTCCGCATCGAGCTGCATCAAAAGGACCTGAATCTCGCGCTTGCCGGCGCGCGCGCCCTCAAGATGAGCCTGCCCAACACCGCCATTTGCCAGCAGTTGATGAGCGCCTGCGCCGCGCATGGCGGCGGCGGGCTGGACCATTCGGCGCTGGTCCGCGCGCTCGAGTTGATGGCGCATCACGAGGTCGCAAAAGCGCCAGGCGGCGGCGATTAAGCCGACGCGACGAAAGTCCGTCGTCGATGATCGGAAAGTGCTTGGCGCGCGCGCACTCGCGTCGCTTTGCCGCAAAAGGCGCTCTCGGCGTCGTTTTGACCGTCTTGGCGATCGCGGCGATGCGGCGCCCGGCGCTCGGCCAGGATACGCGTGAGCGCGATCTTGCGCTCATCGAGGCGTCGCGGCGCGGCGATCTGGCGCGCGTCGACGCGCTTTTACGGCAAGGGGCGGATGTTTCGGCGCGCGGCGCGAACGGGGTCACGGCGCTGATCGCCGCGGCGTATCGCAATCAAATCGGCGTCGCACAGCGCTTGATTTCGGCCGGCGCCGATGTCGACGTCCAGGATGAAACGCGTCAAAGCGCCTATCTCATCGCCACGTCCGAGGGCTATGTCGAACTTCTAGAGCTCACGCTCGCCGCCGGCGCCGACGTGCGCCGTACCGATAGCTATAACGGGACCGGGCTGATTCGCGCCGCCGATCGCGGCCATGTCGAAATTATCCGCCGGTTGCTGGCGACGGCGATCGACCTCGACCATGTGAACCGGCTGGGCT
>DATIBC010000026.1:0-8199 GCA_035457725.1 Alphaproteobacteria bacterium | reverse complement strand
GATCCGCGCCGCGTCAAGCAGATGGTCTTGAACCTGATCGCGAACGCGGTGAAATTCACGCCCGCCGGCGGGCGGATCGTCGTCGCGGCGCACCACACCGCCGACGGCGGCGTGGCGATCGCCGTCGCCGATAACGGCGTCGGCATGACGCCGAGCGACATCAAGCGGGCGATGGAGCTGTTCGGCCAGGCGAACAGCCATACCTCGCGCCGCAATGACGGCGCCGGCGTCGGGCTGCCGCTCACCAAACGGCTGATTGAGCTGCATGGCGGCGCGCTCGACATCGACAGCGAGCCTGGTGCTGGAACGCGCGTCGAGCTCAAGTTTCCGCCGAGCCGGGTGCGCGAAGCCGATCGCCGGTCAAAACAGGGGCGCACGGCTGGATAAACACGCGGCGTGGAATAATCATGCGCGCCCGAGTGTTAAGACTTTCAGCCGGCCTCGGCTCACTGGAGCGACGGCCACGGCAAATAAGGGGAGACGCCAAAATGATGACGATCAATCGGCGAACGCTGGCAATCGGCCTCGCCGTCGCGGCGGCCGGACTCGCCGGCTGCGCTACCGAGCAAATGGCTTCGTCGAAGACGAATCTTGCCGCGAGTTTGCGCGGCTCGGCCGAAGTGCCGCCGGTCAACGTTCCCGGTAGCGGCAATGCGACCATCACGCTCGACAAGTCGACCAAGACCTTGAGCTGGACGGTGACCTATGGCGGCCTCACCGGTCCGGTGCGCGGCGCGCATTTCCATGGGCCGGCGGCGCCGACGGCGAACGCCGGCGTCGTGGTTCCGATCACGGTGAGCGCCAGCCCGATGAGCGGTTCGGCCCAGCTCAATGACGCGCAGATGGCCGATGTTCTCGCCGGCCGCTGGTACGTCAACGTCCACACCGCAGCACACCCCGGCGGCGAGATCCGCGGCCAGGTGACCGTCGCGCCGTAAGCGGCGTGGCGCGTCAGACGGCGGCGAACCCGCCGCCCGCGCGGTCGTAAACTTCGAGCGATCCCGTCGCGACGTCGAAATAGGCGCCGTCGAGCGCGACCGCGCCGCGCTCGACGCCCACGCGTACGAACGGGAAGGTCAGCAGATTGGCGAGGGTTTGGATCACCGAGGCTTGCTCCAGTCGCTTGAGATCGCCGGCCTCCGCCGGCGCGCCTTGGGCCGCCACCGCCTTGGCGGCGGGCTCGATCAGCGCCATCCACTTGCCGATGAAGTCGCCCGGCGACAGCGGTGCGTCCTGCTCGGCGAAAGCGCGGATGCCGCCGCAACTTGCGTGGCCAAGGACGACGATGTGCTTGACCTTGAGCGCCGCGACGGCGAACTCGATCGCCGCCGAGACGCCATGCGTCAGCCCGCTCGGCGAATAGGGCGGCACCAGGTTCGCCACGTTGCGCACCACGAACAGCTCGCCCGGCCGCGCGTCGAAGATCACCTCGGGCGAAACGCGCGAATCGCAACAGCCGATGATCATCGTCTCCGGCCGCTGGCCGGTTTCGGCGAGCGCGCGGTAGCGATGTTGCTCTTCCGGTAGCCGCTCGTGGCGAAAAGCGCGATATCCTTCGAGCAGTCGCTGCGGAAACGCCATGTCGCACCTCGCCTTCGTGGTCGCGATCGATCGCCGGCGCGCGCCGGCGCGTTGGATCGTGCATCGTGCATCGGTTCGAGAAAAGCGCCGTTGTTGCCGGCTCGCAACGCGCTTGAGATTTTTTTCGCGGCGCGCGCAAAGGAATATTGACTCCGTTGCAATGGAGGTGTTGAGTCGCCCGCCTGACTTGGGGGGCAGAGAAAAAAACAACGCCGTCAGGTTTCACACCGACCTTTCCACAGCTTGAAGCCCATCCAACCCGCCCGGTAATCCGGCGCGGGTGTGAGTCGTTTGGACGCTCAATTTTTTGAGTCGAAAGCAAAACCGCCGCTTGCCGAAATTTTGGGCAATGCTGGAATGATCACGAATACCGTGACGGACGCGTTACCATCCACAGATCTATCCACAGAAACGGTGAATATCTTGCGCTGCGAGGCGGCGTTACAGCGGCGCTTTCGACAGCTTGGCGCCGGTGATCGCCACGGCGCCGCGGCCATTGATGACGAGGTTGAGCGTCAGCCGCTCCGGCCGCTGGCCCGCCTGCAAGATGAACAGCGTGCGGATGGTCTTCCAGTCTTGCGTGCCGGTGACGGTTGAATCGAGGCCGCGGCCGAAATACTGGCCGCCGCCGGCGAAGTGGCACCATAGTTCGAGGTACGCAGTGCCGACCAGTTGCTCGCTGCGCACACGAGCCTCGAAGACCAGTCGCGTCGCCTCGACGTTGGGATCGCGGATTTCGGCGAGATTGACCACCACCGGCCACGCCGTGGTGACGCGGATGGCGGGTGCCGCACCCGTTTCAGCTTCGATGCGCGTGCCGAGCGCCGCCGGGCTCGACAGGTCGAGCTCGCGGATGATCTGCGCGGCGGCACTCGTCGCCAGGAAAAAACCGGCCGCGAACAACGCAGCGCCAAGCGCGCTCAGCCGCCAGTTCGAAACGTTCATGTGCGCCTCCGCCCAACTTTGACGCCGGTGTTACCGCCAGACGCCGATCGCGCCGGGCTCGATCGCTACCGCGCCGTCAAATCCGGCGCGGCCCGCTTTGCGTAAAGGATGCATGCGCGCCATTCCGGCGCGACCACGATCCGTTACGGGAGCCAATAATGCACCGATTCGCCCTGACGGCCATCACGATGGCCGTCGCCAGCCTTGCCGCGGGTGGACCTGCCGACGCGGCGTCGATCGTCGGCCTGATGGCCGACAACCGATTGATCGTCTTCGATTCCGACAAGCCGGGCCTCGCCAAGACGGTGAACGTCGCCGGCGCGGAGGGCAAGATCCTCGGCATCGACGTCCGTCCGGCCGACCGCAAGCTCTATGCGGTAACCGACGCCGACATGATTTACACCATCGATCCGGCGACCGGCGCCGCCAGCCCGGTGAGCAAGCTCTCGGTGAGCTTCAGCGGCGGCGCCAAGGCGGTGGTCGATTTCAACCCGGTCGCCGACCGGTTGCGCCTGATGGGGATGAACGGCGTCAACTTCCGCGTCCATCCCGACACCGGCGCCGTCACCACCGATGGCGCGCTCGCCTTTGCCGCCAACGACCCGAACGCCGGCAAGAAGCCGGCCGTCGCCGCCGGCGCCTACACCAACTCGACGACCGGCGCACGCGAGACCGCGCTCTACAACATCGACCCAATGATGGGCGCGCTGTTGCTGCAAAGCCCGCCCAACGACGGCGTGCAGCAGACCAAGGGCCCGCTTGGCCTCAAGCTCAAACCGACGGTCGCCTTCGACATCATGGCCGATGGTAGCGGACGCAACGTCGCCTATGCCGTCGCCGACAAGACCCTCTACACCGTCGACCTCGCCAACGGCAAGGCGACCAGGCTCCGCGACATCAAGAAGCTTCCAGCGCTGATCGACATCGCCGTGTTGCCGGCAAAGTGATCGCTCGCCGCCGCCCGCGCGCCTTCGCCGGCGCGCAGGCGGAGCGGCGCTAATGCGCGATGAGCTTGCGGTAGAGATGCCAGGTGGCGTGGCCCAGCACCGGCATGACGATGCCGAGCCCGACCAGGAACGGGATCGATCCCAGCACCAGGCCGCCGGCGACGATCAAGCCCCAGAGCGCCATCGGCACCGGGTTCGCCCAAACGGCGCGAACCGAGGTGGTGACGGCGGTATAAAGCCCGACATCGCGGTCGAGCAGCAGCGGAAACGACACGACGCTGATCGACAGCACCAGCACGGCGAAGAGAAAGCCGACGCCGATGCCAAGGACGATCATCGTCCATCCCGCAGCGGTCGACAGCACGTCGCTGATGAAGGCGTCGATCGATATTGGCGGCTCGGGTCCCAGCGTCAGCTCATAGACGCCATAGGCGGCGAGCATCCAGAAGAGGAAGATCACCACCAGCGCCAGGCCGAGGACCAGGATTGCGCCGAAAGCCGGCGAGCGCACCACGCCGAAGGCGTCGGCCCACGAGGCCTCGAGGCCCTGTTCGCGCCGCCGGCTCATCTCATAAAGGCCGACGGCGGCGATCGGGCCGACCAGCGCGAAGCCCGAAGCGAGCGGAAAGATCAACGGCAGCAGCCGATAGTCGAACGCCGCATACATCAAGATTAGGCCGATCAGCGGGTAGATCAGAGAGAGGAAGATGACGTCGGTCCGGTACGTCCCGAAATCGCTGAACCCGCGCGCCAAGACATCGCGGAGATCGGCGAGTTCGATCCGCTGGACCTGCGGCGGCGCCGTCAAGCGGGTTTCGTCGCCGCCGCGCACCGAGCGGAAGGTGGTTTCCGCCGCGACGGTGGTTTCCTTGAGCAGGTCCCAGACCCACTCGACGGGATTGCGAATGTGATCTCTGGTCGCCATGGTCGTACCTCACGAACCGCAGGTTCGAGGGCGCGCGGGGCGGCCGTGGCCTGGCGATGGAGCGAGCGCCGGTCACGCGGAACCGCGGCCCACCATCCATTAAATGATAGTCCGTCGAAGGGCGCTTGTCGCCTCACAGCTCGGTGTTGGGGCCGAGCTCAAGCCGAGCGCCAAACCGACGCGACAGTCTGATCACGCCATGGTAGTATGACCGTCGACGTCCAATCCTAACGTTTCAAAGGAGCGGTAGGATGGGTTGCATGCGCGGTACTCGACTAGCCGCCCGCTTGGCGTTGGCCGTTGTGCTCTCCGGCACCGTCATGGCCACCAGCGCGGCCCAGGAAGCGATCAAGATCGATGGGTCCACCGGGGTTGCGCCGCTGATCGCCGCGCTCGCCAAGGCCTATCAGCCGCGAGCGCCGGGCGTCGCGATCGAGATTGGCGGCGGCTTGGGCGGCAAGGAGCGAATCGAAGCGCTGTCGGCCGGCCGGATCGCCATCGCCATCGCCAGCCACGGGCTCAAGGTCGACGAACTGACCCGGAGCGGAATGGCAGTCGTCGAGATCGCGCGAACGCCGGTGGTCTTCGCCGTCAACGCCGGGGTGACGGTCGCCAATCTCAGCGACGACCAGGTCTGCGCGATCTATTCGGGGCGGCACGCCAACTGGCGCGAGCTCGGCGGTCCCGATCTCGCCATCGCCGCCCGCACGCGCCCCGACAGCGAGGTCGACGCCGAAGTCGTGCGCGACGGCGTGGCTTGTCTCAAGGATTTGAAGATGCCGGAATCGGTCAAGATCATGCGGCGCAGCGGCGATATGGCGGCCGAGCTCGCTTCGGCTCCCGGCGCGTTCGGCATGACCACCACTACCGTCGTCGAGCAAAGCGGCGGCAAGGTGCGCGCGCTGGCGTTGAACGGCGTCAGCCCCGACGCCGCGAACGTGGTCGCCGGCAAATACCGGCTCGTGCGCGAGGCGTTCCTGGTCACCAAACGTCCGCCGGCGGCGGAGGTGGAGCGATTCATCGCCTTCGTTCGTAGCGCCGACGGTGCCGCCGTCATCACGGCCAACGGCGCGATTCCGACGCCACGGTGATTCAAATCTCGACGTGGCCGCCAACCTCGATGGCGCGGTTGGGCGGAATGCCGAAGAACTCGGTGGCGTTGACCGCGTGGTTCGACAGCGCGATGAACATCGCCTGGCGCCAGCGGCCGAGCGGCGAGCGCTTGGCGCGGCGCAGCTTCTCGCGGCTGACGACGAACGACGTCGTCATCGGGTCGAACGGCAGGCCCTGAGCGCGGCACAGCGTCAGCACCTGCGCCACGCTCGGCTGCTCCATGAAGCCGAAGCGCACCAGGATGGCGAAGAAGCCCTTGCCGAGATCCTCGATCTCGATGCGCTGTTCGGGCGCCACGCGCGGCACGTCTTCGGTGCGCACGGTCAACAGCGCCACGCGCTCGTGCAGCACCTTGTAGTGCTTGAGCGTGTGCAATAGCGCGCTCGGTGTCTGGTCGAGCCGGCGGGTGAGGAAGATCGCCGTGCCCGGCACGCGCTCGGGCCGGCTGGGACGCACGCCCTCGAGGAAGGTTTCGAGCGGCAGCGCGTCGCGGCTGCGCAAGCCGGCCAGCACCTGGCGGCCCTTCCACCACGTTGCCATGATGGCGACGATGGCGATGGCGACGGCGATCGAGAACCAGCCGCCGTCGACGAACTTCAGCAGGTTCGCCCCGAAGAAGACGAGATCGACGGCGAGGAACAGCGCGAACAGCGGCGCGATGACAACCATCGGCCAGCCGGTGACCCGCTGCAGGACGAAGAAGGCGAGCACGGTGGTGATCGCCATGGTGCCGGAAACCGCGATGCCGTATGCGAAGCCAAGGCGCTCGGAGGATTGGAAGCCGACGACCAGCGCGATCACCGCGGCCAGCAGCGCGTAATTGACCCACGGCATGTAGATCTGGCCGATCGCTTCTTCCGAGGTGTGCTTGACCGCGAGTCGCGGCAGGAAGCCGAGTTGGATCGCCTGGCGCGTCACCGAATAGGCGCCGGTGATCACCGCCTGCGAGGCGATGACGGTGGCGAGCGTGGCGAGGATGACCAGCGGCAGCACCGCCCAGTCGGGCGCCAGGCGATAGAACGGATTGTCGATCGTCGCCGGATCGGCAAGCACCAGCGCGCCCTGGCCGTAGTAGTTGAGCAGCAGCGCCGGCAGGACGAGATAGAGCCAGGCGACGCGCACCGGCGCGCGGCCGAAATGCCCCATGTCGGCGTAGAGCGCCTCGGCGCCGGTTACGGCGAGGAACACCGCGCCCAGCGTGGTAAACGCGCGCCCGGGCGTGGCGAAAAAGAGATCGAGGCCGTAAAGCGGGTTGAGCGCCAGGAGCACATGCGGATTTTGCGCGATCTGCGCCAAGCCCAGCGCGGCGAGCGTCGCGAACCAGACGACGATGATCGGCCCGAACGCGCCGCCGACCGTCGCGGTGCCGTGGCTTTGCACGGCGAACAGCGCCACCAGCAGCAGGACGGCGATCGGAATCACATAAGGGTCGAACACCGGGGTTGCGACCTTGAGGCCCTCGACGGCGGAGAGCACCGAGATCGCCGGCGTGATCATCGCATCGCCATAGAACAGCGCAACGCCGGCCATGCCGGCGGCGATGATGGCGCCGCGCGTCCAGCCGGGAAGCGAAGCCAGCCGCGTCGCCAGCGCCATGACGGCGAGGATGCCACCTTCGCCGCGGTTGTCGGCGCGCAAGATCACGGTGACGTACTTGATCGTCACGACGAGGATCAAGGACCAGGTGATGAGCGACAGCAATCCCAGCACGCTCGCCTCGTTGACCGCGCCGTATTCGACCAGCGACTGGCGCACCGCGTAGAGCGGCGAGGTGCCGATGTCGCCGTAGACGACGCCGAGCGCGGCAAGGATGAGAGCATGCGCCTGCCAGCGATTGGCCGGCCGCATGCCATAGGAGGCGGCGAGCATCATGAGAGTCTCGGGATATAGGTATATATAGGTGGCGGCCCCGGCTTGGGGCGGCGGCGAAGACTAGCGCCGGCGGGGTCCGGCGGCTGCGCCATTCCTGCATTGCTGACCGGCGCGCCGCTCCCCTTGTCGGCGTAAATCGCTAATTCGATCAGCCGCTTATTCGTTCATCGGCGAATTCCTCGCCGCCCGGAATCGCGGTAACCAGAGACCGCGAAACGGACCACAAACAACGTTGGGGAGGCAACCCATGGCGATGTACATCGTGCTCGGCAACTACACCGAACAAGGCATCAAGAGCATCAAGGACTCGCCCAAGCGCGTCGACGCGGCGCGCGATTTGGCGAAGAGCATGGGCGCCGAGTTCAAGGAGTTTTACCTAACCTTGGGCGCCTATGATTTCGTCACCACGATCGAGGCGCCGAACGACGCCGTCGCCGCGCGCTTCGCGCTCGCCGCCGGCTCGCGCGGCGCGGTGCGCACGACGACGTTGAAGGCGTTCTCCGAGAAGGAGTTCCGCGACATCATCTCGAAGCTGCCCTGAGCGCGGGCGGCGCGGGCGTCGGCGCCGGCTAGGGTGCTTGGCAATAGGCGGGAAGCGCGTAGCCGGCCGCCCACACCCCGATGCGCGCCCGCCGAGGCGCCGCTTCGTCGCCGAGGTAGCGGTCGGAAAAGCGCGGGCAGGCGAGCGCGAACCCGCCGGCGACCATCGCGCGACCGAGATCGCGCTCGCCGGCAAAGCAGTAACCCACGGCGCGATCGCGCGAACGCTCGCCGGTGAGAAGGCAGCGCACCGGCGCCTCGCCAATGAAGCCGGCG
>DATIBC010000025.1:0-51251 GCA_035457725.1 Alphaproteobacteria bacterium | reverse complement strand
AGCATGGCGCTAAGAAAAGCGATCGAGACCCCGCATGGCGCGACGGCCGAGTATTGGCGTATCGCCGAGTACTCAGCCAATTATTTACAGCGCCAAGCACAGGTCATCCTTTGCGGCTACATCAGCGAGGCCGCGCGCCGGGCCGGCAAGCAGCATCTCGCCGCGGTCAATGTGGTCTTCGAAGGAGACGACTTCATCGGCGACTTCGGGCGCGCCGAGGTGTACGCAAGCCTCAAGGCGCGCCCGCAGTTCGCCGACGCCGACGATTTGCTCGAAGGTGGCGGAGCGGCGGAGCCATCGGTCGAATGACGCCGGCGGAAACCGAAGAGATCGACAAGCGCCTGAGCGTGCACGAAGCGATCTGCGCCGAACGTTATGCGGCCCTGTTGCAACGCCTGTCGCGCATCGAATGGATCATGCTGTCGGTCGCCGGTGCGGTGATCGCCGCGCTCGCCGCGGCTTTGTGGAAGGCGGCGCCGGTGATCGCCCGCCTCGGCGCCTGAATCGACGCAAGGAGTAGCCTCAATGCTTGCAGCCCTCCTGCCCATGCTCGCGCCGATCGTCGGTCAGGTCGCGAAGAGCTTGTTCCCCGATCCTGCCGACCGGCACAAGGCAGACGAGCTGCAGTCGCGGCTGCAGTTTGCGCTGCTGGAGAACGCCGCCCAATTCGAACGTGCCGCGGCGGCGATCGTGCGCGAGGAGGCGCGGGGCGATAGCTGGCTGCAGCGCAACTGGCGACCGCTCACGATGCTGACCTTCGTCGTGCTAGTGGTGGCGAAGTGGCTCGGCTACACCGCGCCAGGAATCACCGAGCCGCTCGAGCTCAAGCTGTTCTCGATCATCGAACTGGGGCTTGGCGGCTATGTCGTCGGCCGCACGATCGAAAAAGTGGCTGCGCGTATCGCGCCAGCGTTGAAGCCGTGAGCCGGGGCGGGATTGGCATCGCGTCAGCGCTCGCGCGACGCGCCGGGCGGAATGAGTCGCGTCACGCGCCACGTCAAGCCATCGATCGTAAGATGCAAAGTGATCCACCGGTCCGGCGGGTCACTCGGTTCGCCGAACTCGATAGCGAACTGCATCGGCCCGATGAACCCCAGCGTCCGCAATTGGCGGTCCAGTTCGGCGCGGATCGCCTCGGGGCTCCGAGCGGCACCCGATTTGGCGCCGGGGCCGATCACGAGGTCGACCGCCCGAGCGGGCGTTATTCTAGAATCGATCTGTCGCGCCAGCAGCTCGGGCGACAGCTCTAGCGCGATCACCGCGCCCAGCTGGGCGAACCAGCCGTCGGTGTCGCGTATCAGCTCGCTGCGGACGAGCGCCGGCAGGTCGCGTTTGAGGCCGTCGCGGACGCTTGCGAAATCGATCAGCCGATCGAGCTCGGCATGATCCTTGGTCGCCAGCGCTTCCCGCAGGAGATATGCGGTTCCGTAAGGATAAAGGGCGTAACCGGCGACCGCCGCGATCATCACGGCAACCACGGGCAAGACTATTTTCATGTGCGATCCGCGTGGGCAGCGCCGTGATATCTGCGCGATAAGACCTCACGCCCCGGATTTGACGCGTTAACCATATTGACGCGCGGCCTGCCGCGGCGGCAGGATCGCAAAGACAGTCGCAAGCCGCGTAGCGGGGAGCCGAGCATCCGCGTCGATTCGGGCGGCGCGCGGAAGCAGCGATCTCTCCCGCACCCGAGTACCGCCGGGCGCCAGCGTTGGCGCCGAATAAGAACCAACTTGCGGCCAGCAGCGTTGCACATGCGAGGCGCCGACTTCGATCCGCTTTCCTCGCGTCGCTTGGACGCAGCCGAACTCATCGGGAGATCGCCCATGGCCAAGAACAGCACGAATGTCGATCTGCGCAAGACCATCGGAGCCGAGGAAGAAATCGCCAACTTCGTCAATGCCGCCCAGCGCGGCGTCAGTGGGTTCATCGCCGCGAGCAACAAGATGTTCGAGGGATGGGCCGCGCTCAACAATGAGATGATCGAGTTCACCAAACAGCGCCTGCAGCATCAAGTCGATACCAGTCGCGATTTGGCGTCGTCGACCACCATCACCGACCTTCTGACCCTGCAATCCGACTTCGCCCGCGCGGCGACCGAGCAGTACATGAAGGAGACAGAAAAGATAATGAATCTCGGCGCCAAGACGATGATGGACAGCCTATCGGCGATGAGCGCCGGGATACCGGAACCGACGCCGATGGCACCGAAAAAGCAGCCCTGAGTCGCGTCCGCGCTCCAGCGGCGATTAGCGGCCCGGAACCGACGAGGTTCCGGGCCTTTTTCGTTTTCGGTCGGCCGTGGCCTCCGGCCGCCTGTAAGCCGGTAAGGAAAATTAACCAAATGCGGTAGAACGTTCGGATAAGGTGCGCAATATATTGTACAATCGCATCGGCCGTGCGATACTTTTACAGCTGCGGCCGACCGCGATAGCGGGCGGCGGTGGCGGCAGGGGAACGACACGACGTCACGGCTATGTCGCGCGCAGATCGGAAACGACCGGGGGGACCGGCCGCATTGTTGAGCGATGGCGAACCGCCATGGACCAGCGACCGCGGCGCGCGTGCGGCCGCGTTGTCGATTCTCAACGCCAAGGCCTGTTGCGAGCTGCTGCGCGCGCACGGCGAGTCCGAGCACGCCGCGAACTTCGAAGCGGCCCTGCAGAAGGCATTGACGATACTCGGAGATTACGTGGGTCCAGTGAAGTTGGCCGAGGCGCTCGACTGGGCGTCCGATGAGTCGTGGGGGTGCGCGTCGGCCAGTCCGACGAATTCGCGCAACTGATTTTCCGCCCTATTTCGCGGCCGCTTCACGAATGCGCCAGCCCATTGGCGCGGGCCTTGTGCCGCGAAGCGTGCCCCCGGTAGAGTGCCGGCAACCCGGCAATCAACAGGGAGCACTAACATGAGTCACATGCGACTGTTCGGCGCCGTCGCGGCCGCCGTCATCCTGGTCTCGGCGAGCGCGGCGCCGGCGCAGACGTTTCGCGTCGGCAGCAAGAACTTCACCGAGCAGTTCATTCTCGGCGAGATCTACGCTGCGGCGCTCGAGAACGCCGGCGTCAAGGTTGAGCGCAAGATCAATCTCGGCGGCACGCTCATCGCTCACAAGGCGCTGACCAGCGACGAGATCGACATGTATCCCGAGTACACCGGGACGGCGTTGCTCGCCGTGCTGAAGGGCGAGGCGATCAGCGACGCCGACAAGGTCTACACCATGGTGCGGGCGCACTATGAGAAGGAGTGGAACGTCACCTGGTTGAAGCCGGCCGGAATCAACAACGGCTACGCGATCATCGTACGGCCTGAGACGGCGCAGCAGTACAATCTGAAGACGCTCTCCGACCTCGGCAAGGTGGCCAAGCAACTCAAGATCGGTGCCGGACCCGAGTACCTCGACCGCAAGGACGGCTTGCCCGGCTTGAAGGCGGTTTACGGCGCGGAGTTCGCCGAGTTCAAGCAATTTGCCAAGCTCGGGCTTCGCTACGATGCGCTGATCGCCAAGCAGATCGACGTCGCCAACGGCTTCGCCACCGATTGGCAGATCGCCGACCAGAACTTCGTGGCGCTCGCCGACGACAAGAACCTCTTCCCGCCCTATTACGTGGCGCCGGTGATCCGGCAGGCGGCGCTGAAGACCTTCCCCAAGGCGGCCGAGACGCTCGATCGGGTGAGCGTGTTGCTCGACAACGCGACCATGCAGAAACTGAACGCGCAGGTCGAGAAGGACAAGCAGGAGCCGAAGGACGTCGCCAAGGCGTTTTTGAAGTCGAAGGGGCTGATCAACTAACGTCGCCGACGACAGAGGAGCAAGGCGCGCGAACCGCGCGGTTCGCGCGGCTTTTGCCGTCTTGCGCCTTGACGCCGTCCGAGCTTCGACGGAAGGTCGCGCCCGACGCGGAAGGGGGGGCATGGCGGGGAACGTCGTCAAGTTGGGGACGGGCGGGCTCGGCCTTGGTGAATTGGTCGACATCGCACGCAAGGGCGTCGGCGTGGCGCTCGACGCCGCCGCCCGGACGCGGATCGAACGCGCATTCGAAGTGGTTTGTCGGCTGCAGCGCGAAGGCGCGGCGGTCTATGGCGTCACCACCGGTCTTGGCGCTGCCGTCGACATAAGCACCGCCGACCAGGATCCGACCGTAATACAAACGCGCCTGCCGCAAGCCCGAGGCGTGGGGGTTGGGCGGACGGCGCGGCGCGACGAGGTTCGTGCCATCATGGCGGCGCGCGCGGCGACGCTGGCGCAAGGCGGATCGGGCATCTCGCCGGCCACGCTCGATGCGCTGATTGCGATGTTGAACGCCGGCGTGCATCCCTCGACGCCGCTCACCGGATCGCTGGGCGAGGCCGATTTGGCGCCGCTGGCGCACATCGCGTTGCCGTTGGTCGGCGCAGGCGAGGCGGAATTCGGCGGCGAAGTGCTCGCCGGCGGCGAAGCGCTCAAGCGCGCCAAGATCGTCGTGCCGCGCCTAGGGCCGAAGGACGGGCTTGCCCTGGTCAACTCGAACGCCGCGACGATCGGCTTGGCGGCACTGGCGGCGGTCGATGCGCGACAATCGCTCGACGCGCTCGCGATCGCCGCGGCGATGTCGATGGAGGCCCAACGCGCCAGCCTCACGCCGCTCGATCGGCGCGCGCAGGCGGCGCGTCCGGCGCCGGGCCAAGACGCGGTAGCCGCGCGATTGGCGGCGCTGCTCGCCGGGAGCGCGCTGTGGCGGCCCGGCGCGGCGCGCAATCTGCAGGATCCGCTCAGCTTTCGAATCGTCAGCCAAGTGCACGGGGCGGCGCGGGCCGCGTGTGACGCGGCCGTGGCGGCGGTCGAACTCGAGCTGGCGAGCCGCGCCGACTCTCCCCTTGTCCTCGCCGACGATGGCGCCGCCATATCGACCGGAAACTTCGACGTCACCCATGTCGCGTTGGCGCTCGAAGCGCTCGGTCAGGCGTTGACGCGGACGGCCGCGCTCGCCGTCGAGCGCTGCGCCAAGCTCATGTCGCCGCGATTCAGCGACTTGCCGCGCTTCTTGTCGCCGATACAGCAGGGACGCACTGGCTTCGCGACGGTGCAGAAAACCCTGGCCGCGCTCGTCGCCGAGATGCAGCACCTCGCCAACCCGGCGCCGATCTTCGTCATGCCGGTCGCCGACCGGGTCGAAGATTACGCGACGATGGCGCCGATGATCGCCGATAAGACCGCCGCAATCGCGCTGCGCCTGCGCCTCATCGCGGCGATCGAATTGATGATCGCCGCGCAAGCTTACGACCTCCGCGGGATCGCCGAACCCGGCGCCGGCGTCGCCGCCGCGCACCGGGCGGTGCGCGCGGCGGTCCCGCCGCTAGGCGAAGATCGCTCGACGGCCGCCGACATCGCGGTCCTCGACAATCTGATCGCCTCCGACCGGCTCGCCGCCGCGGTTGCCGCTGCCCTGGCCGTCGGCTAGGAAGGTTCGATGAATTGGACCTTCACGCATATTCCCGATATCGCGCTGGCGATCTGGCAGCATTTGGTTCTCGTCGGCGTATCGATCGCGATCGCCTTCGCCATCTCGCTCGCGCTCGGGATTTGGACCGCGCGGCGGCCGCGCGCCTACGCAGGCGTGCTCGGGGTGACCGGCGCGATCTACGCCGTGCCGAGCCTGGCGCTGTTCGCATTGCTGATCCCGCTCGTCGGCCTCGGCCGGGTGCCGGCGATCATCGGGCTCACGGCGTACTCGCTGCTCATCCTCGTGCGCAACGTTGCGACGGGCTTGCGTGAGGTGCCGCCCGAGATTGTCGAAGCCGCCGAAGGAATGGGATTCGGGCGCGCGCAGCAACTCGTGCGGATCGAGCTGCCGCTGGCGCTGCCGGTGATCGTCGCCGGCTTGCGCATCGCCACCGTGACCGTCATCGGCATCGCCACCATCGCCGCCTACATCAACGCCGGCGGCCTCGGTGCGCTGGTGTTTGCCGGCATCGACCAGCGCTTTGCCGAGAAGATCATCGTCGGCGGACTGCTCACCTCGCTGCTGGCGATCGGCGCCGATTTCAGCTTGTCGCGGCTCGAGCTGCGGCTGCGCGCCCACCGCGCGGCCTGAGAAGGGCGAGGCGATGCTGCTCGACGCGGTACGCTGGATTGTTGACCACCCGCGCATCTTCCTCGATGCGCTCGAGACGCATCTGCTGCTGAGCGGAGCGGCGCTGGCGCTGGCGATCGCTCTCGCAGCACCGCTCGGCGTCGCCTTGACGCGTTATCCGCGCGCGGCGTTCGCGACCATCAACGGCGCCGGCGCGATGCGCACCATCCCCAGCATCGCCGTGCTCGCGATCATGCTGCCGTTCCTCGGCATCGGCTTCAAGCCGTCGCTGGTGGCGCTGACCATCCTCGCCGTCCCGCCGATCCTCATCAATACCTATGTCGGCGTACGCCAAGTCGACCCTGACATCGTCGATTCCGCGCGCGGCATGGGGATGACCGGGCTGCAGAGCATCTTTCGCGTCGAGCTGCCGCTGGCTGCGCCGGTGATGTTCGCCGGCATTCGTACCTCGGCGGTGCAGGTCATCGCCGGCGCGACGCTCGCCGCGTTCATCGGCGGCGGCGGGCTCGGCGATTTCATCACTGCCGGCATCGCGATCATGGATCTGCCGCGCCTTCTGGTCGGCGCGGTGCCGATCGCGTTGCTCGCGATCCTCACCGAGTTCGCATTCGGCGGGCTCGAGCGCGTCATGTTCCGGCGCGGATGAGCGGGGCGCGGCCGCCATGATCCGCCTCGAGGCGATCAGCAAGCGCTTCGCGCCGCACCTGCGGCCGGCGGTCGACGATCTGTCGCTCGACGTGCCCGAAGGCAGCATCTGCGTGCTCATCGGGCCGTCGGGGTGCGGCAAGACGACGACGATGCGCATGGTCAATCGTCTCATCGAGCCGACCGAGGGCCGTATCTTCGTCGCCGGCGAGGACGTCATGGCCATGGACCCGGTGGCGCTCCGTCGGCGCATCGGCTACGTGATCCAGCAGATCGGCTTGTTCCCGCACATGAGCGTCGCCGACAACGTCGCCACGGTACCGCGGTTGCTCGGCTGGCCGCGAGCCAAGATCGAGACGCGCATCGACGAGCTGCTGCATCTCGTCGGCCTCGATCCGTCGGCGTTGCGCGCCCGGTACCCGCGCGAGCTGTCGGGCGGACAGCGCCAGCGGGTCGGCGTGGCCCGCGCGCTCGCCGCCGATCCGCCGGTAATGTTGATGGACGAGCCCTTCGGCGCCATCGATCCGATCACCCGCACGCGACTTCAGAACGAGTTCCTCAAGATCCTGCGCGAGATTCGGAAAACGATCATCTTCGTCACCCACGACATAGACGAAGCGATCAAGATGGGCGACCGCATCGCCATCCTGCGCGACGGAAGGCTGGTCCAGTACGGCACGCCCGACGAAATCCTCGCGCAGCCGGCCGATGCCTTCGTCGAGGATTTCGTCGGCGCCGATCGTGCGCTGAAGCGGCTGGCGCTGGTCAGCGTCAAGGACGCCATGAGCGCCGATATCGGCGGCGAGGGCGGTCCCGAGGTCGCGCCCGACACGACGTTACGCGACGCGCTTTCGCTGATGCTGGCGAAGGGCGCGCGGCGCGCGCGCGTGATCGAGGGCAATGGAACGCAGCTCGGGCAACTTTCGCTCGACGCTATTCTGGCGCGGATCAGCGACGCCGGGGGTCCGCGCTAGACGATCCGTGTGTACCCGGCCGCCTTTGCCGCGGCGTCGCGCTCGAGAGTGATCCGATAATCGCCGGCGCTGGGGCGCGCGAAACCCTTGAGCAACAGCGCCGCCATGTGCGGCGCGGCCGCTCGGTCGTCGGCGAGGGCCACGAACGCGGCGCCGAGGCGCGCGACGATCGCGGGATCGGTCGCGGGCGAAGCCACCAGCGGCGGGACCGGCGCCGCTTCGGTCGTCTCGATGACGCGGATCGTCGCCGCAGTCGCGGGATCGTGCGCGCGTGTCAGATCGATGAGGTAAGAATCGATTGGCGCTGCGTCCGCCGTACCGTCGAGCACCGCAGCGAGCGCTCGCAGCGGAGTAACGAACGGCCCGAGCGTCTCGGCGAAGAGCCGGGGCTGCTCGGGTGTGCGCAGTTTCAGGAGATGATAGCGCGGCGCATTCCAGCCGGAATGCGAGGTCTCTATGGTGTATGCAAACCGGTGGCCGAGAACGTCGCTCAGCGAATGGAAGCGCGAATCATCGCGCACCACGAAATCGGTGAAGTAGATCGCGCGGTCCTGATAGCGCGGCGGCGCGGGAATCGGCGCGGCGACGAGCCGATGCTGGCCGAAATCCCGCGCGTATGGCCAGCCACACATGAAGGCGGCGCCGAGATCGGCGCGCTCCCACAAGGCCTCCAAGGGCGCGGGGAACGCGTGGTCCACCGCGGTCAACGCCACGTCGGCGCGATCGGCGACAATCTCGAACAGCGCACGCCAGGCCGCCGCAGCCTGCGGCGTCGGCGAATACATGCGCGCATTGGCGATCAAGGCCGACATTGCCGCGTCCTTACGCCTCGACGAACCCGACATGTCGTATCATGCGTATCGCAACCGGTGGCCGATGCCGAGCTGTTCGGCCTTCTCCAGCATCGCCGCGCCGAGCGCGATGTCGCTCAAGCTCAGGCCGCGATGCCACAAGAGGATCGTTTCTTCATCGGAGCCACGGCCGGATTTGCGGCCGGCGACGATCTCGCCGAGCTCGGCGTGGAGGGTTTTCTCGCTGAGCTTCCCGGTCTCGACATGCCGGCGCAGCGATCCGAATTGGCCTTGTTTGCACTGCCCCCAGTCGTCGACTACCAGCTTGTCCATGATGTCGGTAAGGGTCAGCTCAACCGCGCTCATCGTTCCGTACGGCACGACGAGCGCGCCTTTCTTGATCCACTTGGTCTTGAGCAGCGGCGCGGGCTTTTCCAGTCGCGACGCCTCGACGACGATGTCGGCACCGGCGACGCAGCCCTCCCAGTCGTCGGTGGCGACGACGGGCTTCTTCAGGTCGCGCGACAGGCGCTCGGCGAAGGCGTCGCGGCTTTCCCTGCGTCGCGAGTGGACGCGAATCTCGGCGAAGTCGAACAGACGATTCAGCAGACGGACGTTCCAATACGCGGTGCCGCGCGCTCCAATGTGGCCGAGCACGCGCGAGGTCCTGCGCGCCAGGTGCTTGGCGCCGATCGCCGTCATCGCGCCGGTGCGCTGGTCGGTGATGGCGGTGGCGTCGAGCACGGCGCGCGGCATGCCGGTGCGCGGATCGAAGAGGTTGAGCAACGCCATCTCCGAGGGCAAGCCCCGCTTGTAGTTGTCGACATAGTCGCCGACGATTTTAACCCCGGCATAGCCCAAAGGCGCGACGTAGCCGCGGAGCACGTTGAAATGGCCATTGAACGCCGGGTCGGGCGCAAGATGCACGCGCGGCTCGATCACCGTCTGCCCGAGGCCTTGCGCCCGCAATCCGGCCTCGACCGCGCCGAGGATTTCGTCATCGGAAATCTCGAGCGCCTCGATATCGGCGGCGTTGAGATAGGAGATGTAGATCGGCTGCATCGCGGACTACGCCCCTTGCCTGGCACCGTTTCGTGGGCCGCTAGTTAACCCTGACCGGACCGCGACAGGCGACAGAAATTTCGTGCGACGGCAAGAAGCCGCGCTATGCTTCCCCGATTTCCCGCGCCATCATCCGAGGCAGCAATGAGCGCCAGCCCCAAGATCGTCGACCACCCGTTGATCCAGCACAAGCTGACCCAGATGCGGCGCAAGGAGACGCCGTCGGGCGATTTTCGCCGGGCGCTGCGCGAGCTCAGCCTATTGCTGGCCTACGAGGTGACGCGCGATCTGCCGCTCAAGATGACCGAGATCGAGACGCCGGTGGCGCGCACCCTGGCGCCCGAGTACGCCGGCCGCTGGCCGTGTCTGGTGTCGATCTTGCGCGCCGGAAACGGGCTGCTCGACGGATTTCTCGACTTGATGCCGTCAGCGCGCGTCGGCCACCTCGGGCTCTATCGCGATCCCAAGACGCTCGAGGCGATCGAGTATTACTGCAAGCTGCCGGAGGACATCGGGCAGCGCGACGTAATGATCCTCGACCCGATGCTCGCCACCGGCCACTCGGCCGTCGCCGCCGTGTCGCGCGTCAAGGAACTGAGCCCGCCGTCGATCCGCTATGTTTGCTTGCTGGCGGCGCCCGAGGGGGTCAAGACGCTGCACGACGCCTACCCCGACGTGCCGATCTACACCGCGGCGCTCGACTCGCACCTCAACGACCACGGCT
Source organism: Alphaproteobacteria bacterium (assembly GCA_035457725.1). Lineage (GTDB taxonomy): Bacteria > Pseudomonadota > Alphaproteobacteria > CACIAM-22H2 > CACIAM-22H2 > DATFES01. Next base: position 40,984 of record DATIBC010000025.1, on the reverse strand, counting down.
ACATCATTCCCGGCCTCGGCGACGCCGGCGACCGGCTGTTCGGAACGCGCTAACCCGCCGCGAGTTTTAGTCCGCGGCCGCACCGCCCCCCGCTTCGGTCGTCCAGAACTGGGCGTTGGGCGTCAAGCCGGCGGCATCGGCCGAGTACTCGGGTTTGATGCGATTGAGGAAGTACATCGCGTACGGACCCTTGCCCTTGACTTCGATGCTGCCGCGCGGCTCGGTCTCGAATCGCAATTTGACGTGGTTCCAGGTGGATTCCGCGATGTTGACGCGACCGGGCTCGCTCGCGGCTTCGAGGCGCTCCGCCACATTCACCGTGTTTCCCCAGATGTCGTAGGTGAATTTGTTCTTGCCGACCACACCGGCGACGACCTGGCCGGTGTTGACGCCGATGCGTACCTGCCACAACGGTAGCCGCAGCTTCTCGCGCTGGCGGTTGACCTTGGCGAGCGAGTCCTGAATTTGCAGCGCGGCGATGCAGGCATCGAACGGATGCGTCCGGTTGGGTTCGGGCAGGCCGCCGGCCGCCATGAACGCATCGCCGATCGTCTTCAGTTTCTCGAGACGGAATTGCGCCGCAATGTCGTCGAAGCGCGAGAAGTGCTGATCGAGTTGCTCGACCAGGCTCGCCGGTTCCAGATTCTCGACCAGCCGCGTGAAATCCTTGAAGTCGACGAAGACCACGCTGACCGAGTCATAAAATCGCGGTTTCACCCGTTGGTTCGCCTTGAGCTCGTCGGCGATGCTGCGCGGCAGGATATTGAGCAGGAGCCGCTCGGACTTGGTCCGTTCGGCTTCGGCATCGTCGCGCACCTGGGTCAGCTCGCGCAGCATTTCGTTACGCTCAAGAAGCTGGCGCCGCAGTTCGAGCTGCGCCATGGCTTGATGCGACAGTCGTCGCAATGATTCTTGCTGCCCGAAGCTGATCTCGCGCGGCTCGAAATCGACGACGCACACGGTGCCGAGCGCGTAGCCCTCGGGCGTGATCAGCGGCATGCCGCAGTACATGCGGATGTTGGGCGCGCTGGTGACAAGCGGCGAGCCGCTGAACCGCGGATCCTTGGTCAGGTCCGGGACGTGGAGTATGTCGTTCTGGCAGATCGTCTTGTGGCAGACGGTGATCTCGCGCGGGCATTCGGTGAAATTCGGCGGCAGGCCGTATTTCGCCTTCATCCATTGCCGGCGTTCGTCGAGAAATGCCACTAGGCCGACCGGGGCGCCGCAAATCTGCGCCGCCAGCTCGGCGATCTCGTCGTAGGCGACTTCGGGCGGCGTGTCGAGAATTTCGTATTTGCCTAGCGCTTGTAGGCGTGCCGGCTCGTTCGCCGGGAGCGACTCGTTCATTGCGGGCACCCTACCGAATAAGCGAAAATCCGAGTCTATCGCGCCGGATTCACATCGGTCAAACTCCGTGATCACGGCATCGCGAAAGAATGGGTAGGAAAATGAGCCACTTGATCGACGAAACCGCCAAAGGTGTCTACATCATCGCCGCGACGCCGTTTACGGACGACGGTGCGCTCGATCTCGCCAGTACCGACCGCATGGTGGATTTTTATCTCGAAAGCAGATGCGACGGCATCACCATCCTCGGCGTCATGGGCGAAGCGCCCAAGCTGTCGGCCGACGAATCGGTGACGTTCGCGGCACGCGTACTCAAGCGCGTCGACGGCCGCGCCAAGGTGATCGTCGGCGCCTCCTCGCCCGGTCTCGGCTTGATGAAGGCGCTCGCCGACCAGGTAATGGGCCTCGGCGCCGCCGGCGTCATGGTGTCGCCGATGCCCGGACTCAAGACGGAGGATGCGATCGAGGGTTATTTCGCCGGCGTGATCAAGGCGCTCGGAGCGGGCGTGCCCATCGTCTTGCAGGATTATCCGCAACTGACGCAGGTCCATATGTCAGCGGCGCTGGTTAATAAGCTCCTTGGCCAATTCGATTCGATAAAGGTCCTGAAGCACGAGGATTGCCCCGGTCTGCGCAAGCTCACCAAGGTGCGCCAGGCGGAAACGAGCGGCGCGCGCAAGCGGCGCGTCTCGATCCTCGTCGGCAACAGCGCGCTCTACCTGCCGCAGGAGCTGCGCCGCGGCGCCGACGGCGCCAACACCGGCGTCGCATTTCCGGAAATGCTGGTGGAAGTGTGCAAGCGCTTCTTCGCCGGCGACATCGAGGGAGCCGAAGACGTCTACGACGTGTACCTGCCGGTCATACGCCACGAGCAGCAGGCGGGCGTCGGCCTCGCAATCCGAAAAGAAATCCTCCGGCGGCGCGGTGTGCTGCGTTCCGCAGCACTGCGCGCACCTGGCGCTTCGCTCGACAGCGACGATCACAAAGAGCTCGACGAGCTTATGGCGCGCCTCGAGCGTAAATTGGCGGCGTTTCGCGCCGCCGACAAGCGCGCCCACGCGGCGGAATAATCGCCCGCACGATCGGGCGCAATCGCCGCGCAACTGCTCGTACGCTTCGCCCCTCGTCCCTCGACAGGCTCGGGATAAGGAAACTCGCGACGAGGATTTTTCGCGCCTCGTCCTGGGCCTGTCGAAGGACGCCGCATGCGACCGGGCGGGCGTGGTAGAATTGAGCCATGTCGGTTCCTGGCTTGTGCCGCGATTGCCAAGCGTCGGTCGACGAACGGGCGCTTCGCTGCGCGCGGTGCGGATCGGGCCGCCTCGTACGCCATCCGGAGCTCGACACGCTCGCCCTGGCGCATATCGACTGCGACGCCTTCTACGCCTCGGTCGAGAAGCGCGATAACCCGGAGCTCGCCGACAAGCCGGTGATCGTCGGCGGCGGCCGACGCGGCGTGGCGACAACGGCATGCTACGTCGCGCGAAAATACGGCGTGCGCTCGGCGATGCCGATGTTCAAGGCGCTGGCGCTGTGCCCGCATGCCGTCGTCATCCGTCCCGACATGGAGAAATACGCCGCCGTCAGCCGAGAGGTGCGAGCGATCTTCCGCGCCGCGACACCGCTGGTCGAGCCCCTGTCGCTGGACGAGGCCTTTCTCGATCTCACGGGAACCGAAGCGGTTCACCATCGGACTCCCGCCGCGACGCTCGCCTCGCTCGCCGCCCGCGTCGAGCGCGAGGTCGGCATCACCGTCTCGATCGGGTTGAGCTACAACAAATTTCTCGCCAAACTTGCCTCGGAGATCGACAAGCCGCGCGGCTTCGCGGCGATCGGCCGCGCCGAGGCACGCGGATTTCTCGCCTCGCGCTCGGTCAAGGTGATCTACGGCGTGGGCGAGAAAGTTGCGGCGCGCCTCGAGGCCGACGGAATCCGCATGATCGCCGACCTGCAGCGCACCGAACCCGGCCAACTCGCGTTGCGTTACGGCGCATTGGGCGCGCGACTCGCCCTGCTCGCCGCCGGCGAGGACGAACGCGCGGTGACGCCCGACCGGCCGGCGAAGAGCGTTTCGGCCGAGACGACGTTCGAGCGCGATCTATCGCGTCTCGACGATCTTGCCGCGGTGCTGTGGCCGCTGTGCGAGGAGGTCGCCGAACGTCTCAAGCATGGCGAGCTATGCGGCCGAACGGTCGTGCTCAAGCTTAAGACCGCCGGTTTTCGCATCCTGACGCGCCGCCAATCGCTAGGTCGGCCGACTCAGCTCGCCGACGCGGTCTGGAAGGTGGCGAAGACGCTGCTCGCGCGCGAGGCGACGGGCGTTCGCTTTCGCCTGATCGGCGTCGGCGTCGGGGATCTCGCGCCGGCAGCCGAAGCGGTGCAGGCCGACCTCTTCGCCGCACCTGATGCCCGACGCGAGAAGGTGGAGCGCGCCATCGACCATGTACGCGAGAAATTCGGCGACAAGGCGGTGACGCTCGGGCGCGGGTTTCGCGCCCCGGCGCGGCCGATGCCGCCGACCGGCGGTCGGCGATCGTGATCCACGGGCGACTGCACCGCGGGCGGCTCGCAACGCGCTTGCCCGAAGGCGTGCCGCTCGCCTAACGTCGCCACGCCGAAAACAAAAACATCGGCAAAATCATCGGGAGGCGAAGCCGTGGCGCTGATCACCTATCTAACGCGGATTCAATTCGATTTCGGCGCGCTCAAGCTGCTCAAGGAGGAACTGGCCGCGCTCAAGGTCGGGCGGCCGCTGATCGTCACCGACAAGGGCGTCGCCAAGGCCGGGCTTGCCGAGCGGGTCGAGAACGCCGTCGCCGGCCCGGTCGCCGCGATCTACGACGAAACGCCCGCCAATCCGACCGTGCGGGCGGCTTCGGCGGCCACCGCCGTTTACCGTGAGTCCGGAGCCGATGGCGTGATCGCCGTGGGCGGCGGCTCGTCGATGGACCTCGCCAAGGCCGTGGCGCTGCTTGCCACGCATCCGCCGCCGCTTCGGCAATACGCAATGATCGAGGGCGGCGTGCCGCGCATCGGCGCCAACGTGGCGCCTGTGGTGGCCATCCCGACCACCGCGGGCACCGGTAGCGAGGTCGGGCGCGGCGCGGTGATCGTCTTCGAAGACCACCGCAAGCTGGCGCTGATCAGCCCGCACCTCATCCCGCGCCTTGCGCTTTGCGATCCCGAACTGACACTCGGGTTGCCGCCCGCGATCACCGCCGCGACCGGCCTCGACGCTTTCGCGCATTGCGTCGAGACGTTCCTGTCGCCGGCGATCAACCCGCCCGCCGAGGCGATCGCGCTCGACGGCGCCGGCCGCATCACCCGCCATCTCGAGCGCGCGGTCAAGGACGGGCAGGATCGCGAGGCGCGATGGAACATGATGATGGCGGCGATGGAAGGGGCCATGGCCTTCCAGAAGGGCCTGGGGGCGGTGCACGCGCTGTCGCATCCCCTGGGCGGCCTCGAGGGGCTTGCGTTGCATCACGGGACGCTAAATGCGGTCGTCATGCCGGCCGTGCTGCGCTTCAACGCGCCTGCCGTGGGCAACAAATATGAGCGCCTGGCGCAGACCCTCGGCATTCCAACGGGGATCGATCTGCCGCGCTGGGTGAGCGACTTCAATCGCCGCCTCGGCATGCCGCCCAACCTCAAGGCGATGGGCGTAACGCAAGCTCACGCCGACGCGTTGATCGACGCCGTGCTCGCCGACCATTGCGCCGCGACCAACCCGCGCAAGATGACCAGGGCCGACGTCCAGGCGCTGTTCGCCGACGCTTTGGGGTGAAGCGGGCGCCACGGCGCGCCCACGGCTTGCCGGCGGCCGGTCCGGTGCCTACGATGCTTTAAGCTTCAAATATCGAGGCGCGGCGCGAATGGCGGAGAACGGCGGCAGGCGGGTGGCGGCGATATGGCCGGCCTTGCGGTCACGCATCACCACCGACGGGCTCGACCGCACGCCCCACCGCGCCTTCCTGCGCGGCATGGGGCTCGACGACGAGACGATCGCGCGCCCAATGGTCGGCGTCGTCTCGACGCATGGCGAGGTGACGCCATGCTCGATGACGCTCGGGCCGCAGGCCGCCGCCGCCAAGGAGGGCGTTCGGGCGGCCGGTGGCTGCCCGCGCGAGTTCACCACGATTTCGGTTTCCGACGGCCTGTCGATGAACCATCGCGGCATGCGGATGAGCCTCGTTTCGCGCGAGATCATCGCCGATTCGATCGAGGCGGTGGTGCGCGGCCATGCCTACGACGCCCTGGTCGGTTTTGCCGGTTGCGACAAGACGCTTCCGGGCGTGATGATGGCGATGGTCCGCTGCAACCTGCCATCGGTCTTCCAATACGGCGGTAGCGCGCTTCCCGGGACCTGGCGGGGCAGGGATGTGACCGTGCTCGACGCTTACGAGGGCGTCGGCGCGGTGATGACCGGCCAGATGCGCGAAAGCGAGCTGGCCGAACTCGAACGCGCATGCCTGCCGACGATCGGTTCGTGCGGCGGCCAGTTCACCGCCAACACCATGGCGATGGTGTCCGAGGCGCTGGGACTGGCTCTGCCTGGATCGGCGATGATGCCGGGCGTGGACCCCGGGCGGGCGGCACTGGCGCGCGAGGCGGGAGTCACGGTGATGCGGCTGCTTGCCGACGGCGGGCCGCTGCCGCGCGAGCTCGTGACGCGCAAGAGCCTTGAAAACGCCGCCGCAGTGGTCGCGGCGACCGGCGGTTCGACCAACGCCGGTCTGCATCTCCCGGCGATTGCGCATGAGGCCGGCATCCGCTTCACGCTCGACGACGTGGCGGCAGTCTTCGAGCGCACGCCGCTGATCGCCGATCTCAAGCCTGGCGGGCGCTACGTCGCGAAAGACGTTTTCACGGTCGGCGGAACGATGGTCGTGGTCCGTGCCCTGCTCGAGGCCGGCCTCGTTCACGGCGAATGCCCGACGATCACCGGCCGGGCGATCGGAGAGGAAGCGCGCGCCGCGCGCCATCCCGATGGCGCCGTCGTCCGCAGTGTTGCACAAGCGATCTCGCCCAATGGCGGCGTGACCGTACTGCGCGGCAATCTCTGCCCCGACGGGGCGTTGCTCAAGCTCGCCGGGCTCAAGGAGCTGACCTTCGAAGGCCCGTGCGTCGTCTTCGAATGCGAAGAGGACTGCATGGCGGCGGTGCGCGTCCGCGCGGTTTCGCCAGGAAGCGTAATCGTCATCCGCAACGAGGGTCCGAAGGGCGGACCCGGGATGCGCGAGATGCTCGGCGTCACGGCCCTGATCTACGGCCAGGGCATGGGCGAGAAAGTGGCGTTGCTGACCGACGGCCGGTTTTCGGGTGCTACGCGCGGCATGTGCATCGGGTACGTCTGCCCCGAGGCCGCCGCCGGTGGTCCGATCGCGCTGCTTCGTACCGGCGATATCGTGCGCATCGACGCGGCGGCGCGTGCGATCGACGTCATGCTCGACGACGCCGAGCTCGCGCGACGACGCGCCGCCTGGCGCCCGCGGCCGCGCGAGCGGCTGGCCGGAGTTCTCGAGAAGTACGCCGCTGCGGTCGGTCCGGCGAATTTCGGCGCGGTGACCCATTCGGGCGCGCTCGAGTGGCCGATCGAGAAGACGGCATGATGATCATTCCTGGTCTTGTTGAAGGGGAGGGTTCGATGACTTCAAGATGGGGATTTCTAGCTGCGGCGCTCGCCGCGCTGGTGGTGGGAGCGCCGGGCGCCGAGGCGCAGACAACGACATTGCGCATCGGCAACTGGTTGCCGCCCCACCATTTGATCGTTCGCGGCATCGTCGAGCCATGGGCGCGCGCAATCGAGGCGGAGACCGGCGGTACGCTAAAATTCGAGATCATGACATCGGCCGTCGGTCGGCCGCCGGAGTATTTCGACTTCGTCGTCAACGGCGTGGTCGATGTCGGCTACGGCGTGTCGGGGCACAATCCCGGCCGCTTCACCATGACGCAGGTGATGGACCTGCCCTTCATGTCGCCCGATCCGTGGGCGGGCGCCGCCGCCTCGTGGCTCGTCTATCAGCGTTATGGCGGCCGCTACAACGAGCACAAGGGCGCCAAGGTGGTCGGGCTATGGGTGCATTCGGAACCTTATCTCCACATGCGCGGCGAACCAGTGCGGACGATCGACGATTTCAAGGGCAAGAAAGTCCGCGTCGGCGGCAACGTCACCGGGCGCATCATCACCGCGCTCGGCGGCACGCCGGTGCAGCTTCCGCCGACCGAGGCGCAGCAGGCCATGCAGGCGGGCGTCGCCGACGGCATCACCTTCCCGCTGGAGTCGATCGAGTTCTTCAAGATTACGCCGGTGATCAAAAGCAATACGCGGTTTCCCGGCGGGCTCTACACCGACACGTTCTGGCTTGCCTTCAACGAAGCCAAATGGAACGCGCTGACACCGGCGCAGAAAGCCGCGGTCGAGAAGCACTCGGGGCTCGGCGTCGCGCTGCTGTCGGGTTGGGCGTGGACTAATGGCGACAATCTCGGCAAGGCGGCGCTCGAAAAGAATGGCGTCAATTTCTTCACGTTGCCCGAGCCCGAGATCGCCAAGGCCAAGCAGATGCTGAAGACGCTCGAGGACGAGTGGCTGGGCGAGGCCAAGAAGCGCAACCTGCCGGGCGACGAGATCCTGGCTTACGCGCGTGCAATGGCTGTCCAGTACCGAGCCGAGAAGCGGGTGAATATCCCGTGAACATGGTTCTCGCTCCGAGCATGTCGAGGGGCGAGCGTGGTGACCTCGCGCTTCGACAGGCTCAGAGTGAAGAGCATTCTCTTCCTCGCCCTTCGACTTCTAGAACCGAACCCAATGAGGAATACGCCGGCACGGCCCGTCGATGGCTGAAGAGCCACCGCGCGATCTGTTCGAAGGTGCGGCGGCCCGAGGCGACGGTCCGCCGCAAGTGTCGTTGGGCGCGCCCGGGCGGTGGCTCGCCCATGGCGCGGCGGCGATGATCTTGTTCATGATGCTGGTGACCAGCGTCGACGTCGCCGGCCGCTATTTTCTCAACCGGCCGCTGCCCGGCGCGTTCGAGTTCACCGAGATCATGATGGGCCTGGTGATCTTCGCCGGGATGCCGCTCGCCACCGCGCGCCGGGAGCACATCGCGGTGAATTTTCTCGAGAAGGCGCTCGGCTATCGTGCCCGCTGCTTGCAGGCGGCGTTCGGCGACCTGGTGTGCGGCGTCGTCGCGGCTTTCATGGCGTGGCGCGTCTTGCTGCGCGGCAACACGCTCGTCGCCAGCGGCGAGGTGACGCTGGTGCTGGGCGTGGGGCGCGGGTACATCGCCTGGGCGATGGCGGCACTGCTTGCCGTCTCCGTCGTCGTCTTTTTCTATTCGGCCTGGATCGCGCTCAGGGCCGCGCGCGCCGGCGCCACGCCGCGATGAGCCCCTGGGAAACGGCGCTCTTCGCCTTTGCCGCGCTGACGATTTTGATGGTGATCGGCGTGCCGATCGCCTTCGCCATGATGCTCATCGGCGTCGGCGGGATCATGCTTCAGCTGGGGCTGACGCCAGCCTTCGCCATGCTCGGCCAGATTCCCGTCTCCAACACGATGAGCTACGAACTGTCGGTGGTACCGATGTTCGTGCTGATGGGCGTATTCGTCGCCCGGGCGGGCATTTCGGCCGATCTTTACGCGGTGTGCAATGCCTTCCTTGGCCATCGACGCGGTGGCCTCGCCATGGCGACGGTGGTCGCGTGCGGCGGCTTCGCCGCGGTGTGCGGTTCGGCGATCGCCACCTCGGCGACGATGTCCAAGGTGGCGTATCCGTCGATGCGCGCCTACGGCTATCATCCCGGTCTTGCCAGCGCTTCGATCTGCGCCGGCGGCACGCTCGGCATCCTCATCCCACCGTCGGTGATCATGGTGCTCTACGGCATCATGACCTCGACCAACGTAGGCAAGCTGTTTCTCGCCGGCATCCTGCCGGGATTGCTGGCCATCGTGCTTTATGCGCTGACGATCCAGTTCCTGGTGTGGCGCGACCCGGCGGTAGGGCCACGCGCCGAGCGCTCCTCGTGGGCCGAACGGTCTCGCCTTCTTACACGCGTTGGGCCGGTCGTCGCTTTGTTTATCCTCATAATCGGCGGCCTTTACCTCGGCGCCTTCACCGCCACCGAGGCTGCCGGCGTGGGCGCCTGCGGCGCATTTCTCTTCGCGCTGTGGCGTCGCGCGTTGTCGTGGCGCGCGGTTCTCGATTGCGCGGTCGAGACGGCGCGCATCTCCGCGACGCTGTTCGCGATACTCATCGGCGCGCTGCTGTTCTCCGCCCTGATGAACTTCGGCGGCCTGCCGCGCGCGCTGCAAGGCGCGGTGACCAGCTTCGGCGTCGAACCGCTCGTCGTCATCACCGCGATCTGCCTGCTCTATGTCGTGCTCGGCACCTTCTTCGAGGAATTGTCGATGATCCTCATGACGGTGCCGATCTTCTTTCCGCTGGTCGTCGGCCTCGGCTACGATCCGATCTGGTTCGGCGTCGTCATCGTCATGGTCGTCGAGCTTGGCTTGATCAGTCCCCCCGTCGGCATGAACTTATTCGTCGTGCAATCGGTTCTGTCGATCCCGGTCGGCACGCTCTATCGATGGATCGCGCCCTTCGTTATCGCCGACGTGTTGCGGCTCGCCATCATCGTCCTTTTCCCGGCGATAGCCCTCATCGTACCTCGACTGTCCGGGTGAGGCGCGCGGCAACGCGGGGCATGACTTCGCGAGCCAGGAGACGCATCGAGCGATGGACAAGCGGTTCGGGCATGGCGCCGAAATCGCTCAGCGCCAGTACATGGCGAACCCCCATGGCGTGGAGCTCGACCAGCTTGTTAGCGACGCGCTCCACCGAGCCGAACAGCCCAAGGCCGGAGCGCAGGATGTCGGCGTAAGTCTGCTGCTTGGCGTAAAGGCGCGTGCGGACATAGAGATCGAACGCTTCAGCGGCGTCGCGGCGGCAATCGTCGTCGCTGTCGGCGACGTGAGTGTGGAACGCCCATAAGCTGTCGCCGGCGGGAACGCCGGCGTCGGCCGCGCCCTTGGCGAACTCGCGCGCCATCTCGCCGACATCGGCGAGGCGATCGACCGAGGCGTAGGGCACGCACATGATCGAGTGGCCCTGTCGCCCGACATGGTAGACCGCCTCGCGACGAAGCACCGCGACATAGATCGGCGGCGTCGGCTTCTGCAGCGGCAGCACGTTGATCCGCACCTTATCGAGCGCGAACCGCGCGCTGCTGCACGACACCGGCTCGCCGGCGAGCGCCCGCTTGACGATCGCAAGCGCCTCGTCGAAGCGCTCCCGCTTCTCCGCTGGATCGAGCGCATAGCCGTCGAACTCGTGGCGCAGATAGCCCGAGCCGACACCGAGCACGAGCCGGCCGCCCGACAAGACGTCGACCATGGCGTAGTTCTCCGCCACGGTCAGCGGGTGATGAAACGGCAGGATCGCCACCGCCGAGCCGAGGCGAATACGCTTGGTGTTCTGGGCGATCGCCGTCAGAATCACCGCCGGGTTGGGTACCGCGCCGTATTCGTGAAAATGATGCTCGGCCGAAAAGTAAGTATCATAGCCGAGCGCCTCGGCGAGTTGCGCCTGGCGGACCACCTGGGCGTAGAGTTCGGGCACCGTACGCGGCAGACTCGGATGGTGGTCCTGGACCGAGAAGACCGAGAAGCGCATCGGGGCTGCCGCGGCATTCAGCGAATCGGGTGTGTCACCGGCGTTCATCGACGTGTCCTCGATGCCCTTCATCACACGCGCCAATCTATGAAGGCCAGCCAGTCGATGCAATTGGCGGCACGAGACGCTTCGCCGCCCAAGGTATGATCCACTCAGGTGTATTCGCGCTCCGCGCCCTCGTGGTTCGACAAGCTCACCACGAGAGCTTCTTTCATCATCCTCGTCCTGAGCTTGTCGAAGGACGAGGTGCGTGCCCGTCCGCGATGCATCGACGCGCTCAGTGTATTGAGCGACTATCGCCTCAGTACACGTGGTTCTGAACGAATTGCGGCAGCGCGAAGGCGGCGCGGTGGATCTCGGGAGTATAATATTTCGTCTTGATCCGGGCGGTAGCGAAGCGACGCTTCAGTGTCGCCAGCGACACGGCCCGTAGCTTTTTGTCGTCGGATGCCCAGCCCAAGGTCATGAAGCCGCCGTAATAGCTCGGTACGGCGGCGACGTAGAACCCGACGTCCTTGAATGACTTGCGCCGGCGGCGATAGGTCATGGTGACCTCGTCGGCCTGCATGAACGGAACGCCGTTTTGATTCACCAGGATGCCGCCCTTGGCGAGGATCCGCCGGCAATGACGGTAGAACTCCTCGGTGAAGAGGACTTCGCCGGGACCCATCGGATCGGTGGAATCGACGATCACCACGTCGAACTTGTCCCCCGTCGTCGCCACGAAGCGCGCGCCGTCGTCGATCACCAGCTTGGTTCGCCGGTCGTCGAACGCCTTCCGCGGGATCGATGGCATGTATTTGAGGCACATTTCGACCACGCCGCGATCGATCTCGACCATGGTGATCCGGCGCACGCCTTTGTGCTTGAGCGCCTCGCGCAGAATGCCGCCGTCGCCGCCGCCGATGATCAGCACCTCCTTGGCGCGACCATGGGCGAGCATCGGCACATGCGTCATCATCTCGTGGTAGACGAACTCGTCCTTTTCAGTAACCTGGATGATGTCGTCGAGCGCCAGCACCCGGCCATAGGTGGGCGTCTCGAAGATCACCAGGTCCTGGTGCTCCGTGCGCTGGCGAAACAGAACGTTGGTGATCTCGAAGGTCTGGCGAACGTGGGGGAAGAGCTTTTCCTGGAACCAGTCCCCCGGTCCCAGCGCATCGCTCACGCCATCACTCCGCGGCGTTGCTCGACGAGCTGCACCGCGCCGGGCTCGAATGCCTGGCGGATGACCGGGATCGACTTATAAGGGTCGCACGCGCCGCACATAAAGATGTCGAGCGCGGCATAGCGCCGCTCCGGCCAAGTGTGAATGGAGATGTGGCTTTCCGCCAGCACCGCCACGCCGGTCAACCCGCCATTCGGCTGAAAATGGTGCAGGTGCACGTGTAGGACCGTGGCGCCGGCCGCCGCCGCGGCCTCGCGCATGGCGCGATCGGCGATCTCGAGATTGTCGAGGTTCTTGGCGTCCCACAACTCGACGATCAGGTGCGTGCCGGCGAAGCGTAGACCGTTACGCTCGACGAAGTAATCCTTGTAATCCTTCGCTGCGGCGTCGGCCTCGGGCCGCGCCACCAGAACGGGCTGCACTTGCGTTGCGGTCCCCGCCTTTGCCTTCGGTGCCGCCTCGCCGCGACGTCCTCCAGTCACAACGCCCAACTTGGCGACAGAACCCTTGCTTGCCATCTCTCGTGCTATCCCCCTGAAAGGAAGGGCCGATGTACAAGCATCGCTATTTGGGACCAATCGAGTCGCTTTGCAAGAAAAAATTGGCCCACGCGCCAAGAATCTTCGTCAGCGTGGCGCACGCGACGCGCACCACAAGATGGCGCGACGAGGTTAAGAGCGGCTTAAAATCGATCTTCGTCGAGACGCAGCACGCTCGCAGCGCCGGCGACGACCGGATGGACCAGCGACGGCGCTTGCGCCAAAAGGTGATCGGCGAAGAAGCGCGCGCAGGCGATTTTCGCCTGGTAGAAGCCGGAGTCGCCGCCGGCGCCGAGCGCCGCCTGGGCGGCGAGCGCGCTCTTGGCCATCAGGTAACCGCCGGCGACGAGACCGAACAGCCGCAGGTAAGTGGCCGCGCCAGCCGCCGCCGCGCGCGGCTCCTGGGCCTGCGTGGCGACGAGCCAGTCGGTCGCCTGTCGCAGGGAAGCGAGGCCGGCGGAAAGCTGACGGCGGATGGCCGCCAGATCGTCACCCGAGGCGCTCGCCAACGCGACGTCGAACGCCGCCACTTCGGCGAAAAAAGCCGCCGCTGCCGCGCCGCGGTCGCGGCCGAGCTTGCGAAATACCAGGTCATTGGCCTGGATGCCGTTGGTGCCTTCGTAGATCGGCGCGATGCGGGCATCGCGATAGTGCTGGGCGGCCCCGGTCTCCTCGATGAAACCCATCCCGCCATGCACCTGGATGCCGAGCGAGGCGACTTCCACCCCGACGTCGGTCGACCAAGCTTTCACCACGGGCGTAAGGATGTCGACGCGCGCCTGGTGACGGCCGCGCTCGGCGGGATCGGTATGGCGCTTGGCCAGATCGAGCGAAACCATGGCCGAGTAGGCCAGCGCGCGCGCCGCTTCGGATTGCGCGCGCATGGTGAGCAGCATCCGGCGAACGTCGGGATGGCGGATGATCGGCGCCGGGTTGGGATCCGGGCTCCCCAACTCGCGGCTTTGCAGGCGGGTACGGGCGAAATCGCGCGCCTGCTGATAGGCGCGATCGGCGATCGCCACCCCTTGCAGCCCGACATTGAGGCGGGCGTTGTTCATCATGGTGAACATGTACTCGAGACCGCGATTTTCCTCCCCGACCAGAAACCCGATGGCGCCACCGCCGTCGCCATAGGCCATGACGCAAGTCGGCGAAGCGTTGATGCCAAGTTTGTGTTCGAGCGAAACGCAGCGCAGGTCGTTGCGCGGCCCAAGCTGCCCATCGGGCTCGACCGCGAACTTTGGAACGATGAACAGCGAGATGCCCTTCGGTCCGGGCGGCGCGTTGGGCGTGCGGGCCAGCACGAGATGGACGATGTTGTCGGTCCAGTCCTGCTCGCCGTAGGTGATGAAGATTTTCTGGCCGATGATCTTGTAATGGCCGTCGGCAGGAATCGCGCGGGTGCGCAACGCCCCGACATCCGAGCCGGCGCTGGGCTCGGTCAAGTTCATCGTTCCGCCCCATTCGCCGGCAATCATCTTTGCAAGGTAGAGGCGCTTCTGGTCCCGGCTGCCGTGCTCGGCCAGGAGCTCGATCGCGCCCTGGGTCAAGAGCGGCATCAGCGCGAAGCTCATGTTCGATGCCTGCCACATTTCGTTGACCGCCGTCGCCACAACCCACGGCAATCCGCCGCCGCCATGATCGGGGTCGAACGGGACGCTGTTCCAGCCAGCGGCGACCCATTGCTTATAGGCGTCCTTAAATCCGGGCGCGGTCCGGACCACCCCGTTTTCGAGCACCGCCCCTTCGACGTCGCCAACCCGGTTCAGCGGCGCCAGGACTTGGGAGGCGAACTTTCCGGCTTCGTCGAGCACTTGGGCCACCAGATCGGGCGCGGCGTTTTCGCCGCCCGGCAGCGCCGCCAGATCGGCCAGCCCGGCGACCTCCTCGAGCACGAAGCGCATCTCCTGAACCGGAGCGATGTAGCCGCTCATGGGACGACCTTTCCAGGGTTCATGATGTTCTTGGGATCGAGGGCGCGTTTGAGCGTCCGCATCAGCTCGATTTCGACCGCAGGCTTGTAGTGGGCAAGCTCCTCGCGTTTGAGACGGCCGATTCCGTGCTCGGCCGAGATCGAGCCGTCGAGGTCGGCGACGATGTCATGGACGATGCGGTTGAATTCGCGCCACCGGGCGAGGAAGTCGGCGCGCGGCACCCCTTGCCTGGCGATGGCGGAAGGCTGGCTCAAGTTGAAGTGGATATTGCCATCGCCGACATGTCCGAAAGCGACCGGACGGATGCCGGGCAGCCGCGCCTCGCAGGCCGCCGTGGCGCGGGCGATGAAGTCCGGCACTCTCGAAACCGGCACCGAAACGTCGTGCTTGATGCTACCGCCCTCCGGCTTCTGCGCCTCGTTGATGGTCTCGCGCAGTCGCCACAGCGCCTTGGCCTGCTGCGCATTGGCGGCGATCGTTGCATCGTCGACAAGACCGTCCTCCATCGCCGCCGCCAGTACGGCCTCCAAGCTCGCCCTGAGCCCGCCGCCGGTCTCACCGCTCGCGAGTTCGATCAGGACGTACCATGCATGCGGACGGGCAAGCGGGTCCACTGCGCCCGAAATGTGCTCGAGCACCATTTCGAGCGGCGTCCGGCCGATCAGTTCGAAGGCCGTCACCGTGTCGCCGCTGCCGCTGCGCGCGCGCGCCAGGAGTTCGATCGCCGCCGTCGGATCGCGCACCGCGACGAAGGCGGTTTCGACCTCGCGCGGTCGCGCGAACAGCTTCAGCACCGCGGCGGTGATGATTCCGAGCGTTCCCTCGGCGCCGATGAATAGCTGCTTGAGGTCGTAACCGGTGTTGTCCTTGCGCAGGCTCCTGAGGCCGTTCCACACCCGGCCGTCCGGCAGCACGACCTCCAAGCCCAGCACCAGATCGCGCGCCATGCCGTAGCGCAAGACCGAAATACCGCCAGCATTGGTCGATAGATTGCCGCCGATCTGGCAGGTGCCCTCGGCCGCGAGGCTCAACGGGAAGAGGCGGTCGGCGGCCTCCGCAGCGTGCTGGACATTGGCCAGGATGCATCCGCTTTCGACGGTGATCGTATAATTGAGCGCGTCGACGTCGCGCACGCGGTTCATTCGCGACAGGCTGAGGACGATCTCACCGCCATGCTCGTGCGGCACGCCGGCGCCGCACAAGCTGGTGTTACCGCCTTGCGGGACGATCGCGATGCCGGTCTCGGCGCACGCTTCGACCACGCCGGCCACTTCATCGGTCGCCTGCGGGCGGACGACCAACGCCGCGCGCCCATCATAAAGTCCGCGATCCTCGCGCAGATACGGCGCCATCGCGGCCGGATCGTCGACAAAACCCTTGGCCCCGACAATCGCCTTGATGCGGTCGAGCGTCGCCTTGGGCGGTGTCTTCAGCACGTTGGTCGCCATCGCACGACAGACCTAAACCACGCGCGCCAACGCGGCAAGTCTGGGCCGCGAACGCTCCACTACGCCGTTTCGGCAAATGAAACCAGGCGTCAGTGGCAAGTTAAATAAATATTAGAGGCGTCTTATTTGATAATGACTCCGAATGCTGATAACACCGCCAAGTCAAAACAAGACAAACAGGGGGCAAGTAAATGAAAATCACCACACTTCTCGGCGCCGCAGCGCTGTTGGGACTTGGCTTTGTCGGCGATGCGGCCGCCTCGTCGCATAGCGAGGCGCCGGGCACGTCGAATCGCGCCGCGCCGTCGATGGAGCCATTCGGAACTTTTTGGCTGCACGTCGGCGGCGGCGTGGCCATGACGCGCAACACGACGTTTCGCGACCAGGACTGCAACAGTCCGAACTCGTTCTTCGGCTGCGATTTCAATGCGCCCGGAGATTTCGGCGATTCCGGAGCGGTCATCAATCTCGGCGTCGGCACGCCGCTTGGCGGGCCGTTCCGCGGCGCCATCGAAGTCTTCCACGGCAACAACCTCCAGTTTGAAGGGCCGCTCGTCGATACCTCCGCGTTCAGCACGTTGAACGCCGCGGGGCCTGGAATCACCGAGATATTTCATGCCGACGCGCAGTTCACCAAGGTCGAGTTTTGGGTCTATGTCGATATCAACAAGGTGTTCGAGCTTCCGCGCTACGTGCAACCTTTCCTTGGCGGCGGCGTCGGGGTGACTCGCAATCGTCTGTCCAATGTTCATTCGAAAGTCGAGTCCGGCTCGTTTAACTTGCGGGCGGATCTACCGGGTGGGACCGAAACGAATTTTACCTGGGGCGCCACTGCCGGCTTCTCGATTCCTCTCGATGGTCCGAACGGGCCAGTCATCGACATTTTCTTCCTTCACCAGGATCTCGGCCGGGTGAGCACCCGCGGCGGCGATGCGACTATTCAATTCAACAGCCCGTTCGGCTCCTCCTCGGAAACGTTTCCGGTCGATCCGGTTCGGGCGGATTTGGCCGTCGACGTGTTCGGCGCCCGCGCGCGTTTTCCGCTCAACACCCTGTTCGGCGGCTCGCCCCGATAAGCGCCGCCGTCGTCGCCGATCGTCCAAATGAAGGGGGCCGACCGTCGGCCCCCTCATTTCTTTACTGATCGCCGCGGCGCGGCGGCGCGGCGCAGGCGGTCGTTGATCGCCGCGCCCAACCCGCGCTCGGGGATCGGCGCGACGGCGATGGCGGCAAATCGCGGCCGATCCAAGGCGCGCAGGAAAGCGAAGAGATTGGCCGCCGCCTCGGCGAGGTCGCGCTTTGGCGATAGATTGCGCAGCGCGACGGGTGGGACACCACGCGGGACGGCCCCGAATGCAAGGTACGCCTCGCCAGGTCGCGGGCGGCGCGCTTTGAGCCGCACCGGCCGCCCTGGCGCGTAATGACTGGCGAGCTGTCCGGGCGATCTCACGGCGTCGCTTGACGTTCCGGCGATCGCGATCCGGCCGATTACGCGCTCGAGCGCTTCGCGCGTCACCCCGCCAGGCCGCAGCAGAACCGCGCGCCGGCCCGTGAGGTCGAGTACCGTCGATTCGATGCCGACGCGGCAAGGACCACCGTCGAGGATCATCGCGACGCGCGCGCCGAGCGATCGGGCGACATCGCCAGCCGACGTCGGGCTGATCTTGCCCGACCGGTTGGCGCTCGGCGCGGCCAGCGGCCGGCGCGCCGCGCGCAGCAGCGCGATCGCGACAGGGTGATCGGGAACGCGCACGCCCAGCGTGTCGAGCCCGGCGGACGCCAGCCATGAAATCTTAGCGTTGGCCCGGCGCGGCAGGACCATCGTTAGCGGCCCGGGCCAGAACCGGCGCGCCAGCCGCCGCGCCCTGGCGTCGAAATGGACCAGCTTCGCCGCCGCGGCGGCGTCCAGCACATGGACGATGAGCGGATTGAACCTCGGCCGCGCCTTGGCGGCGTAGATCGCGGCTACCGCGCGATCCGAGCCGGCGTCGGCGCCGAGCCCGTAGACTGTCTCGGTTGGGAAGGCGACGAGACGTCCAGCGCGCAAATGCGCCGCGGCGCGGCGTATTGCGTTGGGCGTCGCCGACGCGAGCCGATGATGAGCTCGCGTACGCCTCACGCGGCGTCGCCAAACAGCAGCGTATCGAGACCGCGCACCAGGCCGACGACGCCCTTGACGCGGCGCGCGGCAAGCAGCGTTCCGGCGATGTAGGGCGCGGCGCTCGTTCCGGCGTCGTGCCGGATGGCAAGGCGCTCGTCGGGGAGCCCGAAGATCGCCTCGCACGCGATGACGAATCCCGGCAGGCGCAGCGAGTGCACCTGGACACCCTCGATCGTCGCGCCGCGCGCTTCGCGCGTGCCGTGTACTTGATCGAGCGGTCGGCCGATCGCCGGCCGCTTGACCTGCGCCATCCGCTCCGCCAGCTCGCGCGCGGTCCCGCTCGGCGCGTCGACCTTGTCGGCGTGGGCGTAGTCGACGATCTCCCATTGCGGCAGGTGCCGTGCGGCGAGAAGCGCGCAGTGTTGCAGCAATGCGGCGGTCAGAGAGAAATTTCCCGCGGCGATCACGCCGACGCGTTTGGCGCGCGCGGCGCGATCGAGCTCGGCGTAATCGTCGGCGGTGAGGCCCGAGGTGCCGACCACGACCGCCACGCCCTTGGCGATGGCGGCGAGCGCGTTGCCCTTGACCGCGTCGGGCTTGGTGTAGTCGATGAAGACGTCGGCGCCGCCGGCAAGCGCCTCGTCGACCGTCGCTCGGATTACCACGCCGAGCGTCGCGCCGCCGGCCGCCGAGCCGGCGTCCTCTCCGGCGTGTCGGCGGGCGATCGCCCCGGCGAGTTCGAGATCGTCGGCGCGGGCGATGGCCGAGACCAGGCTCTTGCCCACCCAGCCGGTGGCGCCACCGACGCAGATTCGCAATGTCATCGCTGATCTTCCTTGAACCGCATTAGGGGCCGCGGAAGGTACCCGGATTGGGCGCGATGCAAAAGAGCCGTCACCTCCTGGCGACGGCTCCCTTGATCATGATGATCGCTCTTGGTTCGTGCACCATCCCGGGCATGATGCCGACCGGAGTCACCGCATCGATATGCGGCGGCTTTAACGTGATCGCTATGCGACCACGCTCATAATTTAAGACTCGGAGGGAGAATGCTCAAGTAACATCGACATGAAAAATTTGCACGTCAGGCGTCGCTCCACGACGACCATCGCGACGCGCCAAGAAATTGATTGGCGAATCGCCGCCTTGGCGTCGGAAGCTCGCGCAATCTGAAAAACGTCGTGGAGCCGCATTTGGGCGAACTATTAATCCCCGGCGCTCCGGGTACGCGGGCGTTTCGCGACTTGTCGATTTCCGAGGAGCCGGCGGTCGACTACGAGTTCGTCCGCCTAGAGTCTGATCTCTTCGAATGTGATCACGTTTCATGCCTTGATGGTTCGACAGGCTCACCATGAGGGCTTTTTTGCATGCTTGTCTTGAGTCTGTCGAAGGACGAGGAGGGACGGTCATTACGCTTCGACAAGCTCAGCGTGAGGATTTTTTGGTTTCCGCGCCCTCGTCCCGAGCTTGTCGAGGGACGAAGGACGCGGTGGATGCTAATCGGCGATGCCTCGATGGGCTCGGCATGAGGATGGGCACGCGAGTCGAACGGCGAAGCGTGCGGTCGGTCCTCGTCCTTCGTCCCTCCCCAGGCTCGCGATGATGTCGCGGTCGATCACCCGCCGCGAGCGACGAAATCGGGGTTTCGGAATCCTGGCTTGCCATACAACAGCGGCGCGCCCGCGGCGGTAACGACCAAGCCGCCGGCAGCCTCGAGGATTGCGTGGCCGGCGCAAGTGTCCCACTCCATCGTCGGGCCAAAGCGCGGGTAGAGATCGGCTTCGCCGGCGGCGATCGCGCCGAACTTGATCGCGCTGCCCAGCATACGGCGCTCGGCGACGTTGTACTGCGACAAGAACGCGTCGAGCGCCGCCCGATCGCCATGGCTGCGACTTGACAGGACGACGAGCCCGCTCAACGGAGCCGAGCGCGCGCGGATCGGCGCCGGCGCGCCGTTGCCACGCCAGATCAAGGCTTCGCCGCGTCCGGCCGTCCCGTAGGTGACGCCGGTAATCGGCGCATGCACGACGCCCAGCGCCGCGCGGCGATCGGCAGCAAGGCCGATGTTGATCGAGAACTCGTCATTGCGAGCGACGAACTCGCGCGTGCCGTCGAGCGGATCGACCAGCCAGAACAGCCGCGGCGGCGTGGCATCGTTCCACCGCGTCTCGCCGCGCGCCAGGGACTCCTCGGCGATAATCGGAATCTCCGGCGTCAGCCGCCGCAAGCCAGCGAGGATGACCGCTTCCGACGCGACGTCGGCGTCGGTTACCGGCGTGGCGTCCGACTTGTTCCGCACCGCGAGGTCGCGGCGATAGTACCTAAGCGCGACTTCGGCGGCTTGGCGGGCGAGCGCTGTCAGCCGATCGAGCAAGTCCGCCGGCAGGCCGCCAATCGCGGGGCCGTTCACTCGGCCGCCTGGCGCGACGGAGCCGACTGGATCGCCCGCCAGATCTTCTCCGGCGTCGCCGGCATGTCGATGTGACGCAACCCAAGCGGCGCCAGCGCATCGACGATGGCGTTGATCACCGCTGGCGGCGCGCCAATCGCGCCCGCCTCGCCGCTGCCCTTTACGCCAAGCGGGTTGGCCGCGCATGGCACTTCGTTGTACGAGAAGGCGAACTCCGGCACGCCATCGGCGCGCGGCAGGCAATAGTCCATGAACGAGCCGGTCACGAGCTGCCCCGACTGGGTGTCGTAGACGCAGCGTTCATAGAGCGCTTGTCCGATGCCCTGCGCCGTGCCGCCGTGAACTTGACCGGCGAGCGTCAGCGGATTCACCACGCGCCCGAAATCGTCGACGATCGTATAGCGCACGATTTCGACCGTTCCGGTGGCTTGATCGATCTCAAGCTCGCAGATGTGGCAACCGTTGGGATACGTCGAAGCCGGCGAAAGGAAGTTGGCGCTCTCCTCGAGTCCCGGCGACAGGTTCTTGGGCAGGTTCGCCATGTCGAAGCTCGCCTGCGCGATCTCGCCGATCGTCTTGCGCCGGTCGGTCCCGGCGATCGCGAACACGCCGCTTTTGAACTCGATGTCGGCTTCCGACGCTTCGAGCAGATGGGCGGCGAATTTCTTGCCCTTGGCGATGATCCGGTCCGCGGCGCCCAACACTGCCGAGCCGCCGACGGCCAACGCCCGGCTGCCGCCCGTCGAATTGCCGTAGACGATCTGATCGGTATCGCCCTGAACCACGCGGATTTGCTCGAACGGCGTCCCGAGCCGGTCGGCGGCGAGTTGGGCATAGAATGTCTCATGCCCCTGGCCGTTGCTCTGGCCGCCGACCAGGATCGTCACGTTGCCTGAGGCATCGAAGCGAATCTGCGCGCTCTCGTCGGGGCCGCCCCCGCACGCTTCGATGTAGGTCGCCATGCCGATGCCGCGTAGCCGCCCGCGCTTGGCCGCCGCGGCGCGCCGTGCCGCAAAGCCCGCCCAATCGGCGTTTTTCATCGCGTCGCTCATGTTGCGCGCGAATTCGCCGCTGTCGTAGGTCGCGTCGAGGGCGGTCTTATAGGGCATCGCCGAGGATGGAATGAAGTTCCGCCGCCGCAACTCATCGCACGGCATCCCAAGCTCGCGCGCCGCCGCATCGACCAGGCGCTCGACGACATAGTTGGCCTCGGGCCGGCCGGCGCCGCGATAGGCGTCGAGCGGCGCGGTATTGGTGTAGACCCCGGTCACCTCGACGAAGATCGCCGGCGTGGTGTAGACGCCGGCCAGCATCGCCGTGCCGGCGCCCGTCGGGATGAAAGGCGCGTAGTTCGACAGATATGCCCCGAGATTGGCCGTCGTTCGGACATGGAGACCGATGAACTTGGCGTCCTTGTCGAGGGCCAGCTCGGCGTGCGTGACGTGATCGCGGCCGTGCGTGTCGGCCAGGAACGCTTCGCTGCGCTCGCCCGACCACTTGACCGGACGCCGCAGCGCCCGCGCCGCGAACAAGACCGCGACGTATTCGGGGTAGGTGAACAGCTTCATGCCGAAGCCGCCGCCGACGTCCGGCGTGACGACGCGGATTTGCCGCGGCGGCAGCTTGAAGATGTCGGCGGCGAGAAGCTGCTTGATGCTCCAGCCGCCCTGGCTCGAACAAAAGAGCGTCAAGCGGCCGTCCGCCGGAGAATAGTCGCCGATCGCGCCGCGCGGCTCGAGCGAACTCGGGACCACGCGATTGTTGATCAGATCGATCGCGACGACGCGTGCCGCCTTGGCGAAAGCGGCCTTGGTTTTCGCCTCGTCGCCCATCGTCCAGTCGAACACCTGGTTGCCCTTGGCGAACCCCCAGATTTGCGGCGCGCCGGACGCCAGCGCGCCGGCGGTGTCGACGACCGCGGGCAGGGAGGCATAGTCGACCTCGATCATCTCGGCGGCGTCCCTCGCCTCGGCGAGGCTTTCGGCGACGACGAGGGCGACGATCTCGCCGACATAGCGCACGCGGCCGACGGCGATGGCATGGCGATCGGGAATCTTCATCGCCGTGCCGTCGCGGTTGTCGAGTGGCGTGGCGCAGGGGATCGCGCCGACGCCGGCCTTCACCAGATCGTCGCCGACGAAAACGCCGAGCACGCCGCGCGCGCGACGGGCGGCGGCGCTGTCGATGCGTTCGAGCGCGGCATGGGCGTGCGGCGAACGTAGGAAAAACGCATACGCCTGGCGCGGCAGATTGATGTCGTCGGTGTAACGCCCGCCGCCAGCGAGCAACCGCGCGTCCTCGATGCGGCGCACCGGCTGGCCGATTCCGAATTTTGTCATCGACGGTGGTCCTCGGGTGGCGAACGATTGACGGGATACGCGCGGATTAAAATATAGCGTCGTGATCCTTGGCAAGTCCGGCATTGAAGGGGATACTCAATGGATCGTAATGTGCGGTCGATACGCGCTCACCACGCCCGTCGAGGCGCTGCGCCAGCTGTTCCGCTTCGCTGGCCCCGCGCTCAATTTGCGCCCGCGCTGGAACGTCGCGCCGACCCAAGAAGCAGCAGTGGTCCGGCTCGGCGGCGGCGGCGAGCGTGAATTGTCCGCGCTGCGCTGGGGCCTGGTGCCGTACTGGGCCGAAGATCGATCGATCGGCAGTAAAATGATCAACGCGCGCGCCGAAACGGTGGCGACGAAGCCGGCGTTTCGCGCCGCCTACAAGGCCCGGCGCTGCCTTGTGCCGGCCGATGGCTTCTACGAATGGCAAACGGTCGGCGCGACGCGACCCAAGCAGCCGGTCCTGCTCCGCCTCAAGGATGGGGCACCGTTTGCCTTCGCCGGCCTGTGGGAGCGTTGGGTTCCGCCCGAAGGCGGCACGCTCGAGACGTTCGCCATCATCACCACCGACGCCAACCAGTTCATGGCGCAATTCCATCATCGCTCGCCGGTCGTCGTCGCTGCCGAGGATCACGCGCAGTGGCTGGATCCCGGCGCCGACGCCGCGAACTTGCTGCGTCCCTCGCCGTCGGAGTGGTGGCAGGCGACGCGCGTGTCGACATGGGTCAACGACGTCAAGCATGACGACGAAAAATGCGTCGAGCCGGTCGCCGCGGGAGAGATGCTCACCGGGACCACAGCGCCCGGGCGTTCGCGCGATGCGGCCGCGCGGGGAAAGAAAAAGGACGATCGCCAAACGAGCCTGTTTTAGAGCTGCTCCGAACCGCCTGTTGCGCCGGTCATCCGACCGAGACGTGTAAAGGGACGCTGCATCGATGCCGCACGAAAACCTTCCGCGGGTCACATACTCGAATATCGGCGTCGATTTCACGCCGCTTCACGACATGCTCGATACGGCCATTCCGACGTTCAAGCGGACGCTCGGCCGAAGCTGGCCCAACGTCATCGGCGGCCGTCCGGACGACGACGGACGACGTTACAAGGCGCCGTGTCCGATCGACGATCGGGTCACGCTCGGCGAATTCGTCGCCGCTTCGCCTGCCGCCGTCGCGCGCGCCGTGCAGGCCGCCAAGGCCGCGTTTCCCGCCTGGTCGCGCCTGCGTTGGCAGGAGCGCGTCCAGACGATGCGCCGCGCCGCCGACGTGCTTGCACGCCGCAAGTACGATCTCGGCATCGCCTGCCTTCTCGATGTCGGCAAGTCGCGGCTCGAGGCGATCGGCGAGGCGGAGGAGGCGCGCGATCTCATCACCTATTATTGCGACGAGATGGAGCGGAACAACGGCTTTGCACGCGACATGGCGCGCGCATTCGCCAACGAGACGACGTCGCTGCGCTTGCGCCCCGTCGGCGTCTTCGCGGTCATCGCGCCGTTCAATTTCCCGCTGGCACTGTCGGTCAACATGATCACCGCGGCGCTGCTCGCCGGCAACACCGTGATTTACAAACCGAGCCCGCAGGCCGGACTGACCGGGAGCCTGCTGGCCGAAGCGCTCATCGAGGCCGGGTTGCCGCCAGGCGTGGTAAATCTCGTTTGCGGCGAGGACGCGGGCCGGCTTCTCGTCGATCACCCGGGGCTCGATGGCGTCGCGTTCACCGGCAGCCACGTCGTCGGCATGGAGATTTACCGCAAATTCGCCGCCGGACGCTTCGCGCGGCCGGTCGTCGTCGAGATGGGCGGCAAGAACCCGGCCTATGTCACGGCAAAAGCCGATCTCGATGTCGCGACCGAGGGCGTCATGCGCTCGGCCTTCGGACTGCAGGGACAGAAATGCAGCGCCTGCTCGGTCGTCTATGTCGAAAAGTCGGTGCATCAGGAATTCCTGCACCTGCTGCGCGACAAGACGGCGCGGCTGCGCGTCGGCAATCCGGAGGCGCGCGACATCTATATGGGCCCGGTCATCGATGCCGAGGCAGGCGCTCGGTTCGCGAGCGCGGCCGCCATGGCGGTAAAAGATGGCCGGATCGTACACGGCGGAACGCGGCTCACGGGCGACCTGTACGATCACGGGCAGTACGTCGAGCCGACCATTGTCGCTGGGCTCCCCGATCGACATGCGCTCGCCGGCGAGGAATTGTTTCTGCCGTTTCTCGTCGTGTTGCCGAGCCCCGGGTTGGCGGAGGCGATCGGATTGGGCAACGAGGTCTTGTACGGATTGACCGCCGGCGTCTATACGACGGATTCCAAGGAGCTGGACTTCTTTTTCGAGAACGCCGCGGCCGGCGTGCTGTATGCCAACCGCCGTTCCGGAGCGACGACCGGTGCGTGGCCAGGTATCCAGACGTTTTGCGGTTGGAAGGGGTCGGGCGTAACCAACAAGGGCGGGCTTGGCCCGTTCTATCTGCCGCAATTCATGCGCGAGCAAAGTCGCACGTCGATGGATGTCTCCTGACAATGATTGCATGAACTCGCTCGAACGTGAGTCGCTTCGCCGCGCCGCATGATCCAAGATGCCGTTTGGCCGCCGTTAGATCCTGGTCGATCGAAGATGTCTGCATCAACGTTTCACCGACGACGCCCGATCCGCTGCTTGTGGAGCCTTCTTGCGCTCTTGCTGGGCCTCGGCCATGGCGCGAGCGCGCTGGCGAAGACGCGGCTCGTCGTCTATTCGACGCTGGAGCCCGACCACATCGGCGCCTATAAGCAAGCGTTCGAGGCGGACAACCCCGATATCGAGATCGCGCTTATCCGCGATTCGACGGGCGTTCTGACCGCCCGGCTGATCGCCGAGCGGGACCGCCCGCAAGGCGATGCGATTTGGGGTCTTGCCGTCACCTCGATGCTGTTGCTCGACCGGCACGATCTCTTGCTCGCGTACGCGCCCCGAGGACTTGCCGCGATCAAGCCGCATTTTCGTGACCCGCGCGATCCGCCGCGTTGGGTCGGCATGGACGCTTGGGTAGGCGCACTGTGCTTCAACACCGCCGAGGCGGCGCGTCTCGGCCTTCCGAAACCGCGGCGCTGGTCGGATCTCGCCGATCCGGTTTTTCGCGGCCATCTGGTGATGCCGAATCCCGCTTCGTCCGGCACGGGATATTTTCACGTCGCGGCATGGCTGCAGCTCTTCGGCGAGGCCGACGGTTGGCACCTGATGGATCGGCTGCACGAGAACATGGCGATGTACGTCCACTCCGGATCGAAGCCGTGCCGGATGGCGGCGGCCGGGGAGTTCGCCGTCGGCATCGCTTACGATCTCGCCGGAGCGGTGGCGCGCCAACGCGGCGCGCCGGTCGATGTCGTGCTGTTGGACGAGGGGGCGGGCTGGGATATGGACGCCGCCGCGGTGCTGAAGGGTACGAAGAACATCGATGCGGCGAAGCGACTGGCCGATTGGTCGGCGAGCCGCAAGGCCAACGAGCTATATAGCCGGTATCTCGGACTGATCGCGATCGATGGCATAAAGTCGCCGATTGCCGGATATCCCGAGGGAGTCGAGCGAACGATGATTCGCAACGACCTAAAGTGGGCATCGGACAATCGCGACCGAATTCTGGCCGAATGGCAGAAGCGCTACGACGGCAAGTCCGAGAAGCGTTGAGGTGCGCCGATGGCGGAGGTCATCAACCTACGCGCGATGCGTAAGCGTAAGGCAAAGGAAGAGAGAGAACACGAGGCGGCGGCCAATCGCGCCCGCTTCGGGCGCAGTTTGTCCGAGAGGCGGCGCGAATTGACCGAGGCGGAACGCGCGGCGCGTGAGCACGAAGGCAAGAAGATCGATCGCGACTGATCACGGACGTGGGCGGCATCCAACCCAATTCGCAGGAATTACCCTCCCGAGCGCGCTCGGCGGCGGTGAAATCGCCGATGTCTTGTCTCGCCCTTCGACGAATCGAGGGCGCGGCCAAAGACAAGCCCTCATCTTGAGCCGCGCGCCCAGCCTCGATGTTTCGTCCTTCGACGGCCGGCCGCATCGTGAGCCTGGCGAAGGAGAGGCGGGCCGCTCAGGATGCGGAGGCTCGGCATCATGCGGATGGGCGTGCGAGTCGAGGGACGAACCGCGAGGACGCGAGAGATGATCAGATTCGAAGGGATCGAACTCTAACGGAGGATCGAGTGGCGTTGCATTTCACCAGGGAGGAGTTCGCTCAGCGCCAAGCAATGGCGATCGCGGCGATGCAGCAAGCGGGGCTCGATGGCCTACTGATGTTCCGGCAGGAGAGCATGTACTATCTCTCCGGGTACGACACGTTCGGCTACGTCTTTTTTCAGTGCCTGTATCTCGGCATCGACGGGCGAATGACCCTGCTCACCCGCGCGCCCGACCGTCTACAGGCGAAGCACACGTCGATCATCGACGACGTGCGCATCTGGGCCGATGAACCGGACGCGAAGCCAGCCGAGACGCTGCGCGATATCCTGGTGGCGCAAAGCTGTCGCGGCAAAAAGCTCGGCGTCGAGTGGGAGGCCTACGGTCTCACCGCGCGCAATGGGCAGCGTCTGGCGGCCGCGCTCGACGGCGTCGCGACGCTAGTCGACGCCTCCGATCTCGTGAGCCGCCTGCGCGTGGTGAAAAGCCCGGCAGAGTTGGCGTACGTCCGCAAAGCCGCCGCGCTCGCCGACGCGGCGCTCGAAGAAGCGCGGCATTCGGCGCGCCCCGGCGCGTTCGAGGGCGATATCCTCGCGGCGATGCAGGGAGCGGTCTACCGCGGCGACGGCGACGATCCGGCGAACGAGCAGATCATCGGCTCGGGTCCAGATGCCTTGCTGTGCCGCTATCACAGCGGACGCCGCCGGCTGTCGGCGCAAGACCAGCTCACCCTCGAATTCGCCGCGGCGTATCGCCACTACCATTGCTGCTTCATGCGCACGCTCGCAATCGGCAAGGCCGACCCGTCCTTGGTCGAGATGCACAAAGCGGCGAAGGAAGCGCTGTTCGCGGCGGAGGCGGCGCTCGCGCCCGGACGGCCGATCGGCGAAGTCTTCGACGCCCACGCGCGCGTGCTCGACGCGGCCGGCCATCGCGACCATCGCCTCAACGCCTGCGGCTACTCGCTGGGCACGACATTCGCGCCCAACTGGATGGATTGGCCGATGTTCTATCGCGGCAACCGCTACGTCGCCGCGCCGGGCAACATCTTCTTCATCCACATCATCATCTTCGACGCAACCAACGGCCTAGCGATGACATTGGGGCGCACCTCGGAAGTGACCGGGTCCGGCTCGCGCACGCTGTCCGCGGCGCCGCTCGAATTCACCCTCGGCTGACGCGCGTGCGGCGCGATTGGCGTGGCGGCGATTCGCCACGAAATGTTTCGCGGCCGTCAGGCGTGGAGATAAGCGAGCAACGTGAGTCCGACGAGCAGCAAGGTGGCACCGGCGCCAGCCAGTTCGCGCGATGTCCGTCGACGCGCCGCAAGGCCGCGGCGCGCTAGCGGCATCGGCGCGCTCGCCGCCAGGCTCCAGATCACCCTATGGGCGCGCACGCCGCCCGCGAACTTACGTTCCCCCAAGTCTTCGAAGGCGACCGGGAGCCTGTTGTTGACGTGGTCCCGGACGGCCTGCGACACGCAAATAGCTCCGGGCGCGGCCAAAGCCCGCAGGCGGCGAGCGGTATCGGCGTCGTCGGAATCGACGCCGATGCAAAACTGCGTTCGACGCGCTGGCGATACGCCGGCGTTGCGCTCGCTCATGCCGTGCTGAATGGCCAGCGCGCACGCGACCGCCGCCGTGGCGTCGGTGAACTCGATCAACCAGCTGCGGTCGGCGATCGCGAGCGTACGTCCGAGGTGCGCGGCGATAGCGGGCTCGACAAGCTCGCAGCGATGCGTATCGAACGCTTGCCGGGCTTCCTCGCCATCGGCGCCGATGAGCGGGCGCAGGCCGATCAGCTCGGCCGCCACGATCGCCGCCAGCCGGCGCTCTTCGCGCTCGTCGGTCACGCGGGACCTCCCACGAAACGGGCGATTATCGCATGGCGGCGACGCCCTGCGCTACCGGCGCAGGCCATGAAACGGATTACAGCGGCTTCTTGATGATCCGCGCCAGCTCGCCGACGACACCGCGGCGAAACGCGAGCACGCAAAGCACGAAAATCGCTCCCTGGATGATCGTCACCCACTGGCCGAACTGCGCCAAGTAGGTCTCCATCGCGATGATCACGAAGGCCCCAACCACCGGACCGAAGATCGTTCCGAGCCCGCCGACCAGCGTCATCAACACCACTTCGCCCGACATCGTCCAGTGGACGTCGGTGAGCGAGGCGAGCTGAAAGACGATCGCTTTGGTCGAGCCGGCGAGGCCCGACAGCGCCGCCGACAGTACGAACGCGATGAGCTTGTATTGGTCGGTGCGGTAGCCGAGCGACACCGCCCGCGGCTCGTTCTCGCGGATGGCCTTCAGCACCTGGCCGTAGGGCGAATGGACGATGCGATAGATCAGCAGAAATCCGCCAAGGAAAATCGCCAGCACGACGAAATAGATCGTCATCGTTTGATTGAGGTCGAGCACGCCCAACATGGTCCCGCGTGGCACGCCCTGGATGCCGTCCTCGCCGCCGGTGAACTTCGCCTGCAGCGAGAAAAAGTAGATCATCTGCGCCAGCGCCAAGGTGATCATGGCGAAATAGATGCCCTGGCGGCGAATCGCCAGCAGACCGGAGACAAAGCCCAGCGCAGCCGCGGTCGCCGTTCCGGTGAGGATCGCGAGTTCGGGCGGGAAGCCCCATACCTTGGCCGAGTGCGCCGAAAGATAGCCGGCAGCGCCGAGGAACATCGCATGGCCGAACGACAGCAAGCCGGCGTAGCCGATCAACAGATTGAAAGCGCAAGCGAACAGCGCGAAGCACAGCGCCTTCATCAGGAAGCCGGTGTAAATGTACATCGGCGCCGTGACGAGGAAGGCCACCATGATGGCGAAGGCGATGTAGTGGTGGCGAAGCGTCGCCCTGGGCGCCTGACCGATCGCGTATTCTTGTGCGATGGCCATGTCAGGCCGTCCGTCCGAAAAAGCCGGCGGGTTTGAGCAGCAGGACGATCGCCATAATGACGAAAATCACGGTGTTGGACGCCTCGGGGTAAAACACCTTGGTCAATCCCTCGATGACGCCGAGGGCGAAACCGGTGACGATCGAACCCATGATCGACCCCATGCCGCCGATGACGACGACGGCAAAGACGACGATGATGAGATCGGCGCCCATCAGCGGATTGACCTGGTAGATCGGCGCGGCGAGCACGCCGGCGAACGCGGCGAGCCCGACGCCAAGCCCATAGGTGAGCGTGATCATGCGCGGAACATTGATGCCGAAGGCCTGCACCAACGTCGGATTTTCCGTCGCCGCACGGAGATAAGACCCCAGTTTGGTGCGCTCGACCACGTACCAGGTGGCGAGACACACCGCGAGCGACACAACGATGACCCAGGCGCGGTAATTCGGCAGGAACATGAAGCCGAGGTTCTGTCCGCCTTGCAGTTCGGCCGGAATGGCATACGGCTGGCCCGACGAGCCAAACTCGTTGCGGAACAGACCCTGGATGATCAGCGCCAGCCCGAAGGTGAGCAGCAGCCCGTAAAGGTGATCGAGCTTATAGAGATGCTTCAACATCGTCCGCTCGATGACGACGCCGGTCAAACCCACGCCGACCGGCGACAGGATCAGCGACCACCAGTAGCCAAGGCCGAGATACTGCAGGATGAAATAGGCGCCGAACGCGCCCATCATGTACTGCGCGCCATGAGTGAAATTGATGATGTTGAGCATGCCGAAAATGACCGCTAGTCCAAGGCTCAACATCGCGTAGAACGACCCATTGATCAGCCCGAGAAGCAGCTGACCGAACAACGCCTGGGGCGGTATGCCGAGAAGTTCGAACATGGCCTGGCAGAAGCGGGGCCCTCGGCCGCCCCTCTCCAAGGATCAAGCGAGGGGCGGCGAGAGTCGCGCGTCGTTCAGCTTTTCTTGACCAGCGGGCAGTCGCCCTTGTCGATCGGCCGGAAGGCTTCGTCCGCCGGGATTGTGGCACGCAGCTTGTAGTAGTCCCACGCACCCTTGGACTCCGAAGGCTTCTTGACCTCGAACAGGTACATCGGGTGGATCTTACGGCCGTCGGCGCGGACCATGCCCTTGCCGAACAGCGGGTCGTCGGTCGGCATCTCCTTCATCTTCGGGAAGACCACCTTGGCGTCATCCGATTTCGACGCCTCGACCGCCTTCATGTAGTGGAGCAGCGCCGAGTACACGCCGGCATGGCCCATTGTCGGATAGATGTTGCGGTTGCGCGGCGCGAAGCGCTTGGCGAAGGCGCGCGATTCGTCGTTACGATCCCAGTAGAACGGCTCGGTGAAGATCAGGCCCTGCGCCGCCTGGAGCCCGAGCGCGTGCACGTCCGTCAAGAAGACGAGCAGCCCGGCGAGGTTCTGGCCGCCGCGAACAATTCCGAACTCGGAGGCCTGCTTGATCGAGTTGGTCGTGTCGCCGCCGGCGTTGGCGAGGCCGATGATTTTTGCCTTCGACGACTGCGCTTGGAGAAGGAATGACGAAAAGTCGGCGGTGTTGAGCGGAGCACGAACCTTGCCCAGCACCTTGCCGCCGTTCGCCTCCACGACCGCGGCGGTATCGGCCTCGAGCTGGTGGCCGAAGGCGTAGTCGGCGGTGATGAAGAACCAGCTGTCGCCGCCGGTCTTGACGATCGCCTTGCCGGTACCGTTGGCGAGCGCCCAGGTGTCGTACGTCCAGTGGATGCTGTTAGGCGAGCACGCCTTGCCGCTGAGGTCGGACGTCGCGCCGGTCGAGACGATCATTCCCGCCCGTTTGTCGCGCAGCAGATTGTTGAGCGCGAGCACGACCGACGAGTTGGGCACGTCGAGGATGAGATCGACGCCGTCGCGCTCGATCCATTGCCGGACGATGTTCGAGGCGACGTCGGCCTTGTTCTGGTGATCGGCGGACAGGATCTCGATCTTGAGGCCCTTTTCCGCCGCCTTGTAGTCTTCCACCGCCATGCGCGCGGCGAGCACCGATCCCGGCCCGGCGAGATCGGCATAGAGGCTCGACTGGTCGTTGATGACGCCGACCTTGACTACGCCGTCGGAGATCTCGGCCTGCGCCGCGCCGGCGGCAAGCGCCAACGCCGCGGCCAGGGTGAGCGTTCGTTTGATCGTCATTCCTTCACTCCCTTTGTCAGTTGGTTTGGAATAGAACTCAAACTCCCAGATACTCGTGCAGCTTTTCCATGTTCGCATCGAGCTTGGCGTTGTCGATCATGTCAACCATGCGGCCATGCTCCATGACGTAATGACGGTCGGCGACCGTCGCCGCAAAGCGAAAGTTCTGCTCGACCAAAAGTATCGTGAATCCGTCGCGCTTGAGCCGTCGGATCGTCGCGCCGATCTGCTGGATGATCACCGGTGCCAGGCCCTCGGTCGGCTCGTCGAGCAGCAGGAGGCGCGCGCCGGTGCGCAAGATGCGTCCGATCGCCAGCATCTGCTGCTCTCCGCCCGATAGCTTGGTGCCTTGGCTTTTGAGTCGCTCGCGGAGGTTCGGGAACAGCTCGAAAATTCCATCGATGTCGAGCCCGCCCTCGCGCACTTGCGGCGGCAGCAGCAGATTCTCCTGTACGTTTAGGCTGGCGAAGATGCCGCGCTCCTCCGGACAGAAGGCGATGCCGAGGCGCGCGATGCGGTTCGAGGGCAAGCCGATCACTTCCTGGCCCTCGAACACGACCGAGCCCGTGCGCTTGCCGACGATGCCCATTACCGACTTCAAAGTCGTCGTCTTGCCGGCGCCGTTGCGGCCGAGCAGCGTCACCACTTCGCCAGCGCCGATCTCGAAGTCGACGCCATGCAGGACGTGCGATTCCCCGTACCAGGCGTTGAGCCCGGCGACCTTCAGGATCGGCGCGGTCGACGGCGCCGGCGCCGGCGCAGCGGCGGTCGCCAAGTTACGCATGACCCGACCCCATGTACGCCTGGATAACCTCGGGGTTTTTAGCGACGCGGTCGTAGTCGCCTTCCGCCAAGATCTCGCCGCGCGCCAACACGGTGATGGTGTGCGACAGATCGGCGACCACGCTCAGATTGTGCTCGACCATCAACACGGTGCGGTTCTTCGCCACCTGCTTGATCAATGCGGCGATGCGGCCGACGTCCTCGTGCGCCATTCCGGCGGTCGGCTCGTCGAGCAGCATCATCTCCGGCTCGAGCGCCAAAGTGGTGGCGATTTCGAGCGCCCGCTTGCGCCCGTAGGGCAATTCGACGGCGATGACGTCGGCGTAGTCAGCGAGACCCACCGCGTCGATCAGCTCGAGCGCCCGAACGTTGAACTCGTCGAGAGCACGCTCCGACCGCCAAAAATCGAACGAGCTGCCGCGCTGGCGCTGTAGCGCGATCCGAACGTTCTCGAGCACTGAGAGATGGGGAAAGACCGCGGAAATCTGGAACGAGCGCACCAGCCCCATTCGCGCGATGTCGGCCGGCTTTGCCGGCGTGATGTCCTGGCCTTTGTAGCGGATCGACCCGCGGGTCGGGGTCAGGAACTTGGTCAGCAGGTTGAAACAGGTCGTCTTGCCGGCGCCGTTGGGCCCGATCAGCGCGTGAATGGTCCCGCGGCGCACGCGCAACGCTACGTCGTTCACGGCGACGAAACCGCGAAATTCCTTGGTCAGTCCGCTGGTCTCAAGGATGGCGTCTTCGGCCATTCGCGCCCAACCCCTGTTCGTGCCAAAACTAGCCCGGCGCCGCTGTGGTGCGGCGTTCCAGCCCCTTGGCACCGATTGGGGGCCCGTGGCCGCCCGCCGAACGGCACGTCCCTATCGTGTCTCGGCCCGTTCGACCTGACTGGTAGTCCATCGAGTTGGACCCGTCAAGGCGCAGCCGATAAGCGGCGCCGAAAAGCCGCCGGCTGGAGCCGCTCGCCAAGGCGGGGTCGCGTCTTGATTTGACACCGTGCGAGGTCTTGCGACACCCTCGACGGCGCAAGAAAAAAGGGCCGACGCGCTATGCCGCAGCAGTGTGGCCAGCGCGACGCACGACGGGGGAGGACGCTCAAAAATCAGGCACGAAATCGGTGCGGCGAAGACTGCCGGTCGGCCTCGTTCCACCCGCCGTCCGTCGGCCGCGCCTCAAGAACGATAATTTGAACAGGGAGCAAATCATGATGACGCTACGCAAAGTGGGCTTGGCCTTGGGAGTGATCTCGGCGGTGGCGCTCGTGGCTGCCTCCGCCGATGCGCAAGAGCGAAAGATCCGCGTTCAGATGCAGTCGAATTTTGCCTCGTCGCTGAAAGTCCTCGGCGACAATGCAAAGTACACCGCCGAAACGATTACCCGCGTGACCGGCGGGTCGGTCGAGGTCAGGTTCTTCGAACCCGGGGCGCTGGTTCCGGCCGGCCAAGCGTTCGACGCCGTTGCCTCCGGGTCGCTCGATTCCGCCTGGGCCACGCCGGGGTTCTGGACGGGTAAAGATATCGCCTTCGCGGTGTATTCGACGGTTCCCTTCGGACCCGACGGCGGCGAGTACCTAGCCTGGATGAAATTCGGCGGCGGCGAGAAGCTCTTACAGGAGCTCTACGCCAAGTATGGCATCCACTCGATGCTGTGCAACCTGATCGCTCCCGAGGCGTCGGGTTGGTTCCGCAAGGAGATCAATTCGCTCGACGATCTCAAGGGCCTGAAGATGCGCTTCTTCGGCCTTGGCGCCAACGTCATGCAGAAGCTCGGCGTGGCGACGCAGTTGCTGCAGGCGGGCGAGATCTTCCAGGCGCTGCAGCTCGGCACCATCGACGCGACCGAGTTCTCGATGCCGGCGATGGATCTGAGCCTCGGCTTCTACCAGGTCGCCAAGTTTTACTACTTCCCGGGCTGGCACCAGCAAGCCACCTTCGGCGACATGATCTGGAACAAGGCGAAATGGGACACGCTCTCGCCAGCCCAAAAAGCGCAGGTGACGGCTTCATGCGACAGCGCGGTACTGAATGGTTTCGCGCTGTCGGAATTCGCCCAGGTCGCGGCGATGCGCGAGCTGGAAGCAAAGGGCGTGCAGTTCAAGACCTGGAATAAACAGTTCCTCGACGCTTACGACAAGGCGTGGCAGGAAGTGGCCACCGAGCAGGCGCAAAAGAGCCCCGAATTCAAGAAGGCTTGGGATTCGCTGAACAAGTTTCGCGCCGATTACTCGATCTGGCGCGAAAGGGGCTATCTGCGCTGAGGCATGGCAGCGGCGGGCGCCTTGAAAATGGGGCGCCCGCTGCGTCTGCGTTCCCGAACGTGAAAGACACGACGGCTCGCCGCCTCGCAAGCGGCGGGAGGGAGCTAGTCGCATGACACAGTTGCTGGCGCTGAGCGACGCCATCGATGGCGTACTCGACCGCATCGCCAAGGCTTCGGGATGGATCTACTTCGCCCTGATCGGGGTCATTTGCTGGGACATCATCACCCGCAAGGTCGGCTTTCAGATCCCCGGGTTCGGATCGACGCCGATCCAGGAGTTGGAATGGCATCTCCACGGCATGCTGTTCATGTTCTGGCTTGGCTACGCCTACGTCCGCAATGTCCATGTCCGCATCGACGTCTTCACCGCCGGACTGCCGGCGCGCCGCCTCGCCTGGCTCGAGGTGCTCGGCGTATTCCTCTTCGCGATTCCGTATTGCATCGTGGCAACGTGGTTCGCCTTCGAGTTTGCCCATCTGTCCTTCATCCAGAACGAGTCATCGGACGCGCCCAACGGCCTACCGTATCGCTGGATCATCAAGGCTTTCTTGTTTCTGGGTCTGGTGCTGCTGTGCGCCAGCGTTGTCTCGGTACTCCTCCGACGCTTCGTCTTTCTGTTCGGCTCGGACGAGCTGGCGGCGCGCGCGATGCCGTCCGCAAGCGCGCACTGAGCGGCGGAGCGAAATATGTACGACTGGATCGCCGACCACCTCGCCGTGCTCATGTTCGCGGTGCTCACGGTCATTATGTTCGTCGGCTACCCGGTCGCCTTCGTCCTGGGCGGAGTGGCGCTCGGCTTCGGGGTGCTGGGAATCATCTTCGATGTTTTCCATCCGGCGCAGTTCTTCGCGCTGATCCCGCGCATCTGGGGTCAGGCGGTGCAGAACCAAGTGCTGATCGCGGTGCCGATGTTCGTATTCATGGGGACGATGCTCGAGCGTTCGGGCGTCGCCGACGAATTATTGCGCGCACTGCAAGTACTGACCCGGCGCATCCCCGGCGGACTGGCGATGTCGGTGACGCTGATGGGGACGATCATGGCGGCCTCCACCGGCATCGTCGGCGCTTCGGTCATCATGCTCACGCTGGTGGCGCTGCCGACCATGCTGCAGCGCGGCTACTCCAAGGAGCTCTCGGTCGGCACGATCGCCTCGGCCGGCACCCTCGGTATTCTGATTCCGCCGAGCATCATGCTGGTGATCATGGGCGACCTGATGTCGGTGTCGGTCGGTACGCTGTTCACCGCCTCGATCGTTCCCGGATTGATCCTGTCGGGAATCTATGTCGTGTTCATCGGCATTCTGGCGTTCGTGCGCCCCGACATGGCGCCACCGCTGGAGGCCACAAGCGGCCCGCAAGGCTCGGTCGAGCTCCTGCGCATGGTCTTGCGCAGTTTCTTGCCGCCGGCGTTTCTCATCTTCGTCGTTCTCGGCTCGATCTTCGGCGGTTTTGCGACGCCGACCGAGGCGGGCGGCGCCGGCTGCCTGGGCGCGATCTTGCTGGCGATCTGGAACCGCCGTTTCAACCTGGCGACCATCCGCGCGGTCATCGAAAGCGCGGCGCTCACCAACGCGCTGGTGTTCTTCATTATCTTCGGCGCGACGCTGTTTTCGTACGTCTTCCGCGCGCTCGGGGGCGACGACGTGGTCGCCGAGATCCTGAAGGCGCTCGGCATCGACTCAGGGTGGGAAATCCTGGTCTTCGTGATGCTGCTCGTCTTCATCATGGGATTTTTCTTCGACTGGCTCGAGATTTGCCTGATCGTGCTGCCGATCTTCGCGCCGATCCTGAAGCTGGTCGATTTCACGCCCCACCTCGCGGCCAACAAGGATTTCCTGGTTTGGTTCCTCATCCTCACCGCGGTCAATCTGCAGTCGGCGTTCCTGACGCCGCCATTCGGCTTTGCGCTGTTCTACATGAAAGGCACCGTGCCGCCCTCGGTGACGATGCAGCACATCTATCGCGGCATCATCCCGTTCGTGGGATTGCAAGTCGTCGCGGTCGTCGTTTGCCTGGTCTGGCCGGAGACCATCTTGTGGCTGCCGCGTCGGTTCGGGTTTCTTGACTAGGGCGGAGGCGGAGGCGCGCGGATGGCCGACCGATTGAAAGGAAAGGCGGCGATCGTCACCGGCGGAGCGGGTGGCATCGGCGCGGCCGTCGGCCGGTTGTTCTGCGAAGAAGGCGCGCGGGTAGCGCTGGTCGATCGCGACGCCGCGGCGATGGGCGCGGCGCTCGAAGACATTCGGTCCAGCGTGCCCGGAGCGCAACTGCTCGGAATCGTCGCCGACGTGGCGCGCGAGGCGGAGGCGGGGCGCGTCATCGTCGAGGCGACAGCGGCGCTCGGCTCGCTCGACGTCCTGGTCAACAACGCCGGCATCCGGCTTTATCATAAGCTTTCCGAGGCGCCGACCCAGTCGTGGCAAGACATACTCGGCGTCAACCTGCTGGGCTACGCGCACATGGCGAAGGCGGCCCTCCCTGCGCTGCGTGCGTCGGGCAAGGCGAGTATCGTCAACATATCCTCGACCTACGGCGTCACCGGGAGGCCCGGCATGGGTCAGTACGACGCGACGAAGGCGGCGATACTTGCGCTCACACGCACGCTCGCCTTCGAGGAGGCGGCGCATGGCGTGCGCGTCAACGCGGTGTGTCCCGGCTTCACGCTGACTCCGTTCCATGTTCGCCGAGCCAAGGCCGACGGGCGCGCGATCGAGGATCTGCGACGCGAAGCGGAGCAAAGCTGCATCATGCGACGATGGGCGGAGCCGCGTGAAATCGCCTGCCCGATTCTTTGGCTGGCGTCCGACGAGGCGTCGTATGTCACCGCGGCGACATTCATGATCGACGGCGGCCGCCCGTTGGCGTGAGTCATACGCGCATGGCCGCCGGCAGCTGTTGTTCGTCCTGCAAGATCGGCTCGGCGCGCAGCGTCTGCGTGAATCCGCTCGCCGCAAAGAGGATCGATCCGCCCGCGGGCCAGTTGAGCTCGATCCGCCAGCGGTAGTACGGCCGGTCGAAACATACTTTCTGATCGCGAATGCGGGCACGAGCGACTCGATCGATCGACAATGCGTGCAGCGCCACTTGGCCGCCGGTGTCGCCGCAATCGATGGCGATCTGGAGGTCGGTGACGTCATGGAATACCAGTGTCGCCGGGGCGATGCGAAAACGCGGCCGGCCGCCGGGAGCGCAGACCCACTCGACGATATGATCGATGTCGAGCATTAGCTCGCTGCGCCAATCGCCCCGCTCGTGATCGCCGAGCACGAGCTGAAATCCGTAAACGCTGTTGTCATGCCAGCTCGGCTCAAGTGTTTCGAATTCGTCGCCGTCTGATGACATTGCCAACGCCTTTCGGATCTTGTCGCGGCCCGCCCGGCGGCGCGGCCCAACCGCGTCATTGCCCGATGCCGGCGCCCAAACCGGACGACCGCGCAATGTTGGCCAGCAGCGGTTCCGACGCCTGCACTTTGCAATAAGATCCGGAAGAACCGGTAAAGAGATCAACTTCCATGCCACGAGCACGTCGGCGAGTGGGAGGCGCGACCCCCTCAGCGAGTTAAGATAATTAATAGAGCTAATGACATTTACACGGCCATTAGCACAGTTAATTGCGTGATTATAGCGAACAACGAGCGATAATTATCGATTGAAGTGGTGACGTGCCGCAACGAATCATCGCAGTGACTGTTGCGTTGGACGTTCTAGCCGCGGCGACGCCGGCCGGCCCGGTTATGACATCCGGCGTCGGAACGCCCGTCTCGGACCCCGCGCTGTCCGCCGAAACCGCGATCATGTTCGAGGCCACGACCGCCGGCGCTTCCGGTTCGCTGGCGATCGGCAATGCGACCTTCATCGGCGTCGATGCGCCGATCAATATCGGCGCCGATTTCAACGGAAGCTTCAACACCTCCGGCGGTCAAACGCTGTTCAGTGGAAGCGATCTCGTGCCAGCCTAGTTTCGAGTGGATTTCGCAACGCCGGTCGAAGCCTTCGCCTTCGCCTTCACCTGGGGCGCAGCCGATAACCAGTGGCCGCCGATGGCATTCGATCAGGCGAACGATCTCATCGAGGCGAATTTGATTCCCGCAATATTCAGCGGCGACTCTGGCGACTATATCGGCGTCGCGTCGGCGGAAAATGGGTCAATCGTGCCGATCCGAGGACAATGGGTAGATCGGAACGCTGGGCCCGGGAATGGTGGGCGCTGCTGGGATTGAACCAGCGACCCCCGCCGTGTGAAAGCGGTGCTCTCCCGCTGAGCTAAGCGCCCGGTCCGGAGCGTCCGATGACCGGCCATATACGAGCCGATGCTGCATGAAGTCAAGAAAGCCGGCTTCGCCGGGCCAACCCTGCGGCCGCCGGCGCGCGATATTTTGAGGCTTGGAATACCGCCGAAACACGCTATCTTGCGGCCGTCGACCCCTGGGGATGAGGGCGATGGCGCCGCTGCCGATGGTTCGTCATAGCTTGATAGGCCTTGCCACCGTCGCGGCGGCAGTCGCGCTGATCCATGTCGGTTCGCGCGCCGAACGACTGCCGCCTTCGATCGACGCCGACAGCCCGCGGCTGGTGCTTAGCTACCAGGCGTTCCGCGTCGGCCTGCATGTCGTCGACAGCGAGTTTGACGTCGATCTTCGCGCCGCGAGCTATGCCCTCACGACCAAGATCGAGACCATCGGCATCGCACGCTGGTTCGTGCCATGGCGTTCGACGTCGTTTACGCAAGGAGCGATCACCGGCGCCGGACTCGAGCCACGTCGTCATCGGCTCGAGGGCGAATGGCAGGGTTCGCCGCGCCGCGTGGCGATCGACTATGCGCGCGGCCATGTCGAGGCGCGCGTCGAGCCGACGCAGGCGGCCGAGATGCGCGAACAGGTGCCACCCCAGTTGCAGCGTGAGACTGTCGATCCGGCGTCGGCGGTGCTGGACCTGCTGCGCCGCGTGAGCGCCGGAGAAGCCTGCGAGGGCACCTACGCCGTCTTCGATGGCAGGCGGCGGTCCGATCTCATCGTCCGCGATCGCGGATGGACCTCCGCCGCGGAACCGCAAAGCCATGCATTCTCGGGCGAGACACGGGAATGCGAGTTCGTCATCAAGCCGATCTCCGGATACGCCAAGGTCGATAATCCCGATGACAAGAACTGGCGACGTTTGCGCAACGGACGGGCGTGGATCGGCCGGGTCGTACCGGGCGCGCCGTTGGCGCCCGTGCGTATCGAGATCGACAGCGGATGGGGTACGACGATCGTAACTTTGAAGCAGGTGGCGTTACGCACCGCCGAAGCGTCGCGAGACGCGCCGACCACCCCGACGCCATGAGTCGCTTCATCAAAGCCCG
This sequence comes from Alphaproteobacteria bacterium, assembly GCA_035457725.1. Taxonomy (GTDB): domain Bacteria; phylum Pseudomonadota; class Alphaproteobacteria; order CACIAM-22H2; family CACIAM-22H2; genus DATFES01. The sequence goes on along the minus strand of DATIBC010000025.1, from coordinate 424 downwards.
ACGAGCGCCGCCAATTGTTCGAACCGGTCGATGAGCGCGTCGGCGCCGAGTTCGGCCGCCGGGACTGTCGTGTACCCGAAGCTTACCACCGCGACCCTGACTCCGGCGGCGCGCGCGGCATGCACGTCATTGGCGGAATCGCCGACCATCAGCGCCGTTTCCGGCGCGGCGCCGAGCGCGTCCAGCACCGCCAGTAAGTGCTTGGGATCGGGTTTGCGTGCGGGACCGTCGCCGCCGGCGACGGCCGCGAAATATCGGCTGAGCGCGAGATCGTCGAGCAGTCGTCGGGTGGCGCGCGACGCCTTGTTGGTGCACACGCCGAGACGGAATCCGGCGCCGGCGAGACGGGCCAGCGTGTCGCGCACGCCGGGGTAGGGCCGTGAAAGCCGGGCGATGCGCGGCTCGTACAATTCGAGAAAGCGGC
>DATIBC010000024.1:0-9651 GCA_035457725.1 Alphaproteobacteria bacterium | reverse complement strand
CGACGCGAGCGCCGCGGCGTTGCCGACCAGGGCATATCGCTCGAGCGGCTCACCGACGCCGCGATCGAGCCACGTCATTGGGAGCTATTCTTCGGCTTCTACACTTCGACGAGCGACCGTAAATGGGGTTATCCGTACCTGACGCGCGATTTCTTCGATCGGCTTGGCGGCGCGCTCGCCGGGCGCGTCGTCCTGGTGATGGCGAAAAAGAACGGACGGTACATTGGCGCGGCGCTCAATCTGGTCGGCGGCGATGCGATCTATGGCCGCAATTGGGGCTGTCGCGGCGAGCACAAGTTCCTTCACTTCGAGGCTTGCTACTACCAGGCGATCGAGCACGCCATCGCGAATGGCCTGGCGCGGGTCGAAGCCGGCGCGCAGGGCGAGCACAAGATCCGGCGGGGCTACCTGCCGGCCGCGACTTGGAGCGCGCATTGGATCGCCGACCCGCCATTCCGCCGCGCGGTCGCCGATTTCCTCGCCCGCGAGACGCCGCTCATGGTTCATGAAGCCGAGGAACTCGGCGAGCACGGCCCGTTTCGCGCTGGCGCGATCGGGGCATCACATTCTGGCGGGCCGGATTGAGCGTTTCGCGCCCCACGGCGTAGTATCGCTTTCTTGGTCGCCGCGGAGACCCCGATGATCGATGGCCGCCCGACAATCGCGCTCCTGGTCTTCGCCCTCGGCCTGCTGGCGGCCAACGCATCGGCGCAGACGCCGCCGGGCCAGCCGATCAATCCGCCCGTCGCGGCAAACCGGCCGGGCGAAAGCGACGCCGCGCTTTGCGCCCGGACGGCGCGCGAGGGCAACTTCAAGGCGTGCACGCGCGCGGTCACCGACAATCCCGACGATCTCGACAGCCGTCGCAACCTCGCCGCGGCGTATCTTGCGGTGAACGATCTCGAGAACACGGACCGCGTGCACCGCGAGATCATTGCTCTAATACCCGATGATCCGCACGCCTACTACGATTACGCCGCCGCGCTTTCGACGTTCTTCGAGTACAAGCTGGCGATGGAGCCGATCCGCGCCGCGCTCCGGCTGGCGCCGGACGATCTGCCGACGCTACGGCTCGCTGCGATCATATTCGAGCAGGCCAAGTCCTACCGCGACGCTTTCGCTGCGGCGCACGCCGGCGCCGAGCATGGCGAGGTGCTGCTGATGTTCGACACCGCCGTATACTACCAGCGCGGTTTGGGCACGCCGGTCGATCCGACCGCGGCGCGCCTATGGTTCGAGCGCGCGGCCAACGCCGGGCACGTGGCGGCGATGGAGATCCTTGGCAAGATCTACCGCGAAGGCCGCGACGGCGCGCCAGTGGACGCAGCGAGGGCCGAGTACTGGGAGAAGCGCGCCGCCGACGAAGGAATTCCGCCAAACCCACCGGCCGAGCGGACGTATTAGGCGCGAGCCCCTCGTCCGGCCGCCCATCGCGAAAGCACCTCCGAGGCGCTTGCCTCGATTGGCGGCAAACGCGGCGATGGCGGCGCACCGTCGATATGGGCCGGAAACAGCGCCTCGATCGTCGTGTCATCCCCGGGTCGCATCGCCGTCATGCGGCGCGCGGCGATCTGTGGGTGTCCCGCGACATCGCGCGGATCAACCGCGACGCCGAAACAACAATCGACCGCGCCAAGCAAACGTTCCCATTCCGCCGCCGACTTGTCGGCGAAGATCGCCGCCACTGCGGCGATGAGCGAGCGCTGCGGCATCGCCTCCCATTGCCGTTCGATCAGGTCCTCGCGACCGACGGCGCGGCAAAAGTTCGCCCAGAATTTATCCTCGATCGCCCCAAGCGTGACGAAACGGCCGTCGGCAGCGCGGTAGATCTGATAGCAGGCGGCGCCGCCGTTGAGCAGGTTCGCGGCGAGCGCCGGCGCGAAGCCCGACCGCGTCGCCGCCGTCAGGTTCATGCTCTGCCACGCGAGCACCGTTTCAGCGAGGCTGAGGTCGATATAGACGCCGCGTCCGCCGGGTCCGCGCCCAATCAAGGCGCCGCAAACGGCGAGCGCCGTTTGCAGGCCACTGGCGAAATCGGCGGTCGGCGGCGCGGCGATCGACGGCGCCGCCTTGCCGCCCGACACGGCAAGACCGCCGGCAAGCGCCATATAATTAATGTCGTGGCCGGTGCGCAGCCGCCACGGGCCGGTCTGGCCGTACCCCGACAGCGCAGCGTGGATGAGATGCGGATTGAGTGCAATCAGGCGCGGGCGCCCGAAGCCGAGGCGCTCCATCACCGCGGGACGATAGGACTCGATGAGCACGTCGGCGCGCTCGATTAGCCGAGCGAACGATGTTGCGCCCTCGCTCGCCTTGAGATCGAGCGTGAGGATCGTCTTGCCACCGTTCATCAGCTTCCAGAACGGCGAGATCCCGTCGGCGTCACGCGGCCCCAGGCCGCGCATCGGGTCGCCGCCCGGCGGCTCGACCTTGACGACGTCGGCGCCGAGATCGGCCAGCATCAGCGCTGCGTACGGGCCGGGCACGTACTGCGACAGATCGAGGACGCGAATACCGGCAAGAAACGACAGAGCCATCCGACCCGCCCTTGGACGCAGCGGGTTCGCGTCGATCCGAACCCGTCGAACGGACCTAGGAATACCACCGCCAAGACACAATGACACCAGGCGCCGACCGCAGGGCGCGCATAGCGCCGACGCTGGCTTCTTCATGCCCTGCCGCCTTGGCGGTCAACCCGGAACGCCGCGGTTCGTCGCCCCGCTTGCCAAGCCAGGAAAACGGTCGCGTCAGCTTGCGAAGTCGATGCGCCTGCCGCGTCCGGCGGCGAGCGCATTGCGATACACCACCGCAGCCGCAGCGACATCCTGGATCGCTATGCCGGTCGAGTCGAAGACGAATATTTCGTCGTCGCGGCGACGGCCGGGCTTCTTTCCGGCGACGATTTCGCCAAGCGAGGCGTGGATGCGCTCCTTGGTCATCGCGCCTGCGGCGATCGCGTGATGGAGGTCGCCGATCTCGGCGCATTGGTCGAGTTCGTCGACGACCACGTTCGCCGCCGCCATCAGCGCGGGTGCGATTTCTTGCTTTTCCGGATTGTCGGCGCCCACTGCGGCGATGAAGGCGCCCGGCGCGACGTCGCCTTCGGCGAGTATCGCCTCGCGCGACGACGTGCAGGTCACGACGATGTCGGCGGCGAGCGCCGCGGCGTGAAGGTCGCCGCGCACCTCGACCGCCAGGTCGAGCCTCGCGGCGGTCTCCGCGGCGAACCGGGTTGCGCGTGCGGCGTCGAGATCGACCACGTAAACGATGGAAATCGGAATGAGCGCGGCGAGCGCGTCGAGCTGCGCCGCCGCCTGGACGCCGCAGCCGCCAAGCGCCACCGACCGCGCCTCGCGCCGCGCCAGGTGCTTCGCCGCGACTGCGGTCGCGGCGGCGGTGCGCAGCGCGGTCAACGCCATCGAATCCATCAGCGCCAGCGGACGCCCATCATCGGCGTCGCACAGCACGACGGTCCCCTGGATCGTCGGCAAGCCGAACCGGCGACCGTTGTCCGGAAAGTTGGCGTTGGTCTTGGCGGCGAAGTACTTGCGATCGAGCAGCAATCCGGCCGCCTTGACGTGGAATCCACCGCCCGGAACGTGAACGCCCAGCATCGCAGGACCAAGCGTCCGCCTCTCGCCATGCATTCTGAACGCCTGCTCGACCGCCTCGATGCAGGTTTTGGGATCGAGCGTCGCCAGCACGTCGCTGCGCGTCAGCAGCAGCGTACCTGCCGCAGGATCGGCGTCACGGCCGTGATTATCGGTTTGCACGCGTCCTCCCTTTCGGGCGCGAGGCCCGAGCGCAGACGGAGCTTGGACGCGTGCTGCGTCTTGGGATGGCCGGGCGTCCGCCGGAGCCCGACGAAGGTGAGGTATCAAGTCGGCGCGGCCAAAGCAAGCCCCGCCACCGACCCAAATGTGCCGATCGGGTAGCCGTGCGTCGGACGAAATGGACCGTCGGCTCATCGGGGCAATCGCGCAATTCGTGCGCTTGCGCACAACCCCTGGAAACGGGGTCTGTTATAGTTCGCATGGTCGCATGACCGTTTCTTAATCGGGGGGTCTCGAATGAGGCGGCGCGAGTTTGTCGGTGTCCTGGGCGGGATCGCCACCTTGGCGCTCACCGCCCGCGCGCAACAGCTTGATCGCACGCGCAACGTCGGCATTTTGATGCCCTACCCGGAGAGCGATTCGGAAATTCAGGGACGCGTCGCGGCGTTCCGCGACGAGCTTCGCAGCCTAGGCTGGGTCGAAGGCGAGAACCTCCGTATCCACGCGCGCTGGGCCACGGACAACTTGGACCGCGTCCGCGCCGACGCAGCGGAGCTCGTGAACCTCGGGCCGGACGCAATTCTAATCACCGGGGGGCGAGTGGTGCGCGTCATGCAGCAACAAACGCGCTCCATTCCGATCGTATTCGTCGGGGTCACCGATCCGCTAGGACAAGGCGTCGTGCAAAACCTGGCGCGTCCCGGCGGGAACATGACCGGAATCTCCTCTCCGGAGTATTCGGTTGTCGCCAAATTGCTGGAGATTCTAAAACAGGCCGCGCCCGATATGCAGCGCGCCGCCCTTGTATTCAATCCGGAAAATCCCTCGGGCGAATTCTATCGGCGGTATTTCGAGGCGGCTGCCCAGGCGCTCGCCGTCCAGCCGGCGATCATGTCGGTGCGCCGGCCCGCCGAGCTCGAGCGTTCCATCGAAGCGTTCGCGCGAGAGTCACGTGGTGGGCTGATATTCCCCTCGGATCTCACGATCTTGGCGCACCGCCATATGGTGACCGCTCTTGCATCGCGCTATCGTATGCCGGCGATCTATTCCGATCGGACGATGGTGACCGCCGGTGGCTTAATCTCCTACTCCGCCGATCGAACCGAGATGTTCCGACGGGGAGCGTCGTACGTGAATCGTGTTCTTCACGGCGAACATCCTGGCGAATTGCCCGTCCAACAGCCGGAACGATTTGAGCTGGTGGTCAACTTGACGGCGGCCAAGGCGATCGGCATTCGGCTTCCGTCCGACCTCGTCGCTCGCGCCGACGAGGTGATCGAATAGCGACTGCGGCTAATATTCGGGGCTTGAAGCGGAAACGGGCAGGATTAGGCGTCCGACCGACCGGAAGTTGGAAGGTGCGATACGGCCCCTACTCGACCAGCGCCGGGACTTTCGGCTCCGGTCGCGTCGCCGGCGGCAGCGGGAAATCGAAGGTAAGCCGGCCATTCTCGAGCTTGACGCGCACCAACCCGCCGCGCGCCAGCTTGCCGAACAGCAGCTCCTCGGCGAGCGGTTTCTTGATGTTCTCCTGGATGACGCGCGCGAGCGGCCGGGCGCCGAACATCTCGTCGTAGCCCTTCTCGGCGAGCCAGGTGCGCGCCTCGTCGGTGACCATGATGGTGACTGCCCGTTCGGCGAGCTGGCTTTCGAGCTGACCGACGAACTTGTCGACCACGCGGCTGACGATATCCGGGGTAAGGCGGCTGAAGCCGATCACCGCGTCGAGGCGATTGCGGAACTCGGGCGCGAACAGCTTGTTGACCGCCTCCTCGTCCTCGCCGGCGCGCGCCTCCTGGCCGAAACCGATCGCCGGCCGCGCCATGTCGGCGGCGCCGGCGTTGGTGGTCATAATCAAGATCACGTTCCGGAAATCGACGCTTTTGCCGTTGTGGTCGGTCAACTTCCCGTGATCCATCACCTGCAGCAGGATGTTGAACAGATCGGGATGCGCCTTCTCGATCTCGTCGAGCAGCAGAACGCAATGCGGGTGCTGGTCGACCGCGTCGGTCAGCAATCCACCCTGGTCGAAGCCGACATAGCCCGGCGGTGCGCCGATCAGGCGCGACACCGTGTGACGCTCCATGTATTCCGACATGTCGAAGCGCTTCAGCTCGATGCCGAGCGTGAGCGAAAGCTGGCGGGCGACCTCGGTCTTGCCGACGCCGGTCGGCCCTGAGAATAAGTAGCAGCCGATCGGCTTCTCCGGTTCGCGTAGCCCGGCGCGCGACAACTTGATCGCGCTGACCAGCGCCTCGATCGCCTTGTCCTGACCGAAGACGACCGAACGCAAGCTGCGCTCGAGGTTCTGCAGAGTCTCCTTGTCGTCGGTCGACACCGACTTGGGCGGAATACGGGCGATCTTGGCGACCACCGCCTCGACGTCCTTGACCGTGATCGTGCGCTTGCGCTTGGCGGGCGGCAGCAGCATCTGCGCCGCGCCCACTTCGTCGATTACGTCGATCGCCTTGTCGGGCAGCTTGCGGTCGTTGATGTAACGCGCGGCGAGCTCGACCGAGGCACGGATGGCGTCGGCGGTGTACCGCACCTTGTGGTGCGATTCATAATACGGCTTCACGCCACGCAGGATCTTGATCGAATCCTCGATCGTCGGCTCGTTCACGTCGATTTTCTGGAATCGCCGGACGAGCGCGCGGTCTTTCTCGAAATAGTTCCTGTACTCCTTGTAGGTGGTCGAGCCAATGCAGCGCAGCGTGCCGCTGGCGAGCGCCGGCTTTAGCAAATTCGATGCGTCCATCGAACCGCCCGAGGTGGCGCCGGCGCCGATCACGGTATGAATCTCGTCGATGAAGAGGATCGCGCCTTCTTGCGCATCGAGCTCGGCCAGCACCGCCTTCAGCCGCTCCTCGAAATCGCCGCGGTAGCGCGTTCCGGCCAGCAGCGTGCCCATGTCGAGCGCATAGATGACGCAGTTCTCGAGCACCTCCGGCACCTCGCCGCGGACGATCTTGCGCGCCAGCCCCTCGGCGATCGCCGTCTTGCCGACGCCGGGATCGCCGACGTAGAGCGGGTTGTTCTTATAGCGGCGGCAGAGGATCTGGATCGTGCGCTCGACCTCGGCCTCGCGGCCGATCAGCGGGTCGATGCGTCCGCTTGCCGCCTTTTTGTTCAAGTTGACGCAATACGTCGCGAGCGCTTCTTGACCGCGCCTGCCGCCGCGCTCGGAGGACGCGCTTGAGCTCTGCTCTTCCTCGGCGCCCCGTACGCGGCGAGTCTCGGTGCGCCCCGGGACCTTGGCAACGCCGTGCGAAATGTAGTTTACCGCGTCGAGCCGCGACATATCCTGCTCCTGCAGGAAATAGACGGCGTGGGATTCGCGCTCGGAGAACATCGCCACCAGTACGTTAGCGCCGGTCACTTCCTCGCGGCCCGACGACTGGACGTGGATTGCCGCGCGCTGCAGCACCCGCTGGAACCCGGCGGTCGGTTTCGCTTCGCCGCCCCGGCTGGTAACCAATCCGGCCAGCTCATTGTCGAGGTATTGGACGATGTCCTTGCGCAGGCGATCGAAATCGATGCCGCAAGCGCGCAGCACGGCGATCGCATCCTGGTCCTCGACCAAGGCAAGCAACAGGTGTTCGAGCGTAGCGTATTCGTGCTGTCGCTCGTTGGCGTGCGCCAGCGCCCGATGGAGGGTCTGTTCGAGGTTGCGCGACAGCATGCGTCCCAGTGCTCCTTCGTTCACCCGACCCGCAGCGACATTCTAGCACGATCGAGCCCCTGCGCGGCTGCTCGGGTTGCGGCTATTCCTTCTCCAGCGTGCACCGCAAAGGGTGCTGGTTGCGCCGCGCAAATTCCGTCACCTGCGTGACCTTGGTCTCGGCCACTTCATAAGTGTAAACGCCGCAAATGCCGACGCCGCGACGATGGACGTGCAACATTATTTGCGTCGCCTCCTCGCGCGACTTGCCGAAAAAGCGCTCGAGCACATGGACGACGAATTCCATCGGCGTGTAGTCGTCGTTAAGCATGAGCACCTTGTACATCGACGGCTTCTTGGTCTTGGTCCGCGTCTGGACCACTGTCCCGACGCCGTGCCCAGGACCATCGCCGTTGCGCTTTTCGATGTCGCTCATCCTCGGATCTGACGGTTGTCCCGCGAAAGTCGTAACCGAAACGTTCCAATGATATTGGATTTTCGCCCTTTGGGAAAAGGGGGGCGACGCTCGCTGCTAGCACCGCCGCGAGCAAAGAAAAAAGGCCCGGTGGCGCGTGCCACCGGGCCTTCGATCCGGACGGCGCCGTCGGCGCCATCGGGTTAGGCTGCGACGGGCTTGAGCAGCTTCTCGACCGCGACGTTGACGCGGGCGTTGATCGGCTCAAATGCCTCGTTGGCGACCTTGACCGACATCTCCGACAGCTTGGTGCTCTCGGCGATGAACTTGTCGAAGTTCGACTTGGCGAGATCGGTCTGGAGGTCGACCGCCTCGCGCAGGGTCCTGACGCCCATCAGGGCCTTCGCCGCATGGGCGCTGTTCTCCATCGACTCTTGCGCGAAGGCGAACCACGCCTTGCTCACCGACTCAAAGCCCTTGGCGAGGACGGTCGATGCAGCCACATAGGCGTCGAGATTTTCCTTCGAGAACTTGGACATCTCTTCGTAGGTCTTGAACGCCTGCGCGCTCGCCTTCTCGACCTGCTCCTTGGTCGCGCCAAGGACGCGGTCGTAGCCCTTCTGGGCGAAATCGGCGCCGACGGCGAACGTCTCGATCGTCTCTTTGCCGGTCTTTGTCTTGCTCATCGATCAAACTCCTTAATGGTGCCGCAGGCCGGGGGTGGGCGACGCGGCGGGTCCGTGGGTCTCCAAAGGGACAGCGGAGCGTTGCGATGCTCTTGGGGGGAGGTGATATGTCGAGCGACCGCCCCGCTCCGCCGACTGACTTGGTTCTGTGCGTTCCAGTTTCTTGCTGCAACGCAGCAATGACATATTTAGGTTTATAGACAACGATGTCAAGGGATTTTTTGTGCACCGCAATATCGCAGTGCGATAAGACACTTAGGCGGGCAGGACGCTCAAAACGGCGTCAGGCGGCCGGGGAGGCCGTCACGGCCGACCGTGAGCTCAAAATCGGCCGTATCGGTGGGATCCGGCCGCCCCGGTTTCATGCCGGCGTGCGCCGCGTCGATCGGGCGGGGAGGGTTGACCGGCACGCCCGTCGCATCGTGGTCGAACAGCTGGCGCGAGAATTTGATGCCGGAAAAGCGCTCGGAGGGATGACGCCACGCGTTGAAGTGAAACCGCCCGTCGGCGCATGCGCTCGCCACCCAATAGAACGCCCACGATGGGAGCCGCAGACCGACCGGCGGGGCGGCGCCGAAACCGCTGGCCTCGATCGCTCGCACCAGCTCGACATACGCCCGCTCGTCGAGCCGTTTGTCGGCGGTTTCGCCGCGCCATGGTGCGGTCGGATCACGCAGATCCACCGATGCCACCGATCCGCCGCCGCCAAAAACATGAGAAAACAGAACCGCGCCGCTCCCGGTGGCGCTGCGGCGTAAATCGTAGGCGCGCACCTGCTCGTCCCAGATCGCGTTATAGACCAGCCGGTACCGCGCCGGCTCGCCTGGCCGGCAATTCGACTTGATATCGTCGCCGGCCAGATAACTGAACCAGGTGAACTTCCGCGAAATGGGATCCTCGACACCGCCTTGATAGGTGCAGCCGGCTACGCAAAAACCGACCAGCAACGCCACGGCCAGCCCGCGCGTCCGCCGCGCGGGCCGAAATTGGCGTGCGTTGGTCGGCTCGATAGTGGGCCTTTTTCCCGTCGCCGGCATGCGCTCTAAATCTCCTCCGCGATCGATGACACCGGAACGTACGTCGATCTCGTGCTGCGATCGATCGAACGTCGTCCTT
>DATIBC010000023.1:0-89103 GCA_035457725.1 Alphaproteobacteria bacterium | reverse complement strand
GTATGTGCCCTGCACGCCGCAAGTACGACTCGGTGCCGCGCTTTGCCGACGAAAGGACTCCCGTAGAATCGAGACCCGCCTTGATAGCGCCGCTACGATCTAGATCGGTTTCGCCCTTGCAGCTACGATCGTCTCGGCGATTTGGCTATCGCCGCACAAGCGTTAGAGCAGGGGCGAATAGGAGCAAATAAAGCCAGTTGCGAATCCTGGATTTGAACCTACGTCGCGTCGACCCATTGCCCATTATGCCTGTCATGCGATGAATCCCTGTTTCCAACTGGAACAGGGAATTTGACATCCCTGTTTCTTCGAAGAAATTCCCTGTTATTTTGCGACCATTCATCCAGGTTCATAACACGTAAGTTCTTACGGCGGCGAGAATTTCTCCGCTCTGTCCAGCCGGAGAACCGGCCGAATCGGCGCGCAATTCCCTGTATTTTCCCTGTTAAGCAGGGAATTCGCCCTGATCGTCCCTGGAGAACGGTTCGCTCGCGACTGCATCCTCCGCCAGCGCCTCGCGTGTGCCGCAGACCGAATGCAGCGGGCCGAATTCGTTGGCCACGCGCAACGCGTGAGTTGGCGACTCGATGCGCCCGAGTTGGCCACATCTTGGAATTATAAAACGGTGGTGGCGTTAGGCGCGACGCGGCCGGTCGGGGTGGTGCGACGTGAGGCGTCGTGGTTCCGGGCGCCCACGCGCCCGAACCCCCGCCGGGCAACGAGCGACACGGAGCGGCGACAACAGGGAAAATATCGTCGGCTAGCGTCAGCATCGCTATATCGCCGGCTGCGACATGCCGGAACGCGCGGGTGTGGGGTGGCGGAGCCGTACGGCTCGCCGTGCTGGCCTGGCGCATCAAGCTTGCCGATTGGCGCAAGCCGTATTCGGAGGACGGAAGCGTGGTATCAAGAGGCGCAGCAGACGAAGCAAGCGGTAATTGCGGATGACGACAAATGAACATTATAGCGTGGGAAGGTTTTATTTGAGCCGACTTGATCTGAGTCAAAAACAAACTAAGTTGGTTGCGTGTAAAAGTATTGTTTACATGAATAAGGAGCCGGCCATGAGCGTGAATTTCGCACGGCAAATCGTCATTGGCGCGATCGCTGCCCTCGTCATGTCGAGCGGCGGCGTCGCGGCCGATGAGGCGCATCATCCCGACGCGGGCGTGCCCGCGCCTCAGATCCAAACCCAGCCGTCATCGCCGGGTCAAGCGCAGCCAAGCGGCATGATGCCGATGATGGGCATGATGGGACCAAGCGGCATGGGAATGATGGGCATGATGGGCCAGCGCGGCATGATGGGCGGTGGCTCGCCGGCCGACATGCGGATGACGCTGAGTCATGACGCCATGATCGATCGCATCGAGGGCCGTATCGCCTTCTTGCGCGTCGAGCTGAAGATCACCGATGCGCAGGACAAGGCCTGGAACGAATACGCCGACGCACTGCGCGTAAACGCCAAGCGGCTTGGCGAGCTGCGAGCAGCCGGGAGGGACGGCCCGGCATCGGCCAATCTGATCGAGCGCCTCGACCGACAAGAGCGCTGGCTCTCGGCGCGCGTCGAGGGCGTGCGCGCCATCAAAACGAAACTCTCGTCGCTCTACGCCGTCTTGACCGAGGATCAAAAAAAGGCGGCGGAGGAACTTCTCGCTCCGCACATGGGGTACGGGCCCATGGCGATGACGGCGGGCGGAGGAGGCATGCGATGAAGCTGCGGAGCAGCGAAGGTAAGGGAGCCGAATATCCATACATGACGCTGTGGGCCGGCCCGTCGGCCGCGCCGTTCGACACGGCGTCGTTGCTGGCGCAGCAGCAACGATCGGGCGCGGCGATGGCCGCGGCGGGATACGCGTTTCTCCAAGGCATGCAGCAGATTGCGACGCGATCCTTCCTGGTTCAATCGGCGCTGTTCCGACAAGGCTTCGTCGGAGCGTTGGCCCTGCTTCGGGCCGGGAGCGGCCCGCAGGCCGATCAGGCCATCCGCGATCTGGGCGCCGCCAGCGAGGCAACGGCGGAAGCGATCCGCGACATCGTCGAAGCCGCCTGCAAGTGCAGCTTCGACACCATCGCAGCGTTCCGTCGCCGCATCGGCGATGGAAGCGCTGGCGGTGCGGCGGGTGATCTGACGTCTCGACACGGTTGAACGGCAAAGTCCGGCGCACGCCAATGCGCCGGACGCCGGGAGATGTGGCAATGGAATCGCTGGTCTATTTCCTGCTCTGGGCCGCCCTCATTGTTTTGATGATGCGGTTTGGTTGCGGCGCGCATGTGTTCGGCCACCGGCACGGCACTTCCCGCCCGTCAAGCTCGAACACAGGCGGTTCCAGCCGCCTGCGCTGGGAGGCACCGGCCACGGCGCGTGATCTTGTCTGCGGCATGACGATTTCGACCGACACCGCGAAGTCGACCGTTCATGCCGGCGACGTGTTTTATTTCTGTTCGGCCGCATGCCGCGACAAGTTCGAGGCCGCGCCGCGGTCATATATCGGAGCGCCGGCCGATCTCGGATCAAAATCGGAGCATCGTCATGGCTGATGTGCGCTCGATACCTCGCGATTTGCCGGATAGGTCGCCGGCGCGCATGATTCCTGTCGTCGCGCTTGGCATGAGCCTGGCAATCTTCTTCGTCGTCTCCTACCTCGCGTGCATCGTCCTATATCTCCTAGCACCGGGGTGGGTGGTAAATCACGCGATGCTGGCGTTATTCCTGCCGGGGTTCGAGCTGCTATCGTGGCCGAGTTTCTTCCTCGGGCTCGTAGAGAGCTTCGGATACGGGTGGTACATCGCACTTATATTCGGACCGCTCTATAACTATTTCGCTACCAGAGCTCGTTAGCCGCGAGCCGATGATATCTGGTCGGCTTGGTCTTGGCCGGTCGGGCGCCGCGAGGGCGCCGTTGAGTCCGGTTTCTCGCAATCGACGCAGCCTGTTCGCTACTGGAGTCGCCACCATGCACGAGCGCGCGCATCGCCATGCTTCGCACACCGCGGGAGCGCCAGCGTCCGCGACAGGTGCGACACCGCCTTCGGAGTCGGCGCCGGAGGCGACGATTTATACCTGCCCGATGCACCCGCAGATTCGGCAGCCGGGTCCCGGCAATTGCCCAATTTGCGGAATGTCGCTTGAGCCGGTACTGCCCACGCTGGACGAAGGCCCTGATCCCGAACTGGTCAGTTTCCAGCGTCGATTCTGGTGGACGCTGCCGCTGACGATCGTCGTCACCGCGCTCGGAATGGCCGGGCACTATCTCACGGGCCTGTCGGTCGCGGCCCGCACCTGGCTCGAGCTCGCCATGTCGGCGCCGATCGTGTTGTGGGCCGGATGGCCGTTCTTCGTCCGCTGCGCCGAATCCATCCGCCGCCGCCATCCCAACATGTGGACGCTCATCGGCGTCGGCGTCGGCGCCGCCTTCGCCTACAGCCTTGCCGCGACCTTGGTTCCCGACCTGTTTCCGCAAGGATTCGAATCGCACGGCCGCATCGGCGTCTACTACGAGGCGGCGGCGGTGATCGTTTCGCTCACGCTTCTTGGCCAAATCCTCGAAATGAAGGCACGAGCGCGCACGTCGGCCGCGATCAAGGCATTGCTCGGGCTGGCGCCGAAGACCGCGCGGCGCGTCGGCGAGGACGGCAATGAGGAAGACGTTCCGCTCGCCCATGTCCACATCGGCGACCGGCTGCGGATTCGGCCCGGCGAGAAGGTTCCGGTCGACGGCGTCGTCGTCGAAGGCCGATCGAGCGTGGATGAGTCGATGATCACCGGCGAACCGGTGCCGGTCGAGAAACGGGCCGGTGACAAGGTCGTCGGAGCCACCATCAACGGCACCGGCGGCCTGGTGATGCGCGCCGAGAAGGTGGGCGCTCAGACGTTGCTCGCGCAAATCGTGCAGATGGTCGCCCAGGCGCAGCGCTCGCGCGCTCCGATGCAACGCATGGCGGATACGGTGTCATACTGGTTCGTTCTGGCCGTCCTGGTTGTCGCGGCGGCCACGCTGATCGTCTGGGGTTTCGCCGGTCCCGAGCCACGCTGGACCTATGCGGTATTGAACGCGGTGGCGGTCTTGATCATCGCCTGTCCGTGCGCGCTCGGCCTCGCCACCCCGATGTCGATCATGGTCGCCGCGGGCAAGGGCGCCACGTCCGGCATCTTGTTCCGCGACGCCGAAGCCATCGAATCGCTCCGGACAATCGATACCCTGATCGTCGACAAGACCGGCACCCTTACAGTCGGCAAGCCTGCGTTCCACAGCGTGGTGGCGGTGCCGGGCTTTTCCGAGGGCGATGTTCTGCGCTACGCCGCGAGCCTCGATCAGGGCAGCGAGCACCCGCTGGCCGAGGCCATCGTCGCCGAGGCGCGGCGTCGCGCGATCGCGCTCGACAAGGCCGATGATTTCGAATCGTCGACCGGGATCGGCGTCCAGGGGGCGGTGGACGCCAAGCGCGTAGCCGTCGGGAATTCGGTGCTCATGGACCAGGTCAAGGTCGACGCAGCGCCGCTGCGCGAGGCGGCGGAAGCCCGCCGCGCCGAGGGCGCCTCGGTGGTTTTCGTCGCCGTGGAGGGGCGATTGGCGGGCTTGATCGCCGCGGCCGATCCCATCAAGGAGGCGACGCCGGAGGCGATTCGCCAATTACACGCCGCGAAAATCCGCGTCGTGATGGCGACCGGCGACGGACTGACGACGGCGCGCGCCGTGGCGGCGCGGCTTGGGATCGACGAAGTGCATGGCGAGGTGCGGCCGCACGACAAGGTCCAACTGGTGGCGACGCTCCAGGCCCAAGGCCGACGCGTCGCGATGGCGGGCGACGGAATCAACGATGCCCCGGCGCTGGCGCGCGCGCATGTCGGCATCGCCATGGGCACCGGCACGGATGTGGCGATGAACAGCGGCCATGTGACTCTGGTCAAGGGCGATCTGCGCGGCATTGCGCGGGCGCGGCAGCTTTCGCAGGCCACCGTCGCCAATATGAAGCAGAACCTCGCCTTCGCTCTGCTGTACAACGCGCTGGGCGTTCCGGTGGCCGCCGGGATTCTTTATCCGAGTTTCGGCATCCTTTTGTCGCCGCTGTTCGCCGCCGCGGCGATGAGCCTGAGTTCGGTATCGGTCGTCAGCAACGCGCTCCGCCTGCGTCGTGCGTGACGGCATCGCGCCGCTATGCTCGGCGGCGAAATTCGATTATTTAAATATCAGCGGCAATTCTGAGCACGTCGGCCAAACGGCGAGCGCGGCGAGAGAGGAACGCGTCATGCGCCTCGACGAGTTCGTGAGTAATTCCGGGCCAAACCTGCGCGGCGACTATTCGGCCGCGCGCGCCGACTTCACGGTCGAGCAGAACTGGTCGGCCTACACCTCCGACGAGCACGCGTTATGGCAACGCTTGTACCAGCGGCAGATCAAGCTGCTGCCGGGCTACGCGTTTCTGACCTACCTCGACAGCCTAGCCAGCCTGGACGCCGCCGACGCGATCCCGGATTTTGCGCGCGTATCGCGGCGGCTGCGGCGCGCCACCGGCTGGGAGATCGTCGCCGTGCCCGGCCTGATCCCCGATCTTGCGTTCTTCGATCACCTGGCCAACCGCCGCTTTCCGGTGACGGTATGGCTGCGCAAGCCCGAGGAATTCGACTACATCGTCGAGCCCGACGTGTTTCACGATTTCTTCGGCCATGTGCCGCTGCTCTTCGACGGCGGATTCTCCGACTACATGCAAGCATACGGCAAGGGTGGGCTAAAAGCCGCGCGTCTCGATGCGCTCAAAATGTTGGCGCGGCTCTACTGGTACACGGTGGAGTTCGGCTTGATCCAATCCGACGCCGGACTCAGGATCTACGGGGCGGGCATCCTGTCGTCGGGTGGCGAGGTCGTTCACGCCATCGACAGCCCGAAGCCGCGCCGCCTGCGCTTCGACCTCGAGCGCATCCTGCGCACCGAGTATCGCATCGACCGTTACCAGGACGCGTACTTCGTCATCGCGAGCTTCGAGCGACTGGTCAGGGACACCGCGCCGGACTTCACACCGATCTATGAGCGACTGCGCAGGCTGCCGACGATCGCGCCCGACCAGGCGAGCCCGGCCGACATCCTGGTGCCGGGCGGACGTCGCGGCGATGAAACGTCGTCTCCGGCGAGGCGGCGATGACCGCAGAATTTGCCGGCCAGACGGTGATGATCACCGGCGCTGCCGGCAATCTTGGGCGCGCCACCGACGCAGCGTTTTCCGCGGCGGGCGCGCGGCGCGTGCTGCTCGACGTCGACCGGGAAACTCTCGTGCGCGCATTCGGCGGTGAGAAAGACGACCGGTTCCTCGTTGCGGCGGACTTGCTGAACGCGGGCGACGTCGCGCAGGCGGTCGAAGCCGCGCTGGCGCGATTCGGGCGGATTCACGTGCTTTGCAACCTCGCGGGCGGATTCAAGATGGGCCACCCGGTGCACGAGACGCCCGAATCGACATGGCGGCTGATGATCGGCCTCAACGTCGAGTCGATCATCAACACCGCGCGGGCCGTGGTTCCTGGAATGTTGGAGGCAGGGTCGGGCAAGATCGTCAACGTCGCGGCGATGGCCGGAACGTCGGGTCGCGCGATGATGGCTGCCTATGGCGCCTCGAAGAGCGCGGTCATCCGCCTTACCGAGTCGATGGCCGCCGAGCTCGGTGCGCGCGGCGTTAACGTGAATTGCGTGATGCCGAGCATTCTCGATACGCCGCAGAACCGCGCTGCCATGCCCGCCGCCGATCCGGCGCGATGGGTGTCGCCCGACGCGCTCGCCGAGGTGATACTATTTCTTGCCTCGAACCGGTCGCGGGCGATCCACGGCGCCGCCGTTCCGGTCGTCGGACTTAGCTGACCCGGCGGCTCGCTGAAGGCATCGGAGGTTTTCGACATGGATATGCGTGCGACTTCGACGATGAAGCGCCGCGCCGCCCGCCGGGCGCGCCGACGCATCGCCTATCAGCGGGGGTTCGGCAACACGTTCGCCAGCGAAGCGGTCAAGGGCGCACTGCCGGTCGGGCAGAATTCGCCGCAGCGCGCGCCGCTCGGACTCTATGCCGAGGTCGTCTCGGGAACCGCGTTCACAGCGCCACGCGCCGAGAATCTCAGCACATGGACGTACAAATTACGACCATCGGCGATGCACGCGCCCTACAAACGCATGAGCAACGGCTTGGTGCGCTCGGGACCGTTCGACGAGGTTGCGGCGCCCGCCAATCGCATGCGCTGGGATCCGCTGCCGATGCCGACCCGACCGACCGACTTTCTCGACGGCATGGCGACGATCGCCGGGTCGGGCGAACCGGCGGCGCAATCCGGACTCGCGGTCCATGTCTACCGTGCCAACCGGGCGATGACCGGCCGATATTTCTGGAACGCCGACGGCGAAATGATGTTCGTGCCGCAGCTAGGAGGCATTCTTCTTTTCACCGAGCTCGGAAGACTTGCGGTCGAGCCCGGAGAGATCGCCGTCGTGCCGCGCGGCATCAAATTTCAAGTGGAGCTGCTGAACGGCCCCGTACGCGGCTACCTCTGCGAAAATTACGGACCGCCATTCCGCCTTCCCGAGCTTGGCCCGATCGGCTCACAAGGCCTGGCGCAGAAGCGCGATTTCGAAGCGCCTGTCGCGGCGTTCGAGGACAAGCGCCGCGAATGCGAAGTGGTGGCGAAGTTTCTCGGCAATTTGTGGGTATCGCCGTTCACTCGCTCGCCGCTCGACGTCGTCGCATGGCATGGCAACTACGCGCCATACAAGTACGATCTTGCACGCTTCATGGCGATCAACACGGTGAGCGTCGATCACGCCGATCCGTCGATCTTCACCGTTCTCACCTCGCCCTCGGGGGAGCCAGGCGTCGCCAACTGCGATTTCGTGATTTTCCCGCCCCGCTGGACCGTCGCCGAGCACAGCTTCCGGCCGCCGTGGTTCCACCGCAACGTGATGAGCGAGCTGATGGGCCTTGTGCGCGGCGTCTACGACGCCAAGGCCGAAGGCTTTTTGCCGGGCGGGGTGTCGATTCACAATTGCTTCTCGGCCCACGGCCCGGACGCGGCGACGTTCGACAAGGCTTCGATGGCCGAGCTCAAGCCGGAGAAGATCGAAAACACACTCGCCTTCATGTGGGAGTCGCGCTGGGCATTCCGTCCGACGAAATTCGCGATGCGCGTCCCGCAACTGCAGAAACGCTACGATTCGGTGTGGGACGGCTACCGCACGGCTTTCCGATCCGGTTGAACGCCGAGCTCGTCGGGCGCGGCCATGTCGCGCATGCTTGTGGTTCGGCGAACGGCGGTCGCATCTCGGGCCGTCACTGCTTTACCGCGCCTCGCTCAACCAGGTGTTGGAGCGCGCCGACATCGTCACCATTCATGTTCCGCTCACCGAGGCGACGCGCAATCTCATATCGCGCCAAGCGATCGCACGGATGAAAGCGGAGGCAATCCTGGTCAACACCGCGCGCGGCGGCATCGTCGACGAAACGGCCCTTGCCGAGGCGCTGGGCGCCGGGCGACTGCTCGCCGCCGGGCTCGATGTTTTCGAGAACGAACCGCCGCGATCCGACAATCCCCTGCTCCGCCTTCCCAATGTCGTATTGACGCCGCACATCTCGGCTGGCACACGCGATGCGATGCGCCAGAAACTGGCGGCAATCTTCGCCAATCTCGGACGATTCTTCGACGGCGAGGAACTGCACAACCGGGTGAGGTTTCCGTAACCTCGCTCGGCGCCGCTCCGTTGGCGGCGCGACAGGCCGCCAACGGAGCCAAGGCTCGCGAAGCCTATTGCATGACGCCGCGCATGGAGGCGGGCTGGCCCGGCAGTTTCAGCGTCTTGCCGGTGTTCACCACCTTGTTGCCATCGACCTTGAGAATCGAGATATCGCGGTCGAGGAAGTTACCGACGTATATGTATTTTCCGTCGCGGCTGAACACGACGCCTTCGGGCAAACCGCGCACTTGGACCTCGCTCACCTTGCGCACCTTCTTGCCGTCGATCGAGAGCACGACGACGCTGGCGTTGCGATGATAAAACCACGCCTTCTTATCGGAGTTTGTGCCCTTGAGCAGCACGGCGACGGCGATCTTGCCGTTGGGGCTGATGGCGAATCCTTCCGGTGCGTCGCCGACCACGACCTTGTCGATGACGCGCGGCGGATTGGCCTCGAGATCGATCACGCTCACCGTGTCGACATGTCCGTCAGCGGCGCCGGCGTTGCCGTTATCGGCGGTCAGCCCCAGCTTGCCGTTGGGCGTGATGTTAAGGTTGTAGGGCCACAAGCCGACCGGGATATCGGTTTTTGTGTAGGTCACTTTCTGCCCGTCGACTTCGAGCACCGCCACCTTGTGCCCCGGGAACTTGGCGGCAAGCGCGCGTTTGCCATCGGGCGCGAACACGACGTGCGCCACCTGCTCGCCGATCGCCACAGTGTCGATCAGCTTGACGTCCGTGCCGTTGATCGACAGCACGCTGATCGAGTTGTCCGCACGGTTGGCGATTAGCGCCAGATCGCCGCGCGGGCTGATCGACAGGCCCGAGGGCTGCTTGCCTACGGTGACGGTCGAGATCAGCTTCGGCGGGCTCGCCTTGAGGTCGATGACGTACAACTTGTTGTCGGGCGATGCCTTCCACGCCTCACCGTCTTTGACCCAGTCCATCGAATTCGCGACCAACGCCAGTCGCTCATCAGGCGTGATCGCCAGGTTCGTTGGCGGCCCGAAAATCGAGTTCATCAATGGCAAGGTCGCGACGATGCGCGGATTCTCTCGCGACTTTCCGATGTCGACGATCACCACCGAATCTTTTCCCGGCGGCATGGTGACGAGCTTGCCTGAATCGTCCCATGTCACCTTTTCGTCGTTGGCGACGATCATCAACTCGGCGGTGGCGGCAAATGGCGCCAACGCGAAAGCGACAGTCAACGCCAGGCAGTGCGGCGCGAAACGGCCGCGCAAGCCGTAAGGCATGGAATTTCCCTCCCTAGAATGGTTTATGCCGGCGACCGGCGTCGCCTTGACGTCGTGGTTGGTGCCCCAAGCGGGGCCACGATATCGCTAGCTGTGCAGCGCCGGCAAGCGATCGACTGGGCGATGCGATGCGGCTCGAGGGTCGCCGCGGTTTGGAACACGGTGATTTGGAGTGCCCGGTAGCGCATGAGATTAATGCCGTGGATCAGCCTGACTAGTAATTGTGCAACGCACTCTAGGTATTGAAAACGATTTTATTGATAGCATATTACTTTATTGTGCGTCGCAACATCGAATGGTGATAACTTGGCCGAATCCAACCCGATGATCGCCGGCCGCAGCGCCCCGGGTGGAGCCGTCTCCGCCATGCATGAGCATGCGCGATCCCCCTCGGCGTCCTCGCTGCGCGAGATATCCTCTCCCATCCGATAGCACGGAGACTCCCGATGGCGGCGGAGATAGAGCGCATCTCGCTCAATCTGGCGCTCCAAGGCGGCGGCGCGCACGGCGCGTTTACTTGGGGCGTCCTCGATCGCGTCCTGGAAGACGATCGTATCAATTTCGATGGGGCGAGCGGAGCGAGTGCGGGAGCCGTGAACGCCGTGCTGCTCGCCGCCGGACTTCGCCAGGGCGGTTCGGCCGGCGCGCGCGCCAAGCTCAAGGAGTTCTGGACCGACATCGCGCGTAGTGTGCCATCGCGGCCGATCCTTGCGCCGGTCGGCGGTCTCGGTCCCGATCTCGAAGGACTGCGGCGCTCGTTGCATGGGACCTTGTTCGACATTGCGACGCGCACGTTGTCGCCCTACCAGTTGAACCCTTTCGACTACAACCCGCTGCGCGAACTTCTCACGCGACTGGTCGACTTCGAGGGACTGCGCGCGCGCTCGCCATTGCGGCTCCATATCGCCGCCACCGATGTTGCGACGGGCGAAGGCCGAATCTTTCGCGGCCATGAGCTTTCCTGCGATACCGTCCTTGCCTCCGCGTGTTTGCCGCACTTGCATCACGCGGTGCAGGTCGACGGGCGCTATTTCTGGGATGGCGCATATACCGCCAATCCGCCGCTCATGCCGCTCATCGAAGAGCCCGGCGCCGGCGACACGCTGATCGTTCAAATCATTGCCGCCGGCCGGCCCGATCTCCCGGTCGATGCGCCCGACATCACCGAGCAGCTCAATCGCATCATCTTCGGCGAACCGCTGCGCCGCGAGGTCCGGTTGATCGAGGCGATTCGAGCGCGCACGCACCCGGTGATCGATATTACGGCGTTCCGCAAGCGGCGGATCAAGCGGCATCGGTTCCATCACATCGACGGCGGCGCGAGCACGCTCAAGTTACCGCCCGGCACGCGGCTCACTCCCGATATCCAGGTCATCGATCAGTTATTCGAGGATGGACGAAACGCCGCGACGACGTGGCTGGAAAGAAACTTCGCCTCGATCGGAAGGCGCTCGACGGTCGATCTGGCCGCGCAATTCGCCTGAATCCGGCCGCGCCGCCGGCGTCCACGCGTTCGGGCGGGCTTGCCGCCCAGCGCGACCTGGCTCATGCTGGCGGCTGCGACCACGGGCGGTGATGGATGTTCGGCCGGGCAATGTTCCGGTTGGCGCCGAAACCCGAATCGGATCGAAGGTGTAAGGACTTGCCGGAGGGCAGGAGGCGGAGCGGCTTGGTCACGACAGAACCGAACCAACCGCGCCATGCACAGGAAAAAAAGAGCCAGCGTAGGGAGGAACGGTTATGACGCATTGGATCAGGTTCGAACGCAACGGCCGCGTCGAGTTCGGGACGCTGCTGGACGGCGCGATCGCCGTCCATGAAGGCGACATGTTCGGCGGCGCGAAGCCCACTGGCGAGACGGTCAAGCTCGCCGCCGTGCGCGTTCTCACGCCCTGCACGCCCTCGAAGATGATCTGCCTGTGGAACAACTTTCACCAGTTGGCGGCCAAGAACAATTTCCTGGTCCCCGATGAGCCGCTCTATTTCCTCAAGGCGCCCAACGCCTATCACCCGCACGGCGAACCCATCGAGCGCCCCAAATCGTATAGCGGGCGGATTATTTACGAGGGCGAACTCGGCATCGTCGTCGGCAAGAAATGCTCGATGATCAGCGAGGCCGAGGCGCCCGACTACATCTTCGGCTATACCTGCGTCAACGATGTCACGGCGGTCGACCTCCTCAAGAAGAACCCGACCTTCGATCAGTGGGTGCGCGCCAAGAGCTTCGATACGTTCGGCGTAATCGGTCCGGTCATCGCCACCGGGCTCGATCCAATGAAGCTTAGCGTGCGCACGATCCTCAACGGCAAGGAGCGGCAGAACTACCCGGTCAACGACATGTTCTTCCCGCCCTACAAGCTGCTGAGCATGGTGTCGCGCGACATGACGCTAATGCCGGGCGACGTCATCGCCTGTGGCACGTCGCTCGGCGCCGGCGTGATGGCCGATGCGAACAATACCATCGAGATCGTTATCGATGGAATCGGCACGCTGAGCAACCCGTTCAATCAGGTGCTGCCGAGCCCCTATCTCCTGGACGGACCGCCGCAGCCAATGCGCGTATGCGTGGTCGGCGCCGGCGCCATCGGCGGCCTCGTCGCCGCCAAGCTGGCGCTCGCCGGCAACCAGGTGACGGTAATCGATCTTGGCGCGCACCTCGCGGCGATCAAGGCCAACGGCCTCAAGCTCGAATGGCACGACGGCAAGGTCGAGACCGCCAAGGTCAAGGCGGTCGACAAAGCGGCCGACGCCGGCAAGCAGGATCTTGTCGTGCTCGCGGTCAAGGCGCACTACCTCGATCAAATCGCCAAGGACATCGACCATCTGCTCGACGCCGACACGATGGTGTTGACGGTGCAGAACGGCTTGCCGTGGTGGTATTTCCAGCGGCTCGGCGGCAAGTTCGACAACAAGAAGCTCGAAAGCCTCGATCCAACCGGCGTTCTCACCAAGAAGATCGACGCCCGCCGGATCATCGGCTGCGTCGTCTACCCAGCCGCCGCGGTGACGGCGCCGGGCGTGATCCATCATGTCGAGGGCGACCGATTCCCGGTTGGCGAACTCGACGGCTCCGAGAGCGAGCGCGTCAAGCGAATCCACGACGTGCTCGTCAAGGCCGGCCTCAAATCGCGCGTACTGAAGGATATCCGTTCCGAGATCTGGCTCAAGGCGTGGGGCAATCTGTCATTCAACCCGATCAGTGCGCTGACCCACGCGACGCTGGTCGACATCTGCCAGTTTCCCGAGACGCGCCACCTCGCCGCGCGGATGATGGAGGAGGCCGAATCCATCGCCAAAAAGCTCGGCGTCACCTTCCGCGTCACGATCGAGAAGCGCATCGCCGGCGCCGAAAGCGTCGGGGCGCACAAGACCTCGATGTTGCAGGACGTCGAGGCGGGCCGCTCGCTCGAGACCGAGGCGTTGATCGGTTCGATCCTCGAGATGGCCAGATTGACCGACACGCCGGCACCGGCGATCGAGACGGTCTACGCGCTGGTCAAGCTGCTCAACAAGGTGATGCTGCTCGAAGGCGGCGGCGTCAAGGTCGACAAGGCGCGGGCGGCGTAAGGCGCGCGCCGCGGCGCGGACGCCCCTGCCGAGGCGGTCCCGGCTGCGTTCAGCGTAGCTCCAGGCGGCCGTCGATGCGTGCGCCGGTCGCCGGCGCGATCCTGCCGGCCGAGCGGATGAAGGCGACGATCTCGTTGCGGAACACGAGGCCTGTGTCGTTCTTGGCGATCGGCCGCAGGTCGTAACCGCGGATCGATCCCGGCACGCCGCCGCCGATCGGGTTGCCGTTCCACGATTCGCCATAGGCGCCGGCGCCGAGATAATTGGTGAAGGCGACGCGGAAGCGGCGATCTCTTTGCGCGACAAGCGGCACGCCGAGCGCGACGGCGTCTTCGGCGCGCGCCTCGGCGGCGTGCGCTCCGAGTCGGATGACGTGGCGGAGTTGCGACGAAAAATGGAGGAACCCGCGCGACACATACCCCGAGAGCTCAAGCGGGCGGTCGCCGTCGGGCTCCTCGGGACGAACGATACGCTTGGCGTTGTTGTCGAGGATGGCGAGCAACTCGTCGCCGGAGAGCTCGGCAACCTGCAGGCAGTCGGCGAACGGCATCACCGCGTACCAGTCGCGGAACGTCACGCGGACGCCGGGCGCGAGGCCGGCGCCGATCGCCGTCGAGTTGACAATCGCGATCTCGACGTGACCTTGCGCAAACTCGACACTGCGCGCGACCAAGGCATCGGCGATGAAGTTGGCGAGCGCGCATTCGCCCATGTAGCGCTGTCGCAAGGTGACCGCCGGCGCAATATCGTCGCCCTCGGCGGTCGCCAGCACCTCGTCGAGCCGGTGGCGCACCCGCGCGATCAGAGGCTCGATCACCGTGCGCTCGAACGCTTCATCGTGCTCGGCGACGCCAGGCGGCCGCACGAGTCTGTGGAGTCGTGCCCGCATCGCGGATTGCGCGCGGCCCGCGCCGGGCGCCAGCGCGAGCTCGAACTCGCCGAGATGACTTCCTTGGCCGCCGGCCTGGACGATCGGTACCCCGTCAATCACCGTACCAGAGTCCAGGCCGTTCTCGTTGAGCACGGTATGGGTATGCGCGCCGACGATGACCACCGGCGTCGCCGTCAGCCGCGCGGCGCGGCGCGCCAGCGCGATGTCGCCTTCGGCGAGATGGCGCACCGCGCCGGCCTTGCCGTCGAGATTGCTGTCGGCGCCGAAGCCGCAATGCGACATGATGACCACCGCATCGACGCGCGCGGCGAGCGCCGGCAGCAGATTAGCCAGCACGCCGAGCGGGCTTGTCACCGTCAGGCCGGGATCGGCATGGCTGTGCGTCCGCGTATCGACCGGTGTGATCAGGCCGAGAAACCCGATGCGAAGGCCCTTCGCGATGGCGATCGCCGCCGCGGCGTAATCGACCGCAGGATCGAGATAGCGGGAACCGTGCAGGTTCGCCGACAGGATCGGAAACGCGGCGTTGGCGCGTATCCCAGCGCGCAGGACATCGGCGCCGCGGTCGAGCTCGTGATTGCCCATTGCCGCGATGTCGACGCCGGCGACGGAATACGCCGCATAGGCCGGGTCGATGACTAGTTCATCGCCGCGCCAGCCGAGCAGCTCGTCGAGCACGGTGCCGGTGTGATCGTCGCCGCCGCTAACCAGCAAAACGATCTCGTCCTCCGCCGCGGCCTCGCGCGCCACGCGGTGGCGCCGGACGATCTGGGCGAACAGCCGGGCATCGCCGTTCCGCTCGTCCGGCAGCGTCAGGTAATTGTGCAAATCATTGAAATGGAAGAGTCGCAGGCTGCGACGTTCGCCCGCGGCGAGCCGACCCGTCGGGCCGTCGCCGATGATGCGCTCGACCGGCGCCGTCCAGGGCGCGCCCGTAAGCAGGTACAGCTCGTCGAGTGCGCCGGCCGGGTTCGGGGTCGCGCGCCGAATTCGCATGGTGCCCGGAGGCGGCGAGCCGGCGTCGGAGTTTCGGGACATTCGCTAAAGCCTGGCCAGCGTGCTCGACACGCGGTCAAGAAATGCGGCACGGCTCGCCGGCGTCGAGCGATCGATGCTGTAATGCGCCAGGAACCACTTGCGGCAGCGCCGATGACATAGCGCGCGCACGCCGCGCATGATCGTTGCCCGACCGGGACTTCCCATCAGAACCATCCACAACCACGGCGACCCGGCGGTGGTGATGACGACGAGCCGGACGATGTTCTGCATCAAACCGCGGATCTTGCCGCCGTCCGGAGGCAAAGTGAATGTGGCGTGCGGAATCCATACGCGATCGAACCAGCCCTTGAGCACCGCCGGCAGGCCGTACCACCACGTCGGATAGACGAAGATGAGCGCCTCGGCCCATCTGATGTGCGCGAGATGGTCCTTGATCGTCCGCTCGTTCTCCTGCGGCGTGTGATACGCCAATCGTTCCTCGCGCGACAGCGCCGGTTGAAACCCTTCGGCGTAAAGGTCGATGACACGCACCTCGTGCCCCGCCGCGGTCAACGTCTCGACCGCGCGATCGCGTAGCGCGGCGCAGAAGCTGGTCTCGACCGGATGGGAATACAGAACGAGGCAGCGCATGACGGAAGGCGACTCCGGCTATGACGCGCCGCCGGCGGGAAACAGGTGCATGCGCTGGCGGGCGGCATCGTAATCGGGATTCTCCCAGGCGAGCATCTTCCCGGGGTTGAGCAACCCGTCCGGGTCGGTTTCGCGCTTGAAGGCGAGCTGCACCAGGTCGACCTTTTTCATGCCGCCTTCCTCGAGCGTGTAGGCATGCGGGCTGAAGGTCGGACAGCCCTCGGCCTCGAACGCCGCCTCGATCTCCAGCAGCCGTGCCTCGCTGGTGAAGCGGATGAGCGGCAAGCCGAAGCAGGCGACTTGTCCGTCGAAGCGCACGAACTCGAGGTGATGCATGACCTCATCGCCGAAACGGCGATAAAGGCGCTCGACGCAGGCCAAATGACCCGGAACCGGATAAAGCACCTGGTGATAGGTGATCGAACGATCGACCTTGAGCGCCTGCAATGTCGTATGGTTCCAGGTGAACTCGTAGATCGGCGGCAATGTCGTGGTGCTCGATGCGTCACCGCGAAACAGCAGCGTCGCCCGCGCGCTCGCGAGCATTGCGACGAACGCTTCCATGGCGACGGGTGCGATCATCGCCGCGACGATGTGCATGTTCTCGGGGACGATGTCCTTCAGGGCGCGAAAATAGAGCCGCGGAATCGGCGCCGCGATCGGTGTCACCAGCTTCTTGAGGAGCGCGTCCTGCGAGGTCAGGGCGTGACCGAAGCGCGCCGCCGCAGCGAAATCCTCGAAGCCGACGATGACGTCGACCCAGTCGTACGCGGCTGAAAGTGGCATTTCGACCTCGGTAACCACCCCGGTGGTGCCGTAGGCGTGAACCGCCTTATGCACGTCATCGCCACGCAGTTCGATGACGCGCGGCGTGCGCTCCATCGTCACCACCCGCAGGCCGAGCACGTTGCCGCGGTCGCGCAGCCCGCCCCACGTAGCCGACCCGACGCCGCTCGATCCGCCGCAGACGAAGCCGCCGATAGTCGCCGTCCGCCAGGTGCTGGGATGCATACGCAACTCCTGGCCCGTTTCGGCGCGCGCGCGTTGGTCGATGTCGGACAGCTTTGCGCCGGCGGCGCAGCGGAGGCGGCCGGGACTGATGGCATGAATTGCATTGAGCCGCGACAGGTCGACCACGACGCCGCCGCGAACCGGCATGGCCTGCCCATAGTTGCCGGTGCCGGCGCCGCGCGGCGTCACCGGAATCTTGCGCGCGTGGCATGCCTTCAACGTCGCGATCAGCTCGTCTTCGCTCGCCGGCGCGACGATGAGGTCGGCGGTCACGTCGCGCAGCTGCCGCCTGAGCAGCGGGCTGTACCAGTAGAAATCGCGGCTCAGCAGCTTGACCTGCGTACGGTTGACGATCGTACGAATGGCGCCGAGTTCGTGCCGGAGGGCCTCAGTGTCGTTCATCGTGGCCCCGGCGCGGTCACGAAAGCGTCCAGCTCGCGATAGCTGGGCGGCGTGGTGTCGATGGCGCGGCCTCGGCGCAGGACGATGCGGTCGGCCTGCGGCCGCGACAACAGCTCGCTGTAGTTACGAGCGTTGAACAGCACGAGGTCGGCGTCGCCGCCGACCGCAATCCGCCCGACGCCGTTCAGTCCCATGATCTCCGCCGGCGCGCGGGTGACAGCGGTCGGCCATGCGCCGACTGGCCGGTCGAGATGGGCGATCCGCGTCGCCTGGGTGAACACTTCGAGCGCATCATGATCGCCGTAGGCGTAGAACGGATCGCGGCAGTTGTCGCTGGCCACCGCCACCCGAATCCCGCGCGCCCGCATCTCGTGCAACAGCGTCACGCCACGCCGCCGCGGCGTGCGGCCGGGCCGGCGGTCCTGAAGGAAAAGATTGCACATCGGCAGACTGACCACGGCCACGCCGGCCTGCGCCACAAGATCGAGCGTGCGGTCGGTCGCCGCCTCGTCCTGGACCCCCAGGCTGCAACAGTGCCCGACCACCACGCGTCGTTCGAAACGGTGACGCAGCTTCGCGGCGGCGATCGCCGCCAGCGCCCTGGCGTTGGGATCGAGGCTCTCGTCGGCATGAAAGTCGAGCTCGAGTCCGCGCTCGACGGCAAGCGCGAACACGCGGTCGAGACGCGCGTCGAGATCGGGCGCAGGAAGCGCCACGCCGCCGAGTATGCCGCCGCTTTTCGCCACCAGATCGGCGAGTTCGTCGCCGAAGGTCCCGGCGAGCTGCTCGATCGGCAGGATGGTCACCGCCTGAAGTTCGATACGACCGCGCCAATTCTCTCTCATCCGCGCCACGACGGGCCACGAGATTCGGTGCTGCGGAGCGGCCGAATCGATATGCGTGCGGATCGCCGCCGTGCCGTGGGCGTAGGCGGTGCGCAAAGCGAAAGCCATGCGCAGCTCCACATCGCGCGCGCTCCAGCGCCGCTCGCGGTCGGCGGCGGTTGCGGCGATGGCGCCGTCGCGGGTACCGTCGGGGTTCTCGGCCCGCGGCCAGATATGGCCTTTGTCGATATGCGTATGCATGTCGACGAAACATGGCCATACCTGGCTCCCGTCAAGGTCGACCGGACCCGAGGTGTCGCGAGTCGCGGCGGCGATTCTTGCGATACGGCCGTCGGCGATTTCGATATCGAGGCGGACAAGGCCCTCGGCATCGGGTAACGCGTCTGCCGGCGGCGAATCGATCAGGCAAATCGGCGCCGCCGCGCAGCGGAGCGCGAATGAAGAATGGCTCGGCAAAGCAGGCGGCCAGCGCCACATTGGGGTCAATTCTCGCGCTTGACGGCGCTCTCATGCCAGCGCCGGAGCGCCAGATGCGACAGCGCGGTGAAGAACATGAAGATAACAATGCCGGTCGCGGAAATCAGCACGAGTGCAGCGAACATGCGCGGTATGTTGAGCCGATACCCGGCTTCGAGGATGCGGAAGGCGAGACCCGATCCTTGGCCGGCGGTTCCGGCGGCGAATTCGGCCACCACCGAGCCGATCAGCGACAGGCCGCCGGCGATGCGCAGCCCGCCAAGGAAATATGGCATTGCCGCCGGGATGCGGAGGTAGCGCAGCATCTGCCAGCGCGTCGCGCCGTAAAGCTGGAACAAGTTCACCAGGTTGTGGTCGGCGCTGTTGAGCCCAAGCGTCGTGTTCGACAGTATGGGAAAGAAGGCGACGATCCAGGCGCAGATCAAAAGCGCTATGTGCGTGTTGTCGACGTAAATCAAAATCAGGGGCGCGATGGCGATGATCGGCGTCACCTGCAGGATCACCGCGTAGGGAAAAAAGCTGATCTCGATCCATTTCGACTGGGCGAACAGGATCGCCAGGCCGACGCCGCCGACGACGGCCACCGCGAGCGCCAAGAAGGTTATTCGCAGCGTCACGAGCAGCGCCGGCTGCAGCGTTCCCCAGTCGGTCCACAGGCTTTGCGCGACCAGCAGCGGCCCGGGAAGGATGTAATGCGGAATCTGGTTGATCCGCACCACGAGATCCCAGGCGACAAGCGTGGCGATGGCGATCACCGCGGGGAGAGCCACCCGCGCGATGCGCTCGATCCTCGCCGAACGGTCGCGGTCGCGCGGCGCGCTCATGCCCGAATCTCCTGCATGGCGCGCGCCAGGCTATGCGACACTAGGCGGCAATGATCGTTGTAGAGCGAGGAAACACGGAACTCCTCGTCGCGGGGATAGGGGGCGTCGATTTGGTGCTCGGCGGCGACGCGGCCGGGGCGCGGCGTCATCACCACGATGCGGTTGGATAGATAGACCGATTCGTAGACGCTGTGGGTGACGAACACGACGGTCCAACTCTGGCCGCGCCAAAGCTCGATGAGATCGTTGTTGAGCTTGAAGCGCGTGATCTCGTCAAGCGCGGCGAAGGGTTCATCCATCAGCAGCAGCCGGGGTCTGGTGACGAGCGCGCGCGCGATCGAAACCCGCATCTTCATGCCTCCGGACAACTCGCGCGGATATGCGCGCTCGAAACCGCCGAGGCCGACGCGATCGAGCGTCGCCATCACGTCTTCGGCCGCGCGCACGCGCGGCACGCCCTGCAAGCGCAGCGGCAGATATGCGTTGTCGAACACCGTCGCCCAAGGCATCAGCGTCGGCTCCTGGAACACGAAGCCGATATCGGTCGTACCGTGCTTGGCGCCGCCGGGCCATTCGATGGCCCCCGACGTGGCGTCGCCCAGCCCGGCGATCAGCCGCAGCGCCGTGCTCTTCCCGCAACCCGACGGGCCCAGCAGGCTGACGAATTCGTGCTCGCCGACGTCGAGGTCGAAGCGATCGAGCGCCAGCACGCCGCTGCCGAACCGCTTGCCGACGTCACGAAGCCGGACGAGATGCCGCGAGGAGATGGTCGCCATGCGATGCGATGGATGAAGGCGACGGGCGCCGCTCGCGCGCCCGCCCGCCTCGGCGGTCTCAGGGCTTGCGCAGGTTGAGGCCGACGCCTTTGTTGACGAACTGCAGCGTGTACGATTTGCGATAGTCGAGCGAAGCGTCGTTCAGCTTCGCTTTGACCATTTTGTCGAAGAAGCTCTTCTGGCGCTCGTGGGTCATCGCGCCGATGCCGAGCGTGAGCGTATCACCCGAATCGACGATGCCATATTCCTTCATCTTGGCGATCGTGAAGGCGATCTGCGCGTCGTCCATTTCGGGGTTGTCGCGCTTGATGAGGTCGTTGGCTCCCTTGTTGTCGCCGTAAAGATAGTTGTACCAGCCGACCAACGAGGCGTCGACGAACCGCTGCACCAGATCGGGATTCTTCTCGATCAGCTCGTCGCGGGTCTCGATCGTCGTCGCGTAGGTGTTGTAGCCGTAATCGGCCAACAGAAAGATGTTTGGCTTGAAGCCGCCCTGGCGCTCGATGGCGAAGGGCTCGGCGGTGACGTAACCCTGCTGGGCGAGCCGCTTGTCGGCGAGAAACGGCGCCGGGTTGAAGGTGTATGGCTTCACCTGACCTTCGGTGAAACCGTGCTCGGCCATCATCCATTGATAGAAGCTGTTGAACCCGCCCTTGCCGACCAAAAGCGTTGTCTTCTTGAGCGACTCGAACGTGTCCAGCCCCTGGCCAGGATGGGTCATGAAACACTGCGGGTCCTTCTGCATGACCGCCGCCACCACCTTGGTGGGGATGCCCTCCTTCACCGCGCTGAAGGCCTGGTTCATGTTGCCGCCCATCAGGAACTCGATGCGCCCGGCCGGCAGCAGGGCGCGCTCGTTGCTTTGCGGGCCGCCCGGCCGGATGGTCACTTCGAGCCCGTACTTGGCGTAAGTCCCGTCGGCGATCGCCTGATAGAAGCCGCCGTGCTCGGCCTCGGCCTTCCAGTTGGTGGCGAATGTGACCTTGTCGACGGCCCAAACCGCGGGCGACGCCAACACCCCGGCGATCGCTGCTCCAAGAACGGCGCCGACGCTGCGACGCAAGACTTTCATGTTTCCTCTCCCTGTCCGAAGACTGCGGGCGCAATACCGCGCCCGACCGAATTCTAGCGAGTCCGCCACGGCAAGACACCACCGCACATGGGCGCGGTGCAAGCGGCGTGCCAGCTCCCCAAGCGGGCGGCGATCATATGCGCCGAAATCGCGCCGGTGCAATCGCCTATGGCTGACCGTCGATTAGCGACAACGGGAATCGATCGACTTCCTCAAGCAACTCAACCAGCTTGCGCGCCGCGAAGTCGACCACCTTGGCGCCGCGCTCGGCGTCGGCGTCGGTGGCGTCGCCGCAGGCTCCTGCGGGGTTGAGGTCTTGGGTCTGCCAGGCGAGCTTCGCCACGCCCGTTGGACCGAGCAGGCGATATTCGCGCCCCATTCGCGCCCCGAGCGAGGCGAAATTTTGCAGCTTTTCGCGGCGAACCAGGTCGGGTCGCAGGTGGAGCATCATCGAGGTCTCGATCGCGCCGCCGTGGATACCGTGATGCACTTCCTCGGGCGGGAACAAACCGGCGGGAAGACCAAAGGCATACCAGCTCGACGACACGGCGAGCATCTTGCGGCGCACGCGCAGCTCGCGGGCGACGATCTCCATCACCTGCGGCTGCCCGCCATGCGAATTGAAGAACACCAGCTTGCGCACGCCCGCGCGGGCGACCGATTCGCCGATCTCGGTCCACAGCCGCGCCAGCGTTTCGGCTCCGAGCGTCAGCGTGCCGGGAAAGTCGATATGCTCGTCGCTCTTGCCGATCGCCTGCGTCGGCAGAACTGAAACCGGCAGACGCTCGGGGAGCAAGGCAAGGGCGCGAGCAACGATCCCATCGACGATCGTGGCGTCGACCGAGAGCGGCAGGTGCGGTCCGTGCTGCTCGACCGCCGCCACCGGCAGGACGGCGATGACCGAATCGCCAAGCGCGCCGACCTCCTCGGTCGTCATCTCCTGCCAAGAGCGGCGCGGCAGCTTCGCGGGCGGCATCGCGGTCAGGCTCGCGCGGCGTAAACTTCGACTTCGACCAGCCATTGCGGCTGGGCAAGGCCGGCGACAATAAGCAGCGTCGAAGCCGGTTTGTGTCCCGCCAGGATGCGTTCACGGACCTCGCGCAGCGGCGCCAAATGCTCGCGTCCGACGACGTAGCTCGTCAGCTTGACGATATCCCGCACGCCCATCTCGGCGCTGGCGAGGATGGCGACAATGTTGGCCCAGACGATCTCCGCCTGCTCGCGCGCGTCGCGTCCGATCCGGCCGTCCGGATGCACCCCGACCTGGCCCGAAATCAACAGCCAGCGGGCGTTGGCCGGGGTTTCCATCCCATGCACGTAAAGCGCCGCAGGCGGCGCGATGGTCGGCGGCGTGTGCGGCGTAAGCATGGGCGGATCTCCACACTCTGCGAACTGCCCGATCGGACGGCGCCCACCTTGGACTAGAGGATATGGGCTGGCAAGACGGCGCGACGCCGACGATGATGGCAGGACGCGCGGGCAGGCATGGGGAGACGGGAGTGGCTGTACTTCTGCCGACGACGCTGGTGGGCAGCTATCCGCAGCCCGACTGGCTTATCGACCGCAAGCGGCTGGCCGAGATGATTCCGCCGCGGGTGCGCGCGCGGGAATTGTGGCGGATCGATACCGAATGGCTGGAGCAAGCACAGGACGATGCGACGATTCTCGCCATTCGCGATCAGGAACGCGCCGGCCTCGACATCATCACCGATGGCGAAATGCGCCGCGAAAGCTACTCGAACCGGTTCGCCACCGCGCTCGAGGGCGTGGATATCGACAACCCAGGACAGGCGCCCGGCCGCACGCCGGGGCGCGTCCAGCTCGTGCCGCGCATCGTCGGGCCGATCCGGCGTACGCGTCCGGTCGAGGTGCGCGACACCACGTTCCTGCGCGCCAATACTGATCGCCCGATCAAGATGACCGTGCCGGGGCCGTTCACAATGGCGCAGCAGTCGCAGAACGACTGGTACGACGACGAAATCACGATGGCGATGGACTACGCCACGGCCGTCAACCAGGAGATCAAGGATCTTTTCGAAGCCGGCGCCGATATCGTCCAGATCGACGAGCCCTACATGCAGTCTCGGCCGGAGAAGGCCAGGCGATACGGCCTGCAGGCGCTCGATGGTGCGCTCGACGGCGTTGAAGGCACGACCGTCGTGCATATCTGCTTCGGGTACGCCGCCTTCATCCGCGCGAAGCCATCCGGCTACTCGTTTCTTCCCGAGCTCGAAGCGTCGCGCGCCAAGCAGATCTCGATCGAGACGGCGCAACCTCGTCTCGACTGCTCGGTCCTCGCCCGGCTTCCGAGCAAGACCATCCTGCTCGGGGTAATCGATCTGTCCGACCCCGCGGCCGAGACGCCCGAGCTGGTCGCCCAACGAATACGCCGCGCCTTGCCGTACGTTCCGGCGGAGCGAATCGTTGTCGCGCCCGATTGCGGACTCAAGTACCTGCCGCGCGACCTCGCCTTCGCCAAGATGAAGGCCATGGTCGACGGCGCCTCGATCGTCCGCGGCGAGCTGGCCGCGTCGCGTCAAAGCCCCAGCACGTGAAGGGCGACACGGTCGAGCGCCTCATCGGGGTCGAGGCAATGACGCACGCCTTCGAGACGCGCCGCGCCTTCGAGGCCGAACACGGGCTTGCCGAATTGCAGGCCCAGCGCCACCTCCGACAGCGTACCGTAGCTGTCGCCGATGGCGATCAGGCAGAACGACGCGCGGGCGATGAGCGCGTTGCGCGCCTCGCCGATGCCGGTGGCGATGGCGAACGTCAGATGCCGGTTGGCTTCACGCGTGTCGGCTTCGGGCAACAGACCGATCGCGGTTCCACCCGCTTCGGCCGCCCCTTTCGCGACCGCCTCCATCACTCCCTGGCGGCCGCCGCAGATCACCGCGAGTCCCATGCGCGCGAGGCCGCCGCCGATCGCCTCGGCCGAGGCAAGCTGGCTGCCGGTGGCGGCGCGCGGTCCGATGACGCCGATCGGTTCGCGCAGTGGCGTGCCGCTCTCGCGCTGTAGCCACGACACGGCGTCGCGCGCCGCGACAGGAAGCTCGCCGGGCATGGTATCGGCGATCCATGTACGAGTCGGTGGATCGAATCGACGGCCCGACTCGTCGCTGAGGCGCCGCCGCCGCTGATCAAGCGCCAGCTTCATGGTTCTCCCGACTGGCCGCGAACAGCTCGCCGACGGCCATGATCGACGAGCAGAATCCGGTGAGAATGATCGACAACGCGGCGGCGGCGGGAAAATCCGAGCCGGTTTCGGCGATCATGCTGTAGAGCTGCAAGGGCAAGATGCTGACGCGCGTTCCGACCAGCGCCAGCGCGGTGCCGTAGGCGCCGAAAACGACCGCGGCGACGAGGCAGAAACTCGCGACCAATGTCGGAGCGAGCTGCGGAAACATGACGTGGACGATCGCCTGGCGGCGCCGCGCGCCGAGGGATTCGGCGGCCGCGATCTGGCTCCAGTCGAAATTGACTAGAACCGGCAGCACCAGCATCACCACGCGCGGTATCAGATAGTAGGACGACGCGAAGGCGAGGCCGATCGGGCTGTACAAGATCGCCGCTAGCGCCACGGGGTCGGCGCCGAGCGCGGCAAGCGTCTGGGTGACGAATCCCGCGCGGCCATAGGCCAGAATGAAACCATAGGCGACGATCAAGCCCGAAAACGTCAACGGCAGCGCAATGGCGAACATCAACGCCTGCCGCGTCCGCTCGCTGAGGCGCGACAGATGCAAGGCGACCAACGTGCCCACGATCAGCGAGAACGCCGAAGCGACGAGCGTCAGCATCGCGCTGCCGCCGAGCGATCGCCAGAACAGCGGACTGTCGAACACCCGCGCGAAACTCGATGGTTCGGCGAGCGCGTCCAGCCATACCGCGGCCAGCGGCACGAAAAAGAAAAGTCCGAGAACGAGCGCGCCAGGAGCAGCAAGTGCCGCGAGCTGCGCCTGGCGCGACATCGTCGCTTCCGATCGACCCGGCTAGTTTCCGACCGCCGCCTTGGCCCAGCCGGCATCGATCTCGGCCTTTTTCGCCGCGGCCGCCTGGACATCGAGCGGGCGCACCTGCGGGGCAGGCGGAAGCCGGTCGGCAACGTTGTCGGGAAGCTTCACACCGGGCACCGACGGCCGTACGAAGCCTTGGGCGAAGATGCCCTGGCCGAGATCGGTCATGATGAAGTTGAGCCACAGCTTGCCGGCGCTGGGATTTGGCCCGTTCTTGACCAGGCTGATCGCGTAGGGCGCCGCCGCCGACGCTTCCTTCGGAATGACCACCGCGACCGCGTCACCAAGCCCATCGGTGTACTTCGCCTTGAGACCGTCGTTTTCGTAGCCGATCCAGATCGGAATCTCGCCCTTGACGAATTGAGCATAGGGCGTCGTGCCGACGACGCGCAGCACGTTCCCGGCCTTGTGGAGCTTGCCCATGTAGTCGATGCCGGGCTGCACGTTGTTCATGTCGCCGCCGTTGGCGAAGTTGGCGGCGAACATCAGCACCTGGCCCTGGCCGGTCGAACGCGGATCGAGGTAGACGATCGAGTTCTTGTGTTCGGGCTTGAGCAGGTCGGCCCACGACTGCGGCGGGTTCTTGACCAGCTTGGTGTTAACTAGGAATGCCACCGTCAGCGAATGGATGGTGAACCACTTGCCGTCGGGCTCGCGGAACACGCCCGGCAGCTTGTCGAAATTGACCGGCGTGAACGGCGCCACGACATCCTTCTTTACCGCATCGACTGCCGAGGCGGCGAAGTAGTAAGCCGTATCGGCTTGCGGGCGATTGCGGGCCTTGTCGAGCGCCACCACGGTCGCCGCCGATCCGAGGTCGTTGTAGGTCATTTCGACCTCGGGATAGCGCTTCTTGAAGGCAGCGAATTGGGCCGCCCAGTTCGCCCAGGTGGGGCCGGTGTCGAACGAGACGACCAAACCTTCCTTGGCCGCCGCCGCGTAGAGCTGCTTTTCGCCCGGGTAAAGTTCCGGCGAGTCGGCCACGGTCTGCGCGGCGGCGCCTGCCGGCAAGGCAATCAGCGCGATTGCCGCTAGAATCGAACGTCGCTTCATTGTCTTCTCCCTCCGCTTCAAGTTGGACTGGCTGACGTTCCGCCTTCGAGCGGGATCACCTGCACCCGCTCGGGCGGTATGTGAACGGTTTCGATCGCTCCCGCGTCGGCCGTCTCGCCGACGATCGAGCCGCCGGCGACCGACAAATCGTAGCGGCGCAACGCTCCGAGGAAGCGGTCGCGCGTCACTTTTCCGGTGAAATTGTTGACCCCGTCGGCGGCGGGACCCAGGCGAATCCGTTCGGGCCGCACCAGGATGGTGGCGCGGGTGCCGGGCGTAAGTGCTACGTCGCGCATCCGCACGATGCCGATCGGTGTTTCGATCGCGTCGGGGGCGCGCACGACGCCATCCCACAGGTTGGAGTGACCGACGAACGACGCCACCCACCGGGTCCGCGGCCGCTCATAAAGCTCGCGTGGGCTGCCGACTTGCTCGATCCGTCCCGCGCGCATGACGACAATACGGTCAGCCATCGACAGCGCCTCCTCCTGATCGTGGGTGATGTGCAGCGTGGCGATCGCGTGCTCGCGTTGCAGGCGACGGATTTCGTCGCGCATCTCGATCCGGAGCGCGGCGTCGAGCGCGGAGAGCGGTTCATCAAGCAGCAGCGCACGCGGCTGAAATACCAGCGCGCGCGCCAGCGCGATGCGTTGCTGCTGGCCGCCAGACAATTCGGGCGGACGGCGATGCGCGAAGTCGGAGAGACCGACGACGTCGAGCATCTTGAAGGCGCGCTGCCGCCGCTCGTCGGCCGCGAGGCCGCGCACTTTGAGCGGGTAGGCGACGTTTTCCCACGCGGTCATGTGGGGGAACAGCGCGTAGGCCTGAAAAACGACGCCGAGACTGCGCGCGCGCGGCGGCATCGCCGTGACATCCATCCCGTCGATGAGCACACGGCCGCGAAGCGGAGCCAGAAACCCGGCGACCAGCTTCAACACCGTCGACTTGCCGCAGCCGCTGGCGCCGATTACCGCGACCAGCTCGCCGGGCGCAACCGCGAGTTCGATGTCGGTCAGCCGAAACGGCGATCCCGGATAGGCAAACGCGACGCCATTCAATGTCAGCGTCGGGCCCGTCATGCGGCGACGGCTCCCGTGGCGCGCGCGCCATGCGCGGTGAGAGAGCCGGTGAGCGACCCAAGGAGCGCCAACGCCAGAAGAATGGTCGTCGCCGCGCAAGCAAAGCCGGTCGCGCCATAGAACGCCTGCAGAAGAACGACCGGATAGGGGCGGGTGATGAATCCGGCGACCAGGTTCGAAAGCTGGAACTCGCCGATCGACAGGGCGGCCACCGTGACAAGCCCGCTCGCCAGGCTGTGGCGCAGCGACGGAAGCACGATATCGAAGAAACGCTGCGGTGCCGAGGCGCCGAGCGATTCACCGGCCTGCAGCAGCGCGGCCAGGCGCAGGTGGCGCATGTCGGCGACCAGCGTCTGCGTGACGTACGGCAGCGTAAGGACGACGTGGCCGCCGATCAGCACCCACAGGCTCCCCAGATACGGCAACGCGTCGCTGCTGAAGACGAGGACGAAGCCGAAGCTCAAAACCAGCGGGGGAACGGCGATGGGAAGTAGCGCGACGATCCGCGCCGCGAACCGCACGCCGCGCGAGGCGGCGCTGTAAATCGTGTAAGCCAGCGGCAGGCCGATGAGGGCGGTGATGGCGCAGGTCGCCGCAGCCACTTGCAGACTGACAGAGAAGGCGCGGCGAAAACTGCCGTCCGACCAGACTTCGAGGTACCAGCGCCCAGTCAGCCCGGTGGGAAGCAACGTGTTGAGCCAGACCTCGCCGAGCGATCCGACGACGAGCAGGGCGATCGGCAGGAACAGGTATGCGAGGTAACACGCCGTGATCCAGGCCATTCGGTCGGGTCCTCGGCGAATTCGGTTGATCGATCCGCTTCGAGAATATTTATCGCCATTACTTCCGTCAAATTGACGCCCAAATCCATCCAATTCTGACGCGGGAAACGATCTTGCCGCCCTAGACCCCGACCCGCCTCAACTGCGCCTCGGGATAACGCGTCCCGGCGGCGATGCCGGGCGGGAAGGCGCGTTCGAGCGCCGCGATCTCCTCTGCCGTGAACGCAAGGTCGAGCGCTTTGGCGTTCTCGTCGACATAGGCCGGGTGCTTCGTGCCGGGAATCGGCACGATGTCCTGTCCGCGCGCCAGGACCCAGGCAAGCGCGACTTGCGCCGGCGTTCGGCTCCTTGCCTTGGCGATCGCCTCCAGCGGGCCGAGCAAATCGACGTTCCTGCGCAAGTTTTCGGCGGCGAAGCGCGGATGCTCGCGGCGGCGATCGTCGGCGGCGAGCGCATCCAGCGCGCGAATGTTGGCGGACAAGAATCCACGGCCGAGCGGGCTGTAGGCGACGAAGCCGA
Source organism: Alphaproteobacteria bacterium (assembly GCA_035457725.1). Taxonomy (GTDB): domain Bacteria; phylum Pseudomonadota; class Alphaproteobacteria; order CACIAM-22H2; family CACIAM-22H2; genus DATFES01. The sequence continues at coordinate 60,207 of DATIBC010000023.1, read as the reverse complement.
TGCCAAGCTCGCGGCAGAGCGGCAGGATCTCCGGCTCGACGTCGCGCGTCCACAGCGAATACTCGGTCTGCAAGGCCGCGATCGGATGGACGGCGTGCGCGCGGCGAATGGTCTCCGGCCCGGCCTCCGACAGCCCGATATGCCGCACCTTTCCCTCCCGGACCAGGCCCGCCATCGCGCCGATGGTATCCTCGATCGGCACCTTGGTGTCGATGCGATGCACGAGATAAAGGTCGATCACCTCGATGCCGAGACGCTTGAGACTCTTGGCGCAAGCTTCCCGCACGTAGTCGGGCCGGCCGTCGACGTCGGCGCCGCCGTCGGCCCGGCGCACGTTGCCGAATTTCGTCGCGATGATCACCCGATCGCGGCGATCGCGGATCGCCGGGCCGATCAGCTCCTCGTTCTTGCCGTTCGCGTAGGCATCCGAGGTGTCGAGAAAATCAATGCCAAGCTCGATCGCGCGATGGATCGTCGCCACCGCCTCGCGCGGCTCGGCCGGCCCATAAATCGGCGTCAACCCCATGCAGCCAAGTCCGATCGCGGACACTTCCAAATCGCTCCGACCCAGTCGACGCCGTTGCATCGCCGATGCTCCTTTAAGATGGCGGTCTATTCCGCTTAGATTTCGCGCCCGAGCTTGCGGTCGAGCGAGTAAGGCCCGCCGCCGCGAAGCGCGATGGCGAACATGATCAAGCCCCACATCAACGGCAATTCGTGGCGACCGTCGAACCAATGGACGCCGAAGGTTATAATCGCCATTTGGATCGCGATCGCCGCGGCGATCGGCCGCGTCAACAGTCCGATCGCCACCAGTATTCCGCCGCCGGTCTCGAGGAGCGCCACGAGATAGGCGAACGGGAGCGCGGGCTCGAAACCGCGCCGCTCGAGACCTTCCGCGAAACGCTCCACTCCGCCGAACAGCTTTGGCCAGCCATGCGGCAGCAGCATCAACCCGGCGGTCACCCGGACGATCGGATAACTCAGGTGCTCGACGATGGCGTAGAAAGGAGCGAGCGCAGGAATCAGAAGCTTGGGATGATTGTCGCGGTCCGACATAGTTCGACGTCTCCGAAATCGCTCGGCGATCGGCCGATTATGGCGGCGGCAATGCCGAGGCGCTACAACAACCGATCGCCGTTCGGTCCCCCGCTGCCGAGGTATTCGCGATGTCTGACGATCGATCCAAGCTTGCCGACCCCGTCACGCGTCTAGCGTTCGTCCGCGCCGAGGTCGGCGCGCTTGGACCATCGCGGGTGCCGACCGTCGAGGCCGATCTCGCTGGCGTCGATGTCGGCCCGCCCATGTTGCGGCGGCTCAATCTCAACGAGTCGGCGTTCCCGCCCTCGGCGCGGACGATTGCGGCGATCCAAGAAGCGGCGTCGCAAGTCCATCGCTATCCAGACCCGAAGGGTCGCGCGTTGCGCGCGGCGCTCGCGGCTCGACTTGGAGTCGCCGGGGAGCGCATCGTGCTCGGCAATGGCAGCGACGAGCTAATCGCGCTCATCGGGCAGATGACGCTCGAGCGCGCATGCAGCGCCGTGCTGCCGACGCCGTCGTTCCCGCGTTATCTTCACGCCGCGAAGCTGGCCGGCGCGACGCCGATCGCAGTGCCGGTGGACGCCAACGGCGCCAACGATACGACGGCTATGCTGGCTGCGATCCGCGCCGAGACCCGGCTTGTCTATTGCGCGACGCCGAACAACCCAACCGGGGCGATGCTCGATGAGGATCGGCTGCGCGGCTTCGTGGCGGCAGTCCCTGATCGCGTCCTGCTCGCCGTCGACGAGGCGTATTTTGAGTTCGCACGCCACGCCGGCGGGCCGGATGCGCTCTCGGTCCTGACTTCAGTGCGCCGCGGCCCGTGGGTTCTCCTGCGCACCCTGTCGAAGGCCTACGGAATTGCCGGGCTTCGGGTCGGCTACTGCGTGGCGAGCGACGCGGTCCTGGCCGAGGCGCTCAATCGGATGCGCGGCGCGTTCAATGTCAACGCCGTGGCGCAGGCGGCGGCGCTGGCCGCGCTTGGCGATGAGGCGCATACCCGCAAGCTGGTCGATGACTGCGCCCGCGAGCGCGAACGCCTCGCAATGGGACTTCGCCGGTTGGGTTGCGAAACGCTGCCGAGCGTCGCCAACTTCGTCAGCGTGATGCTGCCAGTGCCGGCGAGTGAAGCGGTGCCGCTTTTGGCAAAGCTCGGAATCATGGTCGGCGCCGTCGGCCCGGGGCCGTTCGAATGTTACATCCGCGTGACGGTCGGCACCGCCGAGGATACCGACGCCGTTCTGACGGCGATCGAGAAGCACCTGCGCCGGCGCTGAGCCAGGGGTCACTCCGCCGGACGGCCGACGGCGAGCCGCGCCTCGAGCCGCGCGCTGTAACGCGACATGCCGAAGCAAAACGCCCAGAAGCCGAACGCTGCGAAGAGGTATCCGGTCTCGCGGACGTGATCGCCGATGAGCCATTCCGGATCGGCCATTCCCGCCTGGATGACGCTGAGCAGCTCGAACAGGCCGATCACCAGGATCAGCGTCGTTTCCTTGAATATGCCGATACAGGTGTTGACCAGTCCGGGAATGACGATGCGGATCGCCTGCGGCAGCACCACCAGCGCCATGATCGGCCAATGCTCCAGTCCCAACGCGCGCGCCGCCTCGTACTGTCCGCGCGGGATGGCTTGCAGGCCGCCGCGAAACACCTCGGCCATGTAAGCCGAGTTGAATAGCGCGAACGCGATGAGCGCCCGGACGAGCTTGTCGATATCGACGCCGGAGGGCATGAACAACGGGAACATCGACGCCGCCATGAACAAAACACCGATCAACGGCACGCCGCGCCAGAATTCTATGAACGCCACCGCGGCGATACGGACTACCGGCAGGCTCGATCGCCGCGCCAGGGCGAGCATCAGCCCAAGCGGCATCGACAGCACGATGCTGCTGGCGGCGACGACGAGCGTCAACGTCAATCCGCCCCACTCGCTTGTCGAAACCGGAGACAATCCCAGGACTCCGCCGGCCAAGAGGACGCCGGCAAGCAGCGGATAGGCGGTCATCATCGCGAGGCCGATCCAGCCTTTCGCCGGTACGCGCGGCGCAAGAAGCGCGCTTACCCCGACGATCGCGAGCGCGATGACGACCTCGATCCGCCATCGCTCGGCCTGGGGATACGGCCCGAAGACGATTTGTTCGAAACGCGCGCCGATGAAAACCCAGCACCCCGCGTCCTTGTTCGCGCAGGCGGCAGGACCCGATCCGCGCCACGCCGCATCGACGATCGCCCACTCGACCAGCGGCGGGACGACGAGCCACAGCAACCACATGGAGGCTAGAGTCAGCAAGCCGTGGAACGGCGAGGCGAAAAGATTGCGGCGCGACCAGCCGAGCGCGGCGGCGGCGCTGAACGCCGGCCGTGCAGGCAACCGTGACACGGCGATGCCTCTCGCCATCGCCTAGCGCTCGACCAAGGCGGTGGCGCGATTGTACCAATTCATCAGCGCCGAAATGACGAGGCTGAAGCCAAGATAAACGGCCATGGTGATCGCCATGACCTCGAATGCCTGGCCGGTCTGATTGAGGCTCGTGCCGGCGAATACGTGCATCAGGTCGGGGTAGGCGATCGCCGCCGCTAGCGACGAGTTTTTGGTGAGGTTGAGGTATTGGCTGGTGAGCGGAGGGATGATCACGCGGAGCGCCTGAGGCACCACGACAAACCGGTCGATTTGCCACTGTTTCAGGCCTTGCGCGCGTGCCGCGTCAAGTTGCCCTTTCGGCACCGCAAGCACGCCGGCGCGGACGATCTCGGCGATGAACGCCGCCGAGTAGATCGACAACGCCAGCAGCATGGCGACGAATTCCGGAATTACCGCGATGCCGCCGCGAAAATTGAAGCCAACCAGCACCGGCCTCTCCCAAGCGACCGGCGATCCGGCGGACGCCATGACAAACGCCGCGGTACCGACGACGCAGGCCATCGCCAGGACAATCGCGCGCGGCGTCCGGCCTGTGCGATGGCGAAGGTGCCGCGACCAGACGGCGAGCCCGATCATAGCGCCAACGGCGAGGATGAGCGTCAGTGCGACGACCGCGGCGTCGGGTTCGGCGACCGGCGCCGGGAGATAGAGCCCGCGATTGTTGAGGAAAATCGAGTCGCCCAATGCAAGGCTCTGGCGCGGCCCCGGCAGCGGGCGCAACACGGCGAAATACCAGAAGAAGATCTGCAACAGCAGCGGGACGTTGCGCAGCGTCTCGACATAGGCCGCGGCCAGCCGCGCGACCAGCCAGTTGCCGGACAGGCGAGCCAGCCCGACCGTGAAGCCGATGATCGTCGCCAGAACGATGCCAAGCGCCGAAACAAGTACCGTATTGAGCAGCGCCACCAGAAAGGCGCGGCCGTACGTGGAGGCCTCGTTATAGGCGACGAGATGCTGGGTGATCGCGAAGCCGGCCGGGCGGTCGAGAAATTGGAAGCCGGTATTGACGCCGAGGCGCGCCAGATTGGTCGCCGTGTTATGCGCGAGATACGCAAAGAACGCGAGGATCACCGCCGCCACGACCGCCTGGAGCGCGAGCCCGCGCAGGCGGGCGGGAGTCCAGGCGGCCGCGCGCCGCGGCGGCGGGCGCGCCGTCTTGGCCCTGCCGGCGATCAGCGGAACGGCGGCGCCATCAACAGTCCGCCGTCCTTCCACAACGCATTGCGGCCGCGGCTCATCCCGAGCCTGGTGTTGGGCCCGAGATGGCGGTCGAAGATCTCGGCGTAGTTCCCGACCTGCTTGATGGCGTTGTAGGCCCAGTCGGCCGAGAGTCCGTTCTTCTGGCCAAGATTGTCATCGACCCCCAGCAAGCGCTTCGCTTCGGGGCTCGACGACGCCTTCATCTGGTCGACATTCTGCGACGTGATGCCCAGTTCTTCGGCGGCGATGAGCGCATCGAACGTCCAGCGGGCGATGTCGGCCCATTGATCGTCGCCCTGGCGGACCATCGGCGCGATTGGCTCCTTGGAAATGGCGTCGGGCAGGATGACATGCTCGTCGCGATTCTTGAGCGCCAGCCCGCGCGCGGCGAGCGATCCAAGGTCGTTCGACCACGCGTCGCAACGGCCTTCTTCGTAAGCGCGGCGTGCCTCGTCGAGATCGGCAAAGGTGACGATCGTGTACTTCAGGTTTCGCGAGCGGAAATAATCGGCAATGTTCAATTCGGAAGTCGTCCCCTGGGCCAAGCAGATCGACGCGCCGTCGAGCTGGTTGACGCTGGTCACGTTGAGGCGCTTGCGCACCATGAAGCCCTGGCCGTCGTAGAACATCACGCGCGTGAAATTGAGCCCAGAGCCGGCATCGCGATTGTAGGTCCAGGTGAAGCGGTGCGTCAGAATGTCGACCACGCCGGTCTGCAACGACGCAAAGGCGTCGCGCGGCGCCAACGGGGTCAGCTTGATCTTGTTGGAGTCGCCGAATATCGCCGCCGCCAACGCGCGACAGAGGTCAATGTCGAAGCCGCGGCGGTTGCCTTGATCGTCGGTGAACGCGTAGCCGGGAATGTTGGGCGCCGTGCCGCAATGCACGACGCCGCGCTGTTTGACGTCGTCGAGCGTCGCCGCCAGCGCCGTGGCCGACGGCCATAGCGCGAGCGCCATAAGGACGAGCTTCGCCTTCATCGTTTCCTCCCCTGGGTCGTTGGCCGTCGCGTCCGCGCGCAGGGACCCGGTCGGCGCGCGGCCGGACCGGCTAGCCGCCGATCATAGCTTGAAGATCGCCTGGGCGTTACCGCCGCGCACTTTGTCGCGCCGGGCGCCGCCGAGGGCGTCGACGCGGGCGAGGCAGCCTTTCATGTCGCCGATGTTGTGCGGATAGTCGGAACCGTAGAGAACGCGATCCTCGCCGCCGACATCGATGCACATGGCGAGCGACTCCGGACGATAGGTCACCGAGTCGAAATAAAGCCGGCGCATGTATTCATGCGGGGGCGTCTGTGTCTTGGTGCGGCAGGCGTTCATGTTGTCGAAGCATGTATCGAGCCGCCCGATCAGGTAGGGCAGCGCCGCGCCGGCGTGCGAGACGATGAGCTTGAGATTCGGATAGCGGTCGAGGAAGCCGTCGAAAATTATCCGCGCAACGGCAAGGCTGGTGTCAAACATGAACCCGATCGAGGCGATCAGGTTGAATTCGCGCATCGCCATCGCGGGCGTGCCCGGCGGCGCCGTCGGATGGATCAGCACCGGCAGCGCTCGCCGATCGATGTCCTGCCAGATGGGTGCGAAAAGTGGATCGGTGAGCGTCTTGCCGGCGATATTCGCCAGCACCATGACGCCGACCGCGCCCTTGTCGCAGGCGCGAGCGAGCTCGGCGATGGCGAGGTCGGGGTATTCCCACGGCAGCGAGCACAAGAAGCGCAGCCGCGACGAATACGCGTTCTGCGCCGCCGCCATGTCGTCATTGACGATCTGCGCCGCCTTCAAGCTGACCTCGGACCCACCCCAATAGACGTTGGGGCAGGTGAGCGAGATGATCGCCATGTCCACCTTCGCCTCGTTCATCCGCTCGATGCGATAGGCGTAATCAAAATGCCCCGGCTGCGGGGTCATGAACGGCGCGCCATCGAGGAATATCCCCTCGGGCGCGTCCATGCTCTTGCGCACCTCGTAGCGCGGCTTGCCATGCTCGCGCAGCAGTTCGAGCCATGGCTTGTTGAGCATGTGGGTATGGACGTCGATAGCAGGCGTCATGAGTAACGATCCCGTCGGTTGGTCGGGCGCTCGGCCACGCTCAATTGCGAAACGATGAATCGATCCGGTCGAGCAAGCGCAGCAGGGCAGGCCAATCGCGCTCGACCGCCGCGCGTCCCGGGCGTTCGAATTGGCGCGCCGTGCGCTCGCATACATCGGGCGGCGGAACATTCAGCTCGGCGCCGCCGGCCATGGCGTCGATCTGCGCCTGGCACGAACGTTCGAGGTAGTACATCAGCTCGAACGCCTCGCGGATCGTGGCGCCCACGGTAAGAAGGCCGTGATTGCGCAAGATCATTGCCTTGTATTCGCTTAGATCGCGCACCAGGCGCTGGCGCTCTTCGAAATCGAGCGCCACGCCCTCGTAATCGTGATAAGCGATGCGCCGCCAAAAGCGCATGGCGTGCTGGGTCAACGGGAGCAGGCCGTTTTTCTGCGCCGCCACCGCCATGCCGGCGCGGGTATGCGTGTGTATGACACAACCGGCATCGCGGCGCGCGGCGTGAATTGCGCTGTGAATGACGAAACCGGCCGGATTGATGCCCAGTCCAGTGTCGTCGACGACTCGTCCATCCAGATCGACCTTGACCAGCGTCGACGCCGTGACTTCGTCGAACAGCAATCCGTAGGGGTTGAGGAGGAAGTGCTCCGCTCCCCCGGGAACCCGCGCCGAAATATGAGTGTAGATCTGATCGGTCATGCCATAGTAGCCGGCGAGCCGGTAGCATGCGGCAAGGTTGACGCGCGTGTTCCATTCCTCGGCGCTGACGCGCGCGCGAAGCGGCGTATCGATCCGTTGTCCAACCCCGGTGTCAGCGTCCATCGATGTCCCCCTGGCGGTCGTATCGGCGTCGAGGCCGTTCGGGCGGTCGTCATCGCCGCGATGCGGCTTCCGCCGCGTGCGCCGGTCAAGTTAGTATTGATTGCCGAGCAGTATCGTTTCACCTGAAACGACTGTCAATCGCGCCAACCGCATCGATCGCCCATGCCGCGCCGCTCGCCTCGCTTCTCGACGCTTCGTCTCGACCGGTTTTTGCCGTACGAGCTTTCGGTGCTGGCGGCCAAGACGAGTCGCCGCCTCGCCGACGAATACGAGGCACGCTTCGGTTTGCAGATGGCGGAGTGGCGGGTCATGGCGGTGCTCGGATACTTCCATCCGATGTCGTCCAACGGCATCGTCGTGCACACGAGCATGGACAAAGCCAAGGTCAGCCGCGCCGTCGGCCGGCTCATTCGGCGCGGATTACTCACCCGGCGTTCGCACCCGAGCGACCGCCGCCTACTCGTGCTCGAGTTTTCGCCGCGTGGCCGCCGCCTTTACGCCGAAGTCACCGAGGTGGCGCGCGCCTGGGAGGCATGGTTCGTCGGCGCAATCACGCCGTCCGAGCGCCGTAGGCTTCACCGCATGCTGGCCGCGCTGTCGCGCCGCCTCGATGGCGAACGGCCTGGCGGTGCCGGGTTCCTCACGCGTCGACATCGCCGACCACGCCGGAGATGAGGTTCTGCGAGTACAACGCTTCAAGGTCGAGCGACGGCTCCTCGCCGGCGCCGATCTTGGCGACGAGCTCGCGCATAAAGCGCGCATGCGCGCGCGCCGCGTTCTCCGCTTCCTCGATCGAAACCGCGGCGAAGCGCACTTGGTCGCCGGGACGAAGTCTTCCGCACGAGGCGATATCCGCCGAAATGACGGTGGCGATTTTCGGGTAGCCGCCCGTCGTCTGCCGGTCGGCGAGCAGGATGATCGGCTGGCGCGATCCCGGAACCTGGATCGCACCCGATGCGATCCCGTCGGAGATGATGTTGTACCCCGATTCGTGCGCGATATCGGGACCTTCGAGACGAATGCCCATGCGGTCGGCCTCGTGCGTCACCCTATAAGTCGAGCCAAGGAACGTCGCGACGCCGTCGGCGGTGAACATGCCGTCTTGCGGGCCGAGCACGACGCGCAACACCGACTTGCGCCCGAACGGCGCTTGACGCATTCCGCGCGACGGAATCGCTGGCGCGGTGTCGTTCGCCAGCGGAACCTCGTCGCCATCGGCTAGCTTGCGACCGTCGATACCGCCAAATCCACCCAGTACCGACGTCGACCGGCTGCCGAGTAGCGGTGCAACGGCGACGCCCCCGGCGACGGCTAGGTATGCCGTGGCGCCGTCGCGGAGTGCGGCAATGTCGATGCGGTCGCCGCGTTGCAAGCGGACCGAGCGGTTGGGCGGCAGCGTCGCGCGTATCGCGCCGTCACCGAGTAGCTCCGCGCTTGCTCCGACGAGGGCCACCACTGCCGATTCGGCTTCGACGCGAAGACGCGGGCCGACGATCCGTAGTTCCAACGCCGCCGCATCGGCGGCATTGCCGACCAGCGCGTTCGCCACGCGCAACGAGTCGCCATCGAGCGCGCCGCCGACCGGCACGCCATAGCGTTGATACCCCGGCCGGCCAAGGTCTTGGACCGTGGTAAATAAGCCGGCGCGTTCTACCTTGAGACAGGCCATCAACCGATGGCCTCGTAGGACAGGCGAAGCGAGCCCGCCGCGACCGCGCCGGCGATCTTGCGATACTCGGCGTTCGAAATCGGCGCGAAACGCACCTGGTCGCCGGGGGCCAGTAGCGCCGGTGGGGTGGCGCCGGGATCGAAAAATCGCACCGGCGTGCGGCCGATCAGATGCCAACCGCCTGGCGACTCGGCTGGGTAAATGGCGGTCAATTGCTGGGCGATAGCGATCGAGCCCGCCGGAACGCGCGTGCGCGGATTGCGTCGCCGCGGCAGCCGCAGCGCCGCGTCGAGGTCGCCCATATAGGCGAACCCCGGAAGGAAGCCGAGCATATAAACGTGATACGTCACGCCCGCATGGCGAGCGATCGCCTCGTCGCGAGACAATCGCGTCTCGGCGGCGACATCCGCGAGATCGGGCGCATCCTCCTCGGCGTACGACACCGGGATCGTCCAACGTCGCACCGGCGTGCCGGCAGCATCCGGCGCCGATTCAAGAGCGCCAATCTTGGATTCGAGTTCGCCACGACGGGTTCGGGTCGGATCATAGACGACCATCAGCGAGCGGATGGTCGGAACGACCTCTATCACGCCCGGCAGCCGCGCCGCCTCGATCACCGCCGCCAAGCGCACGATCCGTGCGCTGGCGGCGCGATCGATCGTGTCGGCGAACTCGACGATCAGGGCCGTGTCGCCTGAGGACAAAAAGCGCAAGGTCGGTTCCCGTCGCTCGTTGACGCCTCGTCGCGAGCGCCTATAGTGATTGACGATCCGGCAACGATTGCCGCTTTCCCGGCGTGAAGCAATGGCCTGCCGCCGAACCGAGGGCGCGGCGTTTGGCGAGGGCCGAGGAGGGATCTGGCCGATGTCGACACGCATCAACCTCAACGCCGATATGGGCGAAAGCTACGGCCACTACACGATCGGTGACGACCAAAACATCCTCAAGATCGTCCGCAGCGTCAATGTCGCGTGCGGAATGCACGGCGGCGATCCGACGGTGATGCACGACGTCGCGCAGAAGGCGCGCGAGAACGGCGTGTCGATCGGAGCGCATCCCGGCTTCAACGATCTTTGGGGCTTCGGGCGCCGGCAAATCTCCATGAAGCCGAGCGACCTCGAATACCTCATCGCCTACCAGATCGGTGCCCTGCAGGCGATGTGCGCCTACGCCGGAACGAAGGTGACGCACGTCAAGGCGCACGGCGCCCTGTACAACATGGCGGCGGTAGACAAGGAATACGCGCTCGCCATCGGCAGGGCGATCCGTACCGTCGATCGTGAGCTCATCTATCTCGTCTTAGCGGGCTCCGAAATGGAGCGCGCCGGCGAGGCCATGAATCTTCCCGTCGCGCGCGAGGCGTTCGTCGATCGCCAATACACCGATCAGGGCACGTTGCAGGCGCGAAGCGCACCAGGCTCGGTGATCCACGATCCCGCGCTTGCCGCCAAGCGCGCGGTGCGCATGGTTCTTGATCGCGAGATCACCGCGGCCAGCGGACGGAGACTTCCGGCGCGCTTCGAATCGTTGTGCGTGCATGGCGACGAGCCGACGGCAATCGCGGTTGCACGCGCCGTGCGGACAGGGTTGGAGGCGGCCGGCGTCGCGGTGGTCACAATACCGGAGATGGTCGATGCAATCGAAAGCCCGGCCGCGCTCCACAAGGCGAACGCCTGAATTCGGCTGAATCTGCGGCGCGCGCCAGAGCCGTTCGCGACCACGCAGCGCGAGCTTGGCGATGCCGGATATCGATCTCCTGATCGGCGGCGATTTCCTATATCCCATGACCGACGACATGCCGGTGATCGTCGGCGGCGAAGTCGCCGTGCGCTCCGGACGCATCGTTTACGCCGGGTCGGCGAAACCCTCCGGCCATTGGCGCGCCGCGACGACGATCGATGGACGCGGGCGAGCAGTGCTGCCGGGATTCGTCAACTGCCATTCGCATGCGGCGTCGGCCGTGTTTCGCAGCCAGAGCGACGATGGAGCCGGCGGGCGCGCGCTTTACACCGTCGCGTTCCGCGCCGAAAGGGACATCTCGCCCGACGATTGGCGCGATCTCGCGACGCTGGGCTGCATCGACATGCTCAAGGCCGGGATCACGACCATAAACGACATCTGGTACGAGCCGGAAGCGCTGGCCGAAGCGGCGGCGGCGTGCGGTCTCCGGGCGGTCATCGCCAACAAGGTGTTCGATGTCAAAATGGAGCATTTGTGGCAGGGCGACTATACGCGCCAGGCCGACATCGGCGCCGCCAGGCTGCGCGACGGCGTCGCCTTCGTCGAGCGCTGGCACGGCAAGCATGACGGACGAATAACCGGCCGGATCGGCGCGCACGCCAGCGATACATGCGGACCCGAGTTGCATCGCGAGGCGTTCGCGGAAGCGCAGCGGCTCGGCGTCGGACTGCACACGCATGTCGCGCAATCGCCGCAGGAGGTCGCGCACATCCGGCAGCGACATGGCTGCGGGCCGGTGGAATATCTGCGCGATCTTGGCGTGCTCGGCCCACACTCGGTGCTGGCGCACCTGACGTTCGCCGGCGCCGGCGACCTCGACGCGGTGCGCGACGCCGGTGCCCGATATGCGCACTGCCCCATCATCTACCCGCGCCGCGGCGTCTACCCCGATGTCGCCGGCATCCGCTCGCGCGGCATCGTCATGGGCTTCGCGACCGATTGGATGATGAACGATCCTTTCGAGGGCATGCGCAACGCCATGCAGGCGCTACGCCTGCGTGCCAACAGTCACGAAGCGCTGACCTCGCGCGATGCGCTGTGGTTCTCTACCGCGGGCGCCGCCCGCGCCCTTGGCCTCGACGGCGAAGTCGGCACGCTTGAGCCGGGGAAGAAGGCCGACTTGATCCAGGTCGCCGTCGAGCGAGCGCACATGCAGCCGTTCTATGGCGACTATGCCTCGATCGCTTTCTATGCCAAAGCGTCCGACGTGGTCACCGGCGTGATCGACGGCCGTGTCGTCATGCGCGACGGCGCGGTCGTCGGGCTGGACGAGGCTGCCATGATCGCCGCGATCAAGCGCCGGACGCCGCGATGGGCGGCGCTGCTCGAACCGCTCGGCGGTGTCGCCCGTCTTGACGCGTGCGGCTGCCCGTCGCGATGATCCAGATCGAAGCTAACAGGATCGCCACCGCATGAACGGATTGTCGCCATCGCCGGCGGAAAGGGCGCGTCAGCTCTATGACGAGGCGTTGGTATGGGACGCGCATAGCTGCCTGCCGCTCCGGGCGGGGGTCGATTGCGGCGATCTTGCCCGCCACCGCGCCGCCGGCATCGACTACGTGTCGATCAATGTCGGCATGGATTTCAATCCGGTCGCCCAGATCGCTCGCGTGATAGCAACCTTTCGCGCCTACGTCGCGGCGCGGCCCGAGGAGTATCTGCTTGCCGACACGGTCACCGACGTCCGCCGCGCCAAGGCCACCGGCCGGCTCGCGGTCAGCTTCGATCTCGAGGGCTCGGACATGCTCGAGGGCGACGTCGACATGTTGCTATTCTATCGCGATCTCGGCGTACGCCAGATGCATCTCGCGTATAACCGCGATAACGCGGTCGGCGGCGGCTGTCATGGCGCCGACATCGGATTGACCGCGTTCGGCCGCAAGGTCGTAGCCGAGATAAACCGCCTGGGTATCCTGATGGACTGTTCGCATACCGGCTATCGCACGAGCATGGAGATCATGGCGATGTCGGCAAAGCCGGTGATCTTCTCGCATGCCAATCCGCGCGCTCTGCGCGATCATCCGCGCAACATTCGCGACGACCAGATCGACGCATGCGCGAGGAGCGGCGGCGTCGTCGGCATCAACGGTATCGGCATTTTCCTGGGCGACGACGACAACCGGACCGAGACGGTGGTCCGCCACATCGACTATGTCGCCGATCGCGTCGGCGCCGAGCACGTTGGCATCGGCCTCGATTTCGTGTTTCGCCGCGGTCTCGATGAATATCCGCCGGGCTTCGAGGCTTCGCTGTGGTGGCCGCCGCAGCACAGTTATGTCGGGCGCAGCAATTTCGTCGAGCCGGAGCGCATGCCGGCCATCGCCGAAGGCTTGGTCCAGCTCGGGTATGCCGAGTCGGCGATTCGCGGGGTCCTCGGCGAGAACTTCCTTCGCGTCGCCGAAGCGACCTGGCCGAGGTGAAACCGATTTACGCTGCGGTGCTCCTTGCAATGACGGCGCTTGGGCTGTCGCTCCAGCCCATGCTGGCGCAAGATACGCCGCGGATCGGGGGTGCATGGACGCAGGCGGCGCCGCTTCCCGAGGCGCGCACCGAGTTGAGCGTGGCCACCGATGGCCGAACGATTTATGTCGCGGGCGGGTTCGGCTCGACAGTAGGCGGCCGCGCGGCGCCGCGTACGCTGTTCGCCTATGACGCGGCGAACGACCGCTGGCGGCCGTTCGGCAACATCCCGGAGGGCGTCAACCATGCCGGGCTCGCCGTCGTGGCCGGCAGTCTCTACATCGTCGGCGGTTTTCGCGAGGCGACGTTCGAACCGACCGCCGCCGTCCACGCTTACGAAATGGCCACGGGGCGCTGGCGCCCGGCGGCGCCGCTGCCGACGGCGCGTGGCGCGCTCGCCGTCGCGATTCATGATGGCAAGATCCACGCCATCGGCGGGACGATTGCGTCGCGGCGTTCGGTTGCAACACACGAAATCTACGACCCGGCGTCCGACACATGGCGCGTGGCGGCGCCGATGCCGACGCCGCGCAACCATCACGCCGCCGCGACGATCAGCGGCCGTCTCTTCGTCGTCGGCGGGCGCGATGGTGGCGATTTCGAATTACGCGTGCACGAATTCTACGACCCGGCATCGGGCCGCTGGACGGCGGCGGCAGCGCTCCCCACCGGGCGCAGCGGCATCGCCGCCGCCGTGCTCGATGGCCGCATGTATGTTTTCGGGGGCGAAACCTTCGGCGGTACGCAGCGCACGTTCGCCGACGCCGAACGCTACGACCCCGCGCGCGACCGCTGGGAAATACTGCCGCCGATGCCGACGGCGCGTCACGGTCTGGGCGCGGCGACGGTCGATGGCGCAATATACGTCGTCGGCGGCGGGCCGTTTCCCGGCCTCACCTACAGCGCGAGGAACGAGCGGCTGACGCCGGCGCGCTGACGGCGCGTCATCCCCATACCTCACGCGCCGTCTCGACGATCAACCGCAATTTCGCCACCTGCTCCTCTTGCGTCAGTGCGTTGCCGTCGACGGTAGAAGAAAAACCGCATTGCGGACTGAGGCACAGTTGATCCATCGGTACGTACTTCGCCGCTTGGTCAATGCGCCGCTTCAGGTCGTCCTTTTTCTCGAGCGCGCCTTTTTTCGTCGTCACCAGGCCGAGCACGACGATCTTTCCTTTCGGCACGAAACGCAGCGGCTCGAAGCCGCCGGAGCGATGATCGTCGTACTCGAGGAAAAACCCGTCGACGTTGAGCTGGCCGAACAGCGCCTCGGCGACGTGATCGTAGCCGCCGCTGGCTACCCACGAGGAGCGAAAGTTGCCGCGGCACATATGCGTGCACACGGTCATTCCGGCCGGCTTGGCGGCGAGCGCCTTGTTGATGAGACGGATATAGATCAAGTGTTGACGCGCCGCGTCGCCGCCGAGCCCGGCGATATGCGCGCGTTGCTCCGGATCGTTGAGATAGGCGAGGCTGGTGTCGTCGAGTTGAAGGTAGGTGCAGCCGAGGGCGTCGAGCGCCTTGATCTCGTCGGCGTAGACTTGCGCCAAGTCGTCCCAGAACGCGTCCAATTCCGGATAGACCGTGGGATCGATCGCAGCGCGGCCACCGCGGTAATGCATCATGCTGGGCGATGGAATGGTCAGTTTCGGCGTCGCCTTGGCGATGGATTGCAGGAACTTGAACGCTTCGCCGAATATGCACTGCTCGAGCCGCAACTTTCCGGTCACGCGGAGCGCCGCCGGCGTGAATTCGATGACGCCATTTTCGTTGCGGAACTGGATCTTCAGGCTGTCGGTCACCTTGGTGACGCCGCCCACGCGGTAGAGAAAATCCATGTGCCACGAGCCGCGGCGGAACTCGCCGTCGGTCACCGAGCGCAGGCCGATGTCCTCTTGGATCTTTACCGCTTCGCGGATCGCGCGGTCTTCGATAGCCTTCAGCTCGGCGGCCGAGATCCTGGCCTCCCGGTGATCCTCGCGCGCCTGCAGGAGCTCCCTGGGGCGAAGCAGGCTGCCGACATGGTCGGCGCGGAACGGCGGCACGGTACGGGCGGACATGGCGTGCTCCTCCATCATGTTTGCCTTGTCGGCGCCGCCGGGCCGCGATCGCCGGCGAACCGCTTCGATTGATCGCATTCGAGCGAAAATGCCGTAATCGACCGCGCTAAATCTCGAATGGCCTGGCGGGCGGCGACACTAGCACTATGGTTAATGGCTCGAACAGTCGGAAGTGCTCGAGTTGGTGGTAACGGACCGCTAACTTCCTTAACCCATTCTGATCACAGCCACGCCCCAGGGCGATTGGGGACGCGCGCAATTTCGCGCGCCTGGGCGTTGCGATGATGCCCGTGGCGAACAGCGCTGCTTGGCGCCGTTAGGCGGTCGTTGGAACGAGGCGAAGATGCTGCTCGGAGAAGTATTGATCAGCAAGGGAATCGCCACGTCCGAACAGGTGGCGAAGGCGCTGGAGCAGCAGCGCATGAAAGGTGGCGTGATCGGCGAACATCTCGTCGAAATGGGCGTCGCCACTGCCGAGCAGATCGAAGACGCCATTCAATTCATTCCACCGGTGCCCAAATCGCTCGCCGAAGTCGGGCTGCATTTCAACTTCCTGATTTCCTTACTGCTCAAGACGATGCAGGTGACGGGTTTCGAGCTACCCTCGAAACTCGGCGACGAGATGAAGCTGCCCACGGCGGTGGTCCAGGAGCTGGTCGATCGCGGCCGCGAGCGACAGCTCATCGAAGTTCTCGGCCAGGCGGGCCAGAGCCTGGTCTCCGAGTTGCGCCACTCATTGACCGAGAAGGGCAAGCGATGGGCCGCCGAGGCGCTCGAGCTGTCGCAGTACGTCGGTGCCGCGCCGGTGTCGCTCGACACTTATTGCACGCAAGTGAAGCGCCAATCGATCCTGAGCGAGCGTCTCGACGAATCAACGCTGGTGCGCAATACGCGACATATGATCCTACCGCCGGGATTCATCGAAGATCTGGGGCCGGCGGTCAACTCGGCGCGTTCGATCTTGCTGTTCGGACCTCCTGGCAACGGCAAGACGACCATCGCCGAGGCGGTCGGCAAGGCCTATAGCGGGATCGTCTTCATTCCGCACGCCGTCGAGGTCGACGGCCAGGTGATCAAGCTCTACGACCCGTCGGTCCATCGTTCGGTGATCAACCCGGCGGCGGAGCAGTCGCAGCCGCAAAAAGTCTCGCTGCGGGCGGCCACCGATCGCTATACCAGCGCCGCCGACGCGCGCTGGGTTCCGTGCATCCGACCGACCCTCATCGCCGGCGGCGAACTCACACTCGACATGCTGGATCTGCAGTTCAGTCCGTACTCGAAGTTCTACGAGGCGCCGCTGCAGATGAAAGCGATGAATGGAATCTTCATCGTCGACGATTTCGGGCGTCAGCGCGTGTCGCCCAAGGAGATTCTCAACCGCTGGATCATCAATCTCGACCGGCGGATCGATTATCTGGCGTTGCGCACCGGCAAGAAATTCATGATTCCGTTCGACGAGCTGGTCGTCTTTTCGACCAATCTCAAGCCGGAAGATTTGATGGATGACGCGTTCCTGCGCCGTATATCGTACAAGATCGAGGTGTTTTATCCGGACCTCGAGAACTACACCAAGATATTCCGGCTCGTTTGCAAGTCGGCCAAGATCGAGTACTCCGACGACGTCATCGAATACCTGCTCGAGAATTTCTACAAAACGCAGAAGATTCCGCTCTCGGCGCACCACCCGAAATTCATCGTCGATCGGATCATCGATCGGTGCCGCTACAAAGGCGCCGCGCCCGAATTCACCGAGGAAGGCATCCAGTATGCGCTGCGTAACCTCCTGGCGCGTACCGCAGGCACGTGGACCGTCGCGTCGGTCAACGATCCGACCAAGGCCAACGGGCACGTCGGAAACTCGGGCGGCCATTCCGGAAACGGCACGACGCACTAGCGGCGGTCCAGCCGCCCCGCCTTGCGGCATTGCTTCGTTTCGCCGCCGGCCTATCTTTATCATGGCTAGGCGCGGAGGGGAGCGCATGCGAAAGCGGTCGCGAGGCGGTCGATGGGGGCTTGTGGCGATTGCCTGCCTGGCGCAGGCATGTGCGCCTACGCCCGAAGCCCCGCCCGCCGCGACTCCAGCGCTTCCCGTGCCTCCTCCGACGGCCGCGTCATCCGTGGCAGTCGCTCCAGCGACATATCGTGGCACGATCCCGTGCGCCGACTGTCCGGGCATCGGTCTCACGCTGACGCTACGCGAGGGAAAAGTCTTTCTGATGCGATCTGCCTATCTCGGCGTCGATCAGGGTCGCGACCGCAGCTCGGTCGATATCGGACGGTGGGAGCTTTCGCCCGACCGCCGCGAGATCGCCTTGCACGGCGTGGGCGATACGCCGCGTCGGTTCGAGATCGAACAGACGGGAGCGTTGACGCTGCTCGACATGGCAGGCCAACGCATCGGCTCGCAGCTCAATTACACGCTCGATCGTGCGGCCGACATCGACCTGATCGCCGATGTCATCCGACTGCGCGGCATGTACACTTATCTTGCCGATGCCGGGCGGATCGTCGAGTGCCGCTCCGGTCATTCGTTTCCTGTCGCCGAAGTCGGCGACAACGTCGCCCTGCAACGGGCGTACTTGGCCGTGCGCGCAGCTCCTGGCGCGGCGCTGCTGGCGACTTTCGACGGCCGCCTGGAGTCGCGGCCGAAGGCCGATGGTCCGGGAAGCGAGGATGCGATCAAGGTCGAGCGGTTCGACCGCGTTTGGCCCGGCTACGGCTGCGATGGTGGCCGACCGAACGCACCGCTCGAGGGGACCGACTGGCGCCTCGTCGAAGTCGGCGGCGCGCCGGTGGTCGCCTCCGATGGCGAACGCGCGACGACGCTCCGTCTAGTCCCGACCCAGCGGCGCGTTCAGGGGTTCGCCGGGTGCAACACCTATTTTGGGCCGTACGCACTGGAAGATGCGAACCTTAATTTCGGCCTCATCGCCACGACGCGGCGCGCCTGCCTGGCGGGGATGGACGGCGAGAACGAATTCCTGCAGGCGCTCGGCGCGACGACGACGTTCATGGTCGTCGGCGACCGCCTCGCGTTGATGGCGGGCAATCGCCGGCTCGCCGATTTCGTTGCCGTGAACCCGCGCTGAGCGGCGCCGCCGCCGCCCGGCGACCAATCAAAAGACCGTTCCGTCGCTTTCGACCAACAGCGGCGGGGCGCCGTCGGCGCGCTTTTCCCGTGCGAGCCGCCGCCCGGCCGCCCAGGTTCCACCCTCAAGCACCGATGCAAGCGGCAGCGTCGAGGCGTCACGGCCGAGGCGACGACGAATCGCGTCGGCGATGCGATCGAGCAGCCCCACCGTCAACGCGCGCCATTCGACAACCGTTTCATCGCCGACCGCCAGAACGCGCCGAGGCAGCGCCGCATCGCGCGGCTGCAACAAGCCGGCATCAAGCATCAGACCGCCGTTGCGATATTCGGCAAGCCCGGTCAACGCGTCGATGTCGGTCACCATGACGCCGGCGTCTTGAAGCGGTTCGATCAGCGAGTAGGCGAGCCATTGCGAGAGTTTGTGAAATGGCACGAATCCCGCGGCGCTATCGCCGCCATCGGCCAGAGGGTGACGCCAGACGTCACCCAGCGCAACGCCGGCAAGCGTGAAGCGGCCAGGCCAGATCGGGCCGAGGCCGAGCAAGATCGCATGGAGGATGTCCTGGGCAGGCAAAGGATTATCTCTCGCCCGGCCGCGCAGATGGTCGAACAGATTGCCGATCCGCGCCGGGCGACCGAAAAGCACGGGCGCGCGTTCGATGGTCTCGCCGAGCCGGCGCAGCAACTCGGCGCGCCCCTCGATTCCGACCAACGGATTGTCGGCACGCACCTGCAGCCCGGCGGCGAGCGCGCGGGTGTCGATGAGCGCCAGCGCGGCTCCGTCGGCGCGCCATGGTCGCGACGGACTATCGGAGAACGCGCCGGAACGGAACATGTGGAGGCTCGCCACGGCGAGGCCTTCGGAACGCGCGAACGCGCCGCCGTCGGCTTCGACGTAGCGCCATGCTCCACCGGCGCCGGCGTCGAGCAGGACGCTGACGATCGCAAGGTCGAAGCGGACACGGGCGATCTCGGCGCAATCGAGGCTCGCTAGCTCGTAGGCCAGGCTGGCCCACCGGTCGCGTCCACCGGCGCTGAAATGACGCCAGCGACTGTGAAACGGAATCGCCAGCGAAGGATAGTTGCGGCGGATCGTGTCGAAGACATAGTCGACCGCCGCGTCGAGGTTCTCGGGATGATACGTGAAATGCGCAAGCTCGCCGCGCTCGGCGAGCGCCATGAACTCGTCGGCACGGGCGCGAACGGCGCCAGGCGTCAGCAGCCAAGCCGCCGCCTCGGCCGGAGAGCGCGGCCGCCCCACGCCGCTTCTATTCCTCGAGCCGGCGGCCCTTGGCGCGCGCGGTATCGGCGGCGTCGGGCGCGCGTTTGGTGTAGTAGCCGGCCGCCTTCTTGGCCTCCATCTCGACCTTGGCGTCGATCGGGATGAGTTCGTCGGGAATCTCCACGCGCTCGACCACCTCGATTCCGCTGCGCACGATCGGTTCGAACTTCATGTCGCTCATCGACACGAAGCGATGGATGCGCCGCACCCCGAGCCAATGGAGGACGTCGGGCATCAGCTCCTGGAAGCGCATATCCTGGACGCCGGCGACGCATTCGGTTCGTTCGAAATACTTGTCGGCGCGATCGCCGCCGTCCTGGCGCTTGCGCGCGTTGTAGACCAAGAACTTCGTCACCTCGCCGAGCGCCCGACCTTCCTTGCGGTTATAGATAACCACGCCGGCGCCGCCCGCCTGGGCGGTGGCGATGCAGACTTCGATCCCGTGGACGAGATAGGGCCGGCAGGTGCAGATGTCCGAGCCGAAGACATCGGAGCCGTTGCATTCGTCGTGGACCCGGCAGGCGAGCGGCCGATCGGAATCGGCGACGCTGCCGATGTCGCCGAAGAAATAGATGGTCAACCCGCCGATCGGCGGCAGGAAAACGTGAAGATCGGGCCGGGTCACCAACTCGGGGAACATCCCGCCGGTGTACTCGAACAGCCCGCGCCGTAGATCGCTTTCGGTTATGGCGAAGCGCTTGGCGACACCAGGCAAGTACCAAACCGGCTCGATCGCCGCCTTGGTGACGCGCGCGGCGCCGTTCTCCAGGAGCAACTTGCCATCCGGCTTGAGCCGGCCGGCGGCGATCGCCTGCTGCAGCTCGGGCATCTGAATGTGCGCCCGGGTGATCGCGATCGTCGGCCGTATGTCCCACCCCTCCTTGAGCTTGTCGGCGAAAACTTCGGCCACCAAGTGTCCCCACGGGTCGAGCGAGACGATCTTGTCGGGATCGCTCCACTGCGGATACGGCCCGAGCGGCTCGGCGGGCGCGGTATTGGTCAGGTCAGGGACGTGGATCGGGTTGAGCTTGCCGGCGGCGATGGCGAGCGCGCGGTACAGCGCATAGCTGCCGGCGTGCGCGCCGATGACGTTGCGCCGGCCATGGCCCGGCGCGGCGACGATCGGGCCGCGTTCGGCCGCCGTTGCGGCGCCCCATCGGATGGGAGGTGGCTTGGCGCCGCCCGAGGGATGCGAGGTGAGGATGATGTGCTTCTTCATGGGCGCCTGGATGCGTGCCCCTATGGAAGCGCGGTAGTATCGCAAGCCGCGGTCCATCCGGCAAGGACGACCCGGGAGTGGTAACGATCGCTGGCGCCTGTCAACGAAACATGAGTACCGTAACCACGCCGCCGGCGATCAGCGCCATACCGGCGAGCTCGCGCGTGCTGGGTGACTCGCGGAAGCCGAACCGCGAAACAATAACGGTGAAAATCAACTCGACTTGGCCTAGCGCACGAACAAGCGCCGCGTTCTGCAGCGTCATGGCGGCGAACCAGCAGGCCGAGCCGAACACGCTGAGCAACCCAACCGGCGTTGCGCTCCGCCAGCTTGTCAAAACGCGGGTGATCTCTCCGGGCGCGCGCCACGCGAGGTAGGGCGCCATCAAGATCGTCTGCAGCAACGTGATGGTGGCCAATGTCATGGTGGAGCGGAGGAGAAATTCGCCCTCGCCCAGCGACAGCGCGGCGGCGCGAATGCCGACCGCCGAGCCGGCGAAGCAGGCGCCCGAAGCGAGGCCGACCAGCGCCGCCCTCTGCGTCCAACCGAGCAGCAGCTCGCGCAGCGTGACCTTCGAGCCGACCGAGAGCGCGAGAACGCCGGCGAGGCTCACGACGATGCCGAGCCAGCCGGCGCCCGACAATGGCTCGGCGAGAAAGACCGTGCTGAATATCGCGGTCTGGATGGTTTCGGTTTTAGAATAGGCGGTGCCGACGGCGAAGTTGCGCAGGGCGAAGGCGTGGATGAGGAGCGACGTGGCTACGATCTGTGACACGCCGCCCAGCAGGCAGTATCCGAGATAGCGCCACGTCGGCAACGGCGCCGGCGCATCCGAGACTAGCGCGACGAGCGCGAATATCGCCGCCGCCACTGGCGCTCCGTAGACATAGCGCACGAAATTGGCCCCGTCGACGCTCAGCGACGCCGTCAGGCGTCGCTGCAGCGCCGTTCGGATGCATTGGAGGAACGCCGCGCTGACGGTGATCGGCACCCACAGGCCGATCACGGCGCGGCGCTCGGGATGGTGGCGTGGCTCATTTGGCGCAAGGTCAGAAAATCGAAGCGGACGGCAAGCGGCCGCGCCCGACTTGCGGGCGCGACCGCCGCTGCCGCAGAATGAATCGCCGCCGTCGCGCGGTCTACTGCGAATTACGCGGCGGCTGCGCGCGCCGCGGGAATGGCTCCTTCCCCCTCGATCGCCACGGCGATGGCGTGCACGACGGCGGCGATACGGACCGCCGCCTGGATCACCTCGGGCGCGAGCCCCGCCTTGCGCAGTTCGCGTTCATGCGCGTCGACGCACATGCCGCAGCCGTTGATCGCCGAGACCGCCAGCGACCACAGCTCGAAATCGGCCTTGTCGACTCCGGGTCGGGCAATAACGTTCATCCGTAGCCTGGCCGGCAGCGTTCGGTAGTCGGTCGCCGAAACCAGGTGGGTGAACCGGTAATAGACGTTGTTCATGCCCATGATCGCCGCGGCGGCCTTGGCGGCGGCGAGTGCCTCGGGAGCCAGCGCCGGCGCGAATTCGGCGAGGACCGCCTCGATCACCGTGGGATTGCGCGAAGCGATCGCCGAGGCGACGAAGACGCCGGCGCGCTGCTGGTCGCTCAGTGTTGGCTCGGCGGCAAGCGTGGAGAGATTGAGCTTGAGATCCTTGGCGTATTCCGGAAGACGGGCTTTGAGCAATTCAAGGGACATCGCCTACTCCTTAATCGATCGGACGGACCCATGCCGACCGCTTAGGGTCGGCATGGTTTGCGGCAGGGTCGCTCATGCGGCCTTCAACACGTCGTCGCCTTTTTGCCAATTGCAGGGGCACAACTCGTCGGTTTGCAGCGCGTCGAGAACGCGCAAGACCTCCTGCGGGTTACGGCCCACATTGAGGTCGTTGACCGAGACGAATCGGATCACCCCTTCGGGATCGATCACGAACGTCGCGCGAAGCGCTACTCCCTCGTCGCGATCGAGGATGCCAAGTGCCTGCGACAGTTCGCGCTTGACGTCGGCCAGCATCGCGAACGGCAGATCCTTGAGGTCGG
This sequence comes from Alphaproteobacteria bacterium, assembly GCA_035457725.1. GTDB lineage: Bacteria > Pseudomonadota > Alphaproteobacteria > CACIAM-22H2 > CACIAM-22H2 > DATFES01. The sequence goes on along the minus strand of DATIBC010000023.1, from coordinate 37,104 downwards.
GATGGCTTTGCCGCCAAGCGAGATGGACGAACTCGCTGTCGGTGCTAACGCCGTAGATCACCGCGTCGCGATCGGCGAAATCGCCGGCGAGCTTGCCGAAGGCGGCGATCTCGGTCGGGCATACGAAGGTGAAGTCCTTCGGCCAGAAGAAGACGATCTTCCATTTGCCCGCCGCGTCGGCGTCGGTCACTTGGCTGAACGCCCGCTTGGGGTCGCTGGAAACGACGGCCTTCAGCGCGAAGGCCGGAAACTTGTCGCCAATGGTGAGCATGTCGTTCTCGGCTCCGTGGTTGGAAATCGTGCGTTTTGTGCGTTACGAGGGAGAATCTGGGCCTTGACTTGAAATCAGTCCAATGAATAAATACTATAGAATTAATCGAATTAATCGATCATGCGCCAACCCACCCTGCAGCAGCTCCGACACCTCGTGGCGCTCGCCCGATTCGGCCATTTCGGGCGCGCGGCGCGGGCCGTCCACGCCACACAATCGACGCTGTCGGCGAGCCTGAAGCAGCTCGAAGCCACGCTGGGCGCGGCGCTTGTCGATCGCACCAAGCGCCAGGTGGTGCTGACGCCGCTTGGCGAATCGACGGTGAAGCGGGCGCGCGAGGTGCTCGACGCGGTCGCGGAATTGACGCAAGCGGCGCGACGCGAGAGCGAGCCGCTTACCGGAACGCTGCGTCTCGGGATCATCCCGACCATCGGTCCTTATCTGCTGCCGCGCGCGCTGCCTCCGCTCCGTCGCGTCTATCCGCGGCTGAAGATCTACCTGACCGAAGACCTGACCGATCGCCTGCTGACGATGCTGCGCGAGGGCGCAATCGACGCGGCGCTCATCGCCTTGCCATGGGAGTGCGGCACGGTCGACCGTGCGCTGCTGTTCGACGACGCATTCCTCCTCGCTTGCCGGCAAGATCACGCGCTGGCCCGCGCGACGACGGTCGATCCGGCGCGGCTGCGTAGCGAAGGTCTCTTGCTGCTCCAAGATGGCCACTGTCTTCGCGACCATGCCCTGTCCGCGTGCCGCCTGGGCGCCCGGCCGCATGTCGCGGCGTTCGAGGGCACCAGCCTCCATACCTTGGTGCAGATGGTCGATAACGGCCTCGGCGTCACGCTACTGCCGGAGATGGCGGTCTCTGCCGGCATTACGCGCGGGACGCGATTGGTCACGCGGCCGCTTGGCGGCGCCGCGCCGAAACGGCAGGTGGTCCTGGTCTGGCGACGCGGCTCGGGCCGGGCCGGTGAGTTCGCGCTGTTGGCGCGCGAGTTGAGCAAGTCCGCTGTCAAGCCGCGACCGCATCGAGCCGCTTGAACCGTCGCCGGCCGCTCGTTTACGGTTCGGCCTCGCGACCAATATCGGTTGTGGCGTAATGCCGCGCGCCAGAGCGTTCGATCACGATCAAGGTTTCGACCGCGCTATGCGTCTATTCTGGCGCGCGCGGCCCGACCGCCGTTCGCTTCACGATATTGTCAACGTCGCTCTGACGGCGCTTGATTGATCGGCGCTTGCCGTATGGAACGATCGTTCCATATATTGGCCACCGGCCGAAAACACCGTCGGCCCGCGTCCGTGCGCCGAACGTCCGTCAAGGAGACGAACTATGTCCACGATCGACAATCTGATTCCGCGCCAGCCGGTGCCGAAGCTTGAGGTCAAGACCGTCGGCGGCGGAACGTGGCGGCTCGCCGACGCCAAGCCCAGGAATTTTACGTTGGTCGTCTTTTTCCGCGGCCTGCACTGTCCGATCTGCGGGCGCTACCTCGCCGATCTCGAAAGCAAGCTCGATCAATTCGCCGAACGAGGCGTCGAGGTGATCGCGATTTCGAGCGACAGCGAGGAGCGCGCGCAGGACGCGTACAAACGCTGGAACCTAGCGAAGCTCAAGATGGGATATGGGCTCGATCTCAACGCCGCCCGCCGATGGGGGCTGTATATATCCACCAGCCGCGGCAAGACGTCGATCGGCGTCGACGAGCCGGCGCTTTTCAGCGAGCCGGGGCTCTATCTTGTGCGGCCGGACGGCACACTCTACTTCGGCACGGTGCAGACGATGCCGTTCGCGCGGCCGAACTTTGCCGAGATTCTCGGAGCGCTCGATTTCGTGATCAAGAACAACTATCCGGCGCGCGGCGAAGTCATCGACCACACCAAGGCGCAGGCAGCCTAGAACGCGCGGCGCCGGGATGGGCCCGACGACGCCGCGTCCGGCCTGTTGCGCTCAACCGTCGATATCGAGGCCAAGCGCCATTCGGCCAGCGTAGCGCGCCTGAACCATCCGCGTCAGCGGATGGTAGCGGCACGCCTGCACGTCACGAAAGTAGCGTTCGAGACCGGCGTCGCGATAGAACCCGCCGCCGCCGGCGGCCTCCATCGCTTTTTCCACCGTGGCCAGCGCGCCCTTGGCGACTAAAGTGCGGCCGAGCATGATTTGGTTGGTGGTCTCGGGGCCCGGTTTGGCGGTCGCCGCGACCTGGACCATGTGTTCATGGGCAAGGCGCGCCATGGTCAGTTCGGTGTCCATCTCGCCGACGAGGTCGACGATGTGCGGGTCGCGACTGCGTTTACCGGCGTACGCGACCGCGATATTCCTCGCCTCCTCGGCGGCGCCGAGATAGACCGAATAGATCAACGGGAAGGCGATCATCGACAGCGTGTGAAACATCGGATGCCACTTGCCGGCCGGACGACGCGCCACGATCGCAGGGTCGGGCACGAAGACGTCGATCAGCTCGACATCGTGCGAACCGGTTGCGCGCATGCCGAGCACACGCCAGGTGTCGCAAAGTTTGACCCCGGCCGCCGACATCGGCACCGCGAAATGCAGCACCGTGGGCCCCGCGACGGGGTCATTGAAAATCGCCCCGGTCATCAAGATGTCGCCGCCCGGCGCGCCGCTGGTGAAGACCTTGCGGGCGGTGACGCGGTACCCGCCCTCGACCTTTTCCGCCTTGCCGGAGCCGGGCAGCCAATCCGAACCGCCGCTGCTGAGCAGCACCAGCTCCTCGCTGGCGATGCGGCGCAAGAACGCGTCGACCGGCGCGCGATCGTTGCGCCAGCGCCACGCGGGCGTCGCCACCTGATGGGTATGCATGGCCAGCGCGAGCGCCGTCGAAGGGCAATGACGCGCGAGCGTGCGCAGCATGGCGCACAATTCGGCATGCGAAGCGCCGCCGCCGCCGAGCTCGCCCGGGACGCCGGCGGAAAACACCTTGGCCGCCTTGAGGTCGGCATAGTTGGCGGCGACGAACACATCGCCCGAGTCATGCGCGGCGGCGCGGGCGGCGAATTTCACGCCGAGTTCGCCGGCGCGCTCGACCCAGTCGGTTTCCGGCACGGCGGGGGCGACGGCGACGTTTCGCAATGCGTTCATGTGAGGGTTCCTCCGGCGGTAGGGACTGACCATCAAGTCGGCCTGCGACACTGCCGGGACATTGTTTCCGCCCCGCCTCAGCTCTCGATGCCATCGGTTTCAAAGGTTTCTGCCGCCAGCCATGCCATGCCGCACCGAACTAGGGTCTTGACGCCGGCCGCGTCCGGGGCGACATCAGTGGCGGCCGCGGGCCGCCGCTCAACCACTCAAGCCGTTACGCGCATGGTCGACGTGAATCGCAAGGCGAAGTTCGGAATCGGGCAGGTCGTCCGACATCGCCTGTTCCCGTTCCGTGGCGTCATCTTCGACATCGATCCCACCTTCAACAACACCGAGGAATGGTGGATGTCGATTCCGGAACACGTACGCCCGCGCAAGGACCAGCCGTTCTATCATTTGCTGGCCGAGAACGCCGAAACGACCTACGTCGCCTACGTTTCGGAGCAGAACCTCGTGCCCGACGAGACCAATGGGCCCGTCCACCATCCCGACATCGAGAAGTTCTTCGCCGAGTTTCGCGACGGCCATTATCAGCCGAAGAGCATCCGACCCAACTGACCGCGTGGGCGGAGGAGGGTGCATGAGCGAATTGATCGTCAAGGAGCGTTTCGCCAAGCCGGTCGACTCCGAGAAAGTGGCGCACGACTGGCAAAAGCGCGGCTACACCTGCGAGCCGTTCGTCGACCCACCAGGCCGCGAATGGCTCGACTTCGTGCATCCGACCAATGAGCTGGTCACAGTAGTCGAGGGGCGGCTCGAGCTCGATATCGCCGGAACCTGCATCGTCGCCGGACCCGGCGACGAAGTGTTCATTCCCAAGGGCGCGACGCACTCGGTGCGCAACGTCCACTCGGGCACGACACGCTGGTTGTTTGGCTACGATTGACACGACGCGACCACGCAGGCGAGCAGGAGGCGCGGCGATGACGATGTATTACACCGTGGGCATGACACTGGGCGGGCGTTCGCGCCACGTCCGGGTCGAGGCCGAAGACGCGCTGATCGCGGCGCTCAAGGTCAAGCACGGCCATCCAGCGGCGGCGATCACCTATGTGCGCAAAAGCAACGTGCGCGGCGATCACCGTCACCCGCAGTTCCAATATCCCGAGATGACCGAGCGCGATTGAGGCGCGGCCGCGCCGCCAACCGCCGTGATCGACGACCCGCTTTTCTACGTGCTGGCGATCCCGGCATTCGTTGCCGTCGGCATTTCCAAGGGCGGATTCGGCGGCGGCCTTGGTTCGCTCGCCGTACCGCTGATGGCGCTCGCTGTCCCGGTGCCGCAGGCGGCCGCAATCATGCTGCCGCTGCTGATGGTCATGGATGTGATCGGGTTGTGGGCTTATCGCACCCGATGGGATCGCGAAAACATGCGGATTATCATGCCCGGCGCTTGTCTCGGCCTGTATTTCGGGTATCTCGCGTTCCGTCTGCTCCCCGAAGCGTTCATTCGCTTGATGATCGGCGCCATCGCGCTCGGCTTCGCGGCCCAACATTTTCGCCGCCACGGCCGCCCGGCGACGCCGAGCGGGCGTTCCTGGCTCAAGGGCTCGTTCTGGTCCGCCGTCGCCGGCCTGGTTAGTTTCGTCGCCAACGCCGGAGGGCCGCCGCTAGCCGTCTACCTGCTGCCGCAGCGTCTCGACAAGACGCTTTATGTCGGCACGACGGTCATATTCTTCGCCGTCGTCAACGCGCTCAAGGTGCTGCCGTTCTGGTGGCTCGGCCAGTTCACGGCCGAGAACCTGTTGACCGCGGCGGTGCTGCTGCCGCTTGCGCCGCTTGGCATGTGGCTCGGCATCTGGCTGCACGACAAGGTGAGCGAGGCGGCCTTCTACCGCTGGGTCTACGCGTTGATGTTCCTCACCGGCCTCAAGCTGGCGTGGGACGGAGCGATCGGCCTTGGGTAGTCTGGCCGCTTGCTTGTCGAAAATTGTTTTATATATAAACTAATTTTCGCCGCCGGAGCTCGGCGGGCGACCGGGAGACGTGCGGCATGAAGATCGTCAGCATCGGCGGCGGCCCGGCGGGCCTCTATTTCGCCATCCTGATGAAGAAGGCGGATGCGGCGCACGACATCACGGTGATCGAGCGCAACCGCGCCGACGACACTTTCGGCTTCGGCGTCGTCTTCTCCGACGCCACGTTGCAGAACTTCGCCGACGCCGACGCCGAAACGCACGCCGAGATCACCCGCAACTTCGCCCACTGGGACGACATCGACATCCACTACAAAGGCGAGGTCATCACTTCGACCGGCCACGGCTTTTGCGGGTTCTCGCGGCGCGTCCTGCTCGACATTCTGCAGCGGCGCGCCCGCTCGCTCGGCGTCAGGCTCGAATTCGAAAGAGAAGTGAACGATCTGGCGCCATACGCCGGCGCCGATCTCATTCTCGCCGCCGACGGCGCGAACTCGACCATTCGCGCCAAATACGCCGAGCACTTCCAGCCCGAGGTTGATTTCCGCCCCAACCGCTTCGTATGGCTCGGCACGACCCGGCCATTCCCCGCCTTCACGTTCTTCTTCAAGGAGAACGCGCATGGACTATGGCGCGTGCACGCCTATCAGTACGACACGACGACCGCCACCTTCATCGTCGAGACGACCGAGAGCGCATGGCTCCGCGCCGGGCTCGACAAGGCTGGCGAGGACGACACGCTCGCCTATTGCGAAGCCTTGTTTCGCGATGAACTGCTCGGCCACCGTTTGATCAAGAACCGATCATTGTGGCGCAGTTTTCCGACGATCAAGAACAAGCATTGGCACCACCAGAACATCGTTCTGATGGGCGACGCGGTACACACGGCGCATTTCTCCATCGGCTCGGGTACCAAGCTGGCGATGGAAGACGCGATCGCGCTGGCGCAGACCGTGCAGCGCCATCGTAAGGTCGACGATGCGCTCGACGCCTACGAAGCCGAACGACGGCCGGCGGTGGAGAGCGTGCAGCGCGCAGCACAGGTCTCGCTGCAGTGGTTCGAGGAGACCGAGCGCTATTTCGGCCGCCTCGAGCCAATCCAATTCGCGTTTTCGATGTTGACGCGCTCGCTGCGCATCACGCATGCCAACCTCCGCCTGCGCGACCCCAAATTCTTGGCGCGCGTCGATCGCTGGTTCGCCGAAAAGGCGTCGAACCAGTCGGGCATCAACGTGCCGATCGACCCGGCGCCGCCGCCGATGTTCACGCCCTTCCGGCTGCGCGACCTGGCGCTGGCCAACCGCGTCGTCGTCTCTCCCATGTGCATGTATACGGCCGAGGACGGCGCGGTCGGCGACTGGCATCTGGTGCATCTCGGCAGCCGGGCGGTCGGCGGCGCCGGCCTGGTCATCACCGAGATGACCGACGTCAGCCGCGAGGGCCGCATCAGCCCCGGTTGCGCCGGCATGTACAAGTCCGAGCACGTCGCGGCTTGGAAACGAGTGGTCGATTTCGTCCATCGGCACAGCTACGCCAAGATCGGGCTGCAGCTGGCCCACGCCGGGCGCAAGGGTTCGACGCAGCTGCTGTGGGAGGCGATGGACGAACCGCTGCCCGAGGGCAATTGGCCGCTCATTTCGGCGTCGCCGATCCCATACCTGCCGAATTCGCAGACGCCCAAGGAGATGGATCGCGCCGACATGATCAAGGTGCGCGACGACTTCGTGCGCGCGGCCGCGATGGGCGAAGAGGCGGGCTTCGACCTGCTCGAACTGCATTTCGCCCATGGTTATTTGCTGGCCAGCTTCCTCTCGCCGCTGACCAACATGCGCCGCGACGAGTACGGCGGGTCGCTGGAAAACCGCATGCGTTTTCCGCTCGAGGTCTTCGCCGCGGTTCGCGCCGCGTGGCCGGCGGAGAAGCCGATGTCGGTGCGCATCTCGGCGACCGACTGGATGCCCGATGGATTCAAGCCCGACGACGCGGTCGAGGTGGCGAAAGCGCTGAAGCGGCTCGGTTGTGATATCGTCGACGTATCGGCCGGGCAGACCGTACCCGAGGCCAAGCCCAGCTACGGCCGGCTCTATCAAACTCCGTTCGCCGATCGCGTGCGCCACGAGGCCGATATGCCGACGATGACGGTCGGTAACATCTCGTCGTACGCCGACGTCAACTCGATCCTCGCCGCCGGCCGGGCCGATCTCTGCGTTTTGGCGCGCGCCCATCTGTTCGATCCCTACTGGACGCGCCACGCGGCGTACGAGCAAGGCCACGAGCTCGTCTGGCCGCCGCAATACGTCTCGACCAAGGGCTTTACGCCGCGCGCGTCCTAGTCGCCCCGGTCGCCGATCGGCTCCCCCGGCTCCAACGTTTGGACCGGCGTCGTCGCTCACCGGATGCTACATTTGCCGAACGACTCGGCGGACATCCGAGTCGCCGCCCCTTTTGGACTGCGCCACCCCACAATGACGTTCATCCTAAGGCCCCTCGCCGAGCGGCCGGTCGCCCTTCTGTGGTCCAGCTACATGTCCGCGACGGTGGCGCGCGAGCTGTTTCGCGTGGCGCTGGTGTGGACGGCGGTCGGTCTCATCGGCGGCGCCGCGGGATACATCGCGGCGCTCGAATCGGCGGCGGGCTTTCTCGTCAGCCTGATCGGCGGGGTGTGGACCGAACGTTGGGACCAGCGTCGTACTTTGCTCGGCAGCGTCGGCGCCCGCGCGTTGATCGTCCTCCTGCTGCCGTTGTCGGCGATGTTCGCCGGCGGACCGTCGATCGTCTTGCTTTGCCTTGTGGCGGTCGCACTGGCCGGGCTCGGCGCGATTTACGAGCCGGCGTTGCAATCGAGCCTGCCGCGAATGGCGGCGGCGGAGCGGCTGCACGCCACCAACGCGCTCCTCGACGCCTCGCGCCGGATCGCCCGCATCGCCGGTCCCGGGCTGGTCGGGCTGATCGTGGCGGTGTTCGCCGATATCCACCTTTTCACGGTCGCGGCGGCGCTTTTCGCGCTCGCGGCGCTGCCGATGCCAGGCTTACGAATGGCGCTGCCGGCGCGTCCGCTCGATGCCGCGGCGCCGGCGGCGTGGCGGCGGCGCATGCTCGATGCCATGGCCGGTGGCTGGCGCGAGGCGCGCGCGCATCCCCTGATGCGCTTCACGCTGCTGACCATGGGGCTCAACAACGCGTTGTGGACGATCGTCTACGGCATCGGCCTGGCGCTGATCATCAAGGACTTGGCGCCTGGTGACGCGGGCGCGTACGGGGTGGCGATCGCCTTCTGGGGTCTCGGCAATCTCGCCGCCAACTTGTGCATGGGAGCGGTTTCGGACGCGTGGCGCGTGCGCGTGATGTTCTCCGGCCGGCTCGTCGTCGGCGCCGGTTTCGCGGCGATGGGCGTGGCGCCGAGCGAGCTCTTGCTGCTGGCGGCGACTGCGTTCGCCGGCCTCGGCGGCCCGATGACCCAGGTGCCGTTCCTCACCATCCTGCAGACCGATTTCAATCCCGATGCGATCGCGCGGATTTACCGCCTGCATCTCACGCTCGACTATGCATCGATTTTCGTCTGCTTGCTCGCAGCACCGGTGGCCATCGAGCTTGTCGGCGCGCACGCGATGGTGTCCGCCGCCGGCGCGATCATCGTATTGCTCGGGATCGCGGGGCTATGGCGCTTCGGCGCGGCCCATGCTCCGAGGCATGCCGGCGGTTCGCCATGATTCAATCGGCGATTTTCCGCGACGCCTCGAGGCGCATCAGGATCGCGCGCCGCGCGTCGTCCGAAAGATCGGGCCAGGCGGCGATCTCGGCGATCGTGCGGCCGCAACCGCGACAATGATTCGTCGTCGGGTCGAGCTGGCATACGCCGATGCAAGGACTGGTCGGCGCGGCGCGGCGCATCATCCCTCCACCGGCCCGCAGCCGGCGACGCGGGCGCGCTGGCGGACCAGCGCGAGGATCGCCTCGCACATCGGCGTTACCGCGCCGACAAGACGGCCCATTTCCACCACCGCTCCCAGCAGTGCGTCGAGTTCCAGCGATTTGCCGCGCTCGAGGTCTTGCAACATCGATGTCTTGTGCGCGCCGACTAGCGCCGCCATGGAAATGCGCTGGTCGACATCGACCGCGAAGGTGACACCGAGCCGTTGGGCCACTTCGCGCGCCTCGATCATCATGGCGCGGGCGACGCCTTGCGTGCCGGGGTCGCGCGCCATTTCGTCGAGCGTGGCGCCGGTCAAGGCCGAGATCGGATTGAACGTGAGGTTGCCCCACAGCTTGAGCCAAATGTCGTCGCGAATACGCGGCCGCACCGGACATTCGAGACCGGCGCGCTCGAAGGCCCGCGCCAAGACGCGCGCACGGGCGCTATCGCTTCCGTCGGGCTCGCCGACCGCGAAACGATTGGAAAAGACGTGCCGAACCACGCCGGGCGCCAACGTCACGCAGGCGGGATAGACGAGCGCACCAAGGGCGCGGTGTGGCGGGAGCTTTTCCCACAACGCGCCGCCGGGATCGACGCTGGCCAATCGCGTGCCCTCGTATGGTCCGGCAAGCTTGTAGAAATACCACCACGCGATGCCGTTCATGCAGGTGACGAGCGTGGTCGCCGGGCCGATGAGCGGCGCGATCGAGTCGGCTGCGGCGGAAAGCTGGTGAGCCTTCAGGGTGAGGAGCACGTAATCCTGGGGCCCTAGCGCCGCCGCGTCGTCGCTCGCAGTGAGGCGCGTCACTATCGTCTTGCCTTCCGATTCGAGCCTAAGCCCGTTGGCGCGAATCGCCGCCAGATGCGCGCCGCGCGCCACACAGCTCACCTCCAGACCGGCGTCGGCCAGCTTCGCCGCAATGAAACCGCCGACGGCGCCCGCGCCGAAAATGCAAACCTTCATGCGAACCGTTCGCGCGCTGTGGAAACCGCGTGGCGTTGATAGCAGGCCGGCGCGCCGGCGACCAGCCGCAGCCGCATGGCTGGCATCCGGGCGTCTCGACTGACGCGCGAGGGCCCGAGCGTGCTAAGCTTCGCGGCGGTTCCAGGGAGGGACGCCCCATGCTCGACGCCATGCCGAAGACCGCCGATCCCAACAATCTCGAAGCGCTGTGGATGCCGTTCACCGCGAACCGGCAGTTCAAGAAGAAACCGCGCTTGTTGGTGGCGGCCAAGGACATGCACTACACGTCCGCCGACGGCCGCCAAATCCTCGATGGCACGGCCGGCCTGTGGTGCGTGAACGCCGGCCACGGACGCGAGCCGATCGTCAGCGCGATCCGCGACCAAGCGGCGCGCATGGACTACGCGCCCGGGTTCCAGATGGGCCATCCGCTGTCGTTCGAACTGGCGAGCCGCTTGACCACCCTGCTTCCGGGCGACCTCGACCATGTTTTTTTCACCAACTCGGGATCCGAGGCGGTGGATACCGCGCTCAAGATCGCGCTTGCCTACCATCGGGTGAGCGGCCAAGGGCAGCGTCAGCGGCTGATCGGCCGCGCGCGCGGCTATCATGGGGTCGGATTTGGCGGCATTTCGGTCGGCGGCCTGGCCAACAATCGCAAGTTCTTCGGCTCCGGCCTGCCGATGGTCGATCATCTACCGCACACGCACGACATGGCGCGCAACGCGTACTCGCGCGGCCAGCCGGCGCATGGCGCCGAGTTGGCCGACGAACTCGAACGACTGGTGCAGCTCCATGACGCATCGACCATCGCGGCGGTCATCGTCGAACCGGTGGCGGGTTCGGCCGGCGTCCTGGTGCCGCCGCTCGGATATCTGGAGCGGCTGCGGGCGATCTGCGACAAGCACGGTATTCTGCTTATCTTCGACGAGGTCATCACCGGCTTCGGACGACTCGGCGCGGCGTTCGCCGCCGAGCATTTTGGCGTCGTTCCCGACCTGATGACGGTGGCCAAGGGATTGACCAATGGCGCGGTGCCGATGGGCGCCGTGTTCGTCCGCAAGGGCATTTACGATACGTTCATGGGCGGGCCGGAACAGGCGATCGAGCTGTTCCACGGCTACACCTACTCGGGCCATCCGCTCGCCGCCGCCGCCGGCCTCGCCACGCTCAAGGTCTACAAGGACGAGGGCCTGTTCGAGCGCGCCCGCGCGCTGTCCGACTATTGGCAAGACGCGGTGCACGCCTTGAAGGGCGAGCCTCACATCATCGACTTGCGCAATCTTGGGCTGGTGGCGGGCATCGAGCTCGAGCCGCGGCAAGGCGCTCCAGGCGCCCGGGCCTATGACATTTTCGTCGACTGTTTCGAGCGCGGTCTGTTGATTCGCGTGACGGCCGATATCATCGCCTTGTCACCGCCGCTCGTCGTCCAGAAAACGCAGATCGACCAAATGTTTGACACACTCGCGTCGGCTTTAAAGCGAGCCGCCTAATTACGACAATTTTCAACGTTTATTAAGAAACCTCACGGTACGCTCGCAGCCGTCGGAGGCTGCGCGCGCGGGCTCCGTCATGCTCAGCAACCGGCGGCTTGGCCGCGCTCATCGACGGGTCCGATGGCCGATACCAGCGACGAACTCGATAGGTTGCGCGCCGCGTTCGAGGCGTCCGGCGACATCGTCTACGATTGGGACCTGTATGCCGACGTGATCGTCTGGAGCGGCGAAACCGAGAATCTGTTCGGCCGCGATGGCGACGCGCCGAAAAGCGGCGACGCGCTCAACAAGTTCGTCTACGTCGAGGATCTACCGCGGCGCTTCAGGGCGCTCTCGCAACATTTCGGGACGCGCGACGCGTTCGAATGCGAATACCGTCTTCGCGGTCCTCATGGCCGGCTGAATTGGGTGCAGGACAAGGGCCGCGCCCGGCTCGGACCGGACGGCCGACCCTCGCGAATGATCGGCACCCTCCGGATCGTCACCGAACGCAAGCAGCGCGAGACGCAACTCGAGTACCTCGCCAATTTCGACGAACTGACCGGCCACTTCAACCGTTCGCGCCTCAAGGAGGCGCTCGAACACGCCATTGCATACAGCCAGCGCTATCGCAGCGAAGGCGCGTATTTCTCGGTCGGTATCGACAAGCTCAGCACCATCAACGAAGCCTTTGGCTACGAGACCGCCGACGCCGTGATCATCGGCTTGAGCCAGCGGCTCGACCGTTGCCTGCGCGCCTCGGACGTCGTAGGGCGGATCGGCGGCGACCGTTTTGGAATCGTGCTTGCCCATTGTCCGGACGGCGATTTGGCGATTGCCGCCGAAAAGATTCTGCAAAGCGTGCGTCAGTCGCCGCTCGACACGCCGAGCGGACCGATCCACGTCACTGTGTCGATCGGCGCGGCGCGATTCGACACCCAGGCGACAACCGCGCTCGAAACGATGAACCGCGCCGACAGCGCGCTCAAGGACGCCAAGCAGGCGGGCCGAAATTGCTACGTTATTTTCCGCAGTTCCGACGAGCAGCGACAAATGCATCGCTTGACGCTCGCCATCGTCGAGGACGTTCAAAAGGCGCTGAAATCCGACCGGATCATTTTCGCCTATCAGCCGATCGTCGACGCCCACGATTACTCCGTGGATCACTACGAGTGCCTGTTGCGCTTGATACGCGAGGACGGAACCGTAGTTCCGGCCGGCGCCTTTCTGCCGGTCGTCGAGCAGTCGGGCCTGGTGCGGCAACTCGACCGCAAGGCCCTCGATTTGGCGCTGAACGAGCTCAACCAGCACCCGCGGGTCAAGCTGGCGATCAACATATCGGGGCTGACCGCGGCCGATCGCTCGTGGCTACGGGCGCTCAATGCCGGCCTCAAGGGCCGCCGCGACATCGCCGAGAGGCTTATCGTCGAGATCACCGAGACCATGGCGCTCGAGGACATCGATGAAACGGCGCGCTTCGTCGCCGCCGTCCGCGACCTCGGTTGCGGCGTCGCGCTCGACGATTTCGGCGCCGGCTACACCTCGTTCCGCAACCTCAAAGCGCTGGCGGTCAATTGCGTCAAGATCGACGGATCGTTCGTGCGCGGGTTTGCCGAGAATGTCGACAATCAGCTGTTCATTCGAACCTTGCTCAGCTTGGCCGACGGGTTCGGCTTGGCGACGGTGGCAGAGTGCGTCGAGACCGCGGCCGACGCGATGCACCTGGCGCGGCGCGGGGTGCGTTATCTCCAGGGCTATCATTTCGGCGTGCCGACGATCGAGCGGCCCTGGCTCGCCGAACCGACGCGCTCCCTCGCCGACGGACCCGAACGCATCGCTTGATCTTTGCCGCCCTGTCGGCACTTCCTTCCGATGACGTGTTCGTCGGCGCCGATACTTGCGCGTCGGCTGCGGCCATCCATCTTATTGGCGAAAGCAGAAAGCGGAGCGGCGACGACCGATGGTGAAATCGAAGGCCTCGACCCGTGCCAGGAACTCACGGACGCGGACGCCCGCCCGGGCGGTTAACCTAGGGCGACGCTATGCGTCGATTACCATCGTCGTCGTGGCCATCGCCGGCGGAATATGGTGGCTGATCTCGGGCGGCGAGCAATTCCGCCGGTTGGCGCGCGAGGGCGCGCCGGCGCTGGCTCGCATAACGTCCGACCCCAGCCTCGGCCGCGAGCATCTTTCGCCAGGCGCGCCCTACGCCTATCCGTCGCGCTTTCCCACCTCCGGCCCGCATGATCCGAGCTGGGTCAAGGCGGGCTTTTACTCGGCGGCGCAGCCGCCAACGCAGATCGTTCACGCGCTCGAGCATGGCAACATCGTCATCTATTACGACAGGCCGGACGCGGCATCGCTCGACACCATGAAGGGCTGGGCGGGGCGTTTTCCCGGGCAGTGGGACGGCGTCGTCGTCGTTCCGATGGCCGGACTGGGGGACCGGGTCGTGCTGACCGCGTGGACCAAGCGCCTCGATCTCGACCGATTCGAGCCCGCGGCCGCCGCGGCATTCGTCGACGCGTTTCGCGGCCGTGGCCCGGAGAACCCGGTGCGATGAGATACACTACGGACTGATCACAGCCATCTAAGACGCGACGCTTTCCCGCTGAAGCCTTACACCATTTATGCCGTGCGGCTTCGACCTTCCCGCTACTTCTTCTTCGCCATTTCGTCGAGCTGCTTTTGCATCGCCGCGAGCTGCGCTTTGAGCGCATCGATGTCGGCCTCGCTCGGCGCGGCGTCGCGATCCGCACTGGCGCCTGCGGCCCCAGCCGGGCCGCGCCCGGCGCCATAGTACGGTGAGAACATTTTCATGGCGTTCTCGAACAGCGCCATGTTCTGCTTGCCCATCTCCTCGAGCTGGGGGCCGAAGGGAAACAGGTTGCCGAACGTGCCCTCGAGATATTTGCGCATCTGTTCCTGGTTGCGCGCGAAGCTCGACATCGCCGTGTCGAGATACGACGGAATCAGCGCCTGGAGATTGTCGCCGTAAAACGAGATCAGCTGCCGTAGAAAACTCACTGGCAGGAGGTTCTGCCCTTTTCCCTCCTCCTCGACGATGATCTGCGTCAAGACTTGCCGCGTAATATCTTCGCCGGTTTTGGCGTCGTGGACGACGAACTCCTTTCCCTCCTTCACCATTTGGCACAGATGATCGAGGGTCACATAGCTGCTGGTGGCGGTGTTATAGAGCCGCCGGTTGGCATATTTCTTGATTCGGACCGGCGCCGATTGAACGTTGGCTTGCTCTTTGCTCTCGTCCAAGAGTCGCTCCCGTGCCGTATGGCACCGCGAAAGGAGACGGGGTTGCCGAAGTTTCGGGCATTGTTGCATCGCAATCGCTTCCGTGGCAAGCGCTCAAGACGCGGCGGTTCTTTCGAGATTTAGCGACCGCTGCGAATGCTCGCGGGCGCAACGATCTCCGAGTTGGACGATTTACGCCCCGATCTGGCACCTGCGATATGGCCGATGTATAGTCGCCGCTCATGGCGGAGCCACCCGATCTCGAAACGCTCGCTCGGCGCTATCTCGATCTGTGGCAAGATCAGGTTAGCGCCATGGCCGCGGACCCCGAACTTGCCGAGACGCTTGGCCGCCTGTTCCAGGTAATGGCGACGATGGGGCCGGCAGGATGGGCCGAGCTGTGGGCATCGGCTTCCCAACCATTGCGTCCTGATGGCGTGGCGACGACGTCCGATGACGAAAACGACCAACCCCAAACCTCAGGAAAACGAGCCACGAGGGCTGCGACGCCGAATGGGGCCACGCCCGCTGCCGCTGCATCTGGCGAGCGCGATGACGACATGGCTCGGCTCCGCCGCCGCGTTGCCGTACTTGAAAACCGTCTCGCCGCCCTTGAGCAAACCGGCGGCCGGAAACGGCGAAGATCCGCCAGGGTTGATGCGGGTGCCGTGGCGGCCGGAAGTAAAGGCGGCGGCCGAATCGCTGGCGCGCGAAGTCGCAAACGTCGATCCTGAAGCGTTTGCACTCGCGGTCGGGCGTGAGATGCGCGCCCGCCTCGACGCGCTCGAGACCGGAATTTCACGCTATCGTCGCCACGCTTATCGGCGCATGCTCGAAAATCCGCCGGCGATATGGCGCAACGGCACGACCCGGCTGCTCGATTATGGCACCTCGCGGCTGCCTGCGTCCGACGCGCTGCCGCTCCTCGTCGTCCCCTCGCTGGTCAATCGCAGCTACATTCTCGATCTCGCGCCCGGCCGCAGCCTGATGCGCTTCCTCGCCGGCGAGGGATTCCGGCCGTTTCTGGTCGACTGGGATGCGCCGGGGCCGGTCGAACGCGGCTTCGACCTCTCCGATTACATCGCCGGACGCCTCGGCGCGGCTCTCGATCGCGTTCGTGCGCGCGCCGGCCGCCCGCCGGTGGTGGTCGGATACTGCATGGGCGGTCTGTTGGCGCTGGCATTGGCGCAGCTTCGCCCCGCCGATG
The DNA here is from genome assembly GCA_035457725.1 of Alphaproteobacteria bacterium. GTDB lineage: Bacteria > Pseudomonadota > Alphaproteobacteria > CACIAM-22H2 > CACIAM-22H2 > DATFES01. Next base: position 21,009 of record DATIBC010000023.1, on the reverse strand, counting down.
TCTCCGGACTAGTGCTTCTCGCCACGCCATGGGATTTCCACGCCGACCGCCCCGAACTTGCCCGAGGTCTCGCCCGGGCGATGAGCGGATGGCAGCCGATCGTCGATCGGCTGGGCGAGCTTCCGGTCGATGGTTTGCAGGCGTTGTTCTTCGCCCTCGATCCGTTTCAAGTGGCGCGAAAGTTTTGTGCCTTCGCGCGGCTGGATCCGATCAGCCCGCGGGCCGGCGAATTCGTTGCGCTAGAGGATTGGCTCAACGACGGCGTGCCGCTTGCGGCACGTGTCGCGGCCGAGTGCATCCAGGGCTGGTACGGCGCGAATTCGACGGCCGCGAGAGTCTGGCGCGTCGCCGGTGAAGCGATCGATCCGGCGAAGCTCGACCTACCCTCCTTCGTGTTGGTGCCACAGCGCGACCGCATCGTACCGCCGGCATCGGCTACGATCCTGGGGCACGCCATTCGCGACGCCACCACGCTCTCACCACCATTGGGGCATATCGGGATGGTCGCCGCCGCGGCGGCCGCGGACCACATGTGGCGGCCATTGGTGGCTTGGCTTGCCACCCGCTGTGGCGGTCGCCTATAACCAAAAGGCCGAAAACGCGAAATAATCCGGGAAACGCCATTCGCTTGAAGCTCGAGTTCCATCGACCCCAATTTCTCATGCGCGAAGGAGCACTGCGATGACCGACATCGTGATAGCCGGAGCCGCCCGGACCCCCGTCGCCACATTTAATGGCGCCTTTTCCAGCGTGCCGGCTCATGTTCTTGGCTCGGCCGCGATCGTCGAGGCGATGAAACGGGCCAAAGTCGCGGCCAGCGACGTTAACGAAGTGATCATGGGACAGATCCTTGCGGCCGGCGCCGGCCAAAACCCGGCGCGCCAGGCGGCGATTGGTGCCGGAATCCCCGTCGAGCGCACGGCCTATGGGATCAACCAGCTTTGCGGTTCGGGCCTGCGCGCGGTGGCGCTGGCATTCCAGGCGATCAAGGTCGGCGACAGCCAGATCGTCGTTGCCGGTGGGCAGGAAAGCATGACGCAAGCGCCGCATTGCATGCATTTACGCGCCGGGACCAAGATGGGTAACGCCGAATTGGTCGACACCATGATTAAGGATGGGCTGTGGGACGCCTTCAACGGTTACCACATGGGCAACACGGCCGAGAACGTCGCCCAGCGTTGGCAGATTACACGCGACGAGCAGGATAAATTCGCTGCCGCTTCGCAGCAGAAGGCCGAGGCGGCGCAAAAGTCGGGGCGCTTCAAGGACGAGATCGTGCCGGTGACGATCAAGACGCGCAAAGGCGACGTGGTCGTCGACGCCGACGAATATCCCAAGCACGGCACAACCGTCGAGACACTGAGCAAGCTGCGCCCGGCCTTCGACAAGAACGGCACCGTGACGGCAGGCAACGCATCGGGAATCAATGACGGCGCCGCTGCGCTCGTCCTGATGTCCTCCGATGAAGCCAAGAAACGCGGCGTGAAACCGCTGGCGCGCATCGTCTCGTGGGCGACCGCGGGCGTCGATCCGGCGGTGATGGGCTCGGGCCCCATCCCTGCGTCGCGCATGGCGCTCGAGAAGGCCGGGTGGTCGGCAAGCGATCTCGACCTAATCGAGGCGAACGAAGCATTCGCCGCGCAGGCCTGCGCCGTCAACAAGGACCTCGGCTGGGACGTCAGCAAGGTCAACGTCAACGGCGGAGCGATCGCTATCGGTCATCCGATCGGCGCGTCGGGGGCGCGAGTGCTGGTCACGCTGCTTTATGAGATGCAGAAGCGCAACGCCAAGAAAGGCCTGGCGACGCTGTGCATTGGCGGCGGAATGGGCATTGCGATGTGCGTCGAACGCGCCTAGGTCCGCACGCGGCGAGCTTCGACTCACATGGCAGCAGCGGAGAGAATACGGTCGCGCCGGCGGTTCTGGGCCGCCGGCGGGCGCTCCATGCATCAGCGAAGATAAACGGGGGAGAACGGACATGGCAGGACGCGTCGCACTCGTGACGGGCGGTACGCGCGGCATCGGCGCGGCAATCTCGCTCGGCCTCAAGCAGGCGGGTTACAAAGTGGCGGCGAACTACGGTGGCAACGACGAGGTCGCCAAGGCGTTCACCAAGGAGACCGGCATTCCAGCCTATAAATGGGACGTCTCCGACTTCAAGCAGTGCGAGGACGGCGTCAAGAAGGTCGTCGCCGATCTCGGCCCGATCGACGTGTTGGTCAACAACGCCGGGATCACGCGCGACACCACCATTCATCGCATGAGCTTCGAGCAATGGAACGCGGTCATCCAAACCAACCTCACCTCGTGCTTCAACATGAGCCGGTGCGTGATCGAGGGCATGCGCGAGCGCAATTTCGGCCGCATCGTCAATATCGGCTCGATCAACGGCCAGGCCGGCCAATACGGGCAGGTCAACTATGCGGCGGCGAAGTCGGGAATCCACGGCTTCACCAAGGCGCTGGCGCAAGAGGGGGCGGCGAAGGGCATCACGGTCAACGCCATCGCGCCCGGCTACATCGATACCGAAATGGTCCGCGCCGTCCCGCCCAACGTGCTCGAGAAGATCGTCGCGCGAATTCCCGTCGGTCGTCTCGGCAAGGCCTCCGAGATCGCCCGCGGCGTGCTGTTCCTGGTCTCCGATGACGGAGGATTCATCACCGGTTCGACACTGTCGATCAACGGCGGTCAGCACATGTATTGACCCCGCGTTCGTACCCTCGCATGGTTGGCGCCGGCGGCGAGGTTCGGTGACGCCGCCGGCGTCTCAACGGTATGCGGTTGTCATGCACGGCATCAAATCGATCGACCCCGGCCGGACCATCGACTGGGGAAGAACTTCCGACGATTACGCGAGTTTCCGTCCTGGCCCGCCGGAGAGCTTCTATCGGCGCCTTCGCGCGCTCGGCGTCGGATTGCACGGTCAGCGGATTCTCGATCTTGGCACGGGAACCGGTGTCTTGGCGCGAAAATTCGCCGGTGAAGGAGCGATCGTCACCGGCGTCGATATCTCGGCCAACCAGATCGCGACAGCCGGGCGCCTCGCCACGGTGCAACGGCTCGATATCGAATTCGCATGCGCGCCCGCTGAGGACACCGGCTTACCGGCCGCCTCCTTCGACGTCGTAACCGCCAATCAGTGCTGGCTCTATTTCGATGCGATGCGCGCCATCGCCGAAGTGAAGCGCCTGCTGGTACCCGACGGCCTGCTGGTGACGTCGCATTTCTCATGGCTGCCGCGCGAGGACGCCATTGCCCGGGCGAGCGAGGAACTCGTCTTGCGCTTCAATCCGAAATGGACGGCGGGCGATTGGGCCGGCGCCGTGCCGCCGATGCCACAATGGGCGGTGGGCGAATTCGCGCTCGTCGCCATGTTTTGGTACGACGAGGCCATCCCATTCACCCGCGAAAGCTGGCGCGGGCGCATTCGCGCGTGCCGCGGGATCGGCGCCGCGCTTTGCGAGGAGACCGTTGCCGCGTTTGACGCCGCGCACGATGCGCTGCTTCGCGAGATCGCCGGCGAGCGATTCACGATCTTGCACCGCCTCGACGCCCATTTCTTGCGGCCCAGGCGATGATGTCGTCGACGCGCGGAAAATCGGGGTCGCACAGCAGGCGTAAGCTGCGATAGGCTGGACGGAGCCTCGAGCGTTGCGTACTCGACACGCTCGATCAGCGGAGGGAATTTGCAATGAGCGTCGCCCAGATCAGCGATCCAACCGATCCAAGCCGCGAATTCGTCGACTTCTGGAACGAGATCCTCGTCCCGAAATTCATCCGCTACAAACATGTATTGGTCGATGGACTGACGCATCATAGCGCCGCAGTTTTCCCGTCGCTGCCGGTCAGAACGGGCGACAAGGTCGTCGATGTCGGTTGCGGCTTCGGCGACACGGCAATCCAACTTGCGCGGCGCGTGGGTTCGCGCGGAAGCGTGACGGGGATCGATTGTTGCGAGGCATTCTTGAAAATTGCGCGCGAGGACGCCGCGAAGGCGGGCTGCTCCAACGTGACCTTCATCGAAGGCGATGTGCAGACCTATGGCTTTGCGCCGGAGAACGACTTCCTCTTCTCGCGCTTTGGAACCATGTTCTTCGAGAATCCGGTTCGTGGGCTGCGCAACATGCGGGCTGCGCTCAGGCCCGGAGGCGTCATGACGATGATCGTCTGGCGGGCGATCGACGCCAATCCCTGGCTAGGGATGGCGAAGGATGTCGTTCTCCGGTTTCTGCCGCCTCCAGGCGAGAACGGAAGAACCTGCGGCCCGGGGCCGTTCTCGATGTCGAACCAGGAGACGGTGACAGGCATGTTGAAAAGCGCCGGCTATATCGATGCCATTTTCAAGCGAGTCGACGCGCCGGTGCTGGTCGGCAAAACGGCTTGGGATTCGATCGAATTTCAACTTGCACTCGGCCCGGCGGGGGAAGTTTTTCGCGAGGCGGGTCGACTCGCCGAGGAACGCCGCGCCGAGATCGAGGCCGCGCTTGGCGAAGCGATCGCGCCGTTCGTTACCGACGAGGGCGTTGTCATGGAGTCCAGTTCTTGGGTCATCACGGCGCGTAATCCGCAATGAGCGCGCCGTAAAGGCGCTCAGCTCCGAAATCGAAAAGGAGATCGACGACACGACCCGCTCGGTCGGCGCGAACGGCCCGCTTGTTCAGCCGCCGCCCTGCGCCGCGCCAGGCGACCATTCGCGCGGAGCCAGCTCGAAGCCCTGGAACGCGAAGGCGGGAGCGACCGTGCAGCCGACGAGAGTCCAGGCGCCGAGACTCCGCGCCGATTGCCAACACCCCTTTGGAACGACGAGTTGCGGACGCGCGCCTGAGGCGAGATCGGCGCTGAGCGTATGCAATGTCGTCGACTCGCCGTCGGCCGACAGCGCCAGCTCGAGGGGCGCTCCGGCATAGTAATGCCAGATCTCGACGGCATCGATGCGATGCCAGTGCGACCGTTCGCCGGCGGCGAGAAGATAATAAATGGCGGTGATCGCGCCGCGGCCGCCATCTTGCGGTGCGTCGCGGAACGTCTCGCGATAATGGCCGCCTTCGGGGTGCGGTCGGAGATCCAGGCGCGCGATAACGTCCTTGGCCGTGACGATCGCGTGCGCGCCGCCGCTCATCCCTGCGGCATGGTCGCCGCCATCGACGGCCGCTTGAGGAACTGGCGGTACCACGACGCCAGATTGGGCCGTTTATCGAGTGGATCGCCGACCGGCTTGCGGAAGTCGAGCCAACCGATCGCGCAGGCGACGGCGATCTGCCCCATAGTAAGCGGCCCGGCGAGCTGCTCGATATCGCGCTCGAGCGAATCGAGCCCGGTGTTGACCTTTGCGGCTTGGCCGGCCATCCACGCGGCCGACCGCTTGTCCTCCGGCCGCAACAGCAGTTCGTAGCGGATCGATAGCCCGGCCTCGATCATGCCGTCGGCGAGCGCCTCGAGGCGTAGCGCCTGCCAGCGGGCGCCTCCCGACGGCGGAATCAGCTTCGCGCCGTCGTGGAGCGAGTCCAGATAGGCGCAAATAACCGGCGAATCGTAGAGGACTTCGCCGCCATCGGTCACAAGCGTGGGCACCTTGTAGAGCGGATTCTCCGCGCCATAGGACGGGTCGGGCTTGGTTGGGTCGACGGTGATCGGCGCGAGCTCGATCTTGGCGTCGAGCCCGGTCTCGATGGCCGTCACCCGCACCTTCCGGACATACGGCGAGGCGGCGGAAAAATAGAGCTTCATGTATCGGGCGTTCCTCGGACGATCGTTCTAGAATCGATCCTTGCGAGCGCGGATTTCGGCGAACACGGAGATGGGATCGTTGGCCGGACGACCGACCGCCGCGGCGAGTTCCGGCGCGTCGGCGCGCAGGAAGGGATTGGTCGCCCGTTCCTCGCCGAGCGTGCCTGGAACCGTTGGCGCGCCCGCGTCCCTCAACCGCGCCACTTCGCCCGCGCGGGCGCGCAGCGTCGCGTTGGTCGGATCGATGCTCAGCGCGAAGCGCGCGTTCGACTGCGTGTACTCGTGTCCGCAATAGACGCGCGTATCGTCGGGTAAGCGCCGGAGCTTCGAGAGCGAATTCCACATTTGTGCCGGCGTGCCCTCGAACAGGCGACCGCAGCCCATCAGGAACAAGGTATCGCCGCAAAAAAGAGCACTCGAATCGACGAACCAGAACGCGATATGCCCGCGCGTGTGCCCGGGGATATCGAATATCTGCGCCTTGGCCGCGCCTAGCGCATAGATCTCTCCTTCGGCGACATCGACATCGATTCCTGGAATGCGCGCGCGATCGGCGCGCGGCCCGACAATTGTCGCCTCGTAGCGCGCCTTGAGCTCGAGGTTGCCGCCGACATGGTCGGGATGGTGATGCGTGTTAAGGATATGGCTGAGCCGCCAGCCGAGCGCGTCGAGGCGCGCGATCACCGGCCGCGATTCCGACGGGTCGACGATCGCCACCGCCCCGCTCGACGGTTCGCGCAGCAGCCAGGCGTAATTGTCGGTCAGGCAGGGCACGGGCTGAATTTCAAGCGTCATGGGGGTGGTTTACCGCGTCAGGCCAAGCGAGGGAAGGGCCGATCTTCGCTTTCGCACGATCGTCCGCAAGCTCTGTCATGCGTCGAATGCCACCAGGAAACGCGTCACCCTCGGTCGCGGTCCGAGGGCTTCCTCTCCTCAGGTCCTCTCGGGCATATAGCCGCGCAAGCGGCGCCAAAGTCGCATGATCGGCGTACGTTCTGCGGCGGGTTCGATCTCGAGGCCGACCTTGGCGATCTTGTCGCGGGTCGTCTCGCGGACGATAAGCTCGATATCGCCGATCTTGACCCGCTCGCCGACGGCGATCGCGCCCTCGAGGCGCTGGTTCATGAAATCGGCGAGTGTCTTGTCGCGGTCGAGAGGCTCGAACGGTACGCCGTACATGGCGCACAGCGCGCCGAGCCGCACCTCGGCGGTGAAGACGAACTCGCCGAGATCGGGCCCCCCCTCTGGCCGCGGGATTTGCTCGGTCGAGAACAGCGTATCGAGCGTGATGACGTGCTCGGGCGGCGCCAGCGCGATCACGTAGTCGTCGGGCTCGAGCTTTTCGAGGGACTGCCGGTTCATCACCGTGCCGTCGCGAATGACGGCTATGATGCGCGTGCGCTTGGGCAGCGGCAGATTCGGATAGAGATGCTTAAGCGCCGGACTGCCCAGCGCGACGCGCCAGCTCGCCGCCTCGCGGTCGGAGGTCGGCGACAGCTCGATTTCGCGTCGCTCGATCGGCTCGGGCGGCGGCGGCAACTCGAGGCCGAGGAAGCGCGCTGCGCGGGTTACCGTCCAGCCCTGGATCAGCAGCGAAGCGAGGACGACGACGAAAGCGACCTTGAAATAAAGCAATGCGTTCGGCAGCCCTGAGATCAGCGGAATCGAAGCGAGGAAGATCGGCACCGCGCCGCGCAATCCGACCCAGGCAATGAAGGCGCGCTCCTGCCAGTCAAACTTGAATGGAAAGAGCGAAAGCCACACCGCCACCGGCCGAGCGATAAAGATCAGCGCCGCGGCGATGATCAGCGCTCCGAAAAGATCGGCCCCCAGGCTCGTCGGCGTTACCAACAGACCAAGCATCAAGAACATGACGATTTGCGACAGCCAGGCGAGACCGTCATGAAACCGGCTGATGACCTGTTGCGCGCGATGGCGGTGATTGCCGAGCACGAGTCCCGCAAGATAGACGGCGAGGAAGCCGCTGGCCTCGACGAGTTGGGCGCCCGAGTAGATGCTGAGCGCCATCGCGGCAGCGAGGATTGGATAGAGACTGGCGGCGATCAGGACGCGGTTGATGAGCCACAGCAGGAAGAACCCGCCCGCCGCGCCGATGATCGCGCCGCCGCCCATCTGCTGGACGAAGAATACGATCACCTCCCATGACACTTCTGTCTTCGGATGCGCGATCAACTCGACGCAGAGGATCGTAAGGAATACCGCCATCGGGTCGTTAGCGCCCGATTCCACCTCGAGCGTGGCGCTCACCCGCTTGCGGATTTCCGTCCCGCGGGTGTGCAAGAGGAGGAACACCGCCGCAGCATCGGTCGATCCGACGGTGGCGCCGACCAGTAATCCTTCAAGTGGGCTGAGGCCGAGCGCCACGACCGCCGCCGCGCCGGCGATCACGGCGGTCACGATGACGCCAACCGTCGCCAGACTAAGCGCCGGCCACATGGCGATTCGGAACACCGAGCGCGGCGTGCGCAGCCCGCCATCGAACAGGATTATGGCCAGCGCCACGCTGCCGACGAGGAAGGTGAGGCTGAAATCGTTGAACTCGATGCCGCCCGGCCCATCCTCGCCGGCCAGCATTCCGAGGCCGAGGAAAACCAGCAGCAACGGCGCGCCGATGCGCGAGGAGAACATCCCAGCGAGGATGCTGAGCGCGATCAGCAGCGCGCCGATGAGAATGATCTGATTGATCAGCTCCACGTACCCGGCTTCCTTCGTGTTTCGCCGCGGCCATCGGCGCGACGCGGCACTTTAGCCGAGTCTCATGCAATGCCCTAGCGGCGGACCCGGTTGTGCTAAACTATTCCGTCGATCAAGCATTTAGCCTTCAACGCGGAACCCGACTGCGATGGTGGCCGACGTCATCGATCTGCGCGATTTCTACGATTCGGCGCTGGGCCACGCGACGCGGCGGACGATTCGCCGCCATGTCCGCCAAATCTGGCCCGATCTCAGCGCCCAGCGCGTGCTCGGGCTCGGTTATGCGACGCCCTACCTTCGTTCCTATCTCGGCGAGGCGGAACGCGTACTGGCTTTCATGCCGGCGCCCCAGGGGGTGCTGCACTGGCCGCCCGAAGGTCCCAACACAACGAGCTTGGTCGAAGAATCCGATCTACCGCTCACCGACATGTCGGTCGACCGGGTGATCCTGGTGCACGCGTTGGAGCACGCCGAGCAGTTGCGCCCATTTTTGCGTGAAATCTGGCGGGTGATGGCGGGCGGTGGGCGCTTGCTGATCGTCGCTCCAAACCGGCGCGGACTGTGGGCGCGGCTCGACCGCACTCCCTTCGGCTACGGCCATCCTTACACGGCGAACCAGCTATCGCGCCTGTTGCGCGACAATCTGTTCACGCCGCTTGCCACCCGCTCGGCTTTGTTCATGCCGCCCTTTGCCTCGCGCGTGCTGCTGACTTCGGCCGGCGCGTGGGAGCGGGTCGGGGCGCGGCTTTTCCCGCGGTTCGCCGGCGTGGTCATCGTCGAGGCGTCGAAGCAGCTCTACGCGCCGACCTTGGTGCGGGCGGCGCCGAGAAAGCGCCTGCGGGCGCTGCCGGTGCCGCAGGCGGCGAACTATCAGGGCCGCTAGGCCGGCGCGACTCAATCCGCGTTACCAGCCGTGTCCGCCGCCGCGCGCTTCAAGACGAAAAGCCCCTGCTCGCCGAGCAAGTTGGCGAGAAACCCCGGTGCGCGAAGGGCGCGCGGCCGGCCTTTGGCGTCGAGCACCATCCCTTCCTCGATCGTGATGTCGAGCACGCGACAGAGTTCGACGAAGTCGAGGATGGTGCAGAGGTGGATATTCGGCGTCTCGTACCAAGCGTGGACGAGCGAATCGGTCACCGGCATGCGGCCCTGCGCCAGCAGCTTCAGCCGAATGTGCCAGACGCCGAAATTGGGAAACGATACGATGGCGCGCTTGCCGATGCGGACCAATTGGCGCAGCACGCCGGCAGGATCGAACACCGCCTGCAGGGTTTGCGACAGGATGACGTAGTCGAACGAATCGGACGGATAATCCTTGAGATCGGTGTCGGCGTCGCCTTGTATGACCGACAGCCCGTGCGACACGCAGGCGTTCACGCCGGCCTGCGAAAGCTCGATGCCGCGGGCGTCTACCTGTTTGAAATCGTTTAGGTATTCGAGCAGTTCGCCTTCGCCGCAACCGACGTCGAGCACCCGCGTTCCCTGGCGGATGTTGTCGGCGATGATTTGCAGGTCGACGCGGATCGACCGGCGCGCGTCGCGCGCCGTCGCGTTAGGGTTCATGGACGCTCGAGGCCTCGATGCTCGGCGGCGCCGCGAAGGAAGCCGGAAAGAGTGGCGAAAAACTCCGGCTCGTCGAGCAAGAAGGCGTCGTGGCCTTTGTCGGTCTCGATCTGGACGAAACTGACGTTGGCGGCGACGGCGTTTAGCGCGTGCATGATTGCGCGGCTTTCGGCGGTGGGATAGAGCCAGTCGGAGGTGAAGGAGATAAGGCAGAAGCGCGTCTTGGTGCCGCGAAAGGCGTTGGCGAGCGCGCCGTCGTATTCCGCCGCGAGATCGAAATAGTCGCAAGCCCGGGTGATGTAGAGATAGGAATTGGCGTCGAAGCGCTCGACGAAGGCCGAGCCCTGGTGGCGCAAATAGCTCTCGACCTGGAAATCGGCATCGAAGCCGAAGGAGAGTTGCTTGCGATCTTGCAGGCTGCGGCCGAACTTGCGATGGAGCGCCGCTTCCGACAAATAGGTGATGTGCGCCGCCATCCGCGCCACCGCCAAGCCGCGCTGCGGCCGCACGCCGTGCAACTGATAGTCGCCGCCGCGCCAATCCGGGTCGGCCATGATCGCCTGGCGGCCGACTTCATGAAAGGCGATATTCTGCGCCGAATGGCGCGCCGCGGTGGCGATCGGCACGGCGCTGAACACGCGTTCCGGGTATGCGGCGGCCCACTGCAGCACCTGCATTCCGCCCATCGAACCGCCGATGACGCAAAAAAGTTTCTCGATTCCGAGGTGGTCGATCAGCAGCTTTTGGGCGCGCACCATATCGGCGATGGTGATCACCGGAAACGCGAGGCCCCACGGCTCGCCGGTCGCCGGGTTGATCTCGCGCGGCCCGGTCGTCCCCATGCAGCCGCCGAGCACGTTGGCGCAGATGATGAAATAGCGGTCGGTGTCGAGGACGAGGCCCGGTCCGACCGTGGTTTCCCACCAGCCGGGCTTGCCGGTGATCGGATGAACGCCAGTCACGAACTGGTCGCCGCTCAGCGCATGGCAAGCGAGAATGGCGTTCGATTTGGCGCTGTTGAGCGTGCCATAGGTCTCGTAGGCGAGGGTAAAAGGCGCCAGCGTCACGCCGGAGTCGAGGCGTAGCGGCGTGCTTGCCGGGATCTCGAGTCGTCGACCTTCGCGCCCGCGCGCGGCGGCATCGGAGTCGATTGGCATCGTATCGGAGCGCGGCAGAGTGTTCATGTGACGCAGGTGCCCTAGTCGGCCGCGCGACTCACGGCGATGGATTCTCCCGATGAGGACAACCCGGCCGTCGTCGGCCGGCGCGAACGGACCGCAAACTTGCATCAGCACCGCCCGGGTTGCAAGGCCGCGTCGGCCGACCGTTGCCCCGTCGTCGAGCGCGTCGCCGCGGCGGCGTTTTGCTTTGATTTTGCCGGCCGAGGCCGGTATGGCTTATCCGCCTTGCGCTCTCCTCGCTCCGCCATGCCCTCCCCCGACGAGCTTCTTGACGCGCTTCGCCACGAGATCGATGCGATCGACGACGCCATGCACGATCTGCTGCTGCGTCGCGCGGCGCTCGCCGATCGGGTACGGACCGCCAAGGGCGACAACGGATCGCAGATCTACCATCCGGGGCGCGAGGCGCTGATCATTCGCCGCCTGCTACGCCGCCACTCGGGCCGGCTGCCGCCGCGCTTCGTCGCGGGGTTATGGCGCGAAATCATTTCGGCGACGGTCCGCCTGCAGGCGCCCTTCAAGGTCGCCGTTGTCGCGCCCAAGGTCGGCAATGGCTGCGAACGGCTGGCCCATGATCACTTCGGCGCGATGACCCCGTTACTGCCGTTTCCTGCCGTGGGGCCGGTCCTGGCCGCGGTCAGCGACGGGCTGGCGCTTGTTGGTGTGGTGCCGATTCCCGGCGACGACGACGGGGATGGCGACGCTTGGTGGCGCCATCTGGCGGGTGAGCGCCCGAACCCCTTGCACATTCTGGCGCGCTTGCCGTTCGCGCCGGATGGCGAGAGCGACGAAGCGCTGGTTGTTGGCTGCCAGCCATTCGAGCCGACCGGCGAAGATCGCGGATACCTTTTGGTCGAGATCAGCGGCGATGCGAGCCGGGCGCGGTTGACGGCGGCGCTCGAAGCGGTCGGCTTACGGCCGATCAGCTTCGCGGGCGGCGCGGCGCGGGAGCTTCCGTCGGGAGCGCCGCGCCAGCAACTCATCGAGGTCGACCCTTATTGCGGCGACGGATCGCCGGCGCTCGCGGCCCTCGTGGCCAAACTCGGCGAGGGGGCGATCAGCGCGCGGTCGCTTGGCGGCTACGCGGTGCCACCGCCGCGAGCGGCGAGTTGAGCGACGGCGAGCATCGGTAGATTCGACGCTCATGACCACGCCCGTACCGCGACCCGGAATCCTGTCGATCGAGCCTTATGTCGGCGGTAAATCGTCGCTGCCCGGCAACGCCAAGCCGATCAAGCTTTCCTCGAACGAAAGCGCGATCGGCCCCAGTCCGCGCGCTATCGCGGCCTACGAAGGACTGAGCGGACAACTGCATCGCTATCCCGACGGCGGCGCCGTCGCGCTCCGTGCGGCGCTCGCCAAACGGTTCGGCCTCGATGCGGCGCGCATCGTCTGTGGCGCCGGTTCGGATGAACTGATCGCGCTTCTCGCCCGCGCCTATGCCGGCCCCGGCGACGAGGTGCTGTACAGCGAATACGGCTTCGTCATGTATCCGATCGCCGCGCTCAGCGCCGGAGCGACGCCGGTGAAAGCGCGCGAGAAGGACTATCGCGCCGACGTCGATTCGCTGCTGGCGAGCGCGAGCGACAAAACCAAGCTATGCTTCCTTGCCAATCCCAACAATCCGACCGGCACTTTTCTCCCGCCGGGCGAGCTTGCGCGGCTGCGCGCCGGATTACCGGCACACGCGCTGCTGGTGATCGACGCGGCTTATGCCGAATACGTGACGCGCAACGATTATTCGTCGGGTCAGGAGCTGGTCGAGGCCCGCGACAATGTCGTCATGACGCGCACTTTCTCGAAGATTTTCGCGCTCGGCGGCCTCAGGCTCGGCTGGGCCTATTGTCCCGTGGCGGTGGCCGATGTACTCAATCGCACCCGCGGGCCGTTCAACATCAGCTCCGCCGCGCAAGCCGCCGGCGTCGCGGCGCTCGACGACCTGGCGCACAGCGATGCAAGCCGTGCCCATAACGACATGTGGTTGCCGTGGCTTGCCGGAGAACTGGCGTCGCTCGGCTTGAACGTGGTGCCGAGCGTCGGCAATTTCGTGCTGGTCGAATTTCCCGCCTCCGGTCCCAAGAGCGCCGCAGCAGCCAACGCCTTCCTTAATGCGCGCGGAATCATACCGCGCGCGGTTGCCAATTACGGCCTGCCCAATCATCTACGCATCACCGTCGGCCTCGAGCATGAAATGCGCGCCGTCGTCGCGGCGTTGGCCGAGTTCCTGAAATGAGCGCGCTTGCGCGTGCACCGCTGTTCGACACCGTCGCCATCGTCGGCGTCGGGCTGATCGGCTCTTCGCTCGCGCGCGTTATCCGGCGCGAACGCCTGGCGCGGCGGATCGTCGGCTGCGACGCCAGCGCCGCGGTGCGGCGTAAGCTCAAAACGCTGGCCTTGGCCGACGCGGTGACCGGCGACGCTGGCCTCGCCGCGAAAGGGGCCGACCTCGTCATCGTCTGCACGCCGATTTCCAGCTACGCGGCGTTGGGTCGCGCCATCGGGCCCAAGCTCGGGCGGGGCGCGATCTTGAGCGACGTCGGCTCGGTCAAGCAGGCCGCCATCGACACCCTCGGCCGGCATATCGCGAAGGGCGCGCAATTCGTTCCCGGCCATCCAGTCGCGGGCACCGAGAATTCGGGTCCGGAGGCGGGCTTCGCCGAACTGTTCGCCGGACGATGGTGCATCCTGACGCCGGATAAGCGCGCCTCGGCGCGCGCCGTCCGGCGCGTCGCCGAGTTATGGCGGCGCGCCGGCATGCGCGTCGAGACGATGGACGCCGCGCATCACGACCTCGTGCTGGCAATCACCAGCCACGTTCCGCACCTCATCGCCTACACCATCGTCAACACTGCCAACGATCTCGAGGCGCATCTCAAGGCTGAAGTGATCAAGTTTGCCGCCGGTGGGTTCCGCGATTTCACCCGCGTCGCCGCCTCCGATCCGGTGATGTGGCGCGACGTCTTCTTGCACAATCGCGAGGCGGTGCTCGAGATGATGGGCCGGCTCTACGAAGACATCGCGCTGTTGCAGAAGGCAATTCGCGCTGGCGAGGGCAAGACGCTGCAAGATGTGTTCACGCGCGCGCGCCGGCTGCGCCGCTCGATCATCGCCGCCAAGCAAGACTGAGCGGCGCCTCAGGTTAACGAAAATCGATCGGGTCGAGCCGAGTCAGGTTGAATCCTGCCACCAACAACCGGCCGTCCTGGGCGGAGAGGGGCACGGTGAGTTGCGCGGGGCCGCCGTTCTGGCCGGGACGCGCGAAAAGATTGAGCGCGACCTTCAGGCCTGCCGCTTCGCGCGGGCGGATGAGCCCGGCCGCCGCCACAGCGTCGACGGTTTCGTTGTATCCGCGCACGCGCATGGTGAACGCGCCGAGCGGCCGATTGAGCGCGTCGAGGGTGACCGTCCCATCGCCGTCGACATCGAGCGGTCCCCAGGCCAGCGCCAGCCGGTTGATCTCGACGACGCCGCCTTGATCGCGCCAACGAGCGACCGAATCGGCGAGCGGACCCGGAGCCAACTGACCCTTGAAGCTGGTGTCGAGCTCGGCATGGGCGATCGTCTGACCGAGGCCGTTCGACGGACGCTCGGGGAGCGCGACATCGACCAAGCGCAGCGCCGAACCGAGCGTGTCGGTGCGGTAATCCGCCTCGCTCACGCCGCGAAACGGTCGAATACGCACCTCGGCGCGGCCGACCCTGGTTATCGACGGCGAGGGCGGCTCGCGGACCACGACCGATTCGAGATCGAGAACAAGCAGGGCCAGCTTTCCCGTGCCATCGAGTTCGAAGCGCCCTTCCGGCCGGGCCGCCGACAGCACGAAGCTGCGGGCCATGTCCCCAGTCCCGGCGGCAAGCATGTGAACGCCGGGAAACGCCGCGGGCACGGTGCGGATGGCCCACGGGCGAAGATCGAGCACCACGCGCTCGCCGCGCCACGCCCATTGCGTGGCGCCGACGCCGGCGAGCCGTGGGTCGGCGACCTCGACGCGCCAGGTGAACGGATATCCGCTCACCTCGACCGGCCCATGCTCGACCGTCATTCCAGCGGCGCGCTGCTTGTCCGCCCATGCGGCAAGGCGCTGCTCGATGTCGCCGGCGGCATGCTGCCAAAACGCCGACCACGCAGCGACGGCGACAGCGAGCACTGCGAGTACGATGACGGAGATTCGGCGCACGACGGGGAGGTTATAGGCGAGGGCAGCGACGACGAAAAGCCTGGCGAACCGACGCTTCGCCCCCGCCGTATCGCCGTCATGCGCCGGGCGGACGGCGCCAGGTCCAACCTTGCGCCGACGTGGCGCGTCGCTATTCTCGCCCGACATTTCGGATTGGAGCCCGCCGCCCTCGATGGCCCCGCATTACGCCAGGTCTTCGACTTCGCTGTCGGCATCGCCCTTCCTCGCGACGGCGATTGCACCGGCGATATTCGTCGTGTTGTGGGCGACCGGATTCATCGCCGGCAAGGCGGGACTGCCTTTCGCTCCGCCGTTGACCTTCCTCGCGTTGCGGTTCGGCGTGGTCACGCTGCTGATGCTGGCGGTCGTCGCGCTGGTTCGCGCGCCGTGGCCGCGAAGCTGGGCGGCCGTCGGGCACATCGCCGTCGTCGGCCTCCTCATGCATGGCGCCTATCTCGGCGGCGTGTTCACCTCGCTCGATCGGGGACTGCCGGCGGGACTGAGCGCGCTGATCGTCGGCATCCAGCCCTTGCTTACCGCCACCATGGTCGGCCCGCTGCTGGGCGAGCGGGTCAACGCCCGCCAATGGCTCGGGCTCGGACTTGGCCTGGCCGGCGTGGCCATGGTCCTCGCCGACAAGTTGGCGTTCGATCGCGGCACGTTTGGGGCGGTGATGCTTTCGGTTCTAGCACTGCTGGGTATCACCGCCGGAACGCTTTACCAGAAGCGTTTCAGCGCACACGCCGACATGCGCACCGGCGCGGTGATCCAATACGCGGCCGCCGGCGCCATAATGTTGCCGCTCGCCGTGTCGTTGGAGCAGATGCAGGTCGATTGGACTTGGCAGTTCATCGCCGCCCTCACTTGGTTATCGGTGGTCCTATCGCTCGGCGCGGTCAGCCTGCTCTACTGGCTGATCCGTCATGGCGCCGCCGCCAAGGTAGCGAGCCTGTTTTATCTCGTGCCGCCGTTCGCCGCCTTGTTCGCGTGGCTTCTTCTCGGCGAAACGTTGGGTCCGGCGGCGCTCGCCGGAATGGCGATCGCTGCCGTCGGCGTGGCGATGGTGCAGCGTGGGTGAGGGCGGAACGCGAATGAACGCCGGTACGCATCGAGCTGAGCTGGATGCCTGTCCTCCGCCATCAGATGGCGGCGATCTGTGGCTGTTCGCATACGGTTCGTTGATGTGGGATCCCGGTTTTCCATTCGAGGAAGCCCGGCCGGCCCTGCTCAAGGGCTACCATCGCGCGTTTTGCCTTTATTCGACGCGTTATCGCGGAACGCCCGAGAAACCTGGGCTGGTTCTCGGGCTCGATCGCGGCGGGGCGTGTCGCGGCATCGCTTATCGCGTCGCCGCCGCCAATCACGATCGCGTCATGGCGTATCTGTGGGATCGCGAGATGATGAACAACTCGTACAGCTGCCGGAGCGTCACCATCGACATCGCCACCGGCCCGGTGCGCGGCCGCGCCTTCGTCATCAATCGGCGGCACAAGCACTACGCCGGAAAACTGACGCTCGAGCGGACGGCGGAGCTAATTCTGCAGGGCCACGGCCAGCGGGGCGCAGCGCGGGCCTACCTCGAAAACACGGTCAAGCATCTAGATCAGCTTGGTATCCCCGACCGACGCTTGCACGAGCTGCTGCGGGCGGTAAAAGCGCGGACGGCCTGACCGGCGAAGGGTGACAGAATCGCCGGCCAAACCGCCCGCGAAGCGGCCGCATCTGAGGCAAGAGGCGGCCTAGCTCGTCAAGACTACTGGTTGAGGCCGGGCCAGTTGGTGGCCGCCTTCTTCAGCAAATTCGAGGTGTCGGCTTCGAACAGCTTCAGGATGTCGGCGTTGAAGTTCATGTAGAGCTTGCCGTCGACGATCTTCCAGCCGTTAACCGGATCGACGTCGAACAGCCTGCCCTGGGCGACCCCCCAGGAGCAGAAGCCGCCGTATTGCGGGGCGTATTTTTCCGGACTGCCGACGAACAGCTTCTTGTTGTCCTCCGAGGCGAACCGCCAGGTGACGCCCTTCCAATCCTGGGTGATCTTGTCCGAACCCGGCGTCGCTTTCCCGGTCGTGTGATAGGCGACCGGGTCGTAACCCTTGGCGCCAAGCCCGGCGTAAAGTGTGTTGTACTCGCCACCGGTCTTGCTGACGGCCAGTGCGGCGTCTGCCCACAGGCCAGCCGCGACGACCATCGCAGCGATCGCCACCGCGCGGCCAAAAAACGATTTGATCATTCTGGATGCTCCTTTGTGTTCGATGCTCCGCGCAGTGGTCCGCGCGGGGTGCTCGTCGGCCCGCGCCGATCGCGTCCAGCCGCTACCCGTTATCGCAGCGCCTGCGCGTCGGCTGTTGGACCGAACGTTCGGTACAATAAAATGCAACGCGGCTGGCTGTCAAGGCGATCGACGTTTAGGCCGATGCCTTCGCGCCCAGCAGCTTTTTCGGCAGCGATTCGACGATACGGCGGAACGGCTGGCGGGTCTGGAGCGCGGCCGAGAGGATCAGCGCGCCCTGGATTTCCAGCACCGCCTGTTCGGCCCGTTCGGCGGCGTCACGCTCCGGAACTCCCGCCTCACGGGCCAATTCGGTAAGCGCGTCGATCCACAGCCTGAAAACGTGCTTGAGCTGCGCTTGGAACTGCTCGCGTGCCTCGCTCATCGTCAGGTTGCCGAGGATGCAACGCTCGCGGCCGCCGCAATAAAGCTCGTCGAGATTGGCGAGCATCCGCGCCAAACGGTCCGCCGGCGCTCCGGGCTTACGCAGCTCGTCGACCACGAAGGTGCGTACCGTCGACTCGACGCGATCGAGCGTGGCGCGCGCCATATCCTCCTTGCCGCCGGGGAAGTGATGATAAAGACTCGCTTTCCCCAGTCCGGTCGCCTCCGAAATGCGGGCGAGCGTGGCGCCGCTGTAGCCGAAAGTACGAAAGACGCGCATCAGACGGCCAATCACTTCGTCCTTCGATAGTAGCGGCGCGGGCATGGCAGTCTTCCGATTGTACCGATCGGTCAAGCGCGATTATGCCTGAATTTCCTGGACTTGCAAAGCGGGTCGGGCGGCTAGGCGCGGCTCGACTTCAGCCAAATGGCGAGCCGGTCGGCAAACCGGGTTAGCCCGCGATAGGCACGCATCGACGCCGGCAACGCCTCGAGTGCATTTCCCAACCGCGCGCGGGCCGTCGACGGCAGCGCGCCAAGCGGCCGGACATAGGTGCGGATGGTGAACAGGATGGCGCCGCTCCGCGGCAGGCGGCGCAGCGTCTGGCGCTCGACGCGCAGGAAGACGCCGTCGGCGAATCGCTCGGCGGCCACTTCACGCGCCTCGGCCGGGTTGGGCTGAAACAGCGCGTCGCGGTCCAGCAGCGTCCAGTTGAGCCGCCACATCGGCCGGCCGACGTCGAGGCGGTCGAAGAAACGATCGACCGGCGCTCCGATCGCCGCGTCGTATCCAGGTACGGGTCCATGAATGTCACGAACGCTGCGGCCGATCTTGTCGGCGAGCCGCCAGCGCGAAGGAAAGCAGACGCTGGCCGCGGTCAGGACATGCTCCGACCCACGCTCCTCAAGGAGACAAAGATCCTCCGGGACGACGCGCGCCGCGAGATCAAGCGGATGGAGGCCGGGGTGACGGCGACCGACCAGTTCGCCGGTCGCGGCGAGCGACAACGTCGCGCCCATGCGCGCGTATTGCGTCGGAAACCGTCGCGGCAAATGATCCCACAGCAGATCGGCGACTTCGCCGCCGGCGGCCTCCGATTCCGGCACGGCGTGAAACACGTCGTCGTGGCGCGCGGCGAGCAGCCGGCGTTTGTCGCGCAAGATGGCGGCGAGCGTGTCGTCGATCTCGATCCACTCGGCGAGATCGAGCGGTTTGAGGCCCAGCGTCATGCGATACGGCCCGGCCTCGAACGGCAAATAGTCCGGCGCGTTCATGTGATCGAAGGTAAGCGCTCAGGTCGGACGCGCCGCGCCGACATAGAGATAAGCATGGGTGCGCGGTCCACGAATGAATTCGTTGCGCATCCGCTCGATCGTAAAACCCGCCGCGGTGAGAAAGCGATCGATCGGCCGATTGATATGACAACCGCCGGCAATGCGCGTCCATAACGGGTCGAGCCGGTCTTGCCAGCGCTGCAGTCCCGGCGTCGGTCCGCGCCCATGCTCGAGAAAGGCGAACCGGCCGCCGGGTCGCAGCACGCGACGCGCTTCGGCCAGCGCCCGCGGCAGGTCGGCGATCGAGCACAGCGTGCAGGTCGATAGCACGGTGTCGAAGCTGGCATCGGCGAACGGCAATGTCTCGGCGGAGATCTCGTACAGCTCGATCGGAACCGCCGCGTCGGCGCCGCGTCGCCGCGCCCGCTCGATCAGGCGCCCGCTCGGATCGATGCCGACCACGCCCACGACGTCGCGATAGAGCGGTAGATTGAAGCCCGAGCCGACGCCGAGTTCGAGCACGCGGCCCGCCGCTTGGGCCACGATCTCCGGGCGCCGCCGGGCGATTTCGCGATTGCGCATCGCGAGCTCGATCATCAAGGGGACGATATGATCGGCGTAGAAGCTCATATGGCCTTACCAGTCGCACGCCTCGTCGTTCACCGGCCGCTCAGGATGCGGGCTCGGCGTGAGGATTTGTTGATCTCCTCGTCCCGAGCTTGTCGAAGGACGAGGAGGGACAGTCCTCACGCTTCGACGAGCTCAGCGTGAGGACTTCTTGATCTCCTCATTCCGAGCCCTCATCCCGCACCCTCGTCTCGAGCCTATCGAGGGACGACGGGCTACCAAACACGCTGAGACGTTTGCTTCGGTGATTGCCCTACGATACGGCCGGCGAGCCGCAGCCCATGGTCGCGCGGCCCGATCACGCGCACTTGGAATAGCTGCAGCTCGTGCAGAGGTCGCAATTCTCCTGGCGGATCAGCGATGGGCTGCCGCATTTCGGACATTGGCGCATGCCGATGGCGCCGCCGGCTCCCGACTCGCGGCCAAGCCGCGAAATCTCCGCGCCCGCCGCGGCGCCGGCGGCGAGCGCCAACGGACGCGCTTCGCTCGACGCCTCGCCCTGCTGGAGAAAGCCGATATCGACCATGTGTTTCTCGATCACCTCGCCGATCGCCGCCAGAAGCGAGGGCACGTAGCGGCCGCCCATCCACTGGCCGCCGCGCGGGTCGAACACCGCCTTGAGCTCCTCGACCACGAACGATACGTCCCCGCCGCGCCGGAACACCGCCGAGACCATGCGCGTAAGCGCCACCGTCCAGGCGTAATGCTCCATGTTCTTGGAGTTGATGAAAACCTCGAACGGCCGGCGGCGGCCGTCCTGGATCACGTCGTTGATGGTGATGTAGAGCGCGTGCTCGCTGTCGGGCCATTTGATCTTGTAGGTCTGTCCGGGCAACGCCTCGGGCCGGTCGAGCGGCTGGGTCATGTAGACCACGCCGCCGGCCTCGTAGATGTCGCGCGACTTCGATTCGGGCGCCGCCAGCGGCAGCTCGCCCTGGACCTGCTGGTCCTTGGACTTGGCGTCGGCCGACAGCACCGAACCGGTGATCTCGTTGGGGCGATAGGTCGTGCAGCCCTTGCAGCCGAGATCGAACGCCTGCTCGTAGACGTCCTTGAACGCCTCGAACCCCAGGTCGACCGGGATGTTGATGGTC